>NZ_CAXAOU010000014.1:0-170643 GCF_963970465.1 Pseudomonas sp. RL_5y_Pfl2_69 | reverse complement strand
ACCCGCTGGTGAAAACCTTCCAGGGCGTGTCCGAGTCGATGTTCAAAGTCACTCACATGATCATGAACTACGCGCCAATCGGTGTGTTTGCCCTGATCGCCGTGACCGTCGCCAACTTCGGCTTCGCCTCCCTGGTGCCATTGGCCAAGCTGGTGGTGCTGGTTTACGCGGCCATCCTGTTCTTCGCCTTTGCGGTACTGGGCCTGATCGCCAAGCTGTTCGGCTTCTCCGTGATCAAGCTGATGCGCATCTTCAAGGACGAACTGGTACTGGCTTACTCCACCGCCAGCTCCGAAACCGTGCTGCCGCGCGTGATCGAGAAGATGGAAGCCTACGGCGCACCGAAAGCGATTTGCAGCTTTGTGGTACCGACCGGCTACTCGTTCAACCTTGACGGTTCGACCCTGTACCAGAGCATCGCGGCAATCTTTATCGCTCAGCTGTACGGCATCGACCTGTCGCTCAGCCAGCAACTGCTGCTGGTATTGACCCTGATGGTCACCTCCAAAGGCATCGCCGGTGTGCCGGGCGTGTCCTTCGTGGTGCTGCTGGCCACGCTGGGCAGCGTGGGTATCCCGCTGGAAGGTCTGGCCTTTATCGCCGGTGTTGACCGTGTGATGGACATGGCCCGTACGGCCCTGAACGTGATCGGTAACGCCCTGGCGGTACTGGTGATCTCCCGTTGGGAAGGCATGTACGACGACGCCAAGGGCGAGCGCTACTGGAACTCGCTGCCGCACTGGCGCAGCAAGGAAGCCCTGCCAAAAGGTGAGTAACCTCGCCTGGTAGTGCAACTCCCACAAACCCCGGCCCAGGCCGGGGTTTGTTGTTTCTGGGGGTAGGCCGCTATCATTCGCACCATCTTCCAGGAGTTTTCTTGATGCTCAACGGCCTATGGCTCAGCTTTTTCGTCGTCGCTACGGTGTCGGCGCTCGCCCAATGGCTGGTGGGAGGCAATGCGGGGATCTTCTCCGCGATCGTGGAAAGCATCTTCGCCATGGCCAAGTTGTCGGTCGAAGTGATGATTTTGCTCTTCGGCACACTGACGTTATGGCTGGGCTTTTTGCGTATTGCCGAAAAGGCCGGGATCGTGGACTGGCTGGGCAGGGCGCTGGGGCCGCTGTTCAAGCGCCTGATGCCGGAAGTCCCGCCCGGCCACCCGGCGCTGGGCTTTATCACCCTTAACTTTGCCGCCAACGGCCTGGGGCTGGACAACGCCGCCACTCCCATCGGCCTCAAAGCCATGCGCGCCCTGCAAGAACTCAACCCGAGTCCGACCAGTGCCAGCAATGCGCAAATCCTGTTCCTGGTGCTCAACGCCTCGTCCCTGACCCTGTTGCCGGTCACCATCTTTATGTATCGCGCCCAGCAAGGGGCTCCTGACCCGACGCTGGTGTTCCTGCCGATCCTGCTGGCGACCAGTGCCTCAACCCTGGTCGGGCTGCTATCGGTCGCCGTGGTGCAGCGCCTGCGGCTGTGGGACCCGGTGGTGCTGGCGTACCTGGTGCCTGGCGCGTTGATCCTGGGCGGCTTCATGGCGCTGCTGGCGACCCTGTCGGCCACGGCGCTAGCCAGCCTGTCCTCGATCCTGGGCAACCTCACCCTGTTTGGGCTGATCATGTTGTTTCTGGTGATTGGCGCCTTGCGCAAGGTCAAGGTTTACGAAGCGTTCGTTGAAGGGGCCAAGGAAGGCTTCGACGTGGCAAAAAACCTGCTGCCATATCTGGTGGCGATGCTGTGTGCAGTGGGGGTGTTGCGGGCATCCGGGGCCCTGGACTTTGGCCTGGACGGCATTCGTCATGTGGTCGAGTGGTTGGGGTGGGACACCCGTTTTGTCGACGCTTTGCCCACGGCGATGGTCAAGCCTTTCTCGGGCAGTGCTGCACGGGCGTTGCTGATCGAAACCATGCAGACCCAGGGTGTGGACAGCTTCCCGGCGCTGGTGGCGGCCACGGTGCAGGGCAGTACTGAAACCACCTTCTATGTGCTGGCGGTGTACTTCGGTGCCGTGGGTATCCAGCGAGCCCGGCATGCGGTGAGCTGCGCCTTGCTGGCTGAACTGGCGGGTGTCGTGGCCGCTATTTTGGTGTGCTACTGGTTCTTTGGCTAAGATCACACCGTTTACAGCACTGTAGTCGCTGCCGAAGGCTGCGTTGAGGGTCGCGTGAAATTCAGAATAACGGGTTGCTCCGCAACCCTTCGCAGCCTTCGGCAGCGACTACAGGGCTTGTGCAGCGGGCTTGCGCCACACACTCACCAGCCACGGCTGCTGGTCACGGGGCAAGCCCGCCGGGCGATAGTAGTGTTCAAGTTCGGCAAAACCGGCTGCCACCAGCATCGCACGCCAGTTCTCCAGATCGTGATAAGCGCCATAACGTTCACCGTTCCAGCCTTCACGGTTGTCGCCGCGAGGGTTGGAACTGAGCAGTACACCTCCGGGTTTCAAGGTGGCGTGCAGCTTGCCCAGTACCTGGCCCAGTTCCTGGGTCGGCACATGGAACAACGAGGCGTTGGCAAAAATGCCGTCGAAGCGCTCAGCGGGCAAATCAAGCTTGAGAAAGTCTTGGTGCCACACTTCGCAGCCGCTGTCCTCGCGGGCCATTTGGGTGAAACGCTCGGTGCCGTCCAGCCCGACCGCGACATGACCCAGCCGGGTGAAGGTTTGCAGGTCGCGACCCGGACCACAGCCAAAATCCAGAATCGAAAACGGCGAACTGCCCTGGATATGCCGCAGCAGAGCGTTGATGTTCTGGCTCACGTCGTGGTCGCGGGTGCCTTCACGGAAGCCTTCGGCACTCTGTTGATAGTGGCCAAGTGTGATGGCAGCAATCTGTTCGAGGGTCTTTGGATCGAGGGTCATCGCAGGCTCAGTCGGCGTCAGTCAGGCCGCCGACTATACCTCAGCGTTTGTTCAGTGCCAGGGCCAGGCGGTCGCCGCCGAGCTGGATCACGGCCACCAAAATCACCAGCAATACGATCACGGTCAACATCACTTGCGAGTCGAAGCGCTGATAGCCGTAGCGGTATGCAATGTCACCCAACCCGCCTGCACCGATCGCGCCAGCCATTGCCGAAGAGTTGATCATGGTCACCAGGGTGATGGTAAAACCGCCGACGATACCGGGTAAGGCTTCGGGCAACAGCACATGCCAGATGATGTGATGACGCTTGCAGCCCATCGCCTGGGCGGCTTCGATCAATCCGTGATCAACTTCGCGCAGGCTGACTTCGGCAATCCGGGCAAAAAACGGTGTAGCCGCGATGGTCAGTGGTACGACTGCAGCCCAGACCCCGTAGGTAGTGCCTACAATCAGGCGGGTAAACGGGATCAGCGCCACCATCAAAATCAGAAAGGGAATTGAGCGAAACAGATTCACGAACGCACCCAATGCCTTGTTCAGCGTAGGGGCCTCGTAAATACCACCCTTGCCGCTGGTGACCAGAATCACCGCCAGCGGAATACCCAGGATCAGCGCGATCAGCGAAGACACACCGACCATCAAGAAGGTGTCGATCACCCCCTGCCATAAACGATCAAATCCCATAACCCACCACCTCGACCTGTTGTGCCCATTGACCGGCGCGCTTGCGCAGTTCGTCCGCGCCCAGCGACGTGCTGGTCACGCTGAGCAGCAGTTGGCCCAGGGCATGGCCCTGGATGTGCTCGACACCGCCGTGCAGCAGTCGCACCTGCCCACCCAGGGCGCTGAACAACGCGCCAAGATCCGGCTCTTGCGCCTGGTTGCCGGTGAAGCGCAGACGCAGGATCACGCTGGATTGCGAAGACAGCGGTTGCGCGCAAATACGCTTTTGCAGGGCTTCGGGCAGGGTGTCTTGCAGCGGCGCGAGCAGGGTTTTGCTGACATCGTGCTGCGGGTCGCCAAACACTTGCCACACCGGCCCTTGCTCCACCACCCGGCCTTGCTCAAGCACCACTACGCGGTGGCAAATATCCCGAATCACAGCCATTTCATGGGTGATGAGGATGATGGTCAGGCCCAGGCGCTGATTGATTTCGCGCAGCAAGCCCAGAATCGACTGCGTGGTTTCGGGGTCCAGCGCCGAGGTGGCTTCGTCGCAGAGCAGAATCGCCGGGTCGTGAACCAGCGCCCGGGCAATGCCGACACGCTGTTTCTGCCCGCCCGAAAGCTGCGCCGGGTAGGCCGTGTGCTTGCCTTGCAGGCCGACCAGCTCCAGCAGTTCGCGGACTTTCTGCTCGCGTTGCAGCTTGGGAACCCCCGCCACCTTGAGCGGCAGTTCGACGTTCTGCCACACGGTCTTGGCCGACATCAGGTTGAAGTGCTGGAAAATCATGCCGATCTTGCGCCGCAGTGCGACCAGTGTGTCTTCGTCAAAACCGGCGATATCCACCTGGTCAATCAGCACGCGTCCGCTGCTGGGATGTTCGAGGCGGTTAATGGTACGAATCAGCGACGACTTGCCCGCGCCGCTGCGGCCAATAATGCCGAATATTTCACCCCGTTGAATCGCCAGGTCGATGCCTTTGAGGGCATCCACCGGGCCCTGGCGGCCGTCATAGGTTTTGCCGATACCGATAAAACGCACATGGGCGTGGCTCAGCTCGGGGTGCAGCTCGGTGTGGTTCGCGCTGGGCTGCGGCTGATCGAGCCGCTCGCGAGCAATGGCCACGCTCATGATCAGCCTCCCCAGCCGGGTTGGTACAGGTTGCCGTAGGTCTTATCCAGTTGGGCCTTGACCACGGGGGAGTGCTGATAAATGTCGATGAACTTGGCCAGGCGCGGGTCGTCCTTGTTTTTAGGCTGGATCACGAACTGAATCACGTACTCGGGGTGATCGATGCCGTCGAACAGCAACGCCGACTCGGCATCAAAGGTTTTGGCCAGGCGGATGTAGGCAGGGTAGCCCTGAACCAGATCGGCATCGTCGTAGGCACGTACCAGTTGCACGGCTTCAACCTGCAGGATTTTGATCTTCTTCGGGTTGGCGATGATGTCTTCTTCGGTGGCCTTGTAACCGACGCCGGGCTTGAGGGTAATCAACCCGGCCTTGGCCAGCAGTTGCAAGCCGCGCCCGCTGTTGATCGGGTCGTTGGCGATGGCGACAGTGGCGCCTTCAGGCAAGGCGTCGAGGCTTTTGTATTTTTTCGAATACAGGCCCACGTTGTTGATGATGCCTTTGGCGTAAGGCGTCAGGTCAAACCCGGCAGCGGCCTTGGCGTTTTCCAGAAAGGGGATGTGCTGGAAGTAGTTCACGTCGATATCGCCGCTGGCCAGGCTGACGTTAGGTGCGATCCAGTCGGTGAACTCCACCAGTTCGACCTTGAGCCCTTGCTTGTCGGCCTCGGCCACTGCGGTTTCCAGCGGGATGGCGAAAGCGGCGGTGGTGCCGACCTTGAGGGGCTTGTCGGCTGCGTGGATGAGGCCGCTAAACAGCCCGAGGGCCAGAACCAGTGCGTGTTTTTTGTTCATGGTGTTTTCTCAGTCAAATAGTCGGAATTCAAACCCTGTAGTCGCTGCCGAAGGCTGCGAAGGGTTGCTCTGCAACCCGTTTTCTCGAAATCCCCGCAGGCCTGATCGCAGCCTGCGGCAGCGACTACAGGTCTTGATATCTGTAAGCCGCGCCGGTATGGCGTTGTGGCAAGTGCGCATCCCCGTCGACAAACAGCTTTTGCCGCAGGCTGCCGGTGTCATAAGCGGTTTTATAGGAGCCCCTGCGTTGCAGTTCGGGTACCACCAGGTCGATAAAATCGACGTAGCTTTCAGGGGTGACGATGCGGGTCAGGTTGAAGCCATCGAGGCCGGTTTCTGCGATCCACGACTCCAGTTCATCAGCCACGTGTTCCGGCGAACCCACCAGGGTGATGTAGCGCCCTCCCAGCGCGTGCTGTTCGAGCAACTTGCGCCGGGTCCAGTCATTGTTTTGCAGCACTTTGGTCGCCGACTGGATCGCGTTGCTCTTCACGTACTGGATCGGCTCGTCCAGTTCATAGTCGGCAAAGTCGATGCCCGTGGAGCTGGAAAAGTGCGCCACTCCCGCTTCGGCGCTGGCATAGCGCAAGTACTCGTCACGCTTTGCCTGCGCCTGTGCCTCGGTCGGTGCAACGATCACGTTGAGGCCCATGAACAATTTGATGTCGTCAGGGTTGCGACCCGCCGCCACGGCGCTGGCGCGAACCTTGTCGACCTGGGCTTTGGTGGCGGCCTTGGTCTGGCCACTGATAAACACGCACTCGGCATGGCGCCCGGCAAATACCAGCCCGCGATCCGAGCTGCCCGCCTGAAACAGTACCGGGGTGCGCTGGGGCGACGGTTCGCAGAGGTGATACCCCTCCACCTGATAGAACTCACCGTCGTGTTTGACCTTGTGAACCTTGTCGGGCCGGGCGTAGATGCGCTGCACCGGGTCATTGATCACGGCGTCGTTTTCCCAGCTGCCTTCCCAGAGCTTGTAAAGCACTTGCAGGTACTCATCGGCCTGATCGTAGCGACGGTCGTGCTCGACTTGCTCGGTCAGGCCCATGGCCTTGGCTGCGCTGTCGAGGTAGCCAGTGACAATATTCCAGCCTACGCGGCCGCGGGTCAGGTGATCCAGGGTCGACATGCGGCGCGCGAATAAATACGGGGTTTCGTAGGTCAAGTTGGCGGTCAGGCCAAAGCCGAGGTTTTTGGTGACGGCAGCCATCGCCGAAACCAGCAGCAGCGGGTCGTTGACCGGCAACTGGATCGCCTCTTTGAGGGGGACATCAACCGACTGTTGATAAACGTCGTACACGCCCACGATGTCAGCGATGAACAGCCCGTCAAACAGTCCTCGTTCCAATAGCTGAGCCAGCTCTGTCCAGTACTCCAGGGTGTTGAAGGTGGTCGAATTGTCCCGTGGGTGCGTCCACAGCCCGTGATTGATATGGCCAATGCAGTTCATGTTGAAGGCATTGATCAGGATCTTCTTTTTACTCATCAAATGGTCCCCCGCAGTGGCGGGTTGGCATCGTTGAGGTAGTAGTTGCCCACGGCGTGGTACTTCCAGCGCACCGGGTCATGCAGCGTATGGACCCGGGCATTGCGCCAGTGGCGGTCGAGACCGTGTTCGGCCAGGGTGGCCTGGCTGCCCGCCAGCTCGAACAGAGTGCTGCCCGCGGCCAGGGAAATTTCAGTGCTCAGGGCTCGCGCCTCAGCGATGGCTATCGAGGCGGCAGCCACGGTGCTGGCGCTGGTGTCGGTCTGGGCGCTGTCGAGGAATTCCCCGGCCCGCTCCAGCAGGGCCTCGGCAGCATGCAGGCGCACACTCAAGTGGCCGAAGCTTTTCAGGGTCAGGGGGTCTTCGCTGGCGATATCGGTGGTGGCGTCGATCCAGGGCCGGGTTTTGGTACGCACAAAATTCAGGGCGTCTTCAAAGGCGGCGCGGGCAATACCGGTGTCGATGGCGGCGTGCAGAATTTGCGCCAGCGGGCCAACCGGGGTCGGACGCTCGAAGGCGCTTTGAAACGGGATCACGTCCTGGGCGGCGACCGATACGTTGTCGAATACCACCGAGCCACTGCCCGTGGTGCGCTGGCCAAAGCCGCTCCAGTCGTCGATCACGCTCAGGCCGTCGCTGTCGCGGTGGACAAATGCCAGGTGCTGGATACCGTTATCGTCCACCACCGAGGTTGGAATCCGCTGCGCATACAGTGCGCCGGTGGCGTAGAACTTGCGGCCGGTGATGCGATAGCCGTGTTCGGCCTTGGCCAGGTGGGTGGTGCGATCGTGTGCAGTCTTGGTGCCGATTTCGGCCAGGGCATTGCCGAAGCGTTGCCCGGCCAGCACTTCGGCATACAGCCGCTGCTTTTGCTCGTGAGTGCCATTGACCCGAAGAACTTCAAGGGCATAAAAGTGATTCTGCGGGATTTGCCCCAGCGAGGCATCGGCCGCAGCGATCAACGCGACAACCTGGGCCAGGGTGACATTGGACACACCGGCACCGCCGTAGGCCTTGGGCACGGTGATGCCCCACAGGCCGGTGTGGGAAAACAGTTCCAGCTCATCAAAAGGCAGGCGTCGCTCACGATCGCGCAAGGCGCTGTCGCGTTTGAAATGCGCCGCCAGCTCACGGGCTACGCTCAGGGCCTCGGCATCGCTGTGGATAACCGGGACCTGTTTGGATATCAGTGACATGGGTGTCTCCAGGGTCAGATCCAGGAATGCCGGGCAGGCAAGGTGCCGTTGAGGCGGTAAGCGCCAATGGCGTGGTACTTCCAGCGCACCGGGTCGTGCAGGGTATGCACCCGGGCGTTGCGCCAGTGGCGGTCGAGGTTGAATTCGGCAAGGGTGGCGCGGCTGCCGGCGAGTTCGAAGAGCTTTTCGCTGGCCAGCAACGACAGCTCGGTGGTCAACACTTTGGCCTCGGCCACGGCAATGGATGCGCGGGCAGCGGCGGGAGCGTCAATCGCAGCGGCGCTGACTTCGTCCAGCACGCGACCGGCTTTGCGCAGCAGGGCCTCGGCGGCGTGCAACTCAATGTGCAGCTTGCCGATGTCGGCGATCACGTAAGGGTCATCGCTGTTGCGTTCGACCTTGGCGTCGATCCACGGGCGTGAGCGTTCGCGCACAAAACTGATGGTGTCGGCGATGGCGCCCCGGGCAATACCCAGATCGATGGCCGCCTGGATCAACTGCGACACCGCGCCTTGAATATTGGGTGCATCGTTGAGGCGCGAACTGTCGACCACCAGTTCGGCTTCAACTCGAACATTGTTGAGCAGTACGGTGCCGCTGGCGGTGGTGCGCTGACCAAATCCGGACCAGTCATCGACAACGCGCAAGCCCGGTGTGCCGCGACGAACAAAGGCCATGACCGGCTTGCCGTGATCGTTGATTGCCTTTACCGCAATCCAGTGGGCGAACAGGGCCCCGGTGGAATAAAACTTTTGACCGTTGATGACGAAATCGTCGCCATCGGCGGTGATCCGGGCCTTCAGGTCGAGGGTGTTTTTGCTGCCGCGTTCGGGACCTGCATTGCCGATGCGCCAGCCTTGCAGCACGCTGGCGAACAGTTGTTCTTTTTGCGCCTGGGTGGCCGTGGCAGCGATCAGGCTGAGAATGCCGACCTGATTCTGCGGGATCTGCCCCAGCGCCGGATCGGCAGCAGAAATAATCGCGAACACTTCGGCCAGGGTCACGAATGACACCTTGGGCCCGCCAAACTCGCGGCCAATGGAGATACTTCCCAGGCCACTACGGGTAAAGGCTTCTATATGCGACCACGGCAGCTTGCGTTGCTGGTCGCGTTTGCCCGCGTGTTCCCGTGCGCTGGCAGCCAGCGCGCGGGCGGCTTCAAGGGCTTCGTTGTCGGTGCGCAGAACCTGCGCTGCCAGCAACAGAGGCGCGACATCCTGGTCGCTTTGCAGGTGTGCATTGGCCAGATTGGACATTAGTACCGCTCCTTGGCTGCACTCAATGCCCTGGCGTTATGCACAAGGGTGATTGTTTTACGGACCATACCTACCTCACGTTTCATGGGAGCGCCGCTTGAGCGGCGCGGATAAAAGCAGAGAGTCCGGTGGTCCGGTCTATATACCCTAATCGAGTATAAAAATTAAAAGAACTAACTTTTAGGAATATAAATAGATGATTCCATTGCGTCCCCGGCCCTAGCTGCGCCAGTCGGGGTGTGTCTCTGCCGCGTGCAGTGCCTCCCGTGGCGTGGGCTTTAGATAGCGTTTTGGGGCGCCTACCTTGAGTATTCGTGCGGGCGCCCAGCGCGAATTGTTGCCAGCACGGTCGATCACGCAGTAGGTGACTTCCAGTTTGGAGTCTTCACCGGCTTCCTGAATGATGTGTGGGGGGACGAACACGCCCACAGGCTTGTCGATATCCACCTGGCGCAGTTTGGGCAGGTCCAGGCGTACGTCGCCCCACAGCAGGGTGATCGCGTCTTCGCAGGCCATGTTGCGGTAGGGCTCGATGGTCACGGGTACGCCGCGTCTCATCTGGCTGGAGTTAACCCCGTAACGCTGGATGGGCTCGGGAATGATGAGTGGGGCGAGGCCCTGATTTTCATCGCCGACGGCTTCCCCGCCCGGGCAGTCAAGTTTGACAAAGACCTTGAGCTGGGCAGAAAGAGCAGGGGTACTGCCGATATGCATCACACGGTAATAAAGACGTGCCGAGCCACTTTGAATAAAACTTTGAGGCACTCTTAACAGCACAGGGTGGCCAATGTCAGTGTTTAGAATTTTCTGCGAGGTTACATAACAGCCGTCCCAAAACAACTCGACGAGGTCGCCTTCCTCCATGTTTTTATAAGGCGTTATTGTGATAAGCAAATGTTCAGCGGCCCGTGCGCAGATCGTGTTTTTTTCAGGGTTGGAAAGTGCGGGAGGCGCAAGTTTGTTTATGCATGAGGTAAAGGGCATATATAAAAGATTCCTTTCTGGCTGGTCAGTGGGCGACAGGCGTCGCACAGGCGAGCTCCGGGCCTGGTGCCGTGTGATGAAGGGCCTGCGATGAATGTGCGTGGTGGCTGGTGTTAGCTGCACAGTAGGCGATCGATATATAACTACTTCAGTAAGTCAGCCGAGCCGGTTGTTTTATTAGATAAGAGCCTGGAAGTCTGAGTGTCAAGGGAGAATGGAATGCGTGTGAATGTCTTTGGGTTATTCGGAAATCTCCTACTGGTAGAGCGTGTAGATAATGAAAGGCAAGTGCTAGTTGTTCGGTATTAGTGTCTGTGGGGTACTAAAAGTTATAGAGAGTCAGGCCCGAGAGTGGATGGGCGTCTATTTTTATACCTGTGAAGTGAACCGCGCTTTCGATCAATGGCACTCGTTCAATCAGCAAGGACCAGTGCCATCAAGTTTTTTGGCATTTTTACTATTAATTTCACACGCCTTTTGCATAATCATTGCGCGCGAGGCAGTCGGTTTGCCCGCTTTGTGATGTCCAGCATCAGCCAAATCTCATGGAAGCCCACTCAAATGGCAACAGACCCTCAGTTGATTCCGCCTCTCCCCAAGTCCTCTCGCTTGCGCATGCGCTGGTATTACTGGTTATTGCTGCTTGGCGCATTGCTCTATGGACTGGCGTCGATCATGCATTGGGATGACCGCGGTGCATTGTGGGTGCTGGAACGGTTTGAAAGCCCGTCTGAGCAGAACGAAAGTGTGTGGCTGCCTGACTACACCGTGGTGATTGATGCCAAGGTGCTGCCGGGGATGGAAAAGGACGAAGCATCAGATCTGGCTTATAACCCGCTGAGCAAAACGCTGTTTTCGGTGATGGGCAAGAATCCGTTCCTGGTGGAGCTGACCCTTGATGGCGATGTGCTGCGTAAAATTCCTCTGGTGGGCTGGAGCAACCCCGAAGGCCTGACGGTGATGGAAAACGGTCTGCTGGCCATTGTTGACGAGCGTGAGCACATGCTGAGCATCGTTAATATCGATGCCGACACCAAAACCTTGAACATTGCCGACTTCCCCAAGTACGACCTGGGCCCGTCGAAAAACCAGAACAAGGCGTTTGAAGCCATTGCCTGGGATCCCCGCCGCCAGCAGCTGTTGCTGGGTGAGGAGCGTCCGCCGCAGTTGTTTGTATGGAAAAGCGATGGCGGCCAGGTACTCACCGGAAGCAAGCAAAAAGTACCCAGCGATGAACTGGATCTGCGCAATCTGTCTGCCCTGAGCATTGACCCGCGCACGGGGCACACACTGGTGCTGTCGGCTGATTCGCACATGCTCCTTGAACTTGATGAGCTGGGCGAGCAAGTCAGTTTCATGACCTTGCTCGGCGGTTTCAACGGTCTCAAGAACACCATTCCCCGGGCCGAAGGGGTCGCGATCGATGAGCACGGTACGCTCTACATGGTGAGCGAGCCGAACCTGTTTTATCGTTTCGAGAAAAAGGCCAGGTAACCAGCCGTCTTGCGCGCCAGACACGTTGTGTATTGAGGGTTAAGGTTGAGTTCAGGCAGTGGTGGTATTTCTCCTGCCTGATTTTTTAGAGTTCGACCTCAATGCGCCGTGTCAGCCGTCCTTTTGCTCTTGTTCTGGGTGTAATGCTCGTGGCTCTTGTGGCCGCCGGATTCGCCGCGCAACACTTTCGAATCTTTGAACGAGCCTGGTTTCAGGCCAGCCAGCTGTGGCAACCCGCCGATCCGGCTGCGATCAATCTGGGCGAGTACCGCGCCGTGCTGCAAGGCAAGGTGATCGAGGGGCTTGAGGACGATGTGTCGGCCCTGACCTACGATCCGCTGCGCAAAAGCCTGTTCACCGTCACCAATAAAAAAGCCGAGTTGGTCGAGCTGTCCCTCGATGGTCGTCTCTTGCGGCGCATCGCGCTGGTCGGGTTTGGCGACGCCGAGGCCGTTGAGTTTATTGGCGAGAACACTTACGTCATCACCGATGAGCGTCAACAGCGGCTGATCAAGGTAAGGATCGATGACAGCACCCAGGTGCTGGATGCCAAAGATGCGGAGCAATTGACGCTGGGGATCAACCGGTCGGGCAACAAGGGCTTTGAAGGCCTGGCCTATGACTCTGTGGGCAAGCGCCTGTTTGTGGCAAAGGAGCGCGACCCGATGTTGATTTATGAGGTGCGCGGCTTTCCTCAGGCCAATGCGCAGCAACCTTACGCCACCCATGTGGTGACCAATCCGCGACGTGATGCGCGATTGTTTGTGCGGGATTTGTCGAGCTTGCAGTTTGACGAACGCACCGGGCATTTGCTGGCGCTGTCGGATGAGTCCAGGTTGTTGCTGGAGCTGGACCTGGAGGGGCGCCCGATCAGTGTGTTGTCGCTGAAAAAGGGCCGTCATGGCCTGAAGAAGTCAGTGCCGCAGGCAGAAGGTGTGGCCATGGACGAAGACGGGACGGTGTACGTGGTGAGTGAGCCGAATTTGTTTTACGTGTTCAAAAAAACCTGATTTGTAGTCGCTGCCGCAGGCTGCGATGGGTTTGGTGCGCCACTGCGACGCAGCGACCCTGCTTAAAAGCGAAGGCCCTGCGGTCCTTATCGCAGCCTGCGGCAGCGGCTACAAGTTTTGCAGTTACTTGCTCAGGGTTTTGACGCCTTCAGGCGTACCCAGCAACAGCAGGTCAGCCGGGCGGGCGGCGAACAGGCCGTTGGTCACGACGCCAACAATGGCGTTGATCTGACGCTCCAGCTCAACCGGGTTGATGATCTGCATGTTGAACACGTCGATGATGATATTGCCGTTGTCCGTCACCACGCCTTCGCGGTAGACCGGATCGCCACCCAGCTTGACCAGTTCGCGGGCCACGTGGCTGCGGGCCATCGGGATCACTTCAACCGGCAGCGGGAACGCCCCCAATACCGGAACCAGTTTGCTGGCGTCGGCGATGCAGATAAAGGTCTTGGCCACGGCCGCCACGATCTTCTCGCGGGTCAGGGCTGCGCCACCGCCTTTGATCAGGTTCAGGTTTTCGTCGCTTTCATCGGCGCCATCAACGTAGAACTCCAGGTCGCTGACTGTGTTCAGCTCATACACCGGAATGCCGTGGCCCTTGAGGCGGGCAGCGGTGGCTTCCGAGCTGGCCACGGCGCCGTCGAATGCGCCCTTGTGCTGGGCCAGGGCGTCGATGAAGCAGTTGGCCGTGGAGCCGGTGCCGACCCCGACGATGCTCTTGTCATCCAGTTTTGGAAGGATGAAGTCGACTGCAGCCTGGGCTACGGCCTGTTTGAGTTGATCCTGGGTCATGCGGGCTCCGGGGCGGGAAGGTTAAACAAACAGAAGGGCGCAAGTATAACCCAAGCATGTAAAACCTTTGGATTCGTATGGTCGCCCGCGTAAACGCTGGGGTAGACTCCTTGGTCCCTGCCAACCCGCCCAGTGAAGCTTCCCGATGCTCGAACAGTACGTTAAGAAGATCCTAAACTCGCGTGTTTATGACGTTGCCGTAGAAACCCCGTTGCAGCTGGCCAACCAGCTGACTGAGCGGTTGGGCAACCAGATTTGGCTCAAGCGTGAAGATTTGCAGCCGGTGTATTCGTTCAAGATTCGTGGCGCTTACAACAAGCTGATGCACTTGAGCGACGCCGAGCGCGCTTGCGGTGTGGTCACGGCCTCTGCTGGCAACCACGCCCAGGGCCTGGCCCTGGCGGCCAAGGTACTGGGTGTCAAAGCCACTATCGTCATGCCGAAAACCACACCTGAGATCAAGGTCGAAGGCGTGCGTTCCCGTGGCGGCATTGTGGTGCTGCACGGCGATTCCTTCCCGGAAGCGCTGGCCTACTCGCTGCAACTGGTTGAGCAAAAAGGCTACGTCTACGTCCATCCCTACGATGACCCGCACACCATTGCCGGGCAGGGCACCGTGGCGATGGAAATTCTGCGCCAGCACCCGGCGCCGCTGGATGCGATTTTCGTCCCGGTGGGCGGTGGCGGGCTGATTGCCGGTATTGCGGCGTACGTGAAATATCTGCGTCCGGATATCAAGATCATTGGTGTCGAGCCCGATGACTCCAACTGCCTGCAAGCTGCGATGGCGGCAGGCGAGCGCGTGGTACTGCCAACGGTGGGGATTTTTGCCGACGGTGTTGCTGTGGGCCAGATTGGCCAGTACACGTTCGACATCTGCAAAGACTATGTGGATGAAGTGATCACCGTCAGCACTGACGAGATCTGTGCGGCAATCAAGGATATCTTCGACGATACCCGCTCGATCACCGAACCTGCCGGCGCGTTGGGTGTGGCCGGGATCAAGAAGTACGTTGAGCAACGGGGCGTGCGGGGCCAGACCCTGGTGGCGATCGATTCCGGGGCCAACGTCAACTTCGATCGTTTGCGCCATGTGGCCGAGCGTGCAGAGCTGGGTGAAGGCCGCGAAGCCATCATCGCCGTGACGATTCCAGAAGAAGCAGGCAGCTTCAAGGCGTTTTGCCAGGCCATCGGCAAGCGTCAAATCACCGAATTCAACTACCGCTACCACACCGGCAGCGAAGCGCACATTTTCGTGGGTGTGCAGACTCATCCTGAAAACGACCCGCGCAGCGCACTGCTGGCCAGCCTGACAGAGCAAGGCTTTCCGGTGGTCGACCTGACCGAGAACGAACTGGCCAAGCTGCACATCCGCCATATGGTGGGCGGGCATGCGGCGAAGGTCAGTGATGAATTGCTGTTCCGTTTCGAGTTTCCGGAGCGTCCGGGTGCGCTGTTCAACTTCCTGAACAAGCTGGGCGGGCGCTGGAATATTTCGATGTTCCATTACCGCAACCACGGTGCGGCCGATGGTCGGGTCATGGCGGGCCTGCAAGTGCCTGCCGACGAACGCCATCTGGTGCCGGCGGCACTGGCGGAAATCGGTTATCCGTATTGGGATGAGAGCGATAACCCGGCCTATCAGCTGTTTCTTGGCTGATAGCCGCTACGCTGATTGAACGGCTCAAGGGATTAACATATGGAAACGTTCACAGCGTTAAAACTGCTGCATGGCGTGTCGACACTGCTGCTGTTTGTCAGCGCCATTGCCTTGCTGGTCCTGGTGATTCGTCGTTGGCGTGCAGGGGACAAGAACCTGTCGGGCGGGCTGGTGCAGCGGCCCTGGAGCTTTGTCTGGGCGTTGATGGGGGTGTGTTTGCTGGCGTTGCCGGTCAGTGGCTGGTTTCTGGTGCACTTGGCCGGTTGGCCCCTGAGCCAATTGTGGTTACTGGCGGGCAGCTGTTTGTATGTGCTTGGCAGCTTGAGCTGGTTGTGGCTGGTGGTGCGCCTCAACCGGCTGCGGTTGGGACGAATGGCCAGGTATCCGGGCTTTACGCTGGTTTTGGCGATTTTTTGTGCCGTCTGCTTTATCGCCATTGCCGGGCTGATGGGCGCCAAGCCGGTTTAAGAACACTTGCTCGCGATGGCATCACTGCGGTCTTGCAGAAAAACCGCGGCGATCCTATCGCGAGCAAGTCGAATCGTCGCACCGCCGCTCCCACACAGGTTGTGTGTCAGTCGCGCAGCGAGATGACTTCCCAGCCACGCTTGATGGCCTCGGCTCGCAAGTTTGGATCAGGGTCCACTGCCACCGGATGGTCAACCTGCTCCAGCAACGGCAAGTCGTTCATCGAGTCGCTGTAGAAGTAGCTGTCTTCAAGGCTGTAGCCGTTTTCGGCCATCCAGCGGTTCAGGCGCGTGACCTTGCCTTCACGGAAGCACGGTACGTCGGTGCTGCGTCCGGTGTAGCGGCCATCGACGATTTCGCACTCGGTGGCAATCAGATGTTCCACGCCAAGTTTCTGGGCAATGGGGGCCGTGACCACGCGGTTGGTGGCGGTGATGATCACCAGCGTGTCGCCCGCTTCACGGTGCTTGGCAAGCAGGGCCTGGGCCTTGGGCAGCATCAGGCCGTCGATGCAGTCGCGCATGAACTCGCGGTGCCACTGATCCAGTTGCGCCATGTCATGGCGGCCAAAGATTTCCATGCTGAAATTAAGATAGGCAGCGTTGTCGAGCTTGCCGGCCAGGTAATCCTGGTAGAACTCGTCGTTGCGCGCCTTGTAGGCGTCGCCATCGAGAATGCCCCGTTGGCACAGGTAGTCGCCCCAGGCGTGATCGCTGTCACCGCCCAGAAGGGTGTTGTCCAAGTCGAATAAAGCCAGACGCATTGAGGTTACCCGTTGAGTTGCCTGAGAAAAGGCCACAAGAATACGGTCTTTTAATAAGAGTGCACATAAGGCAGGAAGGCGCGTTGCTGCTTTCACAACCTTTGTGGAACAATGCGGTGACATGCGTTTGCGAGGTTGTTGCCGTGATCGACCCCGATGGTTTCCGCCCTAATGTCGGGATTATTCTGACAAATGACGCTGGTCAGGTACTTTGGGCTCGCCGTATCAATCAAGACGCCTGGCAGTTTCCACAGGGAGGCATCAACCCTGATGAGACGCCGGAAGACGCCTTGTACCGTGAGCTGAACGAAGAAGTTGGCCTTGAACGCGAAGATGTAGAAATACTCGCCTGCACGCGAGGCTGGTTGCGTTATCGTTTGCCGCAACGACTGGTGCGTACCCACAGCCAACCGCTGTGTATCGGCCAGAAGCAGAAGTGGTTTTTGCTGCGCCTGGTCTCTAACGAGCAACGGGTGCGGATGGATTTGACCGGTAAACCGGAGTTCGATGGCTGGCGTTGGGTCAGTTATTGGTACCCGTTGGGCCAGGTGGTGACATTCAAGCGCGAGGTCTACCGTCGCGCTCTCAAAGAGCTTGCCCCGCGCCTTTTAACGCGCGCCTGACACGGAGTTCGACCCCGAGCCATGCTCAATACGCTGCGCAAGATCGTCCAGGAAGTTAACTCCGCCAAGGATCTCAAGGCGGCGTTGGGGATTATTGTGTTGCGCGTCAAAGAGGCCATGAGCAGCCAGGTCTGCTCGGTCTATTTGCTTGATCCAGAGACCAACCGCTTTGTCCTGATGGCCACCGAGGGCTTGAACAAGCGCTCGATCGGCAAAGTCAGCATGGCGCCCAACGAAGGCCTTGTGGGCCTTGTGGGCACCCGTGAAGAGCCTCTGAACCTCGAAAACGCCGCCGATCACCCGCGCTATCGCTACTTTGCCGAAACCGGAGAGGAGCGCTATGCCTCTTTCCTGGGTGCGCCGATCATCCACCACCGCCGTGTGGTCGGGGTTCTGGTCATCCAGCAAAAGGAGCGTCGCCAGTTCGATGAGGGTGAAGAAGCCTTCCTGGTGACCATGAGCGCCCAGTTGGCAGGGGTTATTGCCCATGCCGAAGCCACGGGGTCGATTCGCGGTCTGGGCCGTCAGGGCAAGGGTATTCAGGAAGCCAAGTTCGTCGGCGTGCCGGGTTCTCCGGGTGCGGCGGTGGGTACTGCCGTCGTCATGTTGCCTCCGGCGGATCTGGACGTGGTGCCCGACAAGGCCATCACCGATATTCCTGCCGAAATCGCGCTGTTCAAAACAGCCCTCGAAGGCGTGCGCAACGACATGCGCGCCGTGTCGAAAAAACTCGCCACGCAGTTGCGCCCCGAAGAGCAGGCGCTGTTCGACGTGTACCTGATGATGCTCGACGATGCGTCGCTGGGCAGCGAAGTCAAAAATGTCATCAAGACCGGTCAGTGGGCCCAGGGCGCGCTGCGTCAGGTGGTGACTGATCACGTCAACCGTTTTGAATTGATGGACGACGATTACCTGCGCGAGCGGGCGTCGGATGTGCGCGACCTCGGTCGTCGCCTGCTGGCCTACTTGCAGCATGATCGCCAGCAGAGCATGGTCTACCCCGACAACACCATTCTGGTCAGCGAAGAACTGACCGCCACCATGCTCGGCGAAGTGCCTGAGGGCAAGCTGATAGGCCTGGTGTCGGTACTGGGTTCGGGCAACTCCCACGTGGCCATTCTGGCACGGGCCATGGGCATTCCTACGGTCATGGGCCTGGTCGATCTGCCGTACTCCAAGGTCGACGGCATCCAGATGATCGTCGATGGCTATCACGGCGAGGTCTACACCAACCCCAGCGAAGTGTTGCGCAAGCAATACGCCGAGGTTGTCGAAGAAGAACGCCAGTTGTCCCTGGGGCTGGACGCCCTGCGCGAGCTGCCGTGCATCACCCCGGACGGGCATCGCATGCCGCTGTGGGTCAACACCGGCCTGCTGGCCGATGTGGCGCGTGCGCAGCAGCGTGGCGCCGAAGGCGTAGGTCTGTACCGCACCGAAGTGCCGTTCATGATCAACCAGCGCTTTCCAAGCGAAAAGGAGCAGTTGGCGATTTATCGCGAGCAACTCGCCGCCTTCCATCCGCAACCGGTGACGATGCGCAGCCTGGACATTGGCGGCGACAAGTCACTGTCGTACTTCCCGATCAAGGAAGACAACCCGTTCCTCGGCTGGCGCGGGATTCGCGTCACCCTCGACCACCCTGAAATCTTTCTGGTTCAGGCCCGCGCCATGCTCAAGGCCAGTGAAGGCCTGAACAACCTGCGCATTTTGCTGCCGATGATCTCCGGCACCCATGAGCTCGAAGAAGCCTTGCACCTGTTGCACCGTGCCTGGGGTGAAGTGCGTGACGAAGGGACCGACGTGCCGATGCCGCCCATTGGCGTGATGATCGAAATCCCGGCGGCGGTCTATCAGACCAAGGAACTGGCGCGCCAGGTGGACTTCCTGTCGGTGGGTTCCAACGACCTGACTCAATACCTGCTGGCCGTGGACCGTAACAACCCACGGGTCGCGGATTTGTACGACTACCTGCACCCGGCCGTACTGCAAGCCCTGCAATCGGTCGTGCGCGACGCCCACGCTGAAGGCAAGCCGGCGAGTATCTGCGGTGAAATGGCCGGTGATCCGGCGGCAGCGATCCTGCTGATGGCGATGGGTTTTGACAGCCTGTCGATGAACGCCACCAACCTGCCAAAAGTGAAGTGGATGCTGCGCCAGGTCAGCCTGAGCCGCGCCAAGGAGCTGTTGGCTGAAGTGATGACCATCGACAACCCGCAGGTTATTCGCAGCACCATCCACCTGGCCCTGAAAAATATGGGTCTGACGCGGATGATGAACCCGGCGGCAATCAAGCCGTATTGAGAAGCGGCCACGTGTGGGAGCGGGCTTGCTCGCGATAGATTCAACTCGGTCAATCAGTCAGACCGTGGTGTCTGTATCGCGAGCAAGTCCGCTCCCACAGGGTTTATGCCCTCAGGCTTCTATCCTCACTTCCCCCAGCCGCCCCCCGAGCGGTCCGAAGCTGTGCTCCACAACCAACCTTGAACCGTCGGCATTGATGATCAGCGCCGTGCTGGCGCGAGTGCCGTAGCTGGGACTGGCAATGAACACACTCGACAGCAGGCTTTCTGTGGCCAGCCCCACACCGGTATCCGGCAGTTCGCTAAAGGGTGCGGTTTGCGAGTCTTTGAGCAAGGCCAGCAGGGCTTGCGGTTGCGGGTCGTCGAGTACCTCGGCCAGCGCTGCCTTGGCCTTCATCAGCTTGGGCCAGGGAGTGTCGAGCCCGGCATTCGACAAGCCATAAATACCTTCGCCCAGCGGCTGTGGCGCCAGGTCTTTGGAGTTGAAGTGCCAGAGTTGATCGCGGGTGCCCAAAAGCAGGTTAAAGCCAGCATATTCGACGGAACGTCGCCCAATTTGCGTGAAGTACTCTGCAATGGACTGGTTGCCGGTCAAGAAGTCCGCCACCAATTCACCTCGGGAACGCCGCGAAGGTGGCTTGTGGGGTTCGCGGATATTGGTCAGTGCCGCAAAGCGCCCGTCAGCACCAATCCCCAGCCAGGTTCCGCCCGCCTCAAGGTCGCGGCCAGCATACACCTGGGGTGTATTGGCCCATTGGGCAAAGGGTTTGGCGGGGCGCGCATAAAACTCATCGCGGTTGGCCGCAACGACCAAAGGCTGTGCATGGCCGGGGCGCCAAGCGAAGACAATCAGACACATGGGCAGTCCTTAATGTTTTTTTAATCACTCTACTTATAGATTGCTCAGGCCGGTCGCGCCATACCACTGCAGCGCAGTGGAGCCAAAGCCCTTGCTCCGTTACCATGCGGATCAAATTTGGGGGGCGTCATGGAATTTCTGCTCTATCTGGTGCTGGGAGGTTTTGCGGGCGTGCTGGCCGGGCTGTTCGGGGTCGGTGGCGGAATAATCATCGTGCCGGTGCTGGTGTTCAGCTTCACCTTGCAGGGTTTTGACAGCGAGGTGCTGACCCATCTGGCCGTGGGTACGTCATTGGCCACGATCATTTTTACCTCGATCAACTCGATTCGTGAGCACAACCGCAAAGGCGCCGTGCGCTGGCCGCTGTTTGTCTGGATGACACTGGGCATTCTGATCGGCGCGGGTATTGGTGCGATCACGGCAGAAGCGATTGCCGGTCCTCACTTGCAGAAAATTATTGGCGTGTTCGCCCTGTTGATTGCCGTGCAAATGGCCCTGGGGTTGCAGCCCAAGGCCAGCGGCACGGTGCCGGGCAAGCTCGGTCTGACCCTGGCGGGCACCGTGATTGGCTGGGCTTCGGCGATTTTCGGCATTGGTGGTGGTTCGCTGACCGTGCCATTCCTGAGCTGGCGCAGTGTGCCGATGCAGCAAGCCGTAGCCACCTCGGCGGCCTGCGGATTGCCGATTGCGCTGGTGGGTGCATTAAGTTTCATGATCATTGGCTGGCATAACCCCGACCTGCCCGCGCATAGTCTCGGTTTTGTCTACTTGCCGGCGCTGCTCGGGATTGCCCTGACCAGCATGTTTTTCGCCCGTTTTGGTGCGCGACTGGCCCACAAGCTTTCGCCACGCCTGCTGAAACGGCTGTTTGCCGCACTGTTGTTCTGTGTCGGTTTGAGTTTCCTGATCTAACAAGGAGTCGCAATGCTGCCTTACCCGCAGATTGACCCGGTGGCACTGGCCATCGGACCGCTGAAAATCCATTGGTATGGCTTGATGTACCTGATCGGCATTGGCGCTGCCTGGCTGATCCTGTCGCGACGCCTTAACCGCTTCGACCCGACCTGGACCAAGGAGAAACTCTCCGACCTGGTGTTCTGGGTGGCCATGGGTGTGATTGTCGGGGGTCGTTTGGGCTATGTGCTGTTTTACGACCTGAGCGCCTACATCGCCAACCCGCTGCTGATTTTTGAAGTGTGGAAAGGCGGCATGGCGTTCCACGGTGGCCTGATCGGCGTGATGCTGGCTGTCTGGTGGTTCGGCAAGCGCAACGGCAAATCGTTCTTCCAGATCATGGACTTTATCGCCCCTGTGGTGCCGATTGGCCTGGGTGCGGGGCGCATCGGCAACTTCATCAACGCCGAACTGTGGGGCAAGGCCAGTGATGTGCCGTGGGCGATGATCTTCCCTACCGACCCGCAGCAACTGGCGCGCCATCCGTCGCAGCTTTATCAGTTTGCGCTGGAAGGTGTGGCACTGTTCCTGATTCTTTGGCTGTACTCGCGTAAACCTCGGCCAACCATGGCAGTGTCCGGGATGTTCGCCCTGTTATACGGCATCTTCCGCTTTATCGTCGAATTCGTCCGTGTACCGGATGCCCAGCTAGGCTATCTGGCGTTCGGCTGGGTGACGATGGGGCAAATTCTCTGCATCCCGATGATCGCGGGCGGCCTGTTCCTGATCTGGTGGGCTTACCACCGCGATCCAGCGGCTAACAAAGCTGCGCTTTAAATTCGAATCGCAGGGCGCACAACGCCCTGCATTCAAACGGTAGGAAAACCATGAAGCAATATCTCGACCTCGTTGCCAACGTCATCAAAAACGGCACCCTGCAAGCCAACCGCACCGGCGTGAAGACCATCAGTCTGCCCGGCGCCATGTTGCGCTATGACCTCAAGGAAGGCTTCCCGGCCATCACCACCCGACGCATGGCGTTCAAATCTGCCATTGGCGAGATGTGCGGCTTCCTGCGTCCGGTCAACAGCGCCGCC
The DNA here is from genome assembly GCF_963970465.1 of Pseudomonas sp. RL_5y_Pfl2_69. Lineage (NCBI taxonomy): Bacteria > Pseudomonadati > Pseudomonadota > Gammaproteobacteria > Pseudomonadales > Pseudomonadaceae > Pseudomonas > Pseudomonas sp. RL_5y_Pfl2_69. The sequence continues at coordinate 148,305 of NZ_CAXAOU010000014.1, read as the reverse complement.
GATTTCCGTGCGCTGGGTTGCAAGGTGTGGGACCAGAACGCCAACGAAAACGCGCAGTGGCTGGCCAACCCGTTCCGCCAGGGTGAAGACGACCTGGGCGAAATCTACGGCGTGCAATGGCGTAAATGGCCGGCTTACAAGCAAATCGAGCGCAGCAACCAGGCGGCTATCGAGTTGTGCCTGAGCCAGGGCTATCGCCAGATCGCCGAAGGTGAAGAAGACGGTCAGGCCTACGTGGTGCTGTACAAAGCCATTGATCAGGTGCGCCAGTGTGTCGACACCATCATCAATGACCCGGGCAGCCGCCGTATTCTGTTCCACGGCTGGAACTGCGCCCAGCTCGACGAAATGGCTCTGCCGCCGTGCCATTTGCTGTATCAGTTCCATCCGAATGTCGAGACCAGGGAAATTTCCCTGACCCTGTACATCCGTTCCAACGACCTGGGCCTGGGCACACCGTTCAACTTGACCGAAGGTGCTGCACTGCTGAGCCTCATCGGCCGTCTGACCGGCTACACGCCACGCTGGTTCACCTACTTCATCGGCGATGCCCATGTGTATGAAAACCACCTGGACATGCTCAATGAGCAACTGACCCGTGAACCGTTCCCGATGCCTAAGCTGGTGATCTCGGATCGCGTGCCGGAATTCGCCAAGACGGGCGTGTACCAGCCGGAGTGGTTGGGCCTGATCGAGCCAAGCGACTTCAGCCTCGAAGGCTATCAGCACCACGCGCCAATGACCGCGCCGATGGCGGTGTAAACCCTCAACGCCAACCCTGTAGTCGCTGCCGCAGGCTGCGATCGAGCCCGAAGGGGTCGCGCTTTTTCAAGAGCGAAGGTCCTTCGGCCCTTGTCGCAGCCTGCGGCAGCGGCTACAGGGTGGTGTCAATGCCCGTGGCTTCTGCCCACATGGCTGGGCTCGCCTTCCGGCGTGCTGACCGATCCGCTGACTTCCAGCTGCTGCAAAATTCCGCAATGTTCCCCGTTCGGCCCTTCGCCACACCGTTGGCGCAGGTCGAACAGTTGTGTCTGCAAGGCCAGCAAGCCGTCGATCCGTGCCTTGACGTGATGAATATGCTCGTCGATCAGCGCGTTCACGCTTTCGCACTGGTCCTGCGGGCTGTCGCGCAGGTTGAGCAGGCTGCGGATTTCTTCGAGGGTCATGTCCAGGCTGCGACAATTGCGGATGAACGTCAGCCGCTCCACGTGGGCCTGGGTGTATAAACGGTAGTTGCCTTCACTGCGCGCGGGCTCCGGCAGCAACCCTTCGCGCTCGTAATAACGGATGGTTTCGACCTGACAATCGGTCAATTTAGCCAGTTCACCAATTTTCATCGCGATTATCTCCGAAAGGTTGCTTGACCCTATAGTGGCTACAGGGTCTTTACTTGGCAACAGGCACCTTTTCCGGACGCAACCTGATGAGCGATTCCATTCACACCCCGCACAAGCACGACCACGATCACGATCACGATCATGGCAAAAAGCATGACCACGCGAGTCATGGCCACAGCTGCTGCTCGACCGCGGCGGGCCCCAGCGTGATCAAGCTCGGCGCTGCCCCTACGGCGGGGGCTCGGCTGAGCAACTTTCGCATCGAAGCAATGGATTGCCCCACCGAGCAAACGCTGATCCAGAACAAGCTGGGCAAGCTGGCGGGTGTGCAGCAGCTGGAATTCAACCTGATCAACCGGGTGCTGGGCGTGACCCACGACCTGCCGTCGACCGAACCGATTATCGCGGCGATCAAATCCCTTGGCATGGTGGCCGACCCCATTGAGTCCGGGGCAGAGGCGGCCCCGGCTGCGCCACCCGTCAAAAAACACTGGTGGCCGCTGGCGGTAGCCGGTGTGGGGGCTCTTGCGGCGGAAGTCCTGCACTTCACCGATGCGGCGCCTACGTGGGTGATCGCGCTGGTGGCCTTGGTGTCGATCCTCAGCGGCGGCCTGACCACCTACAAAAAGGGCTGGATTGCCCTGAAAAACCTCAACCTGAATATCAATGCGTTGATGAGCATTGCGGTGACTGGCGCGGTGTTGATCGGTCAGTGGCCAGAAGCTGCCATGGTGATGTTCCTGTTTACCGTGGCTGAGTTGATCGAGGCCAAATCCCTCGACCGCGCACGCAATGCCATCAGCGGACTGATGCAAATGGCACCGGACAAGGCCACCGTGCAACAGGCGGATGGCAGCTGGATCGAGCTTGAGGTCAAAGACATCGCGCTTGGCGCTATCGTGCGGGTGCGCCCCGGCGAGCGGATCGGCCTTGACGGCGAAGTGATCGCGGGCAGTTCGACGATCGATCAGGCGCCGATCACCGGTGAAAGTTTGCCCATCGAGAAGACAGTGGGCGATAAAGTCTTCGCGGGCACCATCAACCAGGCCGGTGCCCTGGAGTACCGGGTGACGGCAGCGGCCAACAACTCGACGCTGGCGCGGATCATCCACGCCGTGGAGCAAGCCCAGGGCTCTCGGGCGCCAACCCAGCGCTTCGTCGACAGCTTCTCGAAAATCTATACCCCGCTGGTGTTCGTTTTCGCCTTGGCAGTGGCTGTGATTCCGCCCCTGTTCATGGGCGGCGTCTGGTTCGACTGGATCTATCGCGCACTGGTGCTGCTGGTTGTGGCGTGCCCGTGTGCGCTGGTGATCTCGACACCGGTCACCATCGTCAGCGGCCTGGCGGCAGCGGCCCGCAAGGGGATTTTGGTCAAAGGCGGTGTGTACCTGGAAAGCGGCCATAAGCTCGACTTTCTGGCGCTCGACAAGACGGGCACCATCACCCACGGCAAACCGGTGCAAACCGATTACCTGCCCCTTGATCCGTTGGTCACCGACAGCGCCGTGTTGTTGGCCGCAAGCCTGGCCTCGCGCTCCGATCACCCGGTCTCATTGGCGGTCGCCACGGCGGCTGTGGATAAAAACCTGCAACTGAGCGTTGTGGATAACTTCGCCGCCCTGGCGGGTCGCGGTGTGCGTGGCGAGATAGACGGCAAGCTTTACCACTTGGGCAACCACCGTCTGGTAGAGGAGCTGGGCCTGTGCTCGCCTGCCCTTGAAGAAAAGCTGTTTGCCCTGGAAGAGCAGGGTAAAACGGTCATCTTGCTGTGCGACAACTCAGGTCCGATGGCGCTTTTCGCGGTAGCAGACACCGTCAAGGAAACCAGCCGCGAAGCGATTCGGGAATTGCATGAGCTGGGCATCAAAACCTTGATGCTCACCGGCGACAATCCGCACACCGCCAGTGCCATTGCGGCCCAGGTCGGCATCGACGAAGCGCAAGGCAACTTGCTGCCGGAGGACAAGCTCAAGGCGATCGAAGCCCTGTATGCCAAGGGGCATCACGTAGGCATGGTGGGTGACGGAATCAACGACGCCCCTGCCCTGGCCCGCGCCGAGATTGGTTTTGCGATGGCTGCTGCGGGCACGGATACTGCGATTGAGACGGCGGATGTCGCCCTGATGGACGACGATCTGCGCAAGATCCCGGCATTCATTCGCCTGTCACGCCAGACCTCCAGCATCCTCAAGCAGAACATTGCCCTGGCATTGGTCATCAAAGCGATCTTTCTTGCGGTAACCTTCCTCGGTATGGCCACCATGTGGATGGCCGTGTTTGCCGACATGGGCGTGAGTCTGTTGGTGGTGTTCAACGGTTTGCGCCTGCTGCGCAAATAGAGCAAGAGAGGCCGCTGTGCTGAGTGCCGAGCTGAAAGCGTTTTACCGGGTGGCCCAGTTGGGCAGCATTACTCAGGCCGCAAAAAAGCTCGGGCTTAGCCAGCCGACTGTGACCACGCAGATCCGTAACCTCGAAAGCCAGTACGCCGTGGAGCTGTTCTACCGTGGCGGCCGGCGCCTGACACTCAGCGATGAGGGCGTGCGTCTGCTGCCGATGGTCAAGGCGCTGCTGCAGCAAGAAGCCGACATCGAGTTCTTTTTGCGCAACAGCGGCCAGGGCAACGGCACCTTGCGTATCGCCGCCACGGCACCGTATTACATCCTCGATCTGGTGAAGGCCTTTCGCGAACGCTTGCCGCAGATCGAAGTGTCGGTGGACATCGGCAATTCCCAGCAGGTGCTTGAAGCGCTGGATGAATACCGGGTCGACATTGCGGCCTCGTCGCAATTACTCGAAGACCCGCGCCTGATTCGCCGCGTACTCGGCGCCGATCCGCTGGTGCTGGCGGTGCATCGCAATCACCCGCTGGCCAACCTTGAGCACGTGCCGTTGAGTGCGCTGGCCGGGCATTGTCTGTTGATGCGCGAACAGGGTTCGACCACGCGCAAGTTGACGGAAGAACTGCTTGAAAGCGCCGGTGTCAGCTTTGGCCCGCTGCTGGAAATCGGTAGCCGGGAATCGATCCGCGAGGCGGTGCTGCGCAACATCGGCATCAGCATCATTGCCCGGCAAGAAGTGCCCCACGACCCGCAGCTTCGGGTGCTGACCCTGGAACATGCGCCGGTCATCCACGAATACCTGTACTGCCTCAAAGAGCGTAAATCGGCGCGTTTGCCAGCGGCTTTTCTGGGGCTGGCGCAAGAAATGGCCCCGGCCTGACCACAACCACTGTGGGAGCGGGCTTGCTCGCGATGCAGACGATGCGGCCTGTCAGGCAAAACGCGGTAAGGCCATCGCGAGCAAGCCCGCTCCCACAATGACCCTGCACCCATACCCAAATCCACCAATACCACTATCGGCAGCTTTGGCCTTGCTGCCATATCCTGTACGCATTGCGTCTCTAGGATGACCCCCATCTGCTTGATGAGGTGCATCCATGAACAGCTCGAACGCAACCGCTTTGACCCAACCCGGCGTACCGATGAGGGTGCGCAATGTCAGCAAACGCTTTGGCGCCTTTACCGCGCTGGACAGCGTCTCGCTGGAGGTGGCCGCAGGCGAACTGGTGTGCCTGCTCGGGCCGTCAGGTTGCGGCAAGACCACGCTGCTGCGGTGCATTGCGGGGCTTGAACGCCAGGACGACGGCGCGCTGTATCTGGGTGATCGCGATGTGTCCGAGCTGGCACCGCAAGCCCGTGACTACGGGATTCTGTTTCAGTCCTACGCCTTGTTTCCCAATCTGACCGTTGAAGCCAACATCGCTTATGGCCTGGCGGGCAGCAATCGTGATGTGGTGCGCAAGCGCGTTGGCGACATGCTCGAACTGGTGGGCCTGACCGGCAGCGAAAAGAAATACCCGGGGCAGTTGTCGGGCGGTCAGCAACAGCGCGTTGCCCTGGCCCGCGCCCTGGCTCCTTCGCCGTCCTTACTGTTGCTCGACGAGCCGATGTCGGCACTGGATGCCCGTGTGCGTGAGCACTTGTGTACCGAACTGCGCCAACTCCAGCGCAGCCTGGGCATCACTACGCTGATGGTGACGCACAACCAGGACGAGGCCATGTTGATGGCCGACCGCATTGCCGTGATGAACAACGGTAAGGTCGAGCAATACGCCACCCCGCAGGAAATCTACGACAAACCGGCCACCCCGTTCGTGGCCGAGTTTGTGGGGCAGGGCAACTGGCTGCCGTTCCAGCGCAACAGCGCCAGCCACGCCCAGGTCGGCGGGATGAACATGCGCCTGGCAGACGATGCCGGACGTGCCGCCTCGGGCCGCCTGTTTTGTCGCCCTGAAGCCATCAGCGTGAACCCGGTGCTGCATCAGGAAAACCTGTTCCCGGCGCGGGTGCGAGAAATCACCTTTCTGGGCAATCGTTGCCGCATGAGTTTTGAACTCAACCACTTGCCGGGCCATGCGCTGACTGCCGAAGTCGGCAGCCAGGACTTGCCGCGCCTTGGCGCCCCGGACATTTTCGTCGCCCTGCCTCCGGGCAGCTTGCAGGTGTTTGCCTGAGATGGCTGCTGATATGGCCCTGCCACTGCCCGGCAACCTGCCCCGCAAAACTACCCGCGCTGAGCTCGGCGACCGCATGTTTGTAGTCGGCGGCAAACTGCTTTTACTGCTGCTGCTGGGGGTTGCCGTGCTGATGCCGTTGCTGGCGATCTTCTGGCGCGGCTTGAGCGCCGAAGAGGGGCAGGGCGGTGGTTGGGTTGCCGCTCGGGAGCTGGTCACCAGCGATAATTTCCACTGGCTGGTGGGCAATAGCCTCAAAGTGGCGCTCAGCGTAGCGGCCATTGTCGTACCGCTGGCCTACCTGTTTGCCTACGCCCTGCAACGCACCCTGATTCCCGGCAAACCCATCTGGCGCGGCATGTCCCTGTTGCCGCTGATGGCTCCGTCGATGTTGCCGGGCATTGCGCTGGTCTACCTGTTCGGTAATCAGGGCATGTTGCGCGGGCTGATTTCGGACAACATCTACGGCTTCTGGGGAATCGTGCTCGGCGAAGTGATTTATACCTTCCCCCACGCGTTGATGATTTTGCTGTCGGCCTTGTCGCTGGCCGATGCACGTTTGTTTGATGCGGCATCGAGCATGGGCGCCGGGCCATTCAAAGCCTTTCGCAGCATCACCTGGCCGGGCACCCGGCAGGCGGTGTTCGCAGCGTTCTGCCTGGTGTTCACCCTGACCATCACTGACTTCGGGGTGCCTGTGGTGGTGGGCGGTGACTATCAAGTGCTGGCGCTGGAAGCCTACAAGGCCGTGGTCGGTCAGCAGCAATTCGGTCGCGGTGCCCTGATCGGCATGGTCTTGTTGCTGCCTGCGCTGTTCAGCTTCGGGGTCGATGCCTGGCTGCGCCGCCAACACGGCGACGCCATGAGCGGCCGCGCCCAAGTGTTCAAGCCCGTGCCTTCCAAGGTGCGTGACCGCTGCTACCTGGCCATCGTGCTGCTGATTTGCGCCATCCTGCTGCTGGTGTTCGGCATGGCCGTGTACTCGTCGCTGGTCACGTTCTGGCCGTACAACCTGTCGTTGTCGCTCAAGCACTACCAGTTCGGCGACACGGCCGGCGGCGGCTGGCTGGCCTATCGCAACAGCGTGACGATGGCGCTGTGCACGGCCTTGATCGGCAGTGCAGTCATCTTCACCGGTGCCTACCTGATGGAGAAAACCAGGGGCCAGAAGGGACTGACCCTGGCCCTGCGCATGCTCAGCTTCGTGCCGATGGCGGTGCCCGGCCTGGTGCTTGGCCTGGGCTACGTGTTCTTTTTCAATTTGCCCGGCAACCCGCTTCACGTGCTCTACGGCACCATGACCCTGCTGGTGGTGTGCACCATTGCTCATTATTTGACCACCGCACAAATGACCGCCACCACTGCGCTGCGCCAGCTCGACGGCGAATTCGAAGCGGCCGCGCTGTCGCTGAAAGCGCCGCTGTACCGCCATTACTGGCGCGTCACCGTGCCGATCTGCCTGCCAGCGCTGCTGGACATCATCCGCTACCTGTTTGTCTCGGCGATGACCACCGTGTCGGCGGCGATCTTCCTCTACAGCCCCGACACCATCCTTGCAGCGGTGGCGGTGCTGAACATGGACGACGCCGGCAACGTGGGCGGCGCGGCGGCCATGTCGACCCTGATCCTGTTCACCTCGGCGGGTGTGTCCCTGCTGCTGGCCCGGGCTTCGCGCGGCTTGCTGAGTCGCTCCCAGGCCTGGCGCCAGGGCGCTCCTGCGCAATGATGCGTGCCCACACAACCCTGCCCCTACAACCATAAAGGAACCGCACCATGTTCAAGCCACTTGCTCTTGCCGCTGCTGTCCTCACCGCTTTTAGCTTCAATGCGTTTGCTGCCAAAACCGAGCTGACCGTATACACGGCCCTCGAAGCCGAGCAGCTCAAGACCTATAAGCAGGCTTTCGAGAAGGCCAACCCGGACGTTGAGATCAAGTGGGTGCGCGATTCCACGGGCATCATCACGGCCAAACTGCTGGCTGAAAAAGCCCGCCCGCAAGCCGATGCCGTATGGGGCCTGGCTGCGTCCAGCCTGGCGATCCTGGATCAGCAAGGCATGCTGCAAAGCTACGCGCCCAAGGATCTGGCCAAGATTGGCGTCAACTACCGCGATGCGGCCAATCCGCCTGCCTGGGTGGGGATGGACGTGTGGGCTGCGACCATTTGCTTCAACACCATCGAAGCCGAGAAACAGGGCCTGACCAAGCCGGTGAGCTGGCAAGACCTGACCAAGCCCGAGTACAAGGGCAAGATCGTCATGCCCAACCCGGCTTCATCCGGTACCGGTTTTCTGGACGTGAGCGCGTGGTTGCAGACCTTTGGCGAGAAGCAGGGTTGGCAGTACATGGACGACCTGCACCAGAACATCGGCCAGTACGTTCACTCCGGCTCCAAACCCTGCAAGTTGGCCGCTTCGGGGGAATTCCCGATCGGTATTTCGTTTGAATATCCGGCGGTACAGCTCAAGCGCCAGGGTGCCCCGCTGGACATCGTGTTGCCAAAAGAAGGACTGGGTTGGGAAATCGAAGCCACTGCCGTGATCAAGGGGACGCCCCACGAAGAAGCCGCCAAAAAGCTGGCTGACTTCTCCGCCAGCCCCGCAGCGATGGAGCTTTATAAAGAGAACTTCGCCGTCCTCGCCCAACCCGGCATTGCCAAGCCACAGACCGAACTGCCAGCCGACTACGAGCAGCGCCTGATCAAGAACGACTTCGCCTGGGCCTCGCAGAACCGCGACAGCATCCTGGCCGAGTGGCGCAAACGCTATGACGGCAAGTCCGAGAAAGCGGCGCAGTAGTTTTGTAGCCACAAAAGACCTGTGGGGGCGGGCTTGCCCGCGATTGGATAGCCGCAACGCGGCGTTTGTATCGCGAGCAAGCCCGCTCCCACAAGGGAAGTGAAGTTGCCCTTCAGGACATCGTGATGACTCAACCAATCCTTATCGTCGGCGCTGGCATTCTGGGCTTGTCCCACGCCTACGCCGCTGCAAGACGCGGGCTCAAGGTGCGCGTATTCGAGCGTACGGCTACGCCCTTGGGCGCTTCGGTGCGCAACTTTGGCCAGGCCCTGGTCACTGGCCAACCGCCTGGCGTAATGCTCGATCTGGCCCGGGCCAGTCGCCCTGTCTGGGCCGACTGGGCGCAGCGTGCAGGTTTCGAGCTCAAGCGTAATGGCTCATACCTGTTCGCCCGCACCGAAGCCGAAGAGCACCTGCTGGACGCCTTTTGCCAAGGCCGCGCTCGTGAATTCGGCTATCGTGCCGAACTGTTGCGCGGCGCAGACCTGGACGCGCTGTACGGCGGTCAATTCAGCCATCACCGTGCTGCATTGCATGGTCTGGACGATCAGCAGGTCTATTCCCGGGAGGCGATCCCGGCATTGATTGCGTATCTGCAGCGTGACCTGGGGGTCGAGTTTCATTTTTCGACCCTGGTACGCGAGGTCGAGCCCGGCCAAGTCCACACCACAGCGGGCAGTTTCAAGGGCTCGCAGGTGATTGTGTGTTCGGGGCACGATTACCTGACTTTACTGGCCGAGCCGCTGGCCCGGCTCAACCCGCAGATTTGCCGCCTGCAAATGCTGCGTGTGAGACCCAAGGTCGATTTGAAGTTGCAACACGCCCTGCTGACCGGGCTCAGCTGTGTGCATTACGGTGCCTTTGCCGACTTGCCAGAAGCAGCGGCGGTGCAGGACGAAATCCTGCGAGGCAGTCCCCATCTGGATCAGCACGGCATACATCTGCTGATCAGCCCAACGCCCTACGGTGACTTGATTGTCGGTGATTCTCACGATTACAGCCGGGATCCGACACCCTTTAACGGTGAACAGGTTGATAACTGGATGCTGCAGCTGTGCGAGGAAACCCTGGGCTGTGAAGTCCGGGTGGTTGAGCGTTGGCAGGGTGTCTATGGGGCAAAAGGGGCCAAGCCGTTCACCTGGCTGGAGGTGGAGCCGGGGCTGAATGCGGCGCTGATGCACACCGGCGTGGGCATGAGCGTGGGCCCGGCGATGGCCGAGGGCAATATCGCCCGGATGCTGGAGAACATGTGATGACAGCTGCGCAGCAAGTGGTTGAAGAGGTGTTTGGCTTGTATCGGCAATACGGTACTGACGATTACATCGGCGAGCCGGTGTCCCAGATCGAGCATATGTCCCAGGCCGCACAGTTAGCGTTGGCCGAAGGCTGTGACGATGAAGTGGTATTGGCGGCGTTCTTTCACGATATTGGCCACTTCTGCGTCAATGATGCAAAGAACATGGATGGCTATGGCGTGGTCAGCCATGAACGGGTGGGCGCCAATTATTTGCGCCGTGCAGGTTTCAGCGAGCGGGTGGCCAAGCTGGTGGAATACCACGTACAGGCCAAGCGCTACCTGACCTTGCGCCAGCCGGGGTATTACGACTTGCTGAGCGAGGCCAGCATTCGCACGCTGGGGTATCAGGGCGGGGTGATGAGCGAGGCCGAGGCGGATGCATTCGAGCAAGATCCGCTGTGTGCGTTGAGCCTGCGCATGCGGGTCTGGGATGAGCAGGCCAAACAAGAGCATGTCCCCATCATTGACCTGCAAATGCTTAAGGACAAGGCCATCCGCCTGCTGAACAGTTAAAGACAAACTCTTGTGGGAGCGGGCTTGCTCGCGATGCAGGCGATGTGGTCTACCTGCATGACCACGGTGATGCCATCGCGAGCAAGCCCGCTCCCACAGAAAATGTCTTCAGATGTGTGTGGTCAGCCACTTGATCTGCTCCTGGCGCTCGGCCTGGTTCAACTTCGGATGGGGGTTCAGGGACGACCATTGTGGGTGCGCACGGGCTTTGTTCAGGGCTTCGGGCAATTTGCCCTCGCGCCAGGTTTTGTCCTGTGGGGTGGCGACCTTGATGCTGTCGACAGCGGCATGCCCGCGGGCATTGAGGGCGTGCAGCAATTGCCGTTGGCGCAAGGCCAGCAGGCGCAACACGCTGTCGTCCACGGTCAATTCACGCTGGCCCTTTAGTTTGCCCAGCAAGCGGCTGCCATAGCTGCGTGCGGTCTGCAGCGCACCGCCGGCAATGGCGCCGGCCAGTGCGGCCGCACCCAGGGTCAGGCCGCCGACCATCAGGTCCACACCGGCCCCGGCCGCCGCGCCTGCAGCAATCCCGCTACCGACCCGCACACCCAGTTGCTTGAGGGTCTCGGGGTTGAACAAGTCATCGCCCCAGCGCCCGTCAAGCAACGGCAAATCACTGGCCGCCGCATCGCTGGTACGAAAGCCATACAGTTTGAGCATGGCTTCAACGCAGCGCTGCTCACGCTGGCGGATGGCTTCGCGCAGTTGCTGGATGGCCTGTTGTTCGGCGGCTTTTTCGCTGATCACGCTACGACGGCACGCGGCGCAGTCGATCAGCAACTCGGCGATCAAGCGCAGCGCACTGTGCTTGCGGGCTTCTCGTTGAGCCTCCTGGTCTGAAATCAGGCGCTGCAACGCCTCCCGTGAATGCTCCAGCAGCAGGGCCAGGCTTTCATACAAGCGGCGCTCGCCATCTTCGGGCGGGGCCACGCTGTCAAACCGCACCAGAGCATGCAAACCAAGGCGTGCCAGGGCTTCGCGCCATTCAGGCTCGCGGTGCTGCGGGCTGCTGACAAAATTGAGCACCGGCAGCAGCGGCTTGCCGCAACTGGCCAGCACACTGAGTTCGTCGCGGTATTTGGCCAGGACCGGCTCGCGGGCGTCGATCACATACAACCCTGCGTCGGACGCCAGCAGTTGGCGCAGTACCTTGGCCTCCTGCTCAAAACGCTGGCGTGCCTCGCTGCCTTCAAGAAACCGGGCCACCCGCGCCGGGCCATCAAGGCGTTCGCCGGGGTGGTCGAGGCGCTCAAGGTAGTCGAGCAGGGCGATGGCATCTTCAAGCCCCGGGGTGTCGTAAAGCTCCAGCAGGGGCTCGCCGTCTACCGACAATCGTGCACCTTCGACATGGCGCGTGGTACTGGGACGATGGGACACCTCGCCAAAGCCGACATCCCGGGTCAGGGTGCGCAGCAAAGAGGTTTTGCCGACATTGGTGTGGCCGACTACGGCCAGCGTCAGTGGCTTAGTCATGGCCTGTCTCCAGCCAGTTCAAGGGGGCACTGGCGGCGAACGGCAGCCCCAGTTGCTGCAGCGCAGTGTGCCAGTCGCCCAGGCGGTCGGCATCCAGCGCCTGGCCGGGCGGGGCTTGCAGCAGCCACACGCGGGTCTCGCTGGCACTGCGGGCCAGTTCGCCGATCAGCGCCAGGCTGCCGCGGTCCGGCGAGCGCCGCGGGTCGCAAGCGATGGCAAGCCGGGCCGGAGGGAAGCGGGTCATTTGTTCGAGCAGTTTTTGCCGGGACTCGCGGCTGTCGAGTATGCCCGCATCCTTGACCGTGGGCGGCAAGGTGGGTGGCCACGGATGCTGGTCGTCCAGTTCAATGGCCACGATCAATGCGCCATCGGTGTGCAGGTCGCTGTGCCCGCCCTGCACGCTGTGCAATTGCTCGGGGGCGATGTCGTTGACGCCCAGGCGTTCGCTGCTGGGCATCAGCCGTTCGCGCAACTGGCTGTAGCCGGGCAGGTTGAGATCCAGCTCCAGAGCGTTGCGCCCGGTTTTCCAGCGCCACAGGCACAAGGCTGCCAGAAGCAGGCGCGGCAGTACGCCGTAAATCAGTACCACGCCAACCAGCCAGACCGCCCAGGCCTGACGCACCAGTTCGTTGTTGTAGAGGCTGGTGTCGTTGCTGATGCGGATCATCTCTACGGTCGGCACGCTCATGCCCAGCCAGTTGGGCAATGCGCCAAGGGCGCGGGTGGCGGCGACAAAGACGTCGGCGCCCAGAATCGTGGTCTCCCAGATAAACCCGTAGCGGCGGGTGGCCATAAGCAACAGCATCATCACCAGCGCGCTGAGCATTGCCAGCAGCCACAGGCCATTGACCAGTGTGCCGAGCGCCCAGCGATTGAGTTTGCGCCGTTGCAGCAACAGCAGTAACGCGGGGGCCAATTGCGCGGCCTTGGCGTCACGGGCGAGTTTTTCACTGAGCCACAGCCACAGGCGGCCGAGGCTGGCGCCGTGTTCACCGGCAAACAGCAGGCCGGTTGCCCAGCTCAGAAGCAGTATCAGGTTGAGCCCCAGCAGGCTGCCCAGTGCCCAGAACACATTGACCGGGGTTTGCCCGTCGCCCAGTGCCGCAAATGCAAGGCCGGCGCCGCTGATCACGGCCAGCACGGCCAGCACCAGCAACGCCAGCCGGGCGCCTTGCAGCCAGTGCTGCATGGCACTGAGCAAACCATCGCGTTCGGCCAGCCACAGGGCACGGTTTTGCAGGCGTGTGGATAAGTCGCCAGCCGTGGTTCGGGCACGGCGATTGGCTTCCAGGTCGTCCAGCGGGCCTGCGTGTTCTTCGCGCAGGCGTACGGTCTCGGTCAACCAGAGGCGTTGTAATGGGGAAAGTTGAGTCACGCGACATTCCATTCAAGTGAACAAGGAGCATAACCGCTGTTAGTCAGGCGGGGTACTGTCGGCGCAGGTCGCTCTGGTATCCTCGGCGCCATGAAAAAATCACTCCCCCTAAGCCTGATCGCGGCACTCGCTGAAAACCGCGTGATCGGCGTCGACAACAGCATGCCGTGGCATTTGCCTGCGGATTTCAAATACTTCAAGGCCACCACCCTGGGCAAGCCGATCATCATGGGTCGCAAAACCTGGGATTCCCTGGGGCGCCCGTTGCCGGGTCGATTGAACCTGGTGGTCAGTCGTCAGACCGATTTGCAGCTCGAAGGTGCCGAGGTGTTTGCATCACTTGAAGCCGCGGTTGAGCGTGCCGAGCAGTGGGCAACCGAGCAGGGCGTAAGCGAAGTCATGTTGATTGGCGGCGCGCAGCTGTACACCCAGGGCATGGCGGATGCCGACCGGTTGTACCTGACGCGGGTGGGGATGAGCCCGGAAGGCGATGCGTGGTTCCCTGAGTTTGATCAGGCGCAATGGAAGCGGGTGTCAGAAGAGCTGCATGCCGCCGCGGATGACAAGCCGGCGTTCAGCTTTGAGGTGTGGGAAAGGGTTTAAGGCAACCCATTACCCTGTGGACCTGGCTTGCTCGCGATTGCATCACCGCGTTGGTACAGACAAACCGCGTTGCCTGAATCGCGAGCAAGCCCGCTCCCACAAGCGTGGGCGCGGGGTCAGTCAGGTGTTACGCGTGCGCCAGATCACCATGGTCGTCTTCAGCCAGAATGGCCTTGTCGGTCTGGTGCAGAATCTGGCTGGTCACCGTACCGGCGACCATCGAACCGCTGACGTTCAGCGCCGTGCGGCCCATGTCGATCAGTGGCTCAACCGAAATCAGCAACGCCACCAGCGATACCGGCAAGCCCATCGCGGGCAATACGATCAGTGCCGCGAAGGTCGCACCACCGCCCACACCGGCCACACCCACTGAACTCAAGGTCACAATCGCTACCAGCGACGCGATCCACACCGGGTCCAGCGGGTTGATGCCAACGGTCGGGGCAACCATCACCGCCAACATGGCCGGGTACAAGCCGGCACAGCCGTTCTGGCCAATGGTGGCGCCAAACGAGGCGGCAAAGCTGGCGATGGAAGATGGAATCCCCAGGCGACGGGTTTGCGCTTCAATGCTCAGCGGGATGCTGGCCGCGCTCGAACGGCTGGTGAAAGCAAACGTCAGTACTGGCCATACCTTGCGGAAAAAGCGCAGCGGGTTAACGCCGGATACCGACAGGATCACGCCATGAATCACGAACATCAGGGCCAGGGCGATGTAGGACACCACCACAAAGCTGCCCAGTTTGATGATGTCTTGCACGTTGGACATGGCGACCACTTTGGTCATCAGGGCCAGAACACCATACGGGGTCAGTTTCATCACCAGGCGCACCAGGCGCATCACCCAGGCTTGCAGGGTGTCGATGGCGCTGAGGATCTTGCCGCCTTTTTCCGGTTCATCCTTGAACAGCTGCAGTGCAGCAATACCCAGGAATGCAGCGAAAATCACCACGCTGATGATCGAGGTCGGCTTGGCTCGTGCCAGGTCGGCAAACGGGTTCTGCGGGATAAACGACAGCAGCAACTGCGGCACGTTCAGGTCCGACACCTTGCCCACGTAGTCGCTCTGGATCACTTGCAGGCGGCTCATTTCAGCCGCGCCCGCCACCAGGCCATCGGCGGTCAGGCCGAACAGGTTGGTCAGGCCGATGCCCACCAGCGCTGCGATCATGGTGGTGAACAGCAGCGTGCCGATGGTCAGGAAGCTGATCTTGCCCAGGGATGAGGCGTTATGCAGTCGGGCCACAGCGCTGAGGATCGATGCGAAAACCAGCGGGATCACGATCATTTGCAGCAGTTGCACGTAGCCGCTGCCTACCAGATCGAACCAGCCGATGGACGTTTTCAGGGTAGGGCTATCAGCACCGTAGGTCATGTGCAGGCACAGACCGAAGACCACGCCGAGAACCAGTGCCAGCAAGACTTTTTTAGCCAGGCTCCACGCGGTGTGGCGGGTCAGCGACAGGCCAAACAGCAACGCGAGGAACACCAGCAGATTGAGGATCAGCGGGAAATTCATGAAAACTCCGAGGGGACGACGTGTATCAGTATTTGTATGCAGCTATTGCGAACCGGAAATCGTAACAGTTTGAAATAACAGGAAATATACCGTTGTGGAATGACAACCTTCGTTTTTGGAATAAGGCGGTGGCGCATTCACGACGATAGCCGTCGTGTCCGAATCAAAAATTGTCACACAGGTTTGTTAGCTTCGATGCCTTTGACGTGGAGCATAGCTGATGAAACTGACCGCCAAGTTGATCGCTGCAACCCTGTGTCTGGGCCTGACGGGCCAGGCACTGGCCACAGAACTGAAACACTGGCCCGCTGACCAGGCCAGGCAACTGGAGGCCATGATCGCCGCCAACGCGAACAAGGGTAACTTCGCGGTCTTTGACATGGACAACACCAGCTATCGCAACGATCTGGAAGAGGCCCTGCTGCCTTACATGGAGAACAAGGGCCTGATCACCCGTGAAAGCCTGGACCCGTCACTCAAACTGATCCCGTTCAAAGACACCGCTGACCACAAGGAAAGCCTGTTCAGTTACTACTATCGCCTGTGTGAAATCGACGACATGGTCTGCTACCCGTGGGTGGCCCAGGTGTTTTCCGGTTTCACCCTGCAACAGCTAAAGGGTTACGTGGATGAGTTGATGGCGTCGGGCAAGCCGGTGCCGGTGACTTATTTCGAGGGTGATGTGGTCAAGACCTCAGAGGTTCAGCCGCCCAAGGTGTTTACCGGTCAGGTCGAGCTGTTCAACAAACTGATGGAAAACGGCATCGAGGTCTACGTGATGACGGCCGCCTCGGAAGAGCTGGTGCGCATGGTGGCGGCCGATCCCAAGTACGGTTACAACGTCAAGCCGCAGAACGTGATTGGCGTGACCACCTTGCTCAAGGACCGTAAAACCGGGGAGCTGACCACGGCACGCAAGCAGATCAGTGCGGGCACCTATAACGAAAAAGCCAACCTTGGGCTGGAACTGACGCCTTACCTGTGGACTCCGGCGACGTGGATGGCGGGCAAGCAAGCGGCGATCCTGACCTATATCGATCAATGGAAAAAACCGGTGCTGGTGGGCGGTGATACGCCGTCCAGTGATGGCTACATGTTGTTTCACGGGGTTGACGTCGCCAAGGGCGGGATTCACCTGTGGGTCAACCGCAAGGACAAATACATGGCGCAGCTGGAAGGCATGATGGCCAAAAACGCAGCGGCCCAGGCCAAGGAAGGTTTGCCGGTGACGGCGGACAAGAACTGGGTGATCGTCAAGCCTGACCAGATCCAGTAATTCCTGTGGGAGCGGGCTTGCTCGCGATGCAGGCGGCGCGGTCTGCCTGCATGACCACGGCGATGCCATCGCGGGCAAGCCCGCTCCCACACGGGTGGTTATGTTGCCCATAAAAAATCCCGGCACCTGGCCGGGATTTTTGTTGTTGCAGGGTGGCTTACGGCACCAGCTTGTCCAGCAATGCTTTGTCACGCACCGCGCCCTTGTCGGCGCTGGTGGCCAGCAGGGCGTAGGCCTTGAGGGCGGTGGTGACTTTGCGCGGACGCACTTCAACCGGCTTCCAGCCTTTCTTGTCTTGTGCGGCACGGCGTGTCGCCATTTCTTCGTCGCTGATCAGCAGGTTGATCGAGCGGTTTGGAATGTCGATCAGCACTTTGTCGCCGTCCTGCACCAGACCGATCGCGCCGCCAGCCGCCGCTTCCGGCGAAGCATGGCCGATGGACAGGCCCGAAGTACCGCCCGAGAAGCGGCCATCGGTGAGCAGGGCGCAAGCTTTGCCCAGGCCTTTGGATTTCAGGTAGGACGTCGGGTAAAGCATCTCTTGCATGCCCGGGCCGCCTTTCGGGCCTTCGTAGCGGATGATCACGATGTCACCGGCCTGCACTTCGTCCGCCAGAATGCCGCGCACGGCGCTGTCCTGGCTTTCGAAGATCTTGGCATTGCCTTCGAACACGTGGATCGACTCGTCTACGCCCGCCGTTTTAACGACGCAACCATCCAGCGCGATGTTGCCGTACAGCACGGCCAGGCCGCCTTCTTGCGAGTAGGCATGCTCGACACTGCGGATACAGCCGTTTTCACGGTCGTCGTCCAGGGTGTCCCAGCGGGTCGACTGGCTGAACGCGGTTTGGGTTGGAATACCGGCCGGGCCTGCACGGAAGAAGGTATGCACGGCTTCGTCGTCAGTCTGGGTGATGTCCCACTTGGCGATGCCTTCGGCCAGGGTCTTGCTGTGTACGGTCGGCAGGTCGGTGTGCAGCAGACCGCCACGGGCCAGCGAGCCGAGGATGGAGAAAATGCCGCCGGCGCGGTGCACGTCTTCCATGTGGTACTTCTGGATGTTCGGCGCGACTTTGCACAGCTGCGGCACGTGACGCGACAGGCGGTCGATGTCTTTCAGGTCGAAGTCGATCTCGGCCTCTTGGGCAGCGGCCAGCAAGTGCAGGATGGTGTTGGTCGACCCGCCCATGGCGATGTCCAGCGTCATGGCGTTTTCGAATGCCTTGAAGTTGGCGATGTTGCGCGGCAGTACCGATTCGTCGTTCTCGACGTAGTACTGGCGGCACAGGTCTACGATGGTGCGACCAGCTTGCAGGAACAGTTGCTCGCGGTCGCTGTGGGTCGCCAGTGCCGAGCCGTTGCCCGGCAGGGCCAGGCCCAGGGCTTCGGTCAGGCAGTTCATGGAGTTGGCGGTGAACATGCCGGAGCACGAACCACAGGTAGGGCAAGCGCTGCGCTCGTACTCGGCAACCTTCTCGTCAGAAGCGCTGGAGTCGGCCGCGATGACCATGGCATCTACCAGGTCCAGGCCGTGGCTGGCGAGCTTGGTCTTGCCCGCTTCCATTGGGCCACCGGAAACGAAAATCACCGGGATGTTGAGGCGCAACGAGGCCATCAACATGCCAGGGGTGATCTTGTCGCAGTTGGAGATACACACAATGGCGTCGGCGCAGTGGGCGTTGACCATGTACTCGACGGAGTCGGCGATGATCTCGCGGCTCGGCAGCGAATACAGCATGCCGTCATGGCCCATGGCGATGCCGTCGTCTACGGCAATGGTGTTGAATTCCTTGGCAACGCCGCCAGCGCGCTCGATCTCGCGGGCAACCAGTTGACCCATGTCCTTCAGGTGGACGTGGCCGGGTACGAACTGGGTAAAGGAGTTGGCAATGGCGATGATCGGCTTCTTGAAGTCGGCATCTTTCATCCCCGTGGCGCGCCACAAAGCGCGGGCACCGGCCATGTTGCGGCCGTGGGTGGAGGTTTTCGAACGATAGTCAGGCATGGAACAACTCCGGGCGGCTAATCAGGTAACAAACAGGGAAGTGAGCTTCTAATGACTGGCAGACCACACAGAAAATGACTACGTGTCAGCTAGCTGCCTTAAACGCTGCGGGATCGCCGCGCGCCTGGGCCTGAGCTCATAAACCCGCCGGGGATGATTGGCGATGAATCCGTCGATTCTACACGGCTGGCGGGCGGAGGGAATGGGCAGGGCAGTTACGCCAAGGTACAAATGAATGACTCGTGAAGATGTATGGGGCAATAAGTTCTAGTAAGGCGGGACCTACTTTACTGTGGGAAAGAACTATTTTTAAAAAGTGGCAAGATCATTTAATGGGAACCAAGCAATAGTGTGCGATTGGTTTTTTGGTGAGGAGTGCAAATGCTGACGCTTGATCGATCCGTCAAAACGTATCTGGTCATCGGCCTGGTGCAAGGGCTGTTGCTATGGCTGGGCACCGCCATAGGCGAGCCGGGAGTCCAATATGGGCTGATGACTGCAGTGCTGGTGGGTGGCATCAACCTGTTGCTGCTGGGCGAGAAAATCCGTCAGAGCGGCACTGTAGGGTTGGTGCTCGGGCTTACGGCAGTCATGACGGCAATCAGTGCCTGGGTATTTTGGGGCGGCGATGAGTATTGGCGCTCAGGCAGTTGGCTGGTGGGCAGTTGGACCTTCTTCGCCGTCGTCATTACTTATGTGTGCACGGTTTTTATGCTGAGCTGGCCGACGCGCGAGGGGCGCTACCCACGCTACGAAGACCTGTTCCGCCATGCCTGGGACACAGTGTTTATCGTCATGCTGGGCCTGCTGTTGAACGGGGTGTTCTGGGCATTGCTGTTGCTGTGGGGCGGGCTGTTCAAGATGCTCGGCATCGTGACGCTCAACAAGCTGTTCTCAACCGATGGGTTTATCTGCGTCAGCTCGGCGATGGTGTTTGCCCTTGGCGTGCATATGGGCCGCGAAAAAGAGCGGGTTGTCGGCCAGCTGCGCGGGATTTTGCTGGCGCTGTGCCGCTTTCTGCTGCCGTTGAGTGCGCTGATTGTCATTGTGTTCACTTTCGCCTTGCCCTTTACCGGGCTGGAGCCGATCTGGGATACCGGCTATTCGACGCCAATCATGTTGTGGCTGGTGGCGGTCAGTCTGTTTTTGCTCAATGGCGTATTTCAGGATGGCAGCCAGGGCAGCGGTTATCCGGCCTGGCTGGTGCGGGTAATCGACCTGTGCCTGCTGTGCTTGCCGGTGCTGGTGGTGTTGGCGGGGTATTCGACCTGGCTGCGTATCGAGCAGTACGGCCTGACCCCGTCGCGGATTCTGGCCATGGCGCTGGTGCTGATGATTTTTGTTCATTGCCTGGCGGCGGTTTGGGCCGTGTTCGCCACCAAGGCTGTCTGGCTGGGTAGCTTGCGTGCCAGTAATCCGTTGATTGCGCTGCTGTGTGTGGTGTTGCTGCTGGGGCTGCATACGCCGTGGTTCAGCCCGCTTAAGTTGAGCGCGAACAATCAGGTGCAGCGCGTGCTCAGCGGCAAGGCTGCGGTGGATACCTTTGATGCTGATACCTTGCGCAATCGTCTGGGGCCACAGGGCAAGCAGGCGTATGACGCGTTGTTGGCGCAAGTCGAGCAAGGGGTGGTACTGACCGGGCCGAAGCGGCAAGTCTTGTTGAAACGTCTCAAGGAAGCAGGAACGGGCAATGGCCCCAGAGGGTCGGAACGGTTGCTGGAATGGATCGGGCCCAAGGTCGAGGGCAGTGAGCAGTTTGAGGACAAGGAGTTTGACGGGCAGTTGTGCCTGGCGCCAGGTTGCGCCCTGTGGGCCGTGGATCTGGATCAGGACGGGCAGCCGGAGGTGTTGCAGTTACCCAAGAACAAGTGGTCCGAGCCGTTGCACTTCTTCAAGCGTGATGCTCAGGGCAAATGGCGGCGAGCCGGTACTTATGCGGGTGATGAGAGCGCGCTGGAACTGATCGAGAAAATCCGCCAAGGCAATGTGAAGGTGGTGAAACCGAGTTATCAGTCATTGCAGATTGGCGAGGTTGAGCTGACGCCGAAGCTGGAGAAGCCTAGCAAGCCCTGAGCCCCCCGTAACAGCTGCCTTCGTTCCTCGGCAGCTGTTACGGGGCGATGCCCGCCTTACTTAGCTGTTAGGCAGCAAACGGCAGGTGATGCTCTTGATGTAGCGTGTTTCGTTGATGGCCGGGTGTACCGGGTGATCCGGACCCTGGCCACCGCGTTCCAGCAGCTGGATGTTGCGATCCAGATGACGGGCGCTGGTCAGCAGAATGTTCTGCAGGTCGTCTTCCGGCAGGTGCATCGAGCACGATGCGCTGACCAGAATCCCGTCCTTGGTGAGCAGGCGCATGGCTTGCTCATTCAGGCGGCGGTAGGCACCTTCGCCGTTTTTCAGGTCTTTTTTGCGTTTGATGAAGGCCGGCGGATCAGCAACGATCACGTCGAAACGCTCTTCGTTGGCTTTGAGTTCCTTGAGGGCTTCAAACACGTCGCCTTCCATGCAGGTGACTCGCTCGGCAAAACCGTTCAGGGCCGCGTTGCGCTCAACACCGTCCAGGGCGAACGATGAAGCGTCGACACAGGTCACTTCGCTGGCGCCGAAAGCAGCCGCCTGAATGCCCCAGCCACCGATGTAGCTGAACAGGTCCAGGACCTTTTTGCCTTTGACGTAAGGCGCCAGGCGGGCACGGTTCATGCGGTGGTCGTAGAACCAGCCGGTTTTCTGACCGGTCATGACCGGCGCTTCGAACTTGACGCCGTTCTCTTCCAGCGCAACCCACTCCGGCACCAGGCCGAACACGGTTTCGACGTAGCGCTCAAGGCCTTCAGCGTCGCGGGCAGCCGAGTCGTTCTTGAACAGGATGCCGCTTGGCTTGAGGACTTGCACCAGCGCTGCGATCACGTCGTCTTTGTGCTGTTCCATGGTGGCCGAGGCCAGCTGGACCACCAGGATGTCACCGAAACGGTCGACTACCAGGCCCGGCAGCAGGTCTGAATCGCCGTAAACCAGGCGGTAGTAAGGCTTGTCGAACAGGCGGTCGCGCAGGGACAGGGCCATGTTCAGGCGGTGAACCAGCAGCGATTTGTCCAATGGCAGCTTGATGTCGCGTGACAGCAGGCGTGCACAGATCAGGTTGTTGGGGCTCATGGCAACGATGCCCAGCGGCTTGCCGCCGGCGGTTTCGAGTACCGCTTGGTCGCCGGCCTTAAAACCGTTCAGCGGTGTGGCGGCTACATCGATTTCGTTGCTGTAGACCCACAAGTGGCCGGCGCGCAGGCGTCGATCGGCATTGGCTTTAAGGCGCAGGCTTGGCAGGGACATGACGTCGCTCCGGGTATTGAAAAGGGCGCGATTATAGCCTTAGACGTAACCTTGAGGCTTGGCTGATTCACCGCATTGCGTCGGATCACGGAGCTAGTCGCGCAGAAATTTCCGTTAGAATCGCCAGCTATTCCAGAGTACGGAGCCCCCATGCCTGAATTACCTGAAGTCGAAACCACCCAGCGTGGCATCGCCCCGCACCTTGAGGGGCAGCGGGTCAGCCGGGTGATTGTGCGCGAGCGCCGTCTGCGCTGGCCGATCCCCGAAGACCTTGATGTACGGCTGTCAGGGCAGCGCATTGTGCTGGTCGAGCGCCGGGCCAAGTACTTGCTGATCAACGCCGAAGTGGGGACGCTGATCAGCCATTTGGGCATGTCCGGCAACTTGCGGCTGGTGGAGGCGGGCCTGCCCGCTGCCAAACATGAGCATGTGGACATTGAACTGGAGTCCGGGCTGGCCTTGCGTTACACCGACCCGCGCCGGTTCGGGGCAATGCTCTGGAGTCTGGATCCGCTGAACCACGAACTGCTGGTGCGCCTGGGGCCGGAGCCGCTGACGGACCTGTTTGATGGCGATCGACTGTTTCAGCTGTCGCGCAAGCGTTCGATGGCGGTCAAACCGTTCATCATGGACAACGCGGTGGTGGTGGGCGTGGGCAATATTTACGCGACTGAAGCATTGTTTGCTGCCGGGATCGACCCGCGTCGCGAGGCCAAGAGTATTTCCCGTGCGCGCTATTTGAAGCTGGCGATTGAGATCAAACGGATTTTGGCCGCCGCCATCGAGCGTGGTGGCACGACCTTGCGCGACTTTATCGGTGGCGATGGCCAGCCCGGTTACTTCCAGCAGGAGCTGTTCGTGTACGGGCGCGGGTATGAGCCCTGCAAGATCTGCGGCACTGAACTGCGTGATGTAAAGCTGGGTCAGCGCGCCAGCGTGTTCTGCCCGCGTTGCCAGACGTAGCCACCAGTCCTGCGCTGAACGCTTGTGGGAGCGGGCCTGCTCGCGATGCAACCACCTCGGTCGAACGGGTCGATCGCAGTGAATCTATCGCGAGCAAGCCCGCTCCCACACAAATCGCATAGACGATGAATCAGGCCTTCCCGGTAATTGCCCGGTACTTTTCCATCAGCTGTTCTTCGGTTTCCGGGTGGGCTTCATCCAGCGGGATGCAGTCAACCGGGCAAACCTGTTGGCATTGCGGTTCGTCGTAGTGGCCAACGCACTGGGTACACAGGTTGGGGTCGATCACGTAGATCTCTTCGCCCTGGGAAATGGCAGCGTTCGGACACTCGGGTTCGCAGACGTCGCAGTTAATGCAATCGTCGGTGATGATCAGGGACATGGGTACTCCGGCCGGGGCGGTCGGCCCGGGCAACTGAAATCGAATGCGGCAATTGTGCCGCATTGGCGCCCGCAGTGCACGCGGGCGCCGCTTCAGTGGTTATTTCTTGCGAAAACGCTCGGTCAGGGCATCCGCCACGGCCGGGTGTACGAATTTGTTGATATCGCCGCCCAATGCTGCGATTTCGCGCACCAGCGTCGACGATATGAACGAATAACGCTCTGACGGCGTGAGGAACAGACTTTCGACATCGGGGGCCAGTTGGCGATTCATGTTCGCCAGCTGAAACTCGTATTCGAAGTCCGACACGGCACGCAGGCCACGCAGAAAGACATTGGCGTTCTGTTCTTTGGCGAAATGCGCGAGCAGCGTCGAGAAACCGACCACCTC
Source organism: Pseudomonas sp. RL_5y_Pfl2_69 (assembly GCF_963970465.1). Lineage (NCBI taxonomy): Bacteria > Pseudomonadati > Pseudomonadota > Gammaproteobacteria > Pseudomonadales > Pseudomonadaceae > Pseudomonas > Pseudomonas sp. RL_5y_Pfl2_69. Next base: position 124,533 of record NZ_CAXAOU010000014.1, on the reverse strand, counting down.
AACATTGGGCAGGTGTTTGGTGACTTCACGAGCCAGCTCCACACGCTGTTCCAGTGGGAATAGCGGGTTTTTCTTGGTGCTGGCAGCGACAGCAATGATCACGTGATCGAACAGGCGCGAAGCGCGTTCGACCAGATCGCCATGGCCCTTGGTAATAGGGTCGAATGTACCTGGGTACAACACTCGGTTCATCGCGTCGTCCTGGCGGGAATCCGTTGGGGAGTCGGATGGTATCGCAGCATTACCGGTCGGCCAAGTCGCCATTCGAAGAAGAAAGCACTATAGACGCGACGAATTAACTGCTTTTTCATGAACTTTTAAGGCGTTCGGCCAGTTGCGTCGCGAGTTTAGCCGTCAATCCGTACACCGATAATTGTGGGTTGGCACCAATGCTCGTGGGGAATAAAGAGCCGTCGTGGACCGATACATTGCGCAATTGATGATGGCGGCCGAGGCTGTCGGTGACGGCCATCTGCGGATTTTCACCCATTGAACATCCGCCCATCACATGGGCACTGGCCAGGCGGGTTCGATACAACTCAAGGCTCAAACTGTCGATCTGGTCACGTGTTTCGCGAAGGCGTGTCATGTAGCGCGCATCGCTGTGCAATGGCATGACTGCGCTGGCACCCGCCGCAAACTGGATTTCGGCCATGCTGTGGAAGGCGCGCTTGAGCCCCTCCCAGCCGTAGGGCGTGAGGGTGTAATCGAGCACCGGGCTGTCATCGCTGCGCAACTCGACACTGCCACCAGGGCTGTCAGGATGAAAACCGTCGCGCATCAGCGCCAGCATCATGTGGGTGGTGGGCAGTTTGGCCATTTGTTCAGCGCTGCTCTGGCCAAAGCCTGAAAACAAGGTGGCGGCCAATGCCGGGTGCAGCGGTGGTACTTCGAGTTTGTAGCCCATAGGGCCTTTGGGACCGTCTTTCCATTGAAAGTGATCTGAGTAAATCGACTGCGGGGCGCCGTAGAAAGGATTGATTGCAGTAGGAAATTGCGCTGCGGAGAAGTTGACCAGATGCAGAAATGTCCGCTTGCCCAGTCGCTTGTGTGGGTCGGGTGCGTCGGAGCGCATCAGCAGGCCGGGCGTATTGATGCCGCCGCCTGCCAGAACGTAGTGGCGGGCCTTGACCGTAATCGTGTGGCCGTTGGGGGTTACGCAGCGGCTGTCCATTGCCTGGCACTCCAGGCCGGTGACATGGTCGCCACTGATGGATAACCGCCACGCGCGGGCCAGATACAGCAGTTCGCCGCCGTTCTCCAGAGTCGCGGGAATGGTTGTGACCAGCATTGATTGTTTGGCGTTGGTCGGGCAGCCCATGCCGCAATAGCCCAGGTTCCAGCAGCCCCGCACGTTGCGGGGGATCACATGCCAGCTGTAGCCGAGCTTTTCGCAGCCGTTGCGGATCACTTCGTTGTTGGCGTTGGGCGGGACTTGCCAGGGCGCAACACCCAGGCGCTGCTCCATGTGTTCGAACCAGGGAGCCATCTGTTCCTCGCTGTGACCTGCGACTGCGTGCTCGCGGGCCCAGTGTTCCAGGGTGGGCGCCGGGGTGCGAAAGCTGGAGGTCCAGTTCACCAGCGTGGTGCCGCCCACGGCCCGGCCTTGAAGAATGCTGATGGCGCCGTCTTTGCTCATGCGCCCCACACCTTCCTGATACAGGCTGGCGTAGGCCTCGTCCTCGAGCAGCTTGAAATCGCTGCTGGTCTTGAGCGGTCCTTCTTCGATCAGTAGGACCTTGTAGCCCGCTGCGCTGAGGATTTCAGCCGTGGTGCCGCCGCCTGCACCGCTGCCGACAATGGCGACGTCTGCCTCCAGTGTCAGGTCGCCTTCCAGTTGCGAGCCATCATGGGTTTTCCAGCCTCGGGCCAGGCCTTCGCGAAACGGATCGGTTACGGGCATCAGGGTTACTCGAGATGAGTGCGGGAACGTAAGTGTTTTTATATTTTTGGCGGACCCGGGTAGCCGCAGGCCGCCCATGATTGCGGGCACTCGTACCAACTCATCATGACCAGCTGCACCAGCGAGCCATGACCCATTTTCAGCAAGCCCAGGCTGCTGTTTTGCCAGCGCTGGAGAAAGTGCCGGATCTGCTCGGGGCTGGCGTTTTCCCAGTGCCCCCAAACGCCGGTCAACGGGCCGCGTGTCATGGGCATGGCCAGCACGTCGAACAGTTGTTGGGTAAGGCTGAGCAGCGCGGGAGACAAGTGGTTGAGGTTGTCGTCCAGAGTATTCAGCGTGGCCTTCGTAGCGTCGGGCATTGAGGACGCAGGCACGCTGCCAGCGAGCATGACCGGGATCAGCGCGCGCAAAAAAATCAGGTCGCTGCTGCGCAATACCGCAAAGCCACTGGCGCTGCTGCTGGCCGAGCAACCGCTAAGGCTGGCACTTAGCCCGGCAGTCGCCAGTAATGCACTGGCACATGCACCGACCTTCAAGACCCCGCGACGTGAAAGCAGGGCGTTCTCGACACTGAGTACAGGCATGGCCAAGGCTCCGCTAGCGGATGAACAGTTTCTGGATCAGGCGCACCAACTGCCGGCCGTAAGGCGGGTAGATCATCAGCGAGCTGTTCCAGCGCTGTTTGACCAGGACCCCTTTGGCCTTGCTGAAGGTCAGAAACCCTTCGTGACCATGGTAATGGCCCATGCCCGAGTGCCCGACCCCGCCAAAAGGCAGGTCGTCGATGGCCACGTGCAGCAGTGTTTCATTGATGCTGACACCGCCCGAGTGGGTGTGCTGGATGACGCGCTGTTGCTCGGCTTTGTTGTAGCCGAAGTAATAAAGCGCCAAGGGGCGAGGTCTGGCGTTGATGTACGCCAATGCCTGATCGAGATGGGTATAGGTCACGACGGGCAGCAGCGGGCCAAAGATCTCGTCCTGCATGACCTGCATGTCGTCGCTGACCTCCAGCACCAGTGCGTGGGGCATGCGTCGCCCCTGGCCTTGTTCATATAACGGAATCAGGCGTGCGCCCTTGAGGGTCGCATCGGCTTGCAGTCGTTCAAGGCGCGCCACCTGGCGTTCGTTGATGATTGCGGTGTAGTCCGGGTTATCGATCAGGGTCGGATAAAAGCTGTGGACCGCCTGGCGGTAGGCGTCGATAAAACCGTCGACCCGGTCCTGGGGCACCAGCACGTAATCCGGAGCGATGCAGGTTTGTCCCGCGTTCAGGGTCTTGCCCCAGGCGATGCGCTGGGCGGCATCCTTGAGCGGTACATCGGCCGACACAATGGCAGGAGATTTGCCGCCCAGTTCCAGGGTGACGGGGGTCAGGTTTTCAGCGGCCGCGCGCATCACCTGCTTGCCCACGTGGGTGGAACCGGTGAACAGCAAGTGATCAAACCCCAGGCTGGAGAACGCTACAGCCACATCGGCTTCGCCCAGCACCACCGTCACCATGTCTTCGGGAAAGATGCGCCCCAGCAAATCCTTGAGCAAACGCCCTGTGGCCGGGGTGAACTCGCTGAGCTTGAGCATGACCCGGTTGCCGGCGGCCAATGCCCCGACCAAAGGGCCAATTGCCAGGTACAGCGGGTAGTTCCACGGCACGATAATTCCGACCACGCCCAGTGGCTGGTACACCACCTTGGCGCTGGCGGGGACAAACATCATGCCGACGCTGCGCGTTGAAGGCTTCATCCAGCGCTTGAGGTGTCTGAGGGTGTAATCAATGCTGTGCAGGCAAGGCATCAGCTCGGCAAACAAGGTTTCGTCCGGACTGCGGTGGCTGAAATCCTGACTGATGGCGTCGATCAAGACTTCACGCTCGGCACTGAGCAGTCGGCGCAGACTTTTTAACCATTGCTGGCGTTGCGCAAGAGGTGCAAACGGATGGGCTGCGTAGGCCTGACGCTGTTTGTCGAGCAGTGAATTGAGCTCATCCTGAAGGGCTGAGACGTTGTGATCGTAGGCACTGTCGACAGACATGGTTGCTCCAGGCGTTTTTTCTATGGGTTTTTATCGTTGGAGAGCAGTAATGTTTTTAGAGCTTGTGCTCTAAGTTGTCAATCGCCGGGCCTGACACCCGTGTTGTTTATCGATTCAAGGTTAGGCCGTAAGATGCCTTTCGTTTTTAAATTAAGCGCAAGCCCATGGCCATACGACTAAAAACCAGCCAGCGCATCGCCAATAGCAGCCTGGAGCTTTTTAACCAGCTGGGCGAACGCAGTGTAAGTACCAACCACATTGCGGCCCATATGGAAATTTCGCCGGGCAATCTGTATTACCACTTCCCGAACAAGCAGGCGATCATCTCGGTGTTGTTCAGTGAGTACGAAGCACTAATATTGAGTTTTTTACACCCGCCAGAAGGGCGTTTGCCCACCGTTGCCGACAAGCGCCATTACTTGCAGCAACTGCTGGATGCCATGTGGCGCTACCGTTTTTTGTACCGCGACATTGAGCATTTACTGCACAGCGATTCGGAACTGGCCATCCGCTATCGACGCTTTTCACAGCACTGCCTGGCTCAGGCGCAGGCGATCTATGCCGGATTCGTCGAGGCCGAAATCTTGCGTATGACCTCCCAGCAAATCGAATCCTTGAGCCTTAACGCGTGGATTATTCTTACCTCGTGGGTCGGATTTTTATGCACCACCCGTGAGAACAGTGAGCAGCTCAGCGAGCAGGCGATCAAGCGTGGTGTGTATCAACTGCTGGTGCTGGAGGCGGGGTTTGTCACCGACCAGGCCCGTGAAGCAGTCGATGACCTGATCAAGGAATATTACGTTCCCCTGGAACATGCGCTGTACGCTCAATAACTGCATTTCACCCCCTCACAGGAGTTCACTATGCCCGTTGCGCAACTGATCAGCCCTCAAGCCCTGAATGAACGTCAGGCGCAGCCCGGTCTGGTTATTCTGGACTGTCGCTTTGCCCTGGAAGACCCGGATTATGGCCGTTGCAGTTATGCCGAAGGGCACATTGCCGGCGCACAGTTTGCCGACCTTGAGCGTGACCTGAGCGGGCCGGTGATCAAGGGCGTGACAGGTCGCCATCCGCTGCCCGATCCGCGCACCCTTGTGGAGCGACTGCGCGCCTGGGGTGTAAATGCCGACAGCGATGTGGTGCTGTATGACGATGGTCCCGGTGCCTTTGCTGCTAGGGCATGGTGGTTGCTGACCTGGCTGGGCAAGCGCGACGGCGTGTTTATCCTGGATGGCGGCCTCAAGGCCTGGCATGGAGCGGGCTTTCCCCTGAGCCTGGATGCGGCCCCGACGTTGCGCGGTACGTTCGAAGGTAAACCTGACAGCCATATGCTGCTCAGCGCGGAGCAACTGCAAAAGCGCCTCGGCAAACCGCAGATGACCTTGATCGACGCCCGTGCGCAGCCGCGCTTTCGAGGCGAGGTGGAGCCCATCGATCCTGTTGCCGGACATATTCCAGGTGCGCAGTGCGCAGCGTTCAGCGAAAACCTTGATAGCACGGGGCGTTTTTTGCCTGCCGAGCAACTCAAGCAGCGGTTCGCCGAAAAGCTGGGGGATCGCTCGCCCGAAGAGCTGGTGGCCTATTGCGGGTCCGGCGTGACGGCGTGTCATAACCTTTTTGCGCTGGGGCTGGCGGGTTATCCGCTGGGCAAACTCTATGCAGGTTCGTGGAGTGAATGGATCAACGATCCGGCGCGTGGCATTGCTACCGGCGATTGATCAACCGAGGGCGGTTTAGTGTGTGGGAGCGGGCTTGCTCGCGATTCAGGCGGCGCGGTCTATCAGGTGAATTGCGCTGATGCCATCGCGAGCAAGCCCGCTCCCACAGAGGCGGAGTGCAATCATCGGCGGTCCGAGTTGGCACTGGCCAAGCGATACGCACCAGGGCCAACGCCATAGACCTTCTTGAATTGCCGGCTCAGGTGGCTCTGGTCGGCAAAACCCAATTGCGTCGCCACTTGTAGCGGCAAGCAGCCTTGTTGCAACAAAGCCCGGGCATGGGCGATGCGCTGCTGCATCAGCCAGGTGTGTGGCGGCATGCCAGTGGCCCGTTGAAACACCCGGGCAAAGTGGAACGCAGACAAGTTGACCGCTGCGGCGAGCTCTTCCAGTGAGGGTGGCTCTGCCAGCCGGGCGTTTAACAGTTCCTTGGCCCGGCTTACGGCGCGATGCTCGACGCCGGGTTTTGCCGGCATCGGCAGGCGGGCATGGCGATTGAGCAGGGCTAGCATCATCTGGCGCCATACAGTTTGCTGGTGCAAGGCCGTTTCTGGCCCTTCGAGCAATTGATGCAGTTTGAACAACCCGTGAAACAGGTCGCTGTCGTACAGCAATGTGTCATTGAAGGTCGGCAAGTGCGTGGCGGGCAGTTCGAGTTCTTCGAGCAATTGTTGAATTTGTGCGTTGTCCGGGTAAAAAGCCCGGTAGCGCCAGCCCGCATCATGGCCTTTGTGCCCATTGTGGACTTCGTCCGGGTTGATCAGCACCAGCGTGCCCGTGGCGGCCAGGTGTTCGGCGCCCCGATAGCGATAACGCTGGGCACCCTCGACGATCATGCCGATCACAAAACCATCATGCACATGGGGCACGAAGCGGTGCTCGATATAGCGCGCCGTGAGCAATTCGACGCCCGTCAGGGGCGGCGTCTGCCAGAAGCGAATCGACTCACCCTGCTGTGCGTCCATTACTCGGACTCAAGCCGCAGCGCGGCCAGCCATTGGGGAATCCGTCGCTCAAGGTAGTAACCCGGCCTGGTCGGCGTACCTTCCAAAAAGCCGACATGTCCGCCTTTGGCGTGCAATTCAAGTTGCGTGCTGGGCGACAGCTCGCTGGCTTCAGGGATACTGTGCTTGAACACGAACGGATCGTCCGTGGACTGGATAATCAGGGTTGGGGTGTCGATAGCACCGAGGAAATAACGGCTGGAGGCGCGACGGTAGTAATCATCGACGTTGAGATAGCCGTTAAGGGGGGCTGTCACACGGTCATCGAATTCCCAGAAGGTGCGCATCTTGCCCAGCGTCTTCACTGAACCCAGCTCGGCCAGCCTGGCCAGGCCTTCGTGTTGGGCATCGAGCTGGAACCGGTGCTTTTTGACTTTGACGTAGGCCAGCATCTCGCGCATGAAATGAGCCTGGTAGACCCTCGAAAACCCGAGGCCGATCCGGTCTGCACACTGGTCAAGGCGGAACGGTACCGACACGGCGACGGCACCTTGCAAGCCACTCTCGTGGCCGCTTTCGCCCAGATACTTGAGCAGCACATTGCCCCCCAGCGAATAGCCCACGGCATACAGCGGCGCCAGCGGGTGTGTGGCGCGCAAATGCGCCACGGCTTCGGCCAGGTCTTCGCTGGCGCCTGAATGATAGCTGCGAGCCAACAGGTTGGGTTCGCCCGAGCAGCCTCTCCAGTTCAGTGCAGCACTGGTCCAGCCGCGTGCGGCAAGGGCGTTTTGCAGCCCCAGAACATAGTGCGAACCCGATGAGCCGGTCAGGCCGTGCAGCACCAGAACGACGGGGGCATATGCCTGCGGCGTGCCGTGCCAGTCCAGATCGAGAAAGTCGCCATCCTTGAGCCAGATGCGTTCGCGCCGATGTTCGATGGCAGGTTTTGTGCGCCATAACGGTCCCCATAACGTCTGGATATGGGGATTACCCAAACCCGACGCCGTGACAAACGGCTTGAGGGGTAAAGCATGGCTGGCTGAAAAAGGCACGGTGGTTCTCATCGGATGACAGGTACGGCGGGTGTCTAAATTGCCACATAGCAGCCCGGCGCCCAAGTGTTGCGTAATGGCCTGTTAGTTATCTGATGGCTGGCATGCAACGGGGTCCCATCAAAAGAACCGGCTGAGCTTGCGAAGGCAGGAGAGGGTGTTGCGCAGGGATTGTGTGTTTGCAGGCGCGCTCAAGGCATCGCTCGGACCGTGGAGCCGCTGCCGTAGGCTGCGATAAGGGCCGAAGAATCTTTGCTCTTGAAAAAGAGCGATCCCTTCGGGCTCGATCGCAGCCTGCGGCAGCGGCTACAGGTTATTGTGCGGCCGCAGCCTCACGCTGCCACAGGGCGTAGTTCACGCCCCCGGCTTTTTGCTCGCGGTGCAGGCGCCAGTTGGCAGGCAGGCTCAGTTCCGATGGACGGACTTCGCTTTCGGTGTAAACCCATGCGTCATCGGCCAGCCAGCCGCGTTGCTCCAGCAGGTCGCAGGCCGGCTTGAGCAGGTCCTTGTTGAACGGCGGGTCCAGGAAAACCACGTCGAACGTGTCAGTTGCCGTCGCGTCCAGATAACGAAGGGCGTCGGTCTGCTGCACTTCGCCGACCGTGCAGCGCAGGATGCCCATGTTCTCGCGAATGTTGGAAATCGCATCGCGGTTGCTGTCCAGTGCCACGCCTTTGGCTGCGCCGCGGGACATGGCTTCAAGGAACAGCGCGCCGCTGCCGGCGAATACGTCCAGTACCTTGGCGCCGCCGATGTGCGGGGCCAACCAGTTGAACAGGGTTTCTCGCACGCGATCCGGTGTCGGACGCAGGCCCTCTACATGGGGGAAGTCGAGCTTGCGGCTGCGCCATTCCCCGCCAATGATGCGTAACTGACCCGCACCTGAGTGCGATGTGTTTTTTGGCTTTGCCATTAATGCTCCGGAACCCCAAGAGGTTGCTCTGAAGGTTTGTCGGTAGGAGGTGGCAGTGGTTTTTGCGGCACGGTTGGGCCAGCGGTCACTACGACCATTTTGTCGGCGCTCAGGTGCTTGTTCATGGCGGCCTTGACCTGATCGGTGGTCAGGTCCTGGGATTTCTGCATGAAGGTTTCAAGATAGTCCAAAGGCAAATCATAGAAGCCCATTGCGCCAAGTTGGCCGACGATGGCTGAGTTGCTGGCAGTGGACAGCGGGAAGCTGCCTGCCAGTTCACGCTTGGCATCGTCGAGTTCTTTTTGCGTCGGACCATTTTTCAGGTAATCAGCCAAAATGTCTTGCACCAATTTGAGCGTACCTTCGCTCAATTCGGCACGGGTTTGCAGGTTGATCATGAACGGGCCACGGGCTTGCATCGGGCTGAAGCCGGAATACACGCCATAGGTCAGGCCGCGCTTTTCACGCACTTCAGTCATCAGACGCGTGCCGAAACCGCCGCCACCCAGGATGCTGTTGCCCAACGCCAATGCGGCATAGTCGGGGTCGTCACGGTCAATGCCCAGTTGGGACACCAGCAAGTGGGTTTGCTTGGACGGGAACTCGATGTGGGTTGCGCCGGGTTTTGGCTCGCTCGGTTGCACTGTTTTTGCAACGGCCGGGCCCTTGGGCAGCGCGGCCGAAACCTGGGCTGCGATGGCTTCTGCTTCAGCGCGAGACAGGTCGCCAACGATCGCAATGACTGCGTTGCCAGCGGTGTAGGCCTTGTTGTGGAAGGCCTTGAGCTGATCGATGGTTATAGAGGTGATGCTTTGGGCGTTGCCATCGCTGGCGTGAGCGTACGGGTGATCGCCGTACAGGCGCTTGAACAGCTCATCGCTGGCCAGTTTTCCAGGGTTTTGCTTCTGGAACTCAAAGCTGGCGAGCAACTGGTTTTTGATCCGCGCCAGGGAGTCAGCCGGGAATGTCGGCTTGCCCACCACCTCGGCGAACAGATTGAGCGCCGGAGTGCGTTTGTCCACATCGCTCAGGCTGCGCAGTGAGGCAACGGCCATATCGCGATAAGCACCATTGCCGAAGTCGGCACCCAGGCCTTCAAAGCCCTGGGCGATGGCGCCTACATCTTTACCGGCCACGCCTTCGTTGAGCATGGCGTTGGTCAGCAGAGCCAGGCCGGGGGTGTTGTCGTCCTGGCTGCTGCCGGCGGCGAAGGTCAGGCGCAGGTCGAACATCGGCAGCTCCCGTGCTTCGACGAACAGCACTTTGGAGCCTTCGGCGGTTTTCCAGGTTTGCACGTTCAACGCACGGTGGCTGGGTGCCTTGCCGTCGAGTTCGGCCAATGACTGGAGTTTTTGCTCGGTCTTGGCCTTGTCCAGCGCCTGGCTTGCAACCGATTGGTCGGGATTGGCAAAAAAGTAGCCGAGTGCGCCAACCAGAACGGCAGCGCTCAGACCGAGCAGGGCGAAGCGGGAGGCTTTACGCTCACTCATGGGTTTTCTCCTCGGGCAGAACATGCGCAACGCTCAGGCGGTCGCGAGTGAAATAGGTGCGGGCGGCTTGCTGGATATCGGCCGGTGTGACCTTTTGCAGGTCAGCCAGCTCGGAGTCCATCAGCTTCCAGGACAGGCCGACGGTTTCCAGTTGGCCAATCGAGGTGGCCTGGCTGGTGATCGAGTCGCGCTCGTAGACCAGGCCGGCAATCACCTGGGCACGCACGCGCTCAAGTTCTTCAGTGGTAGGCGGGGTCTTTTTCAGGTCGTCGAGCAAACGCCACAAACCCGCTTCGGCCTGGGCCATGGTGACTTTTTTCTGGCTGTTGGGCATTGCTGAAAGCATGAACAGGCTGTCGCCACGGGTGAAGGCGTTGTAGCTGGACGATGCCCCGGAGACCAGTTCTTCACCGCGCTCAAGCTGGGTCGGCATGCGTGCGCTGTAGCCGCCGTCCAGCAGCGCAGAAATCAGGCGCAAGGCATTGGCGGTGATCGGGTCTTTGGCCGTCGCAATGCTTGGCACGTTAAAGCCCAGCATCAAGCTTGGCAGTTGGGTCTGTACGTGGATCTTGAGCAGGCGCTCGCCAGGGGTTGGCAGCTCCAGCGGGATTTTGGCGACAGGAATTTCGCGTTTTGGAACAGGCCCGAAGTAGCGTTGAGCCAGGGCTTTGACTTCATCCGGGGTCACGTCGCCGACCACGACCAACGTGGCGTTGTTGGGCGCATACCACTCTTCGTACCATGCGCGCAGTTCGCCAACGCTCATGCGCTCAAGGTCCACCATCCAGCCGATGGTCGGAGTGTGGTAGCCGCTGGACGGGAAGGCCATAGCACTGAACAGCTCGTAGGCTTTGCTCATGGGCTGGTCGTCGGTGCGCAGGCGGCGTTCTTCCTTGATCACTTCGATCTCGCGCTTGAACTCTTCAGGCGGCAGGCGAAGGCTGGCCATGCGATCGGCCTCAAGTTCAAAGGCCACGCCCAGGCGGTCGCGGGCCAGCACCTGGTAATAGGCGGTGTAGTCGTCGCTGGTGAAGGCGTTTTCCTGGGCGCCAAGGTCGCGCAGGATCAGGGAGGCCTCGCCGGGGCCGACCTTGTTGCTGCCCTTGAACATCATGTGCTCAAGGGCGTGGGAGAGGCCGGTCTTGCCGGGCGTCTCGAAACTGGAACCCACTTTGTACCAGACCTGGGAGACCACTACGGGCGCGCGATGGTCTTCGCGCACAATGACTTTCAGGCCATTGTCCAGGCGGAATTCGTGGGTCGGCTGCGGTTCGGCCGCCAGGGCCGAAAGCGGAAGTAAAACTGTGCTGAGCAACAGGCCAGCAGCGCGGCGGGCTAGATTCATTCGTTTTTTAACCTGTTGGGCTACCTGCTCGGCCTTAGCGTCTGCAGGTGAGGAGGTGCTAGGATACTGATCCGTTTTACTGGCGGCCACGCCTATCAGGCCATTGACGATCAGACTAAGGTTGATCGGGCAGTATAGGAGCCCGCTTGGAAGTGTGGATGTATCCCGGTAAATTTCGCATTTTTGCCGACTTTCCCGTGACAGACCCGAGTTAAGACGAAGTTCACGAGGTGCGTTTTACCCTCTGAACACAGTTGCGTGCGAACAAGCTGACAAAATTACAGTCTGTTTCACACCGAATATTATTTGCCGGGGCGCCACAGTGGCGCGCCGCTACGATGAGATAGCCGTCCTCCATGTTTGGTTCCAACGACGACAAGAAGAACCCAGCTGCGGCTGGCGAGAAAAAAGGCCTGTTCGGATGGCTGCGCAGAAAGCCGCAGGAAACCGTCGTGGAACAGCCCGCGCCTGCGCCCGAAATTACCCCGCAGCCGTTGATTGAGGCCACTGTGGTGGTCGTCGAGGCAACGCCTGAAGTGGTCGTCGTGGCCGCAGCACCAGCGGTTGAGCCAGCCATTGAACCGCCTGTCGCCCTTGAGGCGGCGCCCTGGCCGCCGTTGCCTGTTCCCGAAGAGCCGGTGGCACTGGTTGCCGACGTGCAAGCGCCGCATGTCGTGCCTCCGATTCCTGAGCCTGAGGTGGTTGTTCCCGAGCCGGTGATTGCCCCGGAGCCTGTGATTGAAGAGCCCGAGGTGGTTGAACCCATCGTTGAGCCAGAGCCAGAGCCAGTTGCCGTTGTTGAGCCGGTTATCGTGCCAGCTCCGGTGGCTGCAGCCGCTCCTGTGGTTGAAGCCCCGGTGCCGGCTCCGGTGGTTGCCGCTGAACCCAAGACAGGCTTCTTTGCCCGTCTCAAGCAAGGTCTGTCCAAGACCAGCGCCAGCATTGGCGAAGGCATGGCCAGCCTGTTTCTGGGTAAAAAGGCCATTGATGACGATCTGCTCGAAGAGATCGAAACCCGTTTGCTGACCGCCGATGTGGGCGTTGAAGCAACGTCGGTGATCATTAAAAACCTGACGCAGAAAGTCGCACGCAAGCAATTGACCGATGCCGACGCACTGTACAAGTCGTTGCAGGACGAGCTGGCGGCCATGCTCAAGCCGGTTGAACAGCCGCTGAAAATCGAATCGCAAAACAAGCCATTCGTGATTCTGGTGGTGGGCGTCAACGGTGCCGGTAAAACCACCACCATCGGCAAGCTGGCCAAAAAGCTGCAGCTTGAAGGCAAGAAAGTCATGCTGGCGGCCGGTGATACCTTCCGCGCCGCGGCCGTTGAGCAGTTGCAGGTGTGGGGCGAGCGCAACCATATCCCGGTCATCGCCCAGCACACTGGCGCTGACTCGGCATCGGTGATTTTTGACGCCGTGCAAGCCGCCAAGGCCCGTGGCATCGACGTATTGATCGCTGATACCGCCGGTCGCCTGCACACCAAAGACAACCTGATGGAAGAACTCAAGAAAGTTCGTCGGGTTATCGGCAAGCTCGACGCCGATGCCCCGCACGAAGTGTTGCTGGTACTTGATGCCGGCACAGGGCAGAACGCTATCAGCCAGACCAAGCAGTTTGATCAGACCGTTGCCCTCACAGGCCTGGCGCTGACCAAGCTGGACGGCACGGCAAAGGGCGGGGTGATTTTCGCCTTGGCCAAGCAATTCAATATCCCGATCCGCTTTATCGGTGTGGGTGAAGGCATTGATGATTTGCGTGACTTTGAGTCCGAACCCTTTGTCCAGGCTCTGTTTGCGGAGCGGGAGCGTCCATGATTCGTTTCGAGCAGGTCGGTAAGCGCTATCCAAATGGACACGTGGGCCTGCACGAGCTGAGCTTTCGGGTCCGTCGGGGCGAATTCCTCTTTGTGACCGGCCACTCCGGCGCAGGTAAAAGCACGCTGTTGCGCCTGCTGCTGGCAATGGAACGTCCGACCACCGGCAAGTTGCTGCTGGCCGGGCAGGACCTGGGGCAGATCAGCAATGCGCAGATTCCTTTCTTGCGTCGCCAGATCGGCGTGGTGTTCCAGAACCACCAGCTGTTGTTTGATCGCACGGTGTTCAACAACGTCGCCTTGCCGCTGCAGATTCTCGGGTTGTCCAAACCTGAAATCGCCAAGCGAGTCGACTCGGCGCTGGAGCGTGTTGCGCTGTCGGACAAAACCGATCTTTATCCAGGTGACTTGTCCACAGGTCAGCAACAACGCGTGGGCATTGCCCGAGCCATCGTCCATCGTCCGGCCTTGCTGCTGGCCGATGAGCCCACCGGTAACCTCGATCCGCGTCTGGCGGCGGAAATCATGGGCGTATTTGAAGACATCAACCGTTTGGGCACCAGCGTACTGATCGCCAGCCATGACCTGGCCCTGATCGCACGCATGCGCCATCGCATGCTGACTTTGCAGCGCGGGCGATTGATTGGCGACGGGGAGGCCGCTGTATGAGTGCAACACGCAGCTCCAAAGTGTCCGAACGCGTAGCACCCAAGGCAGCCGATCCGCAGCCACCGAAGAAAAAACACGACGATGACGATGGTCCGACCTTTGGCATGTTGTTTCACGCCTGGGTTGAGGCTCACCGTGCAAGCTTGCTAGATAGCCTCAAGCGCCTGGGCAAGCAGCCCATTGGCAGTTTTTTTACCTGTCTGGTGATGGCCGTTGCTCTGAGTCTGCCCATGGGCTTGTCGTTGTTGCTTAACAACGTCGAGCGCTTGGGAGGTTCCTGGCAGCGTGCAGCGCAAATCTCTCTGTACTTGCAGATGGATGCCAGCAGCGAGCAGGGTGAAAAACTCAGCGATCAGATAAAAGGTATGGCGGGGGTGGCTGACGCAGAATTCATCAGCCGTGAAAAAGCCCTTGAAGAGTTCCAGCAGCAGTCAGGGCTGGGCGAAGCGCTAAAAGAACTGCCCGATAACCCGTTGCCGGGCGTAGTGCTCGTGACTCCGGCCGAGGTCGATAAAGCCACGCTTGAGGCGCTTCGCGAGCGTCTTGCGCAGTTGCCAAAGGTGCAACAGGCGCAACTTGATCTAGTCTGGGTCGAGCGCTTGGCGGCCATCTTGAAATTGGGTGACCGTTTTGTGTTTGGCTTGACGGTGTTGCTGGTATCAGCTTTGCTGCTGGTCATCGGTAATACGATTCGTTTGCATATCGAGAATCGTCGTATCGAAATTGAAGTCATCAAGCTGGTCGGTGGTACTGACAGCTATGTGCGCAGGCCATTTCTATACATGGGCGCGCTGTATGGTTTCGGTGCGGGAGTGCTTTCCTGGGGCGTTTTGGCTTTCGGCCTGAATTGGCTAAACGACGCGGTGGTGGGATTGGCTGGTCTGTATGGCAGCAATTTTGCCCTGGCGGGTGTGCCGGTAGCCGATGGTCTGTCTCTCTTGCTTGGCGCGGTGTTGTTAGGGTATATCGGTGCATGGATTGCAGTCGCGCGTCACTTACGTGAGCTTTCGCCCAAGTAGTGTCTTTACACCTGTTGACCTTTTCAGCTTTTTTTGGGAACTTTTTTCCAGGTTTCCGGTCAACTTTCGCAGTGCTGAACTGCACGAGTTATGTAAGACGGAGGTTTTTTCGTATGACCACTTCTTTGCAACCTGCGTATGCGTTGGTCCCTGGTGCGAACCTTGAGGCCTATGTCAACACGGTGAACAGCATTCCACTGCTGACACCGGAGCAGGAGCGTGAACTGGCCGAGAGTCTCTATTATGAGCAGGATTTGGGGGCGGCTCGGCAGATGGTGCTCGCCCACCTGCGTTTTGTTGTACACATTGCCCGTAGTTATTCGGGCTATGGCCTGGCTCAGGCTGATCTGATCCAGGAAGGCAACGTCGGCCTGATGAAGGCGGTCAAACGCTTTAACCCTGAAATGGGCGTGCGTCTGGTGTCGTTCGCCGTTCACTGGATCAAGGCAGAGATCCACGAGTTCATTTTGCGTAACTGGCGGATCGTGAAAGTTGCGACCACCAAGGCTCAGCGCAAACTGTTCTTCAACCTGCGCAGCCAGAAAAAACGTTTGGCCTGGCTGAACAACGACGAAGTTCATCGTGTGGCTGAAAGCCTCGGCGTAGAGCCTCGTGAAGTACGCGAGATGGAAAGCCGCCTGACCGGTCATGACATGGCCTTCGACCCGGCAGCTGAAGCTGACGACGACAGTGCATTCCAGTCGCCAGCCAACTACCTGGAAGACCATCGGTACGACCCGGCGCGCCAACTGGAAGATGCTGACTGGACCGATAACTCCACCAGCAACCTGCATGAAGCGCTGGAAGTGCTGGACGACCGCAGTCGCGACATTCTGTATCAGCGCTGGCTGGCTGAAGAGAAAGCCACGCTGCACGACCTGGCACAGAAGTACAACGTGTCTGCCGAGCGGATTCGTCAGCTTGAAAAAAGCGCGATGAACAAGCTCAAATTGTCGATTGCCGCCTAACCCGGCTCGATAAAAAAACGCCCCGGCTCGCAAGAGTCGGGGCGTTTTTGTGTGTGTTGCAGTTGCGTTCATTCTACGGCGCGGATGGTGTGGGAGCGGGCGTGCTCGCGACGGCATCACTGCGGTTGGCCTGACAAACCGAGCGCTGCGCATCGCGAGCAAGCCCGCTCCCACAAACTCATGGGCGGGGGGCCGCTTCAGTCAGCCCACGGCGCCTTGCGCGAGTTATTCAGGGTGTCGAGGTAGCTATCACCGCCCAACTGGCGCATCTGCTGGCGAATCCAGCCTGCGCGGCGGCTCACGTAGGTGCTGGGGTGGCTGGCGCTCCAGTTCAACGGGCTGGGCAGCACCGCTGCCAGGTAGCTGGCCTGCTGGGTTGAAAGGTTCTTGGCACTCACGCCGAAGTGATGGCGAGCTGCCGCTTCTGCGCCGAATACACCTTCATCCCACTCTGCGCTGTTGAGGTACACCTCAAGAATTCGCTGCTTGGGCCAGAGGATTTCAATCAGCCCGGTAAACCAGGCTTCCAGGCCCTTACGTAACCAGCTGCGGCCCGACCATAAAAACAGGTTCTTCGACACTTGCTGGCTCAGCGTGCTGGCGCCGCGCAATGTGCCGCCCTGCTCGTTGTGCACCAGGGCAGCGCGGATTGCACCGAAGTCGAAACCCCAGTGCTCGGGAAATTTCTGATCCTCGCCAGCCATGACTGCGACTTTGAGGTCGTTGGAGATTTCATCCCACGGCCGCCAGCTGCGCTGCAGGTCGATGGGCTCACCATCGAACCAGGACTCGACCTTGCGCTCGACCATCAGTGCAGTGCCGGGTGGTGGCACCCAGCGAAAGATCAGCACCAGCAATGCGCTGCCCACTGCGAACCAGAGCAGGGCTTTAAGAAAGCGGTGAACAAGAAAACGCAGCATAGATGGCTTGGCCGAACCCGTTGAGCGGGCCATTATACAGACCCTGCGCCATTCGATGATCCTGACTGGAGTTACCCCATGCTGCGCACTTATTTGATGCTGGCCGCTTTCTTTGGCTTTACCGGTGTTGCGCTGGGCGCATTCGCCGCCCACGGCCTGAAAGGTCGCTTGAGTGAGCAGTATCTGGCTATTTTTCATACAGGCGTGACCTACCAACTGGTCCACACCCTGGCCCTTTTCGGCGTGGCATTGCTTGCCACGCATCTGCCCGGACGCCTGGTGACCTGGGCAGGTATCTGTTTCGCCCTCGGGATCGTGCTGTTCTCGGGCAGTCTGTACCTGCTGACCATGACTGGCATCAGCAAGCTGGGGATCATTACACCCTTCGGTGGCCTGGCATTTTTGGCCGGCTGGCTGTGTTTGGGGCTGGCCGCCTGGCGCCTGAGCTGAGGCCACAAGATGAATGGCTTGGGTCGGCCTGACTGATCGGGCTAGAATGCTGGCCCCTTAAAATGAAGGCAGCGTCGCGCATGCTCATTCAGTTGAACGGTGAATCCTTTGAACTACCGGACGGCGAGACCGTCGCGGATCTGCTGGCACGCCAGGAGCTGACGGGCCGTCGGGTCGCGGTCGAGCTCAATCTGGACATTGTCCCGCGCAGCCAGCATGCCGAAACGGTACTCAAAGCAGGCGATCAGGTTGAAGTGGTGCACGCCATCGGTGGCGGCTAGGTTTTGCCACACACTTCACGCCCGGCCCACAGTGCACATAATTAAAGAGGATTCCCGATGAGCAACGTTCGCAGCGACAAGCCCTTTATCCTGGCTGGCCGTACCTATCAGTCGCGTTTGCTGGTAGGCACCGGCAAGTACCGTGACCTTGAAGAAACCCGCCTGGCCATCGAAGCCTCGGGTGCTGAAATCGTCACTGTTGCTGTGCGTCGCACCAACATCGGCCAGAACCCGGGCGAGCCCAACCTGCTGGACGTGTTGCCGCCGGATCGCTACACCATCCTGCCGAACACCGCCGGTTGCTATGACGCGGTCGAAGCCGTGCGCACCTGCCGCCTGGCCCGTGAACTGCTCGATGGCCACAAGCTGGTCAAGCTCGAAGTGCTGGCAGATCAGAAGACCCTGTTCCCCAACGTCATCGAAACCCTCAAGGCCGCCGAGATTCTGGTCAAGGACGGTTTTGACGTCATGGTGTACACCAGTGATGACCCGATCATTGCCCGCGAGCTTGAAGCCATGGGCTGTATTGCCGTGATGCCGCTGGCTGGCCTGATTGGTACAGGTTTGGGGATCTGCAACCCGTACAACCTGCGCATCATTCTTGAAGAAGCAAAAATTCCGGTGCTGGTCGATGCGGGTGTGGGTACTGCCTCCGACGCGACCATTGCCATGGAAATGGGCTGTGAGGCGGTGCTGATGAACTCGGCCATCGCCAACGCCCAGCACCCGATCATCATGGCCGAAGCCATGAAGCACGCCATTGTGGCGGGCCGTCTGGCGTATCTGGCCGGGCGCATGCCGAAAAAACTCTATGCCAGCGCCTCTTCGCCGCTGGATGGTCTGATCAAGTAAGAGCCACTGATGACTGAATCACTAGACACCCCAATCCCGGAAGAAGGCGAAGATCGCCAACACCGCCGCATCAAGAGTTTTGTGATGCGCGCCGGGCGCATGACCGAAGGCCAGCAACGCGGCCTCGATCAAGGTACGCCGCTCTATGTACTGCCGCTGGCTGACGCGCCGGTCGATTTTGATCAGGTGTTCGGCCGCTCCGCGCCGCGTACCCTCGAAATCGGCTTTGGCATGGGCCATTCCCTGCTGGAAATGGCGGCTGCTTCGCCTGAGCAGGACTTCATCGGGGTAGAGGTTCACCGCCCGGGTGTGGGCGCGCTGTTAAATGGCGTGCTGACCCAGGGCCTGACCAACCTGCGGGTTTACGATTGCGATGCGATCGAAGTGCTGACCCGTTGCGTGGCAGACAACAGCCTTGACCGTCTGTTGCTGTTCTTCCCGGACCCTTGGCACAAGAGCCGTCACCACAAGCGCCGGATCGTGCAAGCATCCTTCGCCGAGCTGGTGCGCTCCAAGCTCAAGGCCGGTGGTGTGCTGCACATGGCTACCGATTGGGAACCGTACGCTGAATACATGCTGGAAGTGATGAACGTCGCGCCGGGCTACCGCAACCTGGCTGAAGATGGCCTTTGCGTGCCGCGTCCGCCTGAGCGCCCGGTGACCAAGTTCGAACGCCGCGGCGAACGTCTGGGTCATGGTGTGTGGGATTTGAAGTTCGAAAAACTGGCGTAAGCGGTTTTTCTGATACCGGCCTCACCCTGCTTTGGGGCCGGTCAAGATGTGGGAGCGGGCTTGCTCGCGATGCAGACGGCGCGGTCTACCTGCAGACCCCGGCGATACTATCGCGAGCAAGCCCGCTCCCACAGCAGTTATGTGGTCTCAGCGTCGATCCGCCACAACCCCGATCAACACCAGCACCACCAACAACACCGGCGCCAGGCTGTAGTTGTTGAACTGGCTCAATCCGCGCTCCACCCACGGCGTGGCATAGATCAACGCAGCGCCGCTGCCGATCAGGCACAGCAAGGCCATCAGCGGTACGCGCAAGGCGCCGGCGATGCTGCCCAGACGTTGTTCGACCCAGCCCTTGAAGTCGGCACCAAACAGCACCAGCACACAGCCAATCAATGCCAGAGCGATCTCCGAGAGATGGCTGCGGCTCCAGCGCGATACGGTGGCAAGCAGGTCAAGTACCAAGTCCATTCGAGTTCCTTAGGTCAAAAAGTGCTGCAACAAGTCGTTGAGAAACAGCTGGCCCCGGGCGGTTGCCGCCAGGCGTGACGGTTCGACCTGCAATAAGCCACTTTGTTCGGCTTCTTTGCGTCCAATGCTCAGGCTTTCCAGGGGCAACCCGGTGCGCTGAGGGTAGAGCACCGAGTCGACGCCATCGGTCAGGCGCAAGGCGTTCATTAGAAACTCGAAAGGTAGCTCTTCGGCTGTAAGGGTTTTCTCGCCTGCTTGAAAGTTTTTAGCTGGATTCAGGTAGTCCTTCGGCAGGCGGGTTTTCCAGGTGCGTACGATACGGCCATCGGGATGGCTCAATTTGCCGTGGGCTCCGGCGCCGATGCCGATAAAGTCGCCAAAGCTCCAGTAGTTGAGGTTATGCCGCGCCGCACGACCGGGCTGGGCATAAGCCGAAACTTCGTACTGGGCGTAGCCGTGTTCGGCGAGCAGGGCCTGGCCGGCTTCCTGAATATCCCACAGGGTGTCGTCTTCAGGCAGAACCGGCGGCTGGTTCCAGAACACGGTATTGGGTTCCAGTGTCAGCTGATACCACGACAGGTGGGTCGGCTTGAGTGCGATCGCCTGGCGCAGGTCGCCCAGGGCGTCTTCCAGCGACTGATCGGGCAAGCCGTGCATCAAGTCCAGGTTGAAATTATCAAAGCCCGCCTGACGCGCCATCCCGGCCGCACGCACGGCCTCGTCACCGTTGTGGATGCGGCCCAGGGCCTGCAGTTTTTCTTGCTGGAAGCTCTGGATACCAATCGACAGGCGATTGATCCCCAGTTGGCGGTAGGCCACGAACTTTTCCTGCTCGAACGTACCGGGGTTGGCTTCCAGGGTGATTTCGATATCGCTGGCAAACGGGATACGCGCTTCAACACCCTTGAGCAAGCGCCCCAGGGATTGCGCGCTGAACAGGCTGGGTGTGCCGCCGCCGAAAAATATCGAGCTCAGCTCACGGCCATAGACGGCATGCAGGTCCTGATCAAGATCGGCCAGCAGCGCGTCGACGTACTCGTCTTCGGGCAGCACCGGGCTTGCGGTGTGGGAGTTGAAGTCGCAGTACGGGCATTTGCGCACGCACCACGGGATATGGATGTACAGCGACAGGGGTGGCAATTGGCTCAGCGGCGCGCGCGGCGCCTGCTGGGTAAAGCCAGCCGCGCCCAGATAGAGCGGCTGTGGAGGTGTGTCGTGGGTCATTTCAGGCCCAAACGCTGACGCAGAAGAACCATGGCCCGGGCACGATGGCTCAGCTGGTTTTTCTCGATCGGGCTGAGTTCGGCGCTGGAGCAGTTGCGCTCTGGGACCCAGAACAGCGGGTCATAGCCAAAACCGTGTTCGCCACTGGCCACAGGCAGGATGCGCCCGTGCCACAAGCCTTCGCAGATAATCGGCAGCGGATCATCGGCGTGGCGGACGAGAGCCAGCACGCAGACAAACTGTGCGCCGCGCTCGGCTTCAGGCACGTCCTTGAGGGCGTCCAGCAGCTTGGCGTTGTTCGCCGCGTCACCTTGGCCGTCAGCGTAACGCGCCGAATAGATGCCCGGCGCGCCACCGAGAAAGTCCACCGCCAGCCCCGAATCGTCGGCCAGTGCCGGCAAACCCGAGATGCGCGCCGCATTGCGGGCTTTGAGAATCGCGTTTTCAACAAACGACAAACCGGTCTCATCCGGTTCGACGCTGCTGAACTCTCCAATCGAGCGCAACTGCACCGACTCGCCGAGCATGGCCTGAAGTTCTTTGAGTTTGCCGGCGTTGTGGCTAGCCAGTACCAGTTGCGTGAGGTTCATCATTCGATTGGAGCGACCATTTGAGAAAATTGGATGGTTTCAGAGGTTGCGCCGCCAGCCTTCACATCCATCTTGAAGGTGAAGGTTTGCGGTCCGGCCACCGGGAACTGGGCCAGATAGTTGATTTCGCCGTTCTTGCCCACCTGCCGGAACGTCAGCGGTGTCGGTTTGGCGTCGCCACTCTGGACCGTGCCCTGAACGTTGGCGGCAATGTTTTTGCCGCCCTTGTTCAGGGTGATGTTCAGGACCGCATTGGTTTTGCTGCGGGTGACTTGAAATTCGTTGGCGATGTCCGGCGTCAGGAAAGTCGACGGGAACGCGTTGTAATACACCGTTGTGTCGCCAAACGTCTGCTGACGCTGGGCAGAGGTTCCGTCACCGGCAAACGCCTGCATGCCAAAACACATTGAAAGCAGTAGTAATCCAATACGACCCATTGTCACTCTCCTTGAACTTGCTGGTTTAGACCGCGACCTGATGATCTTGAAGGCCAGGGCTGCTGACACGATAAATGCCAATCTCGCCCAACAGGTTAGGCCATATCTTGCTTGCCCACCCGTGTCGGTGTTGTTGATCCACGGCAAGACGGTTGATCACCCGGGCTTCACGACCACGGCACAGCGCTTCGAAGTCTTCGAAGGTGCAGAAGTGGATGTTCGGCGTGTTGTACCAGGTGTAGGGCAGAAAGTCGGAAACCGGCATCCGTCCCTTGCTGGCCAGGTACCAGCGGCAGCGCCAGTGGCCGAAGTTGGGGAAGGTGATGATGCATTGGCGACCCACGCGCAGCATCTCGTCGAGGATCCGGTCGGGGTAATGCACGGCTTGCAGCGCCTGGGTCATGACCACGATGTCGAAACTGTTGCTGGCGAAGTTGCCCAGGCCTTTGTCGAGGTCTTGCTCGATGACGTTGATGCCCTTGGCAACGCACTCGGCGATATTGTCCGGGTCGTTTTCCAGGCCGTAGCCGGTGACTTGTTTGTTGTCGCGCAGCCAGCTCAGCAGCTCACCATCACCACAACCGAGGTCGAGCACGCGGCTGCCGGCGGGGATCCAGTCTTGGATGATTTCCAGGTCGGCTCTCATGGCGTTCTCACAGTTCTATTCGGTTCATGTAGTTGCGAAAGGCTTGCAGGTAGCGCGGAATCGGGATCAGGAAGGCGTCATGGCCCTGCGGAGCGTCGATTTCCAGATAGCACACGTCTTTTTTCGCGGCCATCAGGGCATCCACCAGCTCCCGCGAACGGGCCGGCGAGAAGCGCCAGTCGGTGGTGAACGACATCACGCAAAAGCGCGCCTTGGCACCGGCAAAGGTTTTGGCCAGGTCGTCGTCGAAATTGGCCGCGGGGTCGAAGTAGTCCAGCGCCTTGGTCATCAGCAGGTAGGTATTGGCGTCGAAACGGCCGGAGAACTCTTCACCCTGATAACGCAGGTAACTCTCGACCTGGAACTCGACGCTGTGGAAGTCGTAGTTGAGGTTTTCGTTTTTCAGGCCACGGCCGAATTTTTCACCCATCGAGTCATCGGACAGATAAGTGATGTGCCCTACCATGCGTGCCAGCATCAGGCCGCGCTTGGGGATTACGCCTTTTTCCTGGAACGAACCGCCGTGGAACTCGGGGTCGGTGAGGATGGCCTGGCGGGCGACTTCGTTGAACGCGATGTTTTGCGCAGACAATTTGGGTGCCGAGGCAATCGCCAGGCAATGGCGCAGGCGATCCGGGTAGCTGATGCTCCATTGCAGCGCCTGCATGCCGCCCAGGCTGCCACCGATCACGGCGGCCCACTGGTAGATACCCAGCCGGTCGGCCAGACGTGCCTGACTGTGGACCCAGTCTTCGACGGTCAATACCGGGAACTCGGCGCCAAACGGGCGACCGGTTTCGGGGTTGGTGCTGCTGGGGCCGGTAGAGCCGTTGCAGCCGCCCAGATTGTTCAGGCTGACGACGAAGAACTTGTTGGTGTCGATTGGCTTGCCGGGACCGATGCAGCTGTCCCACCAGCCGGGCTTGCGATCATCGGCGCTGTGATAGCCCGCCGCATGATGGTGCCCTGACAGCGCATGACAGATCAGTACCGCATTGCTGGCGGTGGCATTGAGCTGGCCGTAGGTTTCGTAAATCAGGTCGTAGGCAGGCAGCGAGCGGCCGCAGGCTAACGCCAGGGGCTCGTTGAAGTGCGCCGTTTGCGGCACAACCAGACCAACGGAATCGGGGGGAAAGGCAGCTGGCATCGACCTGCTCTCATTTAAATGAGGCGTAAGTCTAATGAGCGGGGGACCCAGCAGCAAGGACAAGAAATTCCGTAGCAGCTGCCGAAGGAACGAGGCTGCGTTCGGCGGCGAAGCCGTCGTAATTTCAGGTAATGCGGTGTGTCAGTTAAAAAGGACATGCTGGTTTTATGATCGCTTCGCAATCGAACGCAGCCTCGTTCCTTCGGCAGCTGCTACGAAAGTGTGGGCCTGGCCAGCCCCGGCAGGTCCGGCAGTTTTTTCGGGCCGTGCAAGCGCACCCGTTTCTGACGGTTCAGTTCGCCGCTGATCAGGCTTACCTGGCTTTTGGAGATGCCAAACGCCTTGGCCAGAAAAGCCATCAGGTGGGCATTGGCCTTGCCTTCTACCGGCGGGGCAGTGAGGCGGATTTTCAGACGATCACCGTGCAAGCCAGCGAACTCGTCGCTGCTGGCCTTGGGTTGCAGGTGACAGTCGAGAATCAGGTCCTCGCCGTCCCAACGGAAGTAGCTCATCAGATCAGGCCGAACAACACGACCGGCATGCCGACGTACATCGCCAATGGCGGGATCACGTAGCTCTGGATCAACTGGATGACCATGAACGCCAGGATCGGCGAGATATCCAGGCCGCCCATGCTTGGCAGGAAGCGGCGAAACGGTGCCAGGGCAGGCTCGGTGATCTGGTTGACCAGTTCAGCGCCCGGGCTGGTGCTGCCCGGTGCAACCCACGACAGGATCACGCTGATGATCATGGCGAAGAAGAACACCTTCAAAAACAGTGCGGTCACGCCAATGATCGCCCATAACAGCAGGCCCAGCACGTTGAACGACATGTAGCTGAGCGTCAGTACCACGGCGAAAATCACCATCTGCACGACGATTGCCAGTACCAGGGACGACATGTCCAGGCCGAACAGGCTTGGAATCACCCGGCGCAGAGGCTTGAGCAAAGGCTGGGTGGCCTTGACCGTGAACTGGCACAGCGGGTTGTAGAAGTTGGCGCGCACCAGCTGCAGGATGAACCGCAGCAGTACGATCAGCAGGTAGAGGCTACCCAGGGTTTGAATTACGAAAATGGCTGCGCCATTTAGTCCTGACATCATGTGCTCCTTATTGACCCAGTTGTTCGGCCATTTCGGCCGAGCGGTGCGCGGCGGCACTCAATGCTTTTTCGACCGAGGCTGCGAAGCCGTCGGCCTGGAATGATTTGATTGCAGCTTCGGTGGTGCCGGCAGGCGAAGTCACGCGGCGGCGCAGTTCGGCGGCGTCGACATCGCTGCCCACGGCCATGTGCGCGGCGCCCAGGGCGGTCTGCTCGGCAAGCTGCTTGGCGACTTCGCGGGGCAGGCCGAGCTTGACGCCAGCCTCGGTCATGGCTTCGATCAGCAAGAAGAAGTACGCAGGACCACTGCCGGACACGGCGGTCACGGCATCGATCTGCGCTTCGGTATCAACCCACACCACAATGCCCACGGCGCTCAACAGTTGCTCGGCCAGCTGGCGTTGCTCGGCGCTGACGCCGGAGGTGGCGTACAGGCCGCTCACGCCTTTGCCCAGCAGCGCCGGGGTGTTGGGCATGCAGCGTACCAGCGGTTGGTTGCCCAGCCAGTTGAAGAGGCTGGCGCAGGTAATGCCTGCGGCAATCGATACCAGCAACTGATGCGGCAAGAGGTGCGGGCGCAGGTCCTGGCACACGGCTTTCATGGCCTGTGGCTTGACTGCGATCACAATCACATCGGCGTCTTGAATGGCTTGGGCGTTATCGGCAAACAGCTCGACACCGTGCTCGGCGGCCACTTTGGCCCGGGTCTCGGCACCGGGATCGCTGGCGCGGATCTGTGCTGCATCCAGACCTTTGGCCAACAGGCCGCCGATCAGGCTGGAAGCCATGTTGCCGGCGCCGATAAAGGCAATACGCGTTTTGCTCATAACCGATCCTTATAAAAAAAGAGAAGGCCCCTTCAGGCCTGGCCGTAGTCGCGGGCGCCAAATAATGCGGTGCCAATGCGCACCCAGGTGGCACCTTGGGCAATAGCCGACTCAAGGTCGTGGCTCATGCCCATCGAAAGCGTGTCGAGCCCCATGTTCAGGCTCTCTTGCAGCGTGCGTACCGCCGCAAATGCGGCGTCCTGCTCGGCGCGGTCTTGCGTTGGTTCCGGAATCGCCATCAAGCCGCGCAGTTTCAAACGGGGCAGCGCGCTGATTGCGGCCGCCAGCGCAGGCAAGTCTGCCGGGTTACAGCCCGATTTACTGGCCTCGCCACTGACATTGACCTGAATGCAGATGTTGAGCGGCGGCAAGTCTGCCGGGCGCTGGTCAGACAAGCGCTGGGCAATCTTGAGCCGGTCAACGGAATGCACCCACGCAAAATGCTCGGCGATGTCGCGCGTCTTGTTCGATTGAATGGGGCCGATGAAGTGCCAACACAAGGGCAGGTCGGCTAATTCGACCTGTTTGGCGCGGGCTTCCTGCAGGTAGTTTTCGCCAAAGTCGCGAACCCCTGCGGCATAGGCTTCACGCAGTGCGGCGGCAGGTTTGGTCTTGCTGACAGCGAGCAGGTGAATGCTCGTTACATCACGTTGCACAGCCAGTGCTGCTGCACGGATGCGAGCCTCAACCTGTGCAATGTTGCCTGCTATCGTGGACATTCGTTTAAGCCCGCCGTTGTGAAAGTCTGCGGCATTCTACTGGAATTGGGAGGGGGGATGGATATCGCCGACCTGTTGGCGTTAAGCGTCAACCACGGGGCTTCGGACTTGCACCTGTCAGCGGGCATGGTGCCGATGCTGCGCATTGACGGTGACATGCAGCGTTGCGATTTGCCGGTGCTGGAGGCAGGGCAAGTGCGAAGGCTAGTCCAGGGCGTCATGAGTGAAGCACAGCGCCGAGGGTTTGAGGCGCTACTCGAAGCCGATTTTGCGTACGCCCTGCCGGGGCTGGGTCGCTTCAGGGTCAATGTTTTCGAACAGCAGCGCGGCCCCGGAGCCGTGTTTCGCCGCATAGCCGAGACAGTGCCCAGCCTTGAATCGCTGGGCCTGGGCGCCGTATTCAGCCAGCTCTGCCAGGCACCCCACGGGCTGGTCCTGATCACGGGCGCGACGGGCTCGGGCAAGACCACCACCCTGGCGGCGATGATTGATCACCTCAACCGCACCCGCCAACGGCACATCCTCACCCTTGAGGACCCGATCGAGTTTATCCACCCGCCGCGTCAGTCCCTGATCAGCCAGCGCGAGGTGCATCGCCACACCCACAGCTTTGCAGCCGCGTTGCGTTCGGCCATGCGCGAAGACCCGGATGTGATCATGCTGGGCGAGATGCGCGACCTGGACACCATCAGGCTGGCGCTGACAGCGGCAGAAACCGGGCATCTGGTGTTTGCCACGCTGCACACATCGTCGGCGGCCAAGACCATCGACCGGATGGTGGATGTGTTTCCCGGCGACGAAAAGGCAATGGTGCGCGCCCTGCTCTCGGAGTCACTGCTGGCCGTGGTTTCCCAGACACTGGTGAAAAAAGCAGGAGGGGGGCGTGTGGCAGCTCACGAAATCATGCTGGCCACGCCTGCGATTCGACATCTGATTCGGGAGAACAAGGTGGCGCAGATGGTTTCAGCGATCCAGACCGGCGCGGCGGTGGGCATGCAGACGCTGGAAATGGGCCTGAACAGGCTGAGGGAGCAGGGACTGACGCAATAACGGGGTGGGGGTGTTGTTTCTGTGGGAGCGGGCTTGCTCGCGATCCAGGCGGCGCGGTTCAGCGGGTGAACCACATCGCTCCCATCGCGAGCAAGCCCGCTCCCACAGCTTTAGCGTTGTACAACCTGCAGCGGGGCTTTCTCTTTAGGCAGTACGCGCTTGGCGACCACGTAGTGGCTCTGCCAGTAAGGCTTTTTCAGCGTGTCGATAGTGACCGACTTGCCGCGACGCGGAGCGTGGATGAACCGGTCGTTGCCCAGGTAGATGGCAACGTGGTTGACCTTGCGGCTCTTGATGTTGAAAAACAGCAAGTCGCCAGGCTTCAGATCCTTGCGTTCGACCTTCTGACCATGACCACTGGCCATTTCGCTTGAAGTGCGCGGCAAGTCGACTGCTGCAACGTCATTGAAGGCATATTTGACCAGGCCGCTGCAGTCAAACCCTTTGCTTGGGCTGCTGCCGCCCCAACGATAAGGGGTGCCCAACACGTTTACAGCGCGGCTCAGGACCGTGCTGCTTTGCTTGTTGGCGGCTGCCAGTGAAGCGGTCGCAATTTTGCCTGGGGCTTTGCGGTGGGCTTTACTGGCTGCAGGACGTGCTACGGTCTTGCTGTTAGAGGCAACGTAAGCGGCGCCCGCAGATGACTTTGCGGTGTAGCCGGTGAAGCCTGAAGGAAGATGTTGCTCACGATTGGTGGCGTGGGCGGCCAGTGGCAATAATAGGCAAATGGTTAGCCATGTCTTGAATATAGGACGCATTCGGCAGGGCTCAATGGTTATAAACGCGAAACTTTATAACAGCTTTTTTGTCCTTTCTCAGGCCATTTGTCAGTTGGACTATGGGGTCAAATTCAGCAAAGGTGGTGGCAAATTGTCACATGGTGACGGCGCAGGTCAGGTCCTATAAGGCTTTGCGCCATTTCTTGTAAGACACTTTTACCTTTTGCACGACAGTAAAAAAGTCACAAAAAACTTCACAATATTTTTCTATCAGCAGCAACGAGGGCATTTATGAGCGGCTATCGAGACGATATACAACGCGATACTCACAGCAAAGTGCTGGGCTACCTGCTGTGGATTTTCGGTTTTCTGGGGGCGCATCGCTTCTATTACGGCAAGCCGGTGACCGGGACGATCTGGTTTTTCACCTTGGGCTTGTTGGGAATTGGCTGGTTGATCGACTTGTTCCTGATCCCGAGCATGGACCGTGAAGCTGACTTGCGATTCACCTCAGGCGACACAGACTACAGCGTGGCCTGGATTCTGCTGACGTTTCTGGGGTTGTTCGGCGTACACCGCATGTACATGGGCAAATGGATCACCGGGATCATCTACCTGTTTACCGGTGGTTTGTTCTTGATCGGTATCCTGTATGACTTCTGGACCTTGAACGAGCAGATCTCGATCAAGAACGCAGAGCGTCGTTAAGCCGTCGCACATTAAAGCCTGTGGGAGCAGACTTGCTCGCGATTCAGGCACCTCGGTCTTTCTGAAAGACCGAGTTGATCCAATCGCGAGCAAGCCCGCTCCCACAGGGTGCACTTCAGGCTTCAGCCTTCGTAACTGATCCGACCATCCACCAGCGTGTAACGCACGGCACTCGGCAGGCAATGGCCGAGGAACGGGCAGTTATCGCCTTTGGAATGCCATTTTTCGCCGACCAGGGTCGAGGCCGCCGGGTCAAACAGCACCAGGTCTGCAGCCGAGCCTACCGCCAGCTTGCCGGCCGGTAGGCGCAGTGCCTGAGCCGGGCCTGCGCTGAGACGAGAAAGCAGTGTCGGCAAGTCCAGCAGGCCGTCTTCTACCAAGGTCATCGCCAGCGGCAGCAATACTTCAACACTACTCATGCCCGGTTCGGTAGCGCCGAACGGTGCCAGTTTGGCGTCACGTTCGTGGGGCTGGTGATGGCTGGAGATGGCTTGCACCACACCCGACTTCACCGCCTCGCGCAGGCCATCTCGGTCGGCACGGGTACGCAACGGCGGTTGCACGTGGTAAACGCTGGAGAAATCCTCCAGGGCCTCATCCGTCAAAATAAGCTGATACAGCGCCACATCGGCCGTGACCTTGAGGCCGCGTGCCTGGGCCTGGGCGATCAGGGCCACGCCCCGTGCACTGGTCAGTTGACTGAAGTGCGCGCGCACGCCGCTTTGCTCAACCAGCAGCAGATCCCGGGCCAGCGCCACGGTTTCGGCGGTTTCCGGGATGCCCGGCAAACCACGGAACGCGGCCATCGCGCCATCGTGGGCAATACCGCCTTCGGCCAGGTCACGGTCCTGGGAGTGGAAAATCACCGTCAGGTCGAACGTGGCCGCGTATTCCAGTGCCCGGCACAGGGTGCGGGTGTTGGTGAAGCTGTTGAGGCCATTGCCAAACGCCACACAGCCGGCATCGCGCAAAGCGATCAGCTCTGCAAGCTGCTCGCCCTCCAGGCCCTTGCTCAGTGCGCCAATGGGGAACACTTTGCAGTTTCCGGCTTCGCGGGCGCGGTCCAGGATCAGCTCGGCCACCGCCGAGGTATCCAGTACCGGCTTGGTGTGCGGCGGGCAGCACAGGCTGGTGACGCCACCGGCTGCCGCAGCACGGGTTTCGCTGGCAATGGTGCCTTTGCGGCTGTAACCCGGCTCGCGCAGGGCGACGTTCAGGTCAACCAGGCCGGGGGCGGCCACCAGGCCCTGGGCCTCAATGGTTTGAGTCGGGGTGAAACCGGCTGGCGCTGCGCCAATGGCAATGATCTTGCCGGCTTCCAGATGCAGGTCAGTCACTTGATCCAGCTGGGTGCCCGGATCAATTACACGGGCGCCGAGAATGCTGAGCTTCACTGGGCGTTCTCCTGTTCGAATTGGCGCTGGGCGGTTTGTCCGCTCATGGTCATGGACAACACGGCCATGCGTACGGCAATGCCGTAGGTCACTTGGTTGAGAATCACCGAGTGCGGACCGTCGGCCACGGCGGATTCGATTTCGACCCCGCGGTTGATGGGGCCCGGGTGCATCACGATGCAATCGGGCTTGGCGCCGGCCAGGCGCGCAGTGGTCAGGCCGAACAGACGGTAGAACTCGCCTTCGCTCGGCAACAGGCCGCCGGACATGCGCTCGCGCTGCAGGCGCAACATGATCACCACGTCGACGTCTTTCAGGCCTTCGGTCATGTCGGTGTAGACCTTCACGCCATATTGCTCGATGCCGATCGGCAGCAAGGTCTTGGGTGCAATCACGCGGATGTCAGGGCAGCCGAGGGTCTTGAGGGCGATCATGTTCGAGCGCGCGACCCGCGAGTGCAGGATGTCGCCGACGATGGCCACCGACAGGTTCTCAAAACCGCCCTTGTGCCGACGAATGGTCAGCATGTCGAGCATGCCCTGGGTCGGGTGCGCGTGACGGCCGTCGCCACCGTTGATGATCGCTACCTGAGGGCACACGTGCTCAGCAATGAAGTGGGCGGCGCCGGAGTCGCCGTGGCGTACCACGAACATGTCAGCGGCCATGGCTTCAAGGTTGCGCAGGGTGTCGAGCAGGGTCTCGCCCTTGCTCGCCGACGAGGTCGACACGTTGAGCGTGATCACGTCGGCAGACAGGCGCTGGGCGGCCATTTCAAAGGTGGTACGGGTGCGAGTGGAGTTCTCGAAGAACACGTTGCATACGGTCTTGCCGCGCAGCAACGGGACTTTTTTCACCGCTCGGGCACCGACTTCAAGGAACGAGTCAGCGGTGTCTAGGATTTCAGTCAGCAGCTCGCGGCGCAAACCGTCGAGCGACAGAAAGTGGCGCAGCTGGCCCTGATCATTGAGCTGCAGCGGGCGCTTGGCGTCTGTAGGCGTCATCGCAATGGTCTCATCTCTTAATGGGCAGGAAGGGCTAGGTCTTGAAGTTCGAGTGTCAGTGGCGCAGGGCCGGACAACTTCACCCGCTCGCTCGGCTTGAGGCACAAGGTCGCCCCCACCACATCCGGCCGGATCGGCAGCTCGGCCGCGTCCAGGTCCAGCAGGCTGACCAGCGTCACGCTGGCCGGACGTCCATAGTCGAACAGCTCGTTAAGTGCCGCGCGGATGGTGCGACCGCTCATCAGCACGTCGTCGATCAGCACCAGGTGCTGGCCTTCGATTTCGAACGGCAGCTCAGAGGGACGCACTTGGGGGTGCAGGCCGTTCTGGCTGAAGTCATCGCGGTAGAACGATACGTCCAGCGTACCCAGCGGAGCATCGCTGTTGAGCGCCCGCAGCAGCGCCTGGGCAACCCAGATGCCGCCAGTGCGGATACCGATAAAATTCGGTTCAGTAATGCCGCGACGGGCAAGGTGGGCCTTGAGATCAAGGGCCATCTGGGAGATCAGTTCAGCGGGAACAGGCAGGATCATGGTGGCTCCTTTAAAGGCCCGCGCAGCAAAACGTGCAGCGGCGGGCGCAAACAACGGGGCGGGTCAAGTGATACAAGCGCCGGGTCAGTCCTGGGATTGAGCCGGGTTTTCGTCGAGCCAGCCTTGCAGCACCAGCTTGGCGGCGATGGCATCGACGGGGTTGTCGCGGTAGCTGCCGCGCTGGCCGCCCTGGGCCCGGCGTTCGCCCTTGGCCTCGAAGGTGGTCAGGCGTTCATCGTGGGTGAAAACGGGCAGATTGAAGCGGCCATTCAGACGGTTGGCAAATTTTTGCGCACGGGCGCAGAAGTCGCTCGGGGTACCGTCCATGTTCAACGGCATGCCGACCACCATTGCGTCGGGCTGCCATTCCTTGATCAGCTTTTCAATTTCTTCCCACCTGGGAATGCCATTTTCGGCTTTCAAGTTGCATAGCTCGCGGGCTTGGCCGGTAATCATCTGGCCGACAGCGACACCGATGGATCGGGTGCCGTAGTCAAAGCCCAGCAGTAAACGAAGGCCGGCCATCAGGAATGGCCTGCTTGGGTGCTTAACAAATTGAGGTTCACTCCGAGGTGTTTCGCGGCCGCGTCGAGGCGCAGCTCGCTAGGGGTTTCAAACAGGACATCAGCGGAATACGGGCAGGTCAGCCACGCATTGTCGACCAGTTCGGCTTCCAGCTGGCCAGCGTCCCACCCGGCATAGCCCAGGCAAATCAGGCTGCGGTTCGGGCCGTGCCCGTCGGCAATGCTGAACAGCACATCGGCCGAGGTGCTGAGGGCCAGCCCGTCAGCCAGCTCGACGGTGGCGTCAAAGCTCATTCCCGTGGGGTGCAGGACAAATCCACGGTCAGTCATCACTGGCCCGCCGCCATAGATCGGAACGTGCTGGCACAGGGCCGAGGAGAGTTTTTCCGGACGCAACTGCTCAAGAATGTCCGCCAGGCTCAGTTCCAGCGGGCGATTGATCACCAGTCCCATGGCCCCACTGGCCGTGTGCTCGACGATGTAGGTCAAGGTGTGGGCAAAATTCGGGTCGGCCATGTGCGGCATGGCGATCAGGAATTGATGCTTGAGGTAAGTCGGTGCGTGGTTTTTCATGAGTCTTAGTGTGGCGCTGGCAACGTGAACTGACAAGTTTGAGGATGATAAAAGCCCTGTAATCACTGCCGAAGGCTGCGATAAGGTCCGCAGGACCTTCAAAAGCCAGGGCCGCGGTGCGCCCCATCGCAGCCTTCGGCAGCGACTACAGGTTTTACCTCAGTTGCTCGAAAGCCGATCGCCCTGGGCGAACTTCCAGGTGCGGATGATTTCGAGCCGGTCGATGTCCGCCAGGTCGCCCGTGAACGGTGCAAAGGGTGCGGCCAGGCGCACGATGCGTTGAGCAGCCTGATCCAGCAGCGGCTGGCCCGATGATTCAAGCACCAGCACTTCATGCAGCGAACCGTCCCGGTTGATCGACACCAGCAGTCGCAGCTTGCCGTAGATTTTTTCGCGACGTGCCTGTTCGGGGTAATTCAGGTTGCCGATGCGCTCGATCTTCTTGCGCCAGTCCTCTTTGTACCAGGCGCCCTTGTCGCGCATGGTCGAGGCCGCACTCATGCGGTAGATCTTCGGACGCTTGGCGTACAACTGCTGCTCGTTGGCCAGTTCGGCCTCCAGGCTGGATATCTCGCTGGACAGCTGGGAGCTGTCGAACGTTGGAATGCTGGCCTTGGGCGCGGCTTCGGTCTTGACCTTTTGCGGCTGGCTCGGGGCTTTTTTCGGGGCTGGCGCCACGGTGGTCACGGCAGCCTTGGGTGCGGTTTGGGTCTGCTCGGGCTTGGCGGCCGGCGGCGGAGTGACCTTTTTGACGCTGTTGTCCTGGAAAGGAGCAATTTCAGTGGTCTTGGGCACGGCTTTTTTATCCAGCGTGCCGCTGCCTTGCTGATTGTCCTGAGCCAGAAAGTCCGCTTTCTCCGGGGCCTTTTCGCTTTTGAATGTGGAGAGCGTGATCTCCAGGGTTTTACTGATCTGTTTGGGTTCGGTCATGCTGAAACCCACGCCCACAATCACCGCGATATGAATCAGCGCCGCCACAAACAGGGTAAATCCAAGGCGATCGGCCGCTCGCACGCCTTTATGGCTGAGTTCGGGGGGCAGGTCGCTGGGGAGTGTCATGGCAAAAAGACCAACATCGCGGGTTTCACAGGGTGCGCATGATAGCGCAATGTTGGTCGATTACTGGGTGTTGCAGATCAGCGCGCGGCGAGCTTGCGCTCAATCGCGTCCATCAGCAGGGCGCCGATATTGGTACCGAACGCATTGTCGATCTCGCGGATGCAGGTCGGGCTGGTGACGTTGATTTCGGTCAGGTGCTCACCGATCACGTCCAGGCCGACAAACAGCAGCCCTTTTTCACGCAGCGTCGGGCCTACCTGAGCTGCAATCCAGCGGTCCTTGTCGCTCAACGGACGGGCTTCGCCCCGACCGCCTGCAGCCAGGTTGCCACGGGTTTCGCCAGCTGCCGGGATGCGCGCCAGGCAATACGGAACAGGCTCGCCGTCGATCATGAGGATGCGTTTGTCGCCGTCCTTGATCGCCGGTAAATAGCCTTGAGCCATGATTTGCTGGGTGCCGTTGGCGGTCAGGGTTTCGAGAATCACCGACAGGTTCGGATCGCCCACACGGTGACGGAAGATCGACGTTCCGCCCATGCCATCCAGGGGTTTGAGAATCACGTCACCGTGCAGGGCGGCGAACTCACGCAATACATCGGCGCGGCGGCTGACCACGGTGGGCGGCGTGCACTGGGTGAACTGGGTGGCGAACAGCTTTTCGTTGCAGTCGCGCAGGCTTTGCGGCTTGTTGACGATCAGTACGCCATCACGCTCGGCCTGCTCCAGCAGGTAGGTGGAGTACACGAACTCCATGTCGAAGGGCGGGTCCTTGCGCATCAGGATCACGTCCAGGTCGCTCAGGGCCGTGTCGGTTTCGGCGTCCAGCTCGAACCATTTTTCAGGGTTGGCGAACACCTTCAGCGGCTTCATGCGCGCCCGTGCCTTGCCTTCATTCAGGTAAAGGTCTTGCTGTTCCATGTAGAACAGGGTCCAGCCGCGATCCTGGGCGGCCAGCAACATGGCCAGCGAGCTGTCCTTTTTATAGGAGATGCCCGCAATGGGGTCCATGACAATCCCGACTCGAACGCTCATGGCAAATTCCTCAATAAATAATGGGCAAAAAGGCTCTGAAAAGTGGCGCCAGAGTGGCGCTGAGTGTGGCCCCGGTCAAGGAAAAACCACCTGCTCCAGCACGCCTTGGGCGGTTCGATAGATTGACGGTCGTGACTGTGCTAAAAAGGCTGGCACAGTGCTTTGAGCCCTTGTCCATCAAGGAGTTGGGGTTTTAAGTCGCACAGTTGTAACAAAATGGGTCGCCGTGGCGATGGTAGAGCACATATGGAAAAACATTCCAGCGCCTTGAAGGTGATGGTAATCGACGATTCGAAAACCATTCGCCGCACCGCCGAAACGCTGTTGAAAAACGTGGGCTGCGAGGTCATTACCGCCATCGACGGTTTCGATGCGCTGGCCAAGATTGTCGACCATCATCCGCACATCATCTTTGTCGACATCATGATGCCGCGTCTGGATGGCTATCAGACCTGCGCACTGATCAAGAGCAACCGGGCGTTCAAGTCGACCCCCGTGATCATGCTGTCGTCCAAGGACGGCCTGTTCGACAAGGCCAAGGGACGAATTGTGGGTTCTGATCAATTTTTGACCAAGCCCTTCAGCCGTGATGAATTGCTGAGCGCAATCAAGGCCCATGTGCCAGCCTTCAACATCGTACAAAGTGCTCAATGAAGCCCGGCCAGCCGGCCAACCACCTTATAAATGGGGAACACCATGGCTCGCATTCTGATCGTCGATGACTCGCCGACTGAAATGTACAAATTGACCGGCATGCTGGAAAAGCACGGCCATGAAGTGCTCAAGGCTGAAAACGGCGCCGACGGCGTTGCCCTGGCACGCCAGGAAAAGCCCGATGTGGTGTTGATGGACATCGTGATGCCGGGCCTCAATGGTTTTCAGGCCACGCGTCAGCTGACCAAAGATCCGGAGACCAGCTACATCCCGGTTATCGTTGTGACGACAAAGGATCAGGAAACCGACATGGTCTGGGCCCAACGACAAGGGGCCAAGGGCTACCTGACCAAGCCGGTCGATGAAGAGCAACTGATCCTCAAGGTGAAAAAAGTCCTGGAAGAAAACCCTCCAAAATGACGGCCGCCTTATGCCTGGCTCACTGACGGCCTTCGAACTGCTGCTTGAAATCGACCAGCGCTGTCGCCAGCTGGCAGCGGGCCTGGTGCCTGCACAAGCGCAACTCGATACCTGGAGCGGGATCGGCTTTCGCATCGGCGAGCATTGTTTTGTGGCGCCGATGGGCGAAATTGCCGAAATCCTCCATGAGCCGCGATTCACCTTGTTGCCCGGTGTAAAGCCCTGGGTCAAGGGCGTGGCCAATCTGCGCGGGCAATTGCTGCCGGTCATGGACCTGTGCGGCTTTTTCGGGGTTGAGCTGTCGCCCTTGCGTAAACAGCGCCGGGTGCTGGTGCTGGAATATAAAGACGTGTTTGTCGGGTTGCAGGTGGACGAAGTGCAGGGCATGCAGCACTTTGCCCATGCCGATCTCAATGCCGATACGCACGCGTTGCCTCATCCGATGTTCGCGCCTTATGTGCAGGGGCATTTTGCTGGCGAACACCCTTGGTGGGTATTCAGCCCGTTTGCCCTGGCTCAGGCGCCGCAATTCTGGGCGGTGGCCGTGTGATCAGGCCTCGCGCTTTAAAACGGGATCTCAGGACCTGATTGATGACCACAGCCAATACCGCTAAACCAATGGAAGGGTCGCGCAGTCGTTCGCAGATCATCGTGCTTTTTATCGCCCTGATCGTGTTCATCATGCTGTTGTTCGCCAACTTTGCTTACCTCAACACCCAATCCAACTACGACAAGCAATACATCAGCCACGCGGGTGAATTGCGTGTCCTGTCCCAGCGTATTGCCAAAAACGCCACTGAGGCCGCAGCCGGAAAGGCTGCCGCGTTCAAGTTGCTGATCGATGCGCGAAACGATTTCAGCCAGCGTTGGGGCTATCTGAAAAAAGGCGATCCGGTCACTGGCCTGCCTCCCGCGCCTCCTGCAGTCCACAAGGAAATGCAGGCGGTTCAGCGTGACTGGGAGCTGTTGCTGAGCAACGTCAACGCCATTTTGGCCAGTGAGCAAACCGTACTGTCATTGCATCAAGTGGCCGCGACACTGGCCGAAACCGTGCCGCAGCTGCAGGTCGAATACGAAAAAGTCGTCGAAATCCTGTTGCAGCGTGGCGCGCCAGCCAGCCAGGTGGCCCTGGCGCAGCGTCAGTCATTACTGGCCGAACGCATTTTAGGCGCGGTGAATACGGTGCTGGCCGGTGATGAAAATGCAGCCCAGGCCGCCGGTGCTTTCGGGCGCGATGCCAACCGCTTCGGGCAAGTGCTCAACGGCATGCTGGAAGGCAATGACGGGATGAGGATTACCCAGGTCGAAGACAAGGACGCCCGTGCCCGCTTGCAGGAAATTTCCGAGCTGTTCCAGTTTGTGTCGGGCTCAGTGGATGAAATCATTGAAACCTCGCCGCAGCTGTTCCACGTTCGTGAAGCCGCAAACACCATATTCAGCCTGTCGCAAACCCTGCTTGATGAAGCGTCGACCCTGGCCAACGGCTTTGAAAATCTCGCCACCGGGCGCTCGCTCGACATCATTGGCGGTTACGTATTGGGCTTGCTGGCACTGGCATCAATCATCCTGATCGGGCTGGTGATGGTGCGCGAAACCAATCGCCAACTGCGTGAAACGGCCGAAAAGAACGAGCGCAACCAGAACGCGATCATGCGTTTGCTGGACGAAATTGCCGATCTGGCCGACGGCGACCTGACGGTGACGGCCTCTGTCACCGAAGATTTTACGGGGGCCATTGCCGACTCCATCAACTACTCGATCGACCAACTGCGCGAGCTGGTGGCCACGATCAACCACACCGCAGGTCAGGTCGCGGCAGCCGTGCAGGAAACCCAGGCAACCGCCATGCAGCTGGCTGAGGCTTCCGAGCATCAAGCCCAGCAAATTACCGAGGCTTCGGGAGCCATCCAGCAAATGGCCCATTCCATCGATCAGGTGTCGGCCAACGCTTCGGAGTCTTCAGCGGTGGCGGAGCGCTCCGTGGCGATTGCCAACAAGGGCAATGAAGTGGTGCATAACACCATTCATGGCATGGACAACATTCGTGATCAGATCCAGGACACCGCCAAGCGGATCAAGCGGTTGGGCGAGTCTTCCCAGGAAATCGGCGACATTGTCAGCCTGATTGATGATATTGCCGATCAAACCAATATCCTGGCGTTGAACGCGGCCATCCAGGCCTCGATGGCCGGCGATGCCGGGCGCGGGTTTGCCGTGGTGGCCGACGAAGTCCAGCGCCTGGCCGAGCGCTCATCGGCGGCTACGCGGCAAATCGAAACCCTGGTGCGGGCGATTCAGGCCGACACCAACGAGGCGGTGATTTCCATGGAGCAAACCACCACCGAAGTGGTGCGCGGTGCCCGTCTGGCCCATGACGCCGGAGTGGCGCTGGAGGAGATCGAAGGCGTGTCGCAAAATCTGGCGGACCTGATTCAAAGCATCTCCAACGCCGCGCAGCAGCAGACCACTTCGGCGGCGCAGATCTCCCTGACCATGAACGTCATTCAGCAAATCACCAACCAGACCTCGTCGGGCTCCACTGCAACCGCCGACAGCATCGGTAATCTGGCCAAAATGGCCAGCCAGCTGCGGCGTTCGGTATCTGGCTTCACATTGCCTGCGCCGCCTAAAGACCTTGGTCCACAGTAATGCGCTGCAATTCTGACTGGAGTCGTTATGGTTGACCGGCACGACTATGTGGCCCTTGAGTGGGTCAAAGGCGAAATTGCCCACACGCTAAAACAGGCCCGCGTGGCGCTGGATGCCTACGCGCAACAGCCTGCCGCCGACACGCTGGAGCAGTGCCTGGCCTGTATTCATCAGGTGCATGGCAGCTTGCTGATGGTCGAGTTCTACGGCGCGGCGTTGCTTGCAGAAGAGATGGAGCAGTTGGTCATTGCCTTGCAACAGGGCCGCGTCAGCCAGCTCGACGAAGCCCTGCGGTTATTGCAGCAAGCCTTCAGCCAATTGCCGTTGTACCTGGACCGTGTACACAGCGCCCGACGGGATTGGCCATTGGTGGTGTTGCCGTTGCTCAATGACTTGCGCAGCGCCCGTGGCGAAGCCCTGCTCTCGGAAACCAGTCTGTTCAGCCCGCCCTTGCAAGTGTTGCCCCCATTAGACCCGGCCGCCCTGGCCCGTTTGCTCCCCGCTGACTTGCCGCGGGAGCTGCGGATTCTGCGCCATACCTTGCAAACAGCGTTTTTGGGTTTGCGCCGTGGCGAAGCCGTGCAGGCCCATCTGGAAATGATGGCCGGGGTGTTCGCACGGCTTCAAAGTCTGTGCCTGGGTTCGCCGCTCAACGCCCTGTGGAAAATAGCCGCGGCCCTGGTCGATGGCATGCTCAAGGGGCGGGTCCCGAACAGCCCGGCCCTGCGCAGCCTGCTTAAAAAGTCCGACAAGGAACTCAAGCGCCTGCTGGAGCAAGGTATCGAGGCCGTCAATCAGCCTGCGCCCGAAGAGTTGCTCACCAGCCTGCTGTTTTACATCGCCAAGGCCGAGCATCCGACCTCGAAAATGCTCGCCCTGAAAAACCATTACGAACTGGATCAGGCCATGCCCGATGCGGCGATGGTCGATGAGGAGCGGGCGCGGCTGGCTGGCCCCGACCGCGACGCGATGCGCTCAGTGGTTGCGGCATTGTGCGAAGAACTGGTGCGGGTCAAGGAACGCCTCGACCTGTTTGTGCGCAGCGACCGTTTGCACGTCTCGGAACTGAGCAGCCTGATGGCCCCGTTGCGCCAGATCGCCGACACCCTGGCGGTGCTGGGGTTTGGTCAGCCGCGCAAAGTCATCATCGATCAACTGGCGGTGATGCAAAGTCTGGCCCAGGGCCAGCGCGAGCCAACCGATGCGGTGTTGATGGATGTCGCGTCAGCCTTGCTCTACGTAGAGGCCACATTGGCTGGCATGGTTGGCAGCGTTGAGCCCTCGCAGCGCGAAGAGAGCCGTTTGCCCACCACCGACCTCATGCAGATCCATCAACT
This sequence comes from Pseudomonas sp. RL_5y_Pfl2_69, assembly GCF_963970465.1. Classification (NCBI taxonomy): domain Bacteria; kingdom Pseudomonadati; phylum Pseudomonadota; class Gammaproteobacteria; order Pseudomonadales; family Pseudomonadaceae; genus Pseudomonas; species Pseudomonas sp. RL_5y_Pfl2_69. Next base: position 84,616 of record NZ_CAXAOU010000014.1, on the reverse strand, counting down.
GGTGATCAAGGAGGCGCGTATCGGCCTTGAGGAAGTGAAGGATCTGATCGCCGATTACGTGATGGCCGGCCATGACCGCCTGCACTTGCAGCCACTGCCTGCGCTGATCACACAAATCCGTGGCGCGCTGGCAATGATCCCCCTGAGCCGCGCTGCCAGCCTGCTGCAAGCCTGCCATGACTATCTGAGCGAGCGCCTGCTGCAGGGGCCTGATATCCCGACAGCGCAGCAACTGGATCATCTGGCCGAAGCCCTGAGCAGCATCGAGTATTACCTGGAGCGTCTGTCCCATGACCCGGGAGCCGCGGGCGAGCGGGTGCTGGATTGGGCCGAAAACAGCTTGGCCAGGCTGGGCTATGCCCCGGCCGAGCCTGCCGGACCGTTGCTGGATGACGCCTGCAGCCCCGCGGATCAACCGCTGATGCCGGATCTGCAGGGGAACCTGGCCGATGTGCTGGCGAGTCCGCTGTCTGCGCTCAATCCGCCTGCGCAGCACATGCCCGCCAGCCTGCTACCGCCGCCGATGGATGAAGAGCCCCTGGATGAAGAGTTGCTGGACGTCTTTCTGGAAGAGACCGACGAAGTACTGATCACCCTGCACGATTGCCTGCCGCAATGGGTCGCCAACCCGGCGGACAGCGCCGCACTGGCTGAACTGCGCCGCGGCTTTCACACCCTAAAGGGCAGCGGGCGCATGGTGCGTGCGCTGGTGCTGGGGGAATTGGCGTGGGCGGTCGAGAACCTGCTCAATCGCGTGATTGAGCGCAGCGTGGCGCCGTCCCCAGAGATCTTTCAACTGCTTGAAGACGTGCTGGTGATGCTGCCCGAGCTGATCCAGGCGTTTGCCGAGCAAAGCCAGCGTCAGCGCGAAGACGTCGACCAACTGGCCGCTCAGGCACAGCGCCTGGCCAAAGGTGAGCCGCAGCCGCTGCTGATTGCCCAGGACGCCAGCCATTTCGACCCGCAGTTGCTGGACATCTTCCGACAGGAAGCGCAAACCCACCTTGAGCGTCTTGACCGGTTTCTGGATCGGGCCCGCGAGCAAATGCCGCTGTATGCCAGCGACGACCTGCAACTGGCCATGCACACCCTCAAAGGCAGTGCGCACATGGCGGGCGTGGTGCACATGGCCGAACTGGCGGCGCCACTGGATCATCTGGTCCGTGAGTACAAGGCCCATCATCTTGCCCTCGGGCAGGAAGAAATTGAGCTGTTGCGGGAGGCTGATGGCTTGTTGCATCGCGGCCTCAAGCAACTGGACAGTGACCCGCTGGCCGAGATCAAGGGGGCCCGCTCCCTGATCGAGCGCACCGAGCGACTGATCGCCACCCGTCTTGAAACCCTGCTCAATACGCCCACCAGCAGTTGGGTGGCCCAGCGCGACCCGCAACGGATTACCGAGTTTCTGGGCGAAAGCATGGACATCCTGTTTGACGCCGAAGAGCTGCTTAAAAACTGGCATCAGAACCCCCAGCAGCGGGAGGGCCTGGATACCCTGCTGGACCAGCTGACTGCCTTGGCCCAGGCCGCACACCTGCTGGACCTGCAACCCATTGATGCCGTGTGCGAAGCCTTGCTCGACCTGTATGGCGCCGTTGAGGAAAGCAGCCTGGCGGCCAGTGAGCGGTTCTTCGAGGCGGCCGATGATGCTCAGGAAGCGTTGATCAACATGCTCGATCAACTGGCGGCGGGGCAAGAAATCATCCCGCAACCTGAGCTGATCCAGACCTTGCATGCGCTGCTGCACGAAGGGCTGGCGCCTGACGCCACGGGGCTGATTCGCCGTGATGGCGGCCAGACGCTGGACATCACCGAACTGGGCGCCGCGACTGACCAGTTGGGGGCGGGGCTGGACGATGATGTCGACGAGGAAATCGTCGAAATCTTTCTCGAAGAGGCGGTGGATATTCTCGACAGTGTCGGGCAGGCCCTGCAGCGTTGGCTGGGCGCTCCCGACAGCCTCGCTTCGCTGTCTTCCTTGCAGCGCGATTTGCACACCCTCAAGGGTGGGGCGCGCATGGCCGGGATCGAGCCGATTGCCGATCTGGCCCATGAATTGGAGCACCTCTACGAAGGTCTGCTGGACCGGCGCCTGAGTGAAAGCCCGGCATTGAGCCACTTGCTTGAGCGCAGCCATGAGCAACTGGCACTGATGCTCGATCAGCTCAAGCACAAGCAGCCGTTGAGCGAGTCTTATGAACTGATTGAGGCCATTCGCGGGTTTCGTCTCTACAGCCATTCGCCTGTCGAGCCGGGCAATACTGAAGCCGAGCCCGCTGCAGCGTTGAACACGGCCGACCCTGAATTGCAGGATATCTTCCTCGACGAGGCTTTCGACATTCTCGAAAGCTCGGGCACGGCGTTATCGCGCTGGCGGGCCGACCCCCAGAGCCACCTCGAAGTCGAAAACCTGCTGCGTGACCTGCATACCCTCAAAGGTGGGGCGCGGATGGTTGAGGTTGCCGCCATTGGCGACTTTGCCCATGAACTTGAAACCCTCTTCGAAGATATTTCGGCTGGCTTGCTGGCACCCAATGCCGAGCTGTTTGTGCTGCTTGAGCGTTGCCATGACCAGCTTGCACAAATGTTCGATGCGTTGCGCAGTGGCCAGCCGCTGCCTTCGCCTCAGACGCTGATAGAAAAAATCCGCAGGATTGAACGCAACACCCGTCAGGAGGCTCCCGCAGCTTCCAAGTCCGAGCCTGTGGCGCCGCCATTGCCCGAAGGTGAGCGCACGGGGCTGGACACCCTCAAGGTGCCGGCCGAGTTGCTGGAAGACCTGGTCAACCTGGCAGGCGAAGCCTCGATCATCCGTGGGCGCGTTGAGCAGCAGGTCAACGATGGTCAGATCGCTCTCAACGAAATGCAGACCACCCTTGAGCGGATGCAGGACCAACTGCGTCGCCTCGACAGCGAAACCCAGGGGCGCCTGCACAGCCGCTCGCACACCGAAGCCGATGGCGTGGCTTACGACGAATTCGATCCCCTGGAGATGGACCGTCATTCCCTGCTGCAACAGCTGTCCCGTGCATTGTTCGAATCGGCTTCGGACTTGCTCGACCTCAAGGCCACACTGGCTGCGCGCAATCAGGATGCCCACGGCCTTTTGCAGAAGCAGGCGCGGGTAAATACCCAGCTGCAGGAAGGCCTGATGGGTACGCGCATGGTGCCGTTCGAGCGCGTATTGCCGCGCCTCAAGCGGGTCGTGCGCCAGGTGGCCAGTGAACTGGGCAAGCAGGTCGAATTCAGCGTGATCAATGCCGAGGCCGAAATCGACCGCAACGTGCTTGAGCGCATGGTGGCGCCGTTGGAACACATGTTGCGCAACGCCGTCGACCACGGTCTCGAGCCTGCAGATATCCGTCACGCCAGCGGCAAGCCGGAGCAGGGATTGATCAGTCTGGAGCTGTCTTACGACGGTGGCGACGTGGTCTTCGACATGCATGACGATGGCGCCGGCGTGCCGCTTGAAGCTGTACGGCGAAAAGCTATTTTGCGCGGCCTGCTGGATCCGCAGGCGACGATCAGCGACCGCGATGTCTTGCAGTTCATCCTGCAACCGGGGTTCTCCACCGCTGAAAAAATCACTCAGATTTCCGGGCGCGGCGTCGGCATGGACGTGGTTCACGAAGAAGTCCGGCAGTTGGGCGGCAGCATGACCATCGACTCGGTGGCCGGGCAGGGCGTGCACTTTCAGATCCGCCTGCCCTTCAGCGTCTCGCTCAACCGGGCGCTGATGGTGCAATGCGCCGACGAGCAATACGCCATTGCCCTCGACACCGTCGAAGGCATCGTGCGAGTCATGCCCAATGAGCTGGAGGGGTATTACCAGCTCAATCCCCCGCTGTATCACTACGGCGGGCAGACCTATGAGTTGCGTTATCTGGGGGAGCTGCTGCAAACCGTGGGCAAACCCAAGCTCGTGGGCGAAAGCCATTCGTTGCCGGTGTTGCTGGTGCATTGCCAGGATCAGCGTGTGGCGTTGCAAGTCGATGCGCTGGCGGGCTCGCGAGAAATCGTGGTCAAAAGCCTCGGCCCGCAATTTACCGGGGTGCAGGGGTTGTCGGGTGCGACCATTCTGGGGGATGGCCGGGTGGTGCTGATCCTCGATCTGCTGGCTTATATTCGCGCCCATCAGGCGCGTCAGCCATTGCAGCGGGCGCATCACGAAGCCGTCGGCGCGCTGGAGTTCACCCCGGCCGTGCGCCCGCCGTTGGTGCTGGTGGTGGATGACTCGGTCACGGTGCGCAAAGTCACCAGTCGCCTGCTGGAGCGCAACGGCATGAACGTCATCACCGCCAAGGACGGGGTCGACGCCATGAGCGTGCTCGAAGAACACACCCCTGACCTGATGCTGCTGGACATCGAAATGCCGCGCATGGACGGCTTTGAAGTGGCCACCCGCGTGCGCAACGACCCGCGTCTCAAAGACTTGCCGATCATCATGATCACCTCGCGCACCGGGCAAAAACACCAGAACCGTGCGATGGCCATTGGCGTCAACGACTACCTGGGCAAACCGTATCAAGAGTCGGTGTTGCTGGAGCGCATCGCCTACTGGAGCAACTTTCATGCTTGATCATCGTGTGGGCAGCCTGACCGGTTTGCTGCTGCCGCTGGCTGACCGCTATCTGCTGCTGCCCAACGTTGCCATTGCCGAACTGATCGGCTGGCAGCGCGGCGACCCCAGCAGCGACTCACCGCCCTGGCACCTGCGCCAGATCACCTGGCGCGACCACCAGCTGCCGTTGATCAGCTTTGAAGCCGCCTGCGGCGGGCCGCTGGTGATCGGTGAGCGTGCGCGGATCGTCATCCTCAACACCCTGGGCGGCGACCCGGCGCTCAAGTTTATCGCCTTGGTGGTACAAGGCATCCCGCGTTCCTATCGCCTCGACAGCCAGCTGAGCTTTGTCGACGTACCGCTCAGCCTGCTGGAGCGTGCGGCGGTGCAAGTGGGGGACCACGTGGCGAAAATCCCGGACTTGCTGGCGCTGGAAAGGTTGGTGCGCGGGGCTGCGGATTAATCCCGCTCTAACAGGTCAAGCTTGATCAGTCCCTAAAAGGGACTTATCGTTCCCTTTTTGGGACTCTTAGGCGGAGCCGTCAACATGTTATCGCTCAGTGATGCGCTCTTTACCACCACGCAGCAAAAAGTGCTGGGCCTGCTTTTTGGCAAGCCAGGCCAGAGCTTTTACGTCAACGAAATTGCACGTTGGGCAAAGGTAGGCAAAGGCAGTTTGACGCGCGAGCTGGGGCGTCTAGAGCGATCAGGCATTCTCACTGTGACCCGTCAGGGAAATCAGGCTCACTACCAGGCAAATGCACAGTGCCCGATTTATCAGGAGCTGCTGAGCATTATCCGCAAGACCTCGGGGCTCTCTGAACCGCTGCGTGTGGCGCTGATGCCTTTCGCAGAACAGTTGCAATGGGCATTTGTATATGGCTCGGTTGCCAAGGATCAGGCACACGTCGGCAGTGATATCGACCTTATGCTGATGGGTGAAAACCTGCATTACAGTGACGTCATGGAGCACCTGATGCCGCTTGAAGAATCGTTGGGTCGTACCATCAACCCGACGCTCTACACCCCTCAAGACTGGGCCGCCAAGCTGGCTGCCGGAAACAGCTTTGTCGTGAGGGTTGCGCAACAGGAAAAAATCACGCTGATCGGTCATGACCCGCTGGAGCCCGTGGATGGAGAAAAATGAAAACCTGGAAAATCTGGTACGCACTGGAGGCTTGAAGGTTGAACCACCCGATCGCAAGGAGTGTGAAGGGCTGCTGCGTTCGGCGGTTGATCGCCTGAAAGATGCAGGCAGCGCCCAGTTGTCTTTCGCCAGTCGTTTCGATCTGGCTTACAACGCAGCCCACGCCATTGCACTGACCGCCTTGCGGCTGTATGGGTATCGATCAGACCGGCGCTATCTGGTTTTTCAAAGCCTGATCCATACGTCAACAATCGACAAAGTGCAGGTGCGTTTGTTTGCCTTGTGCCATGAGCGCCGTAACCTCGCGGAATACGAAGGTTACATGGATGAAGATGAGGGATTGTTGGCGAGCCTGTTGGGCAGCACGCAGCAGTTGCTTGAACAGGTGCTGATGCTGCGGTTTGAAGCATTTGGCGATTAACGAGAAGCGCCTGCAGCCAACGCTGGCGAGTTTCTGGATCATGTGGGAGCGGGCTTGCTCGCGATGCAGGCGATGCGGTCTTTCAGTTGAACCGTGGTGCTACCATCGCGAACATATCGAATCGCGGCATTGCCCTTTAACTTCACACCCCTGACCCTTATCTAGTAACCGGGTGACACAGTCGCACTGTCAGTTTTTGAGGATGTTGCACATGTATCACGGTGAAAAGCTCAACGCCTGGACTCATCTGGTGGGTGCGGTTGCAGCAGCAGTGGGCAGTATCTGGTTGCTGGTGATGGCGTGCCTGGATGGCAGCCCGCAAAAGATTGTCAGTGTGGCCATTTATGGCGTCACGCTGGTGCTGTTGTACAGCGTATCGACCGTGTACCACAGCGTGCGCGGGCGCTCCAAGGTGATCATGCAAAAGTTTGATCACTTGTCGATTTACCTGCTGATTGCGGGCAGTTACACGCCGTTTTGCCTGGTCACGCTACATGGCCCGTGGGGCTGGTCGCTGTTCGGGATTGTGTGGGGCATGGCGGTGATCGGCATGCTGCAAGAGATCAAGCCACGCTCCGAGGCGCGCATTCTGTCTATCGTGATTTACGCGGTGATGGGCTGGATTGTGCTGGTGGCCGTCAAGCCGTTACTCGCGGCGCTGGGCACCGCGGGCTTTATCTGGCTGGCCACGGGCGGGGTGATGTACACCGTGGGGATTATCTTTTTTGCCCTGGACCACCGCCTGCGCCATGCCCACGGTATCTGGCATCTGTTCGTGATTGCCGGCAGCCTGCTGCACTTTGTGGCCATCGCGCATTACGTGATCTGATTCAGGGCAGTTTTTTAGTGTCACTGCGAACCTGCGCGTGACTGATCAGGGCAAAAATAAAACTGCCACCGATGATATTGCCGGCCAGGGTAGGGCCGGCAAAGATCAGCCAGAAGTCTTTCCAGGGCAGTTCCCCGGCAAACACCAGATAGGACACTTCGGCCGTACCGACCACGATGTGGGTGAAGTCGCCCAGCGCCATCAAGTAGGTGATGAGGATGATGATCCACATCTTGGCACTCTCCATGGACGGGATCATCCACACCATGGTGGCGATCATCCAGCCCGAAACGATGCCCTTGGCAAACATCTGACTGGCGTCGTTTTCCATGACCTTGCGGCCGATTTCAAGAAAGGCCTTGTCGGTTGGCGTGTCGAAAATCGGCAGGTGCAGCATGACGTAGGCCACCAGCAGGGTGCCCATCAGGTTACCCACCAGCACCACCCCCCAGAGCCGCAGCAGGCGCCCGAAATTGTTGAGCGTGGGTTTGCTCATGACCGGCAACACGGCGGTCAGGGTGTTTTCGGTGAACAGTTGCTGGCGGGAAAGGATGACGGCCAAAAAACCGGCGCAGTAGCCGAAGCTGGCGATGACCTTGAAGGCTTCGCCGTCGGGCAGACGCGAGTTGAGCAAGCCCATGGCCATAAGCGACAGGCCCATGGTCAGCCCTGCAGCGAGAGCCGACCAGAACAGGGCGGCGATGCTGCGCTCCAGCTCCTGATCGCCCTGCAAGCGAATGATCTCGTGCAGGACGGCGGCGCGTGGTGGCTGGTTTTTGGTGACGTCGTGCTCTTCTTCAGCCGACAGGTTGGGGGTTTTGCCGGACTTTTGGGTTTCCATGAGCTTCATGACCGTGGCGTGTGTAAAGGTACGACACGCAGGGGCTGTAGCTGTTCACTCAAAACCTGTAGTCGCTGCCGAAGGCTGCGATGGGGCCAATGGGCCTCCAATTAAACGGGTTGCTGCGCAACCCTTCGCAGCCTGCGGCAGCGACTACACAGGCCAGGCATCAAACCCGGTCATCAGTCCTGAAACTGGTCTTTGACGTATTTGATCTCGGTGCGCCCGTGCGGTGCGGGCAGGCCGTCCTCGCCCAGGTTGACGAAGACCATCTTGTCCACCGTCAGGATGCTTTTGCGGGTGATCTTGTTGCGCACTTCGCAGGTCAGGGTGATCGAGGTGCGGCCAAATTCAGTGGCGGTGATGCCCAGTTCGATGATGTCGCCCTGGCGCGATGCACTGACAAAGTTGATTTCGGAGATGTACTTGGTGACCACGCGCTGGTTGCCCAGTTGGACGATGGCGTAAATCGCGGCTTCTTCGTCGATCCAGCGCAGCAAGCTGCCACCGAACAGGGTGCCGTTGGGGTTGAGGTCTTCGGGTTTAACCCATTTGCGGGTGTGAAAATTCATATTCGCTCCTGACCGTCTTGCCTTAGATGCGGGCCATGATGTCAGACCACGGCACTTAGCTCTATTAACCTTGGACTATGGTCTCGATAGGGTCAAAGAAAAAGCCTTGGGATCACTTGCCCGGATGGCTATAATAGCCCCCGTTTCAAAACGGTCATTTTTACCCAGTACCGTTCCCGCCACCTGTCCGAGGGGCGCTGCAGCAGGTTCAACCTGTCAGGCTCGGATGGGGCGTTGTTTGATCAGGGTCCCCTGTTCAGGCACTAAACGCACAACGGCGCCCATTCGCGATTAAACGAATGGAGGCTCTTGATGAGCGCTGTAAACACGCCTGCAGGTTTTACCGACTATAAAGTCGCTGATATGTCCCTCGCCCAATGGGGCCGTCGCGAAACGTTCATCGCCGAGTCCGAAATGCCAGCCCTGATGGGTCTGCGCCGCCGTTATGCAGCAGAACAACCGCTCAAGGGCGCGAAGATTCTGGGCTGCATTCACATGACCATCCAGACCGCCGTACTGATCGAAACCCTGGTTGCCCTGGGTGCCGAAGTGCGTTGGTCCTCGTGCAACATCTTCTCGACTCAGGATCAGGCTGCCGCTGCTATCGCTGCTGCCGGTATCCCGGTTTTCGCCTGGAAAGGCGAGACTGAAGAAGAGTACGAGTGGTGCCTTGAGCAAACCATCCTCAAAGATGGCGAGCCTTGGGATGCCAACATGATCCTCGACGACGGCGGCGACCTGACCGAGCTGCTGCACAAGAAATACCCGGCCATGCTGAAAAAGATCCACGGCGTGACTGAAGAAACCACCACCGGTGTTCACCGTCTGCTGGACATGCTGGCCAAAGGCGAGCTGATGATCCCTGCGATCAACGTCAACGACTCGGTCACCAAAAGCAAAAACGACAACAAGTACGGCTGCCGTCACAGCCTGAACGATGCCATCAAGCGTGGTACTGACCACCTGCTGTCCGGCAAGCAAGCACTGGTCATCGGCTACGGTGACGTGGGCAAGGGTTCGGCCCAGTCCCTGCGTCAGGAAGGCATGATCGTTAAAGTGTCCGAAGTTGACCCGATCTGCGCCATGCAAGCCTGCATGGACGGTTTTGAAGTGGTTTCGCCGTTCATCAACGGCCAGAACGACGGCACTGCTGCCAGCATCGACGCTGCGCTGCTGGGCAAGATCGACCTGATCGTGACCACCACCGGTAACGTCAACGTGTGCGACAAAAACATGCTGGCTGCGCTGAAAAAACGCGCCGTAGTGTGCAACATCGGTCACTTCGACAACGAAATCGACACCGCTTTCATGCGCAAGAACTGGGCATGGGAAGAAGTGAAGCCACAGGTTCACAAGGTTCACCGTACTGGCCTGGGCGAATTCGACCCACAGAACGACGACTACCTGATCCTGCTGGCCGAAGGCCGTCTGGTTAACCTGGGCAACGCCACAGGTCACCCAAGCCGCATCATGGACGGTTCGTTCGCCAACCAGGTTCTGGCCCAGATCTTCCTGTTCGCCCAGAAGTACGCTGACCTGCCAGCCGAGCTGCAAGCCGAGCGCCTGACCGTAGAAGTTCTGCCGAAGAAGCTGGACGAAGAAGTGGCCCTGGAAATGGTTCGCGGCTTCGGCGGCGTGGTCACGCAACTGACCAAGCAACAGGCTGACTACATCGGCGTCACCGTCGAAGGCCCGTTCAAGCCAGACGCTTATCGCTACTGATTAAAAAAGGCGGTCAGGCTTGCACTGACCGCCTTTTTTTTGTGTGAGTTCAGCGTCAGGGGGCATCACTGGCCTCCTTCGCGTACGCAAGGGTATTCCCATGTCTCAAGACCGTCGTTTCAGCTTCGAGTTCTTCCCGACCAAGACCGATGCTGGACATGAAAAGCTGATGAACACGGCTCGCCAACTGGCGACCTACAACCCGGATTTTTTCTCCTGCACCTATGGTGCCGGTGGCTCGACCCGCGACCGCACGATCAATACTGTGCTGCAGCTGGAGAGCGAAGTAAAAGTGCCTGCTGCACCGCACCTGTCCTGCGTGGGTGACAGCAAGGCCGATTTGCGCGGCCTGTTGGCCCAGTACAAGGCTGCAGGTATCAAACGCATTGTTGCACTGCGCGGCGACCTGCCTTCGGGTATGGGCATGGCCAGTGGTGAGCTGCGCTACGCCAATGACCTGGTGAGCTTCATTCGTGAAGAAACCGGCGATCACTTCCACATCGAAGTGGCCGCCTACCCGGAAATGCACCCGCAAGCGCGCAACTTCGAAGACGATATCAGCAACTTCGTACGCAAGGCCCAAGCTGGCGCTGACAGTGCGATCACCCAGTACTTCTTCAACGCCGACAGCTACTTCCGTTTTGTCGAGCGCGTGGAAGCTGCAGGCGTGATGGTTCCCATCGTGCCGGGCATCATGCCGATCACCAACTACAGCAAGCTGGCGCGTTTTTCTGACGCCTGTGGTGCTGAAATCCCGCGTTGGATCCGCAAGCAACTTGAAGCCTATGGCGACGATACGCAGAGCATCCAGGCGTTTGGCGAGCAGGTCATCAGCGAAATGTGCGAGCGCCTGCTTGATGGCGGCGCACCGGGGTTGCACTTCTACACCCTGAACCAGGCTGATCCGAGCCTGGCGATCTGGAACAACCTCAAGCTGCCGCGCTAAACAGAAAACGGTAGTCGCTGCCGCAGGCTGCGAGAAGGTCCGATGGGCCTTCGAGGGAACGGGTTGCTTCGCAACCCTTCGCAGCCTTCGGCAGCGACTACAGGTTTTTTGGCTTCTCTTGAAAAAACCGTTGGGCAGCATGAAATCGGCGCGCCGTGATTGCTCTGTTATACTCCGGGCTTTCCGCCAGGCTTACGCCCGGCCGCTCGTCCTTGTACAAGCCACTCAACCCCCGCTACTGCGCAGCTCTTGCCCGCGCGAGCGGTGCGCATGAGCCTTGTGGACTGGAGCAGGACCGGACGGGATTGCGTCATCTTAAACGCCATTCACGCCAGGCAAGACTATCCCTTTGGGCCAAGCCCTAACTAGAACAGGATTTCTCATGTCCTTTGCTTCCCTCGGTCTCTCCGAGGCTTTAGTCCGCGCCATTGAAGCTGCGGGCTATACCGAGCCTACTCCGGTGCAACAGCGGGCCATCCCCGCCGTGTTGCAAGGTCGCGACCTGATGGTTGCGGCTCAGACAGGTACTGGTAAAACCGGCGGCTTCGCTCTTCCGATCCTGGAAAAGCTGTTTCCCAATGGCCACCCGGACAAATCCCAGCGCCACGGCCCACGCCAACCACGCGTGCTGGTCCTGACACCGACCCGCGAACTCGCCGCCCAGGTGCACGAGAGCTTCAAGCTCTATGCCCGCGACCTGAAGTTCGTCAGCGCCTGCGTGTTCGGCGGTGTGGGTACCAACCCTCAGGTCCAGGCTCTGGCCCGCGGTGTTGACGTACTGGTTGCCTGCCCGGGTCGTTTGCTCGACCTGGCCGGTCAAGGCAGCGTAGATCTGTCCCACGTTGAAATCCTGGTGCTCGACGAAGCCGACCGCATGCTCGACATGGGCTTCGTCCATGACGTGAAAAAAGTCCTCGCGCGTCTGCCAGCCAAGCGTCAAAACCTGCTGTTTTCGGCGACGTTCTCCAAGGACATCACCGATCTGGCCGGCAAGCTGCTGCGCAACCCGGAACGTATCGAAGTTACGCCACCCAACACCACGGTCGAGCGTATCGAGCAACGGGTTTTCCGTCTGCCCGCTACCCACAAGCGTGCCCTGCTGGCGCACTTGATCACCGCAGGCGCCTGGGAACAGGTTCTGGTCTTTACCCGGACCAAGCACGGTGCCAACCGTCTGGCCGAGTACCTGGACAAGCACGGCCTCAGCGCTGTGGCCATCCACGGCAACAAGAGCCAGAACGCACGAACCAAAGCCCTGGCCGACTTTAAAGCCGGTGCCGTACGCATTCTGGTAGCGACCGATATCGCCGCTCGCGGCCTGGATATCGATCAGTTGCCACACGTGGTCAACTTCGAGCTGCCAAACGTCGACGAAGATTACGTTCACCGTATCGGCCGTACTGGCCGTGCCGGTCGTTCGGGTGAGGCCATCTCGCTGGTCGCTCCGGACGAAGAAAAACTGCTGAAAAGCATCGAGCGCATGACCCGCCAGAAAATCGCCGATGGCGATCTGATGGGTTTTGACTCCAGCACCGTAGAGGCCGAAAAGCCTGAAGTACGCGAGCGTCCAGATGTGCGTAACCCGCGCAACACGCCACGCGGTCCACGTGGCGACGGTCCGGGTAACCCGGGCGGTGGCGGCGGTCGTAAAGACAAGGGCAAGGAAAAGAGCAAAGAAAAACCGGCGGCTGCTCGCAGCGAGCGTCCAGCTCGTGAGCAAAAGCCACGCGAAGCTCAGCCTGCCCGTGAGCAGCGTCAGCCAGCGCCTCGTTCAGACGCCAACCGTGCGCCGGACGAGTTCCGTGATGACGATGTGGACAACTTTGGTAACCGCGCTGATTACGTCAGCCCGTACCAGAACAAAAACAACCAGAGCCGCGGCCGTCGTCCGGGAGCTCCGGCTCAAGGCACTGGCGCAGCACCTGCCGCGCGTACCGGTGGTCGTCAGAATGCTCCACGTACTGGCAGCGGCGCTACCACTGGCACACCGCCTGCCAAGCGCAGCGGTCCACGCAGTGGTGCCCCGCGTGACGGTCAAGCCCGTCGCGAAAACCGCCCGGCCCGTGACGATGCCCGTCAAGAGCCAGCGGTTAAAGGCCCACGTGAGAATCAGCCGAAGATCATGCACAAAGAGTCGAAAAGCGATCGCTTCCCGACGCCTGAGCAGCTCGATCAACTGCCGAACCGCCCTCGTGGCGAGAAGCCGGCACTGCTGACGCGTAACCGCTAAAGATTGTGGGAGCGGGCTTGCTCGCAATTCAGGCACCTCGGGTTAACGGCTACACCGAGGCGACCCAAGCGCGAGCAAGCCCGCTCCTACGACAGTACACAAAAAAACGCCCCGGCTTTCGCAAGCCGGGGCGTTTTTTGTTAGCCGTATAAAAGCGCTATTACTTGGCCTTCACGCCTTCGAGCGAGATATCCAGGCTCAGGGTCTGATCCTTGCTTGGGGATTTGATGCCGAAGTCGCTCAGGTTCACAGTCGTGGTCGCGTTGAAGCCAGCGCGTTCGCCACCCCATGGGTCCTTGCCTTCGCCGTTGAACGTTGCCTTGAAGGTCACAGGCTTGGTCACGCCGTGCAGGGTCAGGTCGCCTGTCACGTCAGCTGTTTTTTCGCCAGTCGGCACAACCTTGGTCGACTTGAAGGTCGCTTCCGGGTACTTGCTCACGTCCAGGAAATCTTTGCTGGCGATGTGCTTGTCACGTTCTGCGTGGTTGGAAAACAGGCTGGCGGTTTTCAGGGTCACGTCAATCTTGCTGTCGGCAGGCTTGGCTGCATCCCACGAGAATGTGCCGCTCCAGTCCTTGAAAGTACCGTGAATGAAGCTGAAGCCCAGGTGGCTGACTTTCCAGTCGATAAAGGCGTGCTGGCCTTCTTTGTCGATGGTGTAGTCAGCAGCCATGGCCTGGCCTGCGGTCAGCAGTGCGGTACCGAGAGCGAGCGCAGCGAGGGTCTTTTTCAACATGCTTTCTTTTCCTTTTGAGTTGAGGTCGAGCATCAGGCTTTGCGCCCCAGCATACGAGTCAGGGTCGCATCACGATCTATAAAGTGGTGTTTCAAAGCGATCAGACCATGCAAACCGGCAAAAATCACCACGGTCCACGCCAGGTATAAGTGCACGACACCGGCCACATCGGCCTGGTCGGGCAGGTTGGAAATCAGTGCAGGGACTTCAAACAGGCCGAAGACCGGGATGCCCACGCCTTCTGCGGTGGAGATCAGGTAGCCGGCGATCATCACGGCAAACAGGCTCAGGTACAAAAAGCCGTGGCCGAGTTTGGCCCCAATACGCGTTGCCTTGCTGTAACTGGCCAGTGCCGGTGGCGCCGGGCTGATCCAGATCCACAGGACACGCAGCACCATCACGGCGAGCAACGTCAGCCCAATGCTTTTATGCAGGTCAGGGGCTTCTTTGCGCCAAGGGCTGTAGTAGTCCAGACCGACCATCCATAAACCCAGGGCGAACAGTCCGAACACCGCGAGCGCAACGGTCCAGTGCATGAGAATGCTGACGGCACCATATCGAGAAGAAGAGTTACGTAGCTGCATTGCCAACATCCTGTAGGAACTTGGATCTAAGACTAATGGTTTACCTATCGATTGAAAGCTCATTTTTTAGCTGCAAGGTATCGATAAATACGATGTGTAGCCTGTGAGGCAATAATTAAGCAAACGTTAACAATATTTAGTGTCCTTCTTGCCAGTCTGCAAGCGTCTATACGCTGCCGGAATTTGTAATGGGTTGTGACACGCCTGCGTATTGCATAGGCTTGCGCGATTGTTTACCCGCAGATGCCGGGAACCAGCGCCAGGAGAGTGGAAATGGGCCTGAATAATCAGTGGATGCAGCGCGACCTTGCCGTGTTATGGCACCCCTGCACCCAAATGAAGGATCACGAGCAACTGCCGTTGATCCCGATCAAGCGCGGCGAAGGTGTGTGGCTTGAAGACTTCGAAGGCAAGCGTTACCTGGATGCGGTGAGTTCCTGGTGGGTCAACGTGTTTGGCCACTGCAACCCGCGTATCAATCAGCGCATCAAGGATCAGGTCGATCAACTGGAGCATGTGATCCTTGCCGGTTTCAGCCATCAGCCGGTGATCGAACTGTCCGAGCGTCTGGTGAACATGACGCCTGAAGGGCTGACTCGTTGCTTCTACGCCGATAACGGTTCGTCGTGTATCGAAGTTGCGCTGAAGATGAGCTTTCACTACTGGCTCAATCGCGAACAGCCGAACAAAAAACGCTTCGTGACCCTGACCAACAGCTACCACGGCGAAACCATGGCGGCGATGTCGGTGGGTGATGTGCCGTTGTTCACCGAAACCTACAAGGCATTGCTGCTCGACACCATCAAAGTGCCTAGCCCCGATTGCTACCTGCGCCCCGAAGGCGTGAGTTGGGAAGCGCACTCGCGCACGATGTTTCTGGCCATGGAACAGACACTGGCCGAGCACCACGACACGGTTGCGGCGGTGATCGTTGAGCCGCTGATCCAGGGCGCGGGCGGCATGCGCATGTACCACCCGGTCTACCTCACACTGCTGCGCGAGGCCTGTGATCGCTACGGTGTGCACCTGATCCTCGATGAAATCGCCGTGGGCTTTGGTCGAACCGGGACGATGTTTGCCTGTGAACAGGCGGGCATCACACCGGACTTCCTGTGCCTGTCCAAGGCGCTGACCGGTGGCTATTTGCCGCTGGCTGCATGTGTCACCACGGACGAGGTGTACAGCGCGTTTTATGACGACTACCCGACCTTGCGCGCCTTTCTGCATTCCCACAGCTACACGGGCAATCCGCTGGCCTGCGCGGCGGCCCTGGCGACGTTGGATATCTTCGAAGAAGACAACGTGATCGAAAACAACAAGGCCCTGGCGCAACGCATGGCCAGCGCCACCGCGCATCTGGTAGACCATCCCCATGTTTCGGAGGTGCGTCAGACCGGTATGGTCCTGGCCATTGAAATGGTCCAGGACAAAGCCAGCAAAACCGCATACCCGTGGCAGGAACGTCGAGGCCTGAAAGTCTTCCAGCACGCGCTGGAGCGGGGCGCGTTGTTGCGTCCATTGGGCAGCGTGGTGTATTTCTTGCCGCCTTACGTGATCACCCCGGAGCAGATCGACTTTTTGGCCGAGGTGGCCAGTGAAGGGATCGACCTTGCGACGCGCAACGACATCAGCGTGGCCGTGCCGTCGAACTTTCATCCAGACTTCCGTGACCCGGGTTAAACCGGGCCGTACTTATATCCACTGTGGGAGCGGGCTTGCTCGCGATGCAGGCTGCACGGTATTGCTGAACCACCGCGTAGATACAATCGCGAGCAAGCCCGCTCCCACAGGGATGTGTGATCAGCACTCGAATTTCCAGAGAATATAAATGAGATTGTCCCGCTTCTTTATCGATGCTCCCTTGAGCCTTGGTGAACATGAGTTGCCTGAGGCCCAGGCGCATTACATTGGCCGCGTGCTGCGTATGGCCGAGGGCGATGCCCTGCAGGTATTCGACGGCTCGGGCCAGGAGTTTCTGGGGCGCTTGCTGGAAGTCGGCAAAAAACGCGTGCGCGTGTTGCTGGACGAAACCTTTGTCGGGCAAATCGAATCGCCATTGGCCATTCACCTCGGCCAGGGCCTGTCCCGTGGCGAGCGCATGGACTGGGCGATTCAAAAGGCCACTGAACTGGGGGTCACTGAAATCACGCCGATCATGAGCGAGCGCTGCGAAGTGCGGCTCAAGGACGAGCGCGCCGACAAGCGCCTGGCCCACTGGCGGCAAGTGGCGATCAGTGCGTGCGAGCAATGCGGCCGTTCGCGGGTGCCGGTGATTCATCCGCCAGTGCTGCTCGGCGACTGGATCAAAACCACGCAGGCTGACTTGAAACTGGTGCTGCACCCGGTATCGGAGCCCTTGGCCAGTCACGCCAAGCCTGCGACGCTGGCGTTCTTGATCGGCCCTGAAGGCGGCCTGACCGACAACGAAATCGATCTGGCCCAAGCCGCCGGCTACCAGCCTGCACGCCTTGGTCCACGGGTGCTGCGCACCGAAACCGCGCCGGTGGTAGCCCTGGCCGTGGCGCAGCAGTTGTGGGGCGATTTCTAAGTCAGCCTCAGCCCTTTTTTGCTTTTGTGGGAGCGGGCTTGCTCGCGATTGGATCGACGCGGTTATCCAGATAAACCGCGGCGCCTGCATCGCGAGCAAGCCCGCTCCCACAGAAGGGTGTGTTAAAGCAGCACGCGCCTGAGTGCAGCAGGCGCGTCTTGGGACAGCTGGTTTGAAGGTGAGGGTGTAACGGAAGACTTTTTTTGACGCCCTTACTCCACCGGATCACTCACCGGTTTGGCGATGATCTGTTTTAGCTCGGCGGTCATCGGGAATTCCAGGTTCAGGCCGTTAGGCGGGATCGGTTGTTCGAACCAGCGCTGGTAAATGCTGGTGATTTCACCGGACTGGTACAAATCAGCCAGGGTCTTGTTGACCACCGCCAGGAACTGCGGGTCGTCCTTGCGCACCATGCAGCTGTAGATTTCCCGGGATTGTTCATCCCCTACAACCACCCATTTGTGCGGATCACGGGCTTTGGCGCGTTCGCCGTAAAGCAGCGCGTCGTCCATGTAAAACGCTACGGCGCGGCCGGTTTCGAGCATCTTGAAGGCTTCGCCATGGTCTTTGGCGCTGATGACGTTCATGCCCATTTTGTGGTCGGCGCTGTAGCTTTTGATGAAGCGCTCATTGGTGGTGCCAGCCGTCGTGACGACGTTCTTGTCCCGCAAATCATCGAAGCCCTTGATGCCGCTGTCCTTGGCGGTCAGTAATTGGCCTTTGACGTAAATAAACCCATAGGAAAACGCTACCTGCTTTTGCCGCTCGGTGGTCACGCCGGTTGAGCCGCATTCCAGGTCAACGGTGCCGTTCTGCACCAGCGGGATACGGGTTTGCGAAGTCACCAGGTTGTATTTGACCTTCAGCGGTTTGTCGCCCACTTGCTGCTGGATACGTTCAACGATTTTGTTGGCCAACTCCACCGAATAGCCCATCGGTTTGCCGCTGTTGTCCCCGACATACGAAAACGGCACCGAGGCATCGCGATAACCCAAGGTAATACTTCCGGAGTCGGCGATTTTCTTTAGCGTGCCTTGCAGCGGCGTCTCATTGGCTTGCACGGTGTGGCTGATCAACAGGCCCAGGGTGCAACTGATCAAGGTAAGTTTTTTCATGTTGTTGTTTTCCCTTAAAACAGATTAATGACGAACGGCAATCACGCTTATTTCCACCAACACCTGAGGCCGTGCCAGTTCGGCTTGCAGGGTGGTGCGGGTAGGCGCCTTGCCTGCCGATAGCCAGGCTGACCACACGGCATTCATGGCGGCGAAGTCGCGCTGAATGTCTTGCAGGTAAATGGTGGCGTTGAGGATGTGGTCCTTGTCGCTTCCGGTTTCGGCCAGCAGTGCGTCGATTTTGCTCAAGACCTCTTGAGTCTGTGCCGTGATGTCCTCGCTTTGCGTAGGAACTTGTCCGGACAAAAATACCAGCGCCTCGAACGTCGCGGCGGCGCTCAAACGGTCATTGCTGTTGATGCGGTCAATCGTCATCGGGCATTCCTTCTGGTTGGGAGGGTGCACTCAGGCAGCCAGGCCTTGCAGGTCAATGGACGTTTTACGGTGTGCAATTAGCTCGCTCAGCAAGCGCCCGCTGCCACAGGCCAGGGTAAAGCCCAGCGCGCCGTGGCCCAGGTTGAGCCACAGGTTGCGGTAGCCACTGGCGCCAAGAATGGGAACGCCACTCGGGGTAGCAGGACGCATGCCAGCCCACTCGATAGCGTCGTGATAATCGCCCGCTTCCGGGAAAGTACTGCTGGCCAGTTGGCGCATTTGCGCCAGGCGCTTGGGGTCCAGCGAGGGATCGAAGCCGACAATGTCGACCATCGCGGCAATGCGCAATTGCTCGCCAATACGGGCGTAGACAATTTTGCGGTCGTAGTCGGTGATGCTCACCTGTGGCGCTTTTTGCGGGTCGGTCAGGGCCAGCGTGAGGCTGTAGCCTTTGAGCGGGTACAGCGGCAGGTTCATCCCGGGCAGGCGCAGGGCCGGGCTGTTGTGCCCCGCTGCGAGCACAAGTTGATCCACTGCCAGCACTTCGTCGCCCATTTCCACAGCCTGGACTTCACCGTTGGCATGACGCAGGCGGGTGACAGTTTTACCCAGCAAGAACGTGCAACGGCCACTGGCCTGCAAGCGGGCGACCAGTTGTTGGCAGAACGCGTGGCAGTCACCGACCTCTTCGCTCGGGGTGTAGATGCCTCCCACAAATGCCGAGCCTTGCAGGCCGGGTTCCAGGCTGGCGCATTCGCTGGCGGACAGCGCCTGTTGAAATGAGCTGTGGATAACTTTTTTGCGCGCTTTGTCGAAGTGGCTGCGTTCACGAAACGCCACCAGTTTGCCGTTGCGCTGCCAGGCGAAACCGTCCAGCTGATCTTCTTCGCGCCATTGCTGCAATGTGGCCTGGCTGAGCAATGCCAGACGCAGCAAATGCGCGCCATTGCGCTGGTTCACCGAACTACGGCACGCGGCCATAAACGACGCCAGCCAGCGCCATTGGGCCGGGTCCATGCGTGGGCGCAGCTTGAGCGGCGAGTCGCCGCGCAGCATCCAGCCCACCGCTTGCAAGGGCACTCCGGCATCGGCCAGCGGGGCGACGTAGCGGTAGGAAAGCTGACCGCCATTGGCAAAGCTGGTCTGGCTGCCCAGGGTGGGCTGGGCCTCGATCACGCTCACGTCAAAGCCGTCGCGCACCAATGCATACGCCGTTGCCAGCCCGATAACGCCCCCGCCGATGATGCAAACTCGCTGTGCCATGTCAGTCCCTAGCCACTGTTGAACAGGCTTCAGGTTAGGGGCAGGTGACAGGCGGCGAACAATGAATAAAGATGGTCCTCCCATAAACAAAGGTTATGGACTGCTGCCATGCGCTTGCGTCATATCGAAGTGTTCCAGGCGATTCGCCAAACCGGGTCGGTGAGTGCGGCTGCCCAGTTGCTGCATGTCTCCCAGCCTGCAGTGAGCAAGGTGCTGCAACACGCTGAACAGCGGTTGGGGTTCCCGCTGTTTCTGCGGGTGCGCGGCAAGTTGCAGCCCACCCCCGAGGCGCTGTTGCTGGAGCGCGAAGTCGACAAGGTGACCGAGAGCCTGCAAGGCGTGCAGCGCCTGGCCGAAAGCCTGCGCCGTGAGCCGGGGCATCGTTTGCGCATTGGCAGCACGCCCGCGCTGGCGTTGTCACTGTTGCCGCCGGTGATCAGCGAGTGGACCCGTCGTTATCCCGATATCAACTGTGAACTGGCCAGCGCCCACAGCCGTGAGTTGGTGCAAAACCTGTTGATGCGCGAACTGGACGTGGCCCTGACCTTCAAGCTGCCCGATCATCCGGGGCTCAAGGCGCGGGCGCTGGCCCACGGTGTACTCGTAGCGCTGGCGCCGCGGGGTTACTGGGCGGATGAAAGCGAAGGCGTACCGCTGGCACTGGATGAGCTGGCGGACGCGCCGTTGATCGGGCTGAGCAGTGCCGATCCGCTGTTTGCCCGGCTGGACAGCTACCTGCAAGCAGTAGAGCCACCGCCGCGCATCAGCATCGCGGTGCAGACCTATTCGCTGGCGCGGGCGATGGTGGAGTCGGGTGCGGGGTTGGCGGTGATTGATCCGTTTACGGCGTTGGGTGCTTCACGGGCAAGCACCTTGATCCGGCCCTTGAGCCCGGCGCTGCCGATTACGCTGTACGCGGTGACCCGGGTGGACGAAGCCCCGGCGCATACGCTGGAAGGGTTGCTGCAATTATTCGCCGAGCGGGCCAGCGAGCAGTTGCAGCGGTTGGCGGGCTGATCAAACATCCGTGTAGTCGCTGCCGCAGGCTGCGATCGAGTCCAAAGGGTTCGCGTTTTTTCCAAGAGCGAAGGTCCTTCGGCCCTTATCGCAGCCTGCGGCAGCGACTACAGGTTATTTCCTGTTACTTGGGCAGTGCGTACACCACCACCTGGTCCCCTACCTGATCTTTCATGATCGAGTTGCCGCCTGCCACAAACGCCACATATTGTCGGCCTTTGTATTCATACACGGCAGGGTTGGCGACGGCAGGGGCCATGACGATGTCCGACCACAGCTCTTTGCCGTCTTCCAGGGCATAGGCACGGACCTTGGCATCCATCGATGCACCAATGAACACCACGCCACCTGCGGTCACAGCCGGGCCACCAATGGTCGGCGAGCCCATGTCTTCAGGCATGTACCAACCCCACTGCTGGACGGCGCCCATCGGACGACGCCATTTCACGTCACCGGTGCGCATGTCGATCGCCACGATTTCACCGAAAGGCGGTGCCCAGCACGGCATGCCAGCCCAGTTCTGCGCGTTGAGCAAACTCATGCCGTAAGGCGCGCCGATCTGTGGGTAGAAGCCGTTCTCGTTGCCTGCAGTTTTGGGTTGCTTGTCGTAGGAGGCGCGGTCCCACAGCTTGATCATCTGCACAATGTGCGAGGTGTTCACAATGGCGACCTGGCTGACCGGATCAAACGCTACACCGCCCCATTGCACGCCACCGGCACTGTCCGGGTAGGCCAGTACGCCGTTGCCTTTGGTGCTGGGCGGCGAATACATGCCGTTGTATTCCAGGCCGTCCCACATTTTCGTGCACTGGCCAAAACCGACAATGTCGGCGATTTTCCAGATCGCCGGTTTTTTCGACTGATCCATCAACGGTGCAGGCTTGGTCGGGAACGGTTGGGTTGGCGAGTACACCTCTCCAGCAGCATCACCCTGGGGTACAGGGCGCTCTTCAATCGGCCATACGTCCTCGCCGGTGCGGCGGTCAACGGTGAACAAAAAGCCCATCTTGGTCGCTTGCACCAGTGCTGCCACGGGCTTGCCGTTGACGGTGATGTCCATCAGCGTCGGGGCCGAGTTGATGTCGTAGTCCCATATGTCGTGGTGAACCCACTGACGAGACCACACGACCTTGCCGGTGTTGATATCCAAGGCCGTGGTGGAAGTGCCCAGCGGAATCGGCTTGGTCCGGTTGCCGCCCCAATAGTTGGGTGAAGGCGAGGACACGGGGATATACAGCAAGCCCAGCGCCGGGTCATACGACATGGCTGTCCAGATGTTGGCAGTGCCGGTTTTGCCTGCTTCTTCCTCGGGGATCGGCTTGAATTCCCACTCCAGCGCGCCGGTGCGGGCATTGAGGGCAAACAGCGAGCCTGGGGATTCAACTTCGTATTCCCAGTCTTTACCGGCCCAGCCCACGATCAATTTGTCACCGATGACGGTGGGTGGCTGCAACTGCGACAGCGGCCATTTCGCGTTCATGGTGTTCCATTGGTTGACGTCCACCACCCCGTTTTTGCCGAAGCCTTCGCAAGGCTTGCCGGTGTCGGCGTCTACCGCGTAGAGCTGCGCGGTCATGTTGCCCAGGTAGACGACCTTCTGGCAGGCCACGCCCGCTTGAGGGGTTTTTTCCTGCCAGTAGGCCACGCCACGTGATTTGAGCGCGGGCTGGGTTTCGGCGACCAGTTTCGACTTGGTGTCGTAGGTCCACTTTTCTTTGCCGGTCTCGGGCTCCAGGGCAATGATCCGGTAAAAAGGCGTGCCGACGTACAACGTGTCATTGGCAAAAATAGGTGTCGCGGACCAGACCGACGGCGGGATTTTGCCGGTGCCCGTGGACATGTCGCCGGTGAAGTATTCCCAGACCTTGGTCAGTTTTCCGACGTTGTCTTTGTTGATTTGAGTCAGGGGCGAATACTTTTGCGAGCTCAGTTGTCCGTGGAAACTGTCCCACTCCTTGCCGCTGGGGATCGGCAGTTTTGCGTCCTCGGCAGAGATGCTGGACGGTGCCAGCAAAGTCGGCGGGACGGTGTAGGTGTCTTGCGCGTGGACGCTGGAAACACCCGCCAGCAAGCACAAGGCCGGAGCTGTCAAAAACTGTTTTGTGATCGCGCTCATATCGCGCTCCTTGTTGGCTTGCCGGCAAAGGTTTCAATGATCACACCCAGGGCGTAGATCCCCAGAACGGCGGCTGTCCACCAACCGTGCAGCAGGCATGCGGCAAACGTTGTTCCGATCACACCGACCCAGGCCAGGAAGAGGACGAAATTTCGCAGGCCTCCCGCCCTGGCTTGAGCCAGCACCACCCCCAGGACAAACAGCACAAACTCGGCCAGCATCGCCGTCATTGCCCCCCCGGAATCTGTCACCCCGGACAAGGGAGTGAAGAACCGCCAGGCGGTAATGCCCAGAGCAATCAATGCCGTGATGATCATGATGTTGGCGCCCAGAGGGCGCCTGGGTGGTGCATAGGCAGCAGAAGTACTCATCCCGTTCCCCTTTGTGTGTCATGCCTTAAGGCCTCAGGAACGTGAGTGTAGCCAAGGCGGGGGAAAACACCGGGATCAGTGCGCGTGCTCAACCTCTACCGGCGCATCCTTGGTCACGTGCTTGACCAGTTTGCCGATGGTCAAACCCTGGAACAGGATCGAGGACAGCACCACGATGTAGGTGATACTCAGGATCAGGTCACGCTCCGGGCCCAGTGGCAATGCCAGGGCCAGCGCCACCGAAACACCGCCGCGCAGGCCACCCCAGGTCAAGATGCGGATGGTGCCCCGTGGCACGGTACGCCAGCGGCGCAGCAGGACAATGGCCGGTGCCACGGTCAAGAGGCGCGACAGCAAAATGGCCACGGCCAGAACGCTGGCCGCCAGCAAATGCAGCCACGAGAACGGCAGCAGCAAGAGTTCCATGCCAATCAGCGCGAACAGCAGCGCGTTGAGCATGTCATCAAGCAACTCCCAAAAACCGTCCATGTAGCGACGGGTCATCTCGTTCATGGCCTTGTTGCGGCCCAGATTACCGATGATCAGACCGGCGACAACCATCGCGATCGGCGCCGACACATGCAGTTCACTGGCCATGGCCGAGCCGCCGATCACCAGTGCCAGGGTCAGCATCACTTCGATCTGATACTGCTCGATGCTCTTGATCATCCGGTACACCAGGTAACCGATCAAACCACCGAACACCACGCCGCCGATGGCTTCGTGAACAAACAGCATGGCCGTGGCACTCAGGCTCGGGGTTTCGCCCAGTTGCAGGATGCCGAGCAACACGGTGAACACCACAACAGCGGTGCCGTCATTGAACAGCGACTCGCCCACGATGGTGGTTTTCAGCGGTTTGGAGGCGTTGGCGGTCCGCAGTACACCCAGCACGGCAATCGGGTCGGTGGGGGAGATGAGTGCGCCGAACAGCAGGCAGTACAGGAAACTGATATGCCAGCCGAACAGGGCAAAAATCCAGTACGCCAGGCTGCCGATCACGGTGGTGGCGATCAGCACACCGACGGTGGCCAACAGGCCAATCGGCCAGCGATAGCTGCGGACATCATTGATATTGACGTGCAGGGCGCCTGCAAACAGCAGGAACGACAGCATCCAGTTCATCAGCAGATCGCCGAAGTCGATCTGGCCGATCAGTTCTTGCACGCGCTCTTCAAGGCCCGGATAACCGATAAAGCTCAAGCCTTGCAGCAGCAACGAAAACATTAGGGCAGTGACCATCACGCCAATCGTCGGCGGCAGGCCGATAAAGCGGAAGTTCACGTAAGTCAGTAGTGAGGTCAGGCAGATAAACGCAGCAACAAGCTCAAGCATCCGGGATCCTGTGGTGGCGAGAGTGAATGGAAACCCGATCAGTACGGGCTATGTTTGGATGCAGGCGCGGGCATCAGGGGCACATCCCCGGGGTGTGGCAAATGGGCGCGATGTGCGAGGTCATTGACCACGCAGTTGCACTGAGGTTGCATGTGCGCACTGGCGCTGTAGCAGGCCACCCATACTCGTGTTGAAACTTTAAAAAGGAAATTCCAATGACGGTTGCCTTCTGGTGTGTGCTGATTGCCTTCTGTTTGACCTATGTGTGTACCGCTTTTGCCAAGTTCAGCGACGGCAAGTTCGGGCCCAAACAAAACCATGATCCACGTACGTTTCTGGACAACCTCCAAGGTTTTGCCAAGCGTGCCCACAGCGCCCAGCTCAACAGCTTCGAAGTGACCCCGGCCTTTGCGGCGGCGGTGATCATTGCCGATATCGTAGGGAACGCCCAGCCCGTGACCATTGATGTGCTGGCGGTTTTGTTCGTTACCAGCCGCATGCTGTACATCATCTGCTACCTGGCCGACTGGGCGATCCTGCGCTCCATCGTGTGGTTTATCGGCATGGGGCTGGTGGTCAGCTTCTTTTTTGTGTCGATGTAAACGCAAGCCAATGACGAATGTGTGGGAGCGGGCTTGCTCGCGATCCAGGCGATCCGGTTTGCCTGATGCACTGCGGTGATGCCATCGCGAGCAAGCCCGCTCCCACAAAGGTTTGGTTTCATTGCATGCAGGTGGTTTTACTGCGGCAGCGCCGCGCCTTTCGGCCATAGCAGCCAGATATTGCCCTTCTGCTTCATGTCGCCCGCAATCTTCCCGGCTTCAGGGCCGGTGCCCACGAAGAAGTCGGCCCGCACTTCGCCAGCAATGGCGCCACCGGTGTCCTGGGCGGCTACCGGGCGTACGATGGGCTGGCCATCAGCCTGGGTGGTCGACAACCACAGCAGGCTGCCCAGCGGGATGACCTTGCGGTCCACCGCCACGCTGTAGCCAGCCGTCAGCGGCACGTTCAGCGAGCCGCGCGGGCCTTCGTTGCTGTCCGGGTTCTGGGTGAAAAACACGTAGCTCGGGTTGCTGGCCAGCATCTCGTGGACCCGTTGCGGGTGAGCCATGGCCCAGGCGTGAATGGTGCCCATGGTCACGTCTTCTTTTTTCAGCTCGCCCTGTTCAACCAGCCAGCGGCCAATCGGCTTGTACGGATGGCCGTTCTGGTCGGCATAGCCGATGCGCAGCTGGCGGCCATTGTCGAGTTGAACCCGGCCCGAGCCCTGGATTTGCAAAAACTGCAGGTCCATCGGGTCGGTCAGCCACGCCAGTACCGGTGCTTGCAGGCCTTTGCTGTTAATGGTCTCTGCGGTGTCGTAAGGCTTGAGCACACGGCCCTCAAGGCGACCGCGCAGGCGTTTGCCTTTGAGCTCGGGGTAGATGCTGTCCAGGTTGACCACGATCAAGTCAGCCGGTACGCCATAGATGGGTACGTTGGCGGCCTGGGTCGGCTTGAGACTGCCGGGGTAAACCGGTTCGTAGTAACCGGTGATCAGGCCGTCGCTGCTGCCTTCGGCCGAGCGCAGGCTGTACACGTCGAGGTGGGTTTGCAGGAAGTTGCTGATGTCGGCCACGCTCGGGCTGGCAGGCAAGACGGCTGCGTCGCTGCACACGGGGCCCCAGTTGGGGTCGGCCTTGAGTCGGGTACAGGCGCTGCGCCATGAAGCAAAACCGCTTTGCAGGTCGCTGCCCGTCACTTCAGGCAGTGCGCTCCAGTCAGCCTTGCTGTAGGTCGTGTGGGGTTCTGGCTGGGTGGCATTTTTGTCGGCGTCCTTGTCGGTGCCGTTACATCCGGCCAGCAACAGGGCAACGGGCAACGCCCAGGCCAGAGGCTTGAAAAATGTGTTCATTGGCGAAATTCCTTCGAGGTTTGCCGAGGCCGGGTAACCCTCTGGCAATCCTTGTATTCAATAGGGGTATTGGTCTTTGCAGGTGACGCGAGGATACTGGCGACCGATTTCCGTGACCTGAAGCGACCATGACTTTTAAACGATTGACTGTTGTTGTGCTGGCCTGCCTGACGTTGTCTGCGTGTGGCGGGGTGGATCCCGATTCGCCGCTGGGCCAGCGTAAAGCGATTTTCAAGCAGATGCTAAAAACCAGCGAAGACCTGGGGGGCATGTTGCGAGGTCGGATTCCCTTTGACGGTCCGCGCTTTACCGAAGGTGCCCTCAAGTTGGACGCTTTGGCTCACGAGCCGTGGAAGCATTTCCCACAGGTTAAGGAGTCTGACCTGACCAGTGCTACCGATGATGTCTGGCAAAAGCAGGAGCGTTTTCAACAACTGGCGCGCCAGTTGGAGGGCGCAACCGGTGAGTTGGTGATCGCCAGCCAGGTACAACCCTACAAAGCCAGTAACCTGACGCCTGCCGTGCAGAAAGTGGAAGACACCTGCAGTGCGTGCCACAAGGAATTCAGGAATCACTGAGTAAAGATCAGCCGGTACCCGCCTTCTGTGGGAGCGGGATTGCTCGCGATAAGCACGACTCGGGACTTCTGAATCACCGAGGTGCTGCCATCGCGAGCAAGCCCGTTCCCACACAGGAGATCTGTATCGCGAGACTTATTTATCCAGCTGATCCAGCGCTTCTTGCAGTTCTTTGCGCGATTCAGCCAGCTTGTTTTTGCGTTTGTCGATTTTCTCCGGGTCGCCTTTCTTCATGGCTTTGTCCAGATCAGCCTGGCGTTTGCTCACTTCGTGCTTGGCTTCCAGCACCTTGTTTTCACGTTCCTTGCGCAGGCCAGCGTCAGTGCAGTGCTCGGTGACTTCGCTCAGGGCTTTTTCCAGGCCCGCGACCTGGTTGCTGTTGCCGTGCGCGCGGGCCTGCTCAAGTTGCAGGGTGATGGCTTGTTTCTTGGCAGCGCAACCGGTCAGTTCCGGCGCTGCGTCTGCGGCCATCAGAGGCGTTGCCAGCAGGCCGCAAACAGTCAACAGGGCGAGCGGTGAAAGTAATTTCATAAATGGCTCCATGACAAAAGATGACAATTAAATAAGGCTGAAAAAACGCCACGCAAGCGCGTTTCGGCGGATCCAAACCGTGGATGTTAGCAGCATCCGCAGGCAAGCAATCCGTCGAACGTTACCCATGAGCAGCAAAAAGCCCCGAACAGTCACCTGTCCGGGGCTTCTGGTGCAGCAGGCTTAATTACAAACCGGCGGCAGCGCGCAGCTCTTCGGCGCGGTCGGTACGCTCCCACGTGAACGTGGTGAAGGTATCGTCGCCAACGGTCTTGATCTGCGGCGTGCGACCGAAGTGGCCGTATGCTGCAGTTTCCTGGTACATCGGGTGCAGCAGGTCAAGCATGGTGGTGATGGCGTATGGACGCAGGTCGAATACGTCACGTACCAGCTTGATGATTTTCTCGTCGGAAATTTTGCCAGTACCAAAGGTGTTCAACGAAATCGAAGTCGGTTGAGCGACGCCGATAGCGTAGGAAACCTGAATCTCGCAGCGCTCAGCCAGGCCGGCAGCCACGATGTTCTTGGCCACGTAACGACCGGCGTAAGCAGCCGAACGGTCAACCTTGGATGGATCCTTGCCCGAGAACGCGCCGCCGCCGTGACGGGCCATGCCGCCGTAGGTGTCAACGATGATCTTGCGACCGGTCAGGCCGCAGTCGCCCACCGGGCCACCGATGATGAACTGGCCGGTAGGGTTGATGTGGAACTGGGTGTCCTTGTGCAACAGCTCGGCTGGCAGCACGTGCTTGACGATCAGTTCCATCACGCCTTCGCGCAGGTCGGTGTACGACACTTCAGGGTTGTGCTGGGTCGACAGCACGATGGCGTCGATGGCGACAACCTTGCCGCCTTCGTAACGGCACGTTACCTGGGACTTGGCGTCCGGGCGCAGCCACGGCAGCAGGCCGGATTTACGGGCCTGGGCCTGGCGCTGTACCAGTTGGTGCGAAAAGGTGATCGGTGCAGGCATCAGCACGTCGGTTTCGTTGCTGGCGTAGCCGAACATCAGGCCCTGGTCGCCGGCGCCCTGATCTTCAGGCTTGGCACGGTCAACACCCTGGTTGATGTCAGGGGACTGCTTGCCGATGATGTTCATCACGCCGCAGGTCGCACCGTCGAAGCCGACGTCGGAGCTGGTGTAGCCGATGTCGGTGATCACGTCACGAACGATCTGCTCCAGGTCGACCCAGGCCGACGTGGTGACTTCGCCCGCGATGATTGCTACGCCGGTTTTCACCAGAGTCTCGCACGCCACACGGGCGAACTTGTCTTCAGCAATGATGGCGTCCAGCACCGCGTCAGAAATCTGGTCGGCGATTTTGTCCGGATGCCCTTCAGACACGGACTCGGAGGTGAAAAGGGAGTATTCGCTCATCTCGACGGTTTCCTAATATTTACCGATGGTGAGTGTCGCCAGTTGGCCGCTGAAAGTGGCGGACCTGAAGCTGGAAACCATTACGTAAGCCTACATAGAGGCTTTCCCCGGGAACGAGTCCCGCAGCGGTGGCCCAATGGGCCAGATCATCTTGTTCAAAACCCAGCCACAAATCACCGCATGCCTCGCGGGCCCACGCCTGATTATGGCTGCACAACTCTGTTATCAGCAGGCTGCCGCCCGGCTGCAGCAAGGTTGCCAGTTGCTGAAGTGCTTCGGCCGGTGCGGCGAAATGGTGCAGGACCATGTTCACGACAACGCAGTCGGCTTGCAGCTGTGCATCGTGTAACGCGTCGGCCAGGATCAGGCTGACGTTGCTCAGTGACTCGCGTTCACAGAGCTGGCGGGCCAGCCCAAGCATGACCGGGCTGTTGTCCAGCGCCGTGACCTGATGGAAGCGGCGAGCCAGGTCGGGCAAGAAGCTGCCATCGCCGGGGCCGACTTCCAGGGCCGTGGCCGCCGGGTCGAAGCTCAGTTTGTCGAGCAGCGTCAAAACGCTGTCCCGGTATTGCGGCAAGCCGGCGATCAAATCCTGTTGAGCGCGAAACTTCTCGGCTACGCGTGAGAAAAAGTCCTGACTGGCGGCTGCACGCTGTGCATGTACTGCGCTGATTCGCGCTTGTACATCGGTGGGCAAGGTCAGGTTATCGACCTCTTCCAGCAGCGCAGCGTGGAGTTTTCCGCCTGGTTGTTCGGTGTGGGGCAGGGCACGGCGATAAAAAATCGCATTGCCTTCGCGTCGTGTTGCGACCAGCCTGGCTTGAGACAGCACCTTGAGGTGGTGACTCATGCCTGATTGGCCAGTGGCAAAAATCTGCGTCAGCTCCAGCACACCAAACGAATCGTTGGCCAACGCGCGCAGCACATTGAGTCGCAGCGGATCGCCTCCAGCCTTGCACAGGGCAGAGAGCTCGTCGCTATCGTCATGGCGGATTGAAGGCACGCGTAAGTTCATGGGGCCGCAGTCTAGTTACCCCGTACAGCCCCCGCAAGTTCAATATCGAAAAGTTTTGATATTGGTCGATAAGTGGCGCGCTTGTCGGAGAGTGTGTGCTTATTAACGAAACGAAATGTCCGATCCTTAACAGGTTGAACGGTTAAGCACAGGAAAAACGCCTCTTGCGACTATCTGTCATTGCCCCGAGGGCGTTGCCTGAGGGAAAATGCTCGCCTTTTTTCCGTTTCGATTTAACTTTCAATACCCAGGAGAACAGCGATGCCCAGCCGTCGTGAGCGTGCCAACGCCATTCGTGCACTCAGCATGGATGCCGTGCAAAAAGCCAACAGCGGCCATCCAGGTGCCCCTATGGGTATGGCGGATATCGCCGAAGTACTGTGGCGCGATTATCTGAAGCACAACCCGAGCAACCCTTCGTTCGCTGACCGTGACCGCTTTGTGCTGTCCAACGGCCACGGTTCGATGCTGATCTACTCGTTGCTGCACCTGACCGGCTATGACCTGTCGATCGACGACCTGAAAAACTTCCGCCAGCTGCACAGCCGCACCCCGGGTCACCCGGAGCTGGGCTACACGCCGGGCGTTGAAACCACCACTGGCCCGCTGGGTCAGGGCCTGGCCAACGCTGTGGGCTTTGCCCTGGCAGAAAAAGTCATGGGCGCTCAGTTCAACCGCCCTGGCCATAACGTCGTTGATCACCACACCTACGTGTTCCTGGGTGATGGCTGCATGATGGAAGGCATTTCCCACGAAGTTGGCTCGTTGGCCGGCACTCTGGGTCTGAGCAAGCTGATCGCGTTCTACGACGACAACGGCATCTCTATCGATGGCGAAGTTGAAGGCTGGTTCACCGACGACACGCCAAAGCGTTTCGAAGCCTACAACTGGCAAGTGATCCGTAACGTTGACGGTCACGACCCGGAAGAAATCAAGACCGCGATCGAAACCGCACGCAAAAGCGACCAGCCAACGCTGATCTGCTGCAAAACCACCATCGGTTTCGGCTCGCCGAACAAGCAGGGCAAGGAAGACTGCCACGGTGCTCCACTGGGCAACGACGAAATCGCCCTGACCCGCCAGGCCCTGAACTGGAACCACGGTCCGTTTGAAATCCCGGCTGATATCTACGCCGAATGGGATGCCAAGCAAGCCGGTGCTGCGGTTGAGTCCGAGTGGGACAAGCGCTTTGCTGCCTACGCGGCCGAGTTCCCTGAACTGGCCGGCGAGCTGTCCCGTCGCCTGAGCGGCAAACTGCCTGCTGACTTCGATGCCAAGGCCAACGCCTACATCGCTGAAGTTGCGGCCAAGGGCGAAACCATCGCCAGCCGTAAAGCCAGCCAGAACGCATTGAATGCCTTTGGCCCACTGTTGCCAGAACTGCTGGGCGGCTCCGCTGACCTGGCCGGTTCCAACCTGACCCTCTGGAAAGGCTGCAAAGGTGTTTCGGCTGAAGACGCCAGCGGCA
Organism: Pseudomonas sp. RL_5y_Pfl2_69; assembly: GCF_963970465.1. Classification (NCBI taxonomy): domain Bacteria; kingdom Pseudomonadati; phylum Pseudomonadota; class Gammaproteobacteria; order Pseudomonadales; family Pseudomonadaceae; genus Pseudomonas; species Pseudomonas sp. RL_5y_Pfl2_69. Next base: position 53,023 of record NZ_CAXAOU010000014.1, on the reverse strand, counting down.
ACTACGTGTACTACGGCGTACGCGAGTTCGGCATGAGCGCCATCATGAACGGTGTTGCCCTGCACGGCGGCCTGGTGCCTTACGGCGCGACCTTCCTGATGTTCATGGAGTACGCCCGCAACGCCATCCGCATGTCGGCCCTGATGAAGCAGCGCGTGATCTATGTGTTCACCCATGACTCCATCGGTCTGGGCGAAGACGGCCCGACGCACCAGCCGGTCGAGCAACTGACCAGCCTGCGTACCACGCCGAACCTGGACACCTGGCGCCCAGCCGATGCGGTGGAATCCGCAGCGGCCTGGAAATTCGCCCTGGAGCGCAACGACGGCCCGTCCGCGTTGATCTTCTCGCGTCAGAACCTGAACCACCAAACCCGTGATGCTGGCCAGATTGCCGACATCAACCGTGGTGGTTACGTGCTGAAGGATTGTGCAGGCGAGCCTGAACTGATCCTGATCTCGGCCGGTTCCGAAGTGGGCCTGGCGGTTCAGGCTTACGAGAAGCTGACCGAGCAAGGCCGCAAGGTACGTGTTGTATCGATGCCATGCACCAGCGTGTACGAAGCTCAGGATGCAGGCTACAAGCAGTCGGTTCTGCCGCTGCAGGTGAGCGCCCGTATCGCGATCGAAGCGTCCCACGCGGACTACTGGTACAAGTACGTGGGCCTGGAAGGCCGCGTCATCGGCATGACCACCTACGGCGAGTCGGCGCCTGCGCCTGCCTTGTTCGAAGAGTTCGGCTTCACCCTGGAAAACATCCTGGGTCAGGCTGACGAGTTGCTGGAAGACTAAGTACTAAAGTGTGCCGTCTGGACTGCCGCTTTCGCGAGCCAGCCCGCTCCCACAAGGATTGTGAAGATCCTGTGGGAGCGGGCTCGCTCGCGATCACGGTGGTTCAGTCTCCGCTGTCATGAAGGTTTCACCCACAATAGAGAACCCCATGCCTCAACCGCGTCCTTACAAAGTTGCACTCAATGGCTACGGCCGGATTGGTCGTTGCGTCTTGCGTGCGTTGTTGGAACGAGGGGCGGATGCCGGGTTTGAAATTGTTGCACTCAATGATTTGGCCGATATGGCCAGTCTCGAATATTTGACGCGCTTCGACTCCACCCATGGCCGGTTTCCCGGCGAGATACGGATCGAAGGCGACTGCCTGCATATCAATGGCGACTGCGTGAAAGTGTTCCGCAGTGCCACCCCCGAGGGGATCGACTGGGCTGCCCTGGGAGTTGACCTGGTGCTGGAATGCTCCGGCGTCTACAACACCCGCGCCGACGGCCAGCGTTTCCTTGATGCCGGGGCTCCCCGCGTGCTGTTTTCGCAACCGATGGCCAGTGACGCCGATGTCGACGCCACCATCGTCTACGGCGTTAACCAGCACAGCCTGACCGGCGAAGAACGACTGGTGTCCAACGCCTCCTGCACGACCAACTGCGGCGTGCCGCTGCTGCGTTTGCTGGATGAGGCATTGGGTCTTGAGTATGTATCGATTACCACCATTCACTCGGCGATGAACGATCAGCCCGTGATCGATGCCTACCATCACGAAGATCTGCGTCGTACACGTTCGGCCTTTCAGTCGGTCATTCCGGTCTCTACCGGCCTGGCCAAGGGCATTGAGCGTTTGTTGCCGGAACTTGCCGGCCGAATTCAAGCCAAAGCGGTGCGGGTACCGACATTGAATGTGTCGTGCCTGGATATCACCCTGACCACGGCACGGGACACCGATGCCGCAGAGGTGAACCGCCTGCTGCGCGAAGCGGCCACCTGCGGCCCGCTCAAAGGCTTGTTGGCCTACACCGAGTTGCCCCACGCCAGCTGTGATTTCAACCATGACCCGCATTCGGCCATTGTCGATGCCAGCCAGACCCGCGTTTCCGGCCCCCGGCTGGTGAACCTGCTGGCCTGGTTCGACAACGAATGGGGTTTTGCCAATCGAATGATCGATGTGGCAGAGCACTATTTGCACGTTACCCACCCCAAACCCGCTCTCTAACATTAGAAACTCAGGAACTGCGACCCATGACCGTGTTGAAGATGACCGACCTCGATCTGCAAGGTAAGCGCGTACTGATCCGCGAAGACCTCAACGTCCCAGTCAAGGACGGTGTAGTCACCAGCGATGCGCGCATCCTTGCTTCGCTGCCGACCATCAAGCTGGCGTTGGAAAAAGGCGCGGCGGTTATGGTCTGCTCGCACCTGGGACGTCCGACTGAAGGCGAGTTCTCGGCTGAAAACAGCCTCAAGCCTGTAGCCGATTACTTGAGCAAGGCCCTGGGCCGCGAAGTGCCGCTGGTCAGCGACTACCTCAATGGCGTCGACGTTAAAGCGGGCGACATCGTGTTGTTCGAAAACGTGCGCTTCAACAAGGGCGAAAAGAAAAACGCCGACGAGCTGGCCCAGCAATACGCCGCCCTGTGCGACGTGTTTGTGATGGATGCTTTCGGTACTGCCCACCGCGCCGAAGGCTCGACCCACGGCGTGGCCAAGTTTGCCAAGGTTGCGGCTGCTGGCCCGTTGCTGGCTGCCGAGCTGGACGCACTGGGCAAGGCACTGGGCGCCCCGGCCAAGCCGATGGCCGCTATCGTTGCCGGCTCCAAGGTGTCGACCAAGCTTGAAGTGCTCAACAGCCTGAGCCAGATCTGCGACCTGCTGATCGTGGGTGGCGGTATCGCCAACACCTTCCTGGCAGCTGCCGGGCACCCGGTTGGCAAATCGCTGTACGAACCTGATCTGCTGGACACCGCCCGCGCCATCGCCGCCAAGGTCAATGTGCCTCTGCCGACTGACGTGGTCGTGGCCAAGGAATTCGCTGAAAGCGCTGCTGCAACCGTCAAGCTGATCGCTGATGTGGCTGCCGACGACATGATTCTGGACATCGGCCCACAAACCGCCGCGCATTTCGCCGAGCTGCTGAAGTCGTCAAAGACTATCCTGTGGAACGGCCCGGTAGGTGTGTTCGAGTTTGACCAGTTCGGTAACGGCACCAAGGTTCTGGCCCAGGCCATTGCTGACAGCGCAGCGTTCTCGATCGCGGGTGGCGGCGACACCCTCGCGGCTATCGACAAGTACGGTATTGCTGATCAAATTTCCTACATCTCCACCGGCGGTGGTGCCTTCCTTGAGTTCGTTGAAGGCAAGGTACTGCCTGCTGTCGAAATTCTGGAAAGCCGCGCCAAAGCCTGAAGGTGTTTCAGGCCCTGAAAGGAAGCATGGACATGGTCAAGTTGTTACCGCTGTTGATGATCGTGGGCTTTTTGGCCGGTTGCGCCAGTTCGGGCAAGCCGACGCCCGAAGCTGCAACCCCTGAAGAGAGTGGTTGCTACCAGGCAGACTGGCAGGCGCAAAGCGTGCCGCTGGTCAATAAACGCTCAGGTCCTGAAGCGCTGGAAAAATACGAGTCGCCCAAGGCTTCACAAGAGCGTGGGTGCCCTTGATTTGATATGGGTTTTTGCGTGGGAGCGGGCGTGCTCGCGATTGCATCACCGCGGTTCGGCAAATAGACCGAATTGCCTGCATCGCGAGCAAGCCCGCTCCCACAATCAGGCCGCATAGCTATAGCTGGAGCTGTATCGTTTCAGCTAAATCGGATTGGCAGAATGGGGCACAACCCCCGATCTGCAATAACTTGAATAGCAGCCGCCGCTACGGCAGGCTTGCACGATTAACGACCCTTGTCCGGGAGAGACACTCACAATGGCACTTATCAGCATGCGCCAGATGTTGGACCACGCCGCCGAATTCGGCTACGGCGTTCCAGCCTTCAACGTAAACAACCTTGAGCAGATGCGCGCCATTATGGAAGCCGCTGACAAGACCGACTCCCCGGTGATCGTTCAGGCTTCGGCCGGTGCGCGCAAGTACGCAGGTGCTCCCTTCCTGCGTCACCTGATCCTGGCTGCAATCGAAGAATTCCCGCATATCCCGGTGTGCATGCACCAGGACCACGGCACCAGCCCTGACGTGTGCCAGCGCTCGATCCAGCTGGGCTTCAGCTCAGTCATGATGGACGGCTCGCTGGGCGAAGACGGCAAAACCCCAACCGACTACGACTACAACGTTCGCGTTACTCAGCAAACCGTTGCCCTGGCACACGCGTGCGGTGTGTCGGTTGAAGGCGAGCTGGGCTGCCTGGGTTCGCTTGAAACCGGTATGGCTGGCGAAGAAGACGGCATCGGCGCAGAAGGCGTTCTGGATCACAGCCAGATGCTGACCGACCCGGAAGAAGCCGCTGACTTCGTCAAGCGCACTCAAGTGGATGCCCTGGCCATTGCCATCGGTACTTCCCACGGCGCTTACAAGTTCACCAAGCCACCTACTGGCGACGTGCTGGCGATCGACCGCATCAAAGAAATCCACAAGCGTATCCCGAACACTCACCTGGTGATGCACGGTTCGTCTTCTGTTCCACAAGAATGGCTGGCGATCATCAACGAGTTCGGCGGCGACATCAAAGAAACTTACGGTGTGCCGGTAGAAGAAATCGTTGAAGGCATCAAGCACGGCGTGCGCAAGGTCAACATCGACACCGACCTGCGTCTGGCATCGACTGGCGCCATGCGTCGTCTGATGGCAACCAACCCGAGCGAGTTCGACCCGCGCAAGTTCTTCGGCGCCACCGTAACGGCCATGCGTGACGTGTGTATCGCTCGTTACGAAGCTTTCGGTACTGCCGGTAACGCTTCGAAGATCAAGCCGATCTCCCTGGAAGCCATGTACCAGCGTTACCTCAAAGGTGAGCTGAACGCCAAGGTCAACTAAGACCGGCGCGTACTAAAAAGCCCGCAGCGATGCGGGCTTTTTTGTGGGTGCGATGTTCATGCAGATCGGTGTAATTGTTCCGGATCAACGCCATTGGCCTTGAGCAGGGCACTCACCAGCGAGCGGGACATCTCGACCGAATGCACCAATGACCATATCAGCCCGCGCTCAATGCCACTGGCATACTCGGTGATTTCATCCGAGACCTCTTCTGCGCTCTTGAGCATCAACCAGATGTGAGACAAGGCCTCTATTGCCCGGATATCAGGCCGCACGGCAAAGGGTGATTTGGGGCTGACATGTTGCGCATTGGTGGGCTTGAGGCTGTCGAGGTCAACAGGCGGGGCACTGAGCACGGCATCGAGAATACGGCGGGTGGCCTCATCGTGCTGATGATCATCACGGGGGGTGTGATTTGTTTTGGGATCGTCGGGCGTCGTCTTTTTCATGTCTCTTCCACGGGGATCATCGGCGACTGGTGAAGATAGCCCCGAGGCTTTTCGGGCTGCAAGCGACGCTTGTCGGCACCGGGTTTTCTCGGAAATGTCTGGCTTTTGTTCGCGTAAAAGTCTGACGTGGGCGCCTTTGGGTCGAATTCGCTACACTGGCGCCCTTCTATGCTGTGCGTTGGCGTCCCATGACCGTTCTCAAGTACCTCCAGGCCTACCCCCAGACCTTGCAAGAGCAGGTTCGCCAATTGATTGAGCGCGATCAGTTGGGCAGCTACCTGAGCGAACGCTACCCGCAGCGTCACGCGGTGCAAAGTGACAAGGCGCTGTATACCTACGCGCTGGAACTGAAGCAGGAATACCTGCGCAATGCGCCGTCCTTCGACAAGGTGCTGTTTGATAACAAGCTCGACCTGACTCACCGTGCGCTGGGATTGCATACCGCCATCTCGCGGGTTCAGGGTGGCAAGCTCAAAGCCAAGAAAGAACTGCGTGTGGCCTCGTTGTTCAAGGAGGCGGCGCCTGAATTCCTGAAGATGATCGTGGTTCACGAACTGGCCCATCTCAAGGAGTCGGACCACAACAAGGCCTTTTACAAATTGTGCGAACACATGTTGCCGGGTTACCACCAGCTGGAGTTTGACCTGCGGGTGTATCTGACGTGGCGTGACTTGGCAGGAAACCCCCAACCCTGAACCCGCTCCCACAGAAAGCCAGCAATCATCCGCATCAGGAGTTCTGAATGGACGTCAGCAAAACCAAAAGCAGCTTTTACCGGCGCTTGTACGTGGCCTGGTTAATCGATAGCCAGATTGCCAGCAGCGTGCCCGCACTGACCGAAGTGACCGGGATGCCGCGCCGTACCGCGCAGGACACCATCGCGGCGCTGGCTGATCTGGATATTGTCTGCGAGTTCGAGCAGCAGGACGGCGCCCGTAATCATGCCGGGCGTTATCAGATTCACAGTTGGGGCCCTGTCGACAAAACCTGGGTCGGCGAGCATCTGGTGCAGATCAAGCAGGTGCTGGGTTATCCCTGAGGTGTCAGGCGCATGCCGATGTGCGGGATGTCATCTTCAAGATACATTTCGCCCTCGGCGCGAAACCCGTGTTGCCCGTAGAACGGCTGCAAGTGCGCCTGGGCGGACAAGAACACGGGCTGCCCCGACCAGTAATCCTCGATGTTTTCCAGGGCTTTCTCGATCAGGACATGCCCCAGCTTTTGCCCGCGACCCTCGGGGGCAATGATCACGCGGCCGATCACCACGTCGCCGCCCTGGGATTCAGGGTCGAGCACGCGGGCATACGCCACCAGTTGATCGTTCTGCCAGCCCATCACATGCAACGTGTCCCCCGTCAGGTCTTGCCCGTCGACGTCCTGGTAGGCGCATTTCTGCTCGACGACGAATACTTTCGAGCGCAATTCCAGAATAGCGTAGAGCTGTTCCTTGCCCAGGTCGTTGTGGTGTTTGCAGAGCCAGTCGGTGGTCACGATCGCGTCCTTCTTGGTGAGTGTATGACCCGATAGTAGGCGCGATGTGTACTCGCGCCAAGTTCTAAGGTGCCTTGACCAAATGTGCGGCCAGGGTGCGCAGCGGCCCGAGCTGACGGCAAATCAACGCCAGTTGGGTTTGCACCAGACGCTGGTTTTCATCGATCTCGTCGGGCATTTGCTCAAGCTCGCTGGCCAGTGCTTCTTCATCATCACTTTGTACCGCCACCGCCTGTTTGGAGGCCAGATCCTGTGCGATCTGGTCAATGCTGTCGGCAATCCTGCGTCCGGCGCCCTCGATCAACTGTTCCCGCACTTCACCGGGCAGCTCGGTGTCACGGTGAGCGCCCAGTCCTGACAAATAGCTGAGCAAGGTGTGGGACAGCACCAGAAAGCGGAAGCCCATGTCGGCATCCTTACGGAAGTGCCCCGGTTCCATCAGCATATTGGCCAGTGTGGTCGACAGCGCCGCATCGGCGTTATGGGCGTTACGCCGCGCAAGGCGATAGGCGAGGTTGTCGCTTTTGCCCTGGGCGTACTGCTGCATGATCTGGCGCAGATACTGGCTGTTGCAGCTCAAGGTATTGGCCAGTACCTGATTCAGGCGTCGGCCCTGCCAGTCCGGCAAGAACAGGAATACCGCTGCCGCCGCAATCACGCTGCCCACCAGGGTATCGAACAGTCGCGGCAGGAACAGCCCGTAGCCGTCGCCCACCTGGTTGAAGCAAAACAGGATCATCAGGGTGATGGCTGCGGTGCTCAAGGTGTAGCGCGTGGTGCGGTTGATAAAGAACACCACACCGGCCACCACTGCAAACATCGACTGCACCAGCGGGTTGGGGAACAGATCGAACAGCGCCCAGCCCACGGCCAGGCCGATGGCCGTGCCGATAATGCGCTGGCTGAATTTGCGTCGGGTGGCGCCGTAACTTGGCTGACACACGAACAGCGTGGTGAGGATGATCCAGTAACCCTGGCTCGGGTGAATCCAGTGCACCATCGCAAAACCGATGCTCAGTGCCAAAGGCAGGCGCAAGGCGTGGCGAAAGATCAGCGACGTGGGTGTGAGGTGCTGACGCAGGCGCGACCACACGTCCTTGAGGTTGCGTGGCGAACGGTCCAGCAGGCTGCTGTCGGTGGCATCTGCCAGGTTGTCGGGGTTACTGGCGTCGCTCAACAAACGGTCGAGGGTGCCCAGGTTGGCGGCCAGCGCCCGCAGTGAACGCAACAGTCCGCGCCAGGCCGGGTTGCTCTGGATGCGCAAGTGTTCGAGGGAGGCGTGCAAGTCGCTCAGCGCTTCGGCAAAGCTGTCGTCGTAGACAAACGGCTGGCGCAGCTTGATCGACTCCGACAGGCGCTGACAGGCCACGCCTTGCTGGCGCAGCAGGCGTTGGCAGCGGAACATCACGTCACTGTGGAAGAAGGCTTCGGCCAGGGCGTTGTAGGGGTAGTGCGAGGAGCTGGCGCGTTCGTGGATGTCCTGCGCCAGGAAGTACAGCTTGAGGTAGCGGCTGAGCTTGGAGCCCGGCCGGGAGTTGCCGACCCGGTGCAGAATGATCTCTTTGGCGGTGTTGAGCGCGGCCACCACACGTCCGTTTTGCCGCGCCAGTTCCAGTCGGCCGGCTTCGACATCCAGCTTGCGGATCGGCTCGAACAGCGACGATTTAATCTTCAGGTACAGGCCCAGCTCCCAGAACAACCGCGCCAGGCTTTGCTGTACCGGTTGATTGGAAAACAGCGCCTGCCACAGTACTGACAGCATCCCGTACCAGGCCGCGCCCGCCACCAGCAGCAAGGGTTCATGCCAGAAATTTGTGACTTCGCCACCCCGTTGGTCGACGCCAATCATGGTGTACACGGCCAGAATCAGTGTGGCCGAAGCAATCGCCCCGTAGCGCTCGCCCAGTGCACCGAGCATGGTCAGGCCGAAGCTGGCCAGGGCAAGCGCGCAGACCATCAGCCAGGGATAGGGGAAGAGCAGTTCGACACTGAGTGCCGAGGCGGTGAAGCACACCAGCGTTACCAGCAAAGCGTTCAGTCGGCCTTGCCAACTGTCATCAGTCTCGGACAGCGCGCTGGCGATAATCCCCAGGAACAGCGGGATCAGCAGCGACATTTCATCCTGATACCAGCAAAAAGCCATGCTGCCGGTCAGGGCGACAAACACCCGCACGCTGTAACTGAACTTGTCCAGCGCCCACAAGCGGCGCAGGGAATGCTGAAAGCTTTTCGATGACATGGAGTGGCGGTGCCTGGCTCGTGATTCGCTAACTTGAGCCAGTTAAGACGACAGCGCAATGGCACTGTCACATCGAACACGAAATATTTTTAATGCCGCCTGGCGTTAAACGTACTGCGCCGCCGCATACCCCGAAGCCCACGCCCACTGAAAGTTGAAGCCGCCCAGGTGGCCGCTCACATCCAGCACTTCACCCACAAAGTACAGGCCGGGGCTTTTCAGCGACTCCATGGTCTTGGAAGACACTTCGCGGGTATCAACCCCGCCCAGGGTCACTTCAGCGGTGCGGTAGCCTTCGGTGCCAGCCGGTATCACTTTCCAGCTCGCCAGTTTGTCAGCCACGTGCGCCAGTTCACCCGGGGTGTACTGCTTCATGGGCTTGGACTCGAACCAGTGCTCGGCCAACAGGTTGGCCATCTTCTTGGTGAAAAGCTCACCGAGCAGGGTTTTCAGTTCGCTGTTGGGGCGTTCGGCCTGCTGGGTTTGCAACCAGCTCAGCGCGTCGAGGTCGGGCAGCAGGTTGATTTCAACCGTGTCGCCGGTATTCCAGAACGACGAAATCTGCAAAATCGCCGGTCCGCTCAAGCCCCGATGGGTGAACAGGATATTTTCCCGGAAGCTCTGATCGTTGCAGCTCACCAGGCAGTCGACTGACGTGCCCGAGAGTTCGGTACAGATCTCTTTGAGCTGGTCGGTGATGGTGAACGGCACCAGGCCCGCGCGGGTGGGCAGCAAGGTGTGGCCAAATTGCCTGGCGATTTGATAGCCGAAGCCGGTGGCACCGAGCGTCGGGATCGACAGGCCGCCGGTGGCGACCACCAGCGACAGGCAATCAATCGGCCCCAACGTTGTGTTGAGGCTGTAACCGTTGTCGGTTTTTTCGATCTGCTCGACCGAGGTGTCCAGGTGCAGGCTGACGCCTGCTTTTTGGCACTCATCGAGGAGCATTTCCAGGATGTCGCTGGATTTGTTATCGCAGAACAGTTGGCCGAGTTTTTTCTCGTGATAGGGCACGCCGTGTTTGGCGACCATCTCGATAAAGTCCCACTGGGTGTAGCGGGCCAGGGCCGACTTGCAGAAGTGCGGGTTCTGCGACAGGAAATTGTTGGGTTCGGTGTACATGTTGGTGAAGTTGCAGCGGCCACCGCCCGACATCAGGATCTTTTTGCCCGCCTTGTTGGCGTGGTCGATGAGCATGACCTTTCGCCCGCGACCGGCAGCGGTCAGCGCGCACATCAAACCAGCGGCGCCAGCGCCAATAATCACAACGTCGGTAGAGCGCAAAGCGGTGTCCTCACAAAATTTATAGTCAATCCAAACCTAATGTGGGAGCGGGCTTGCTCGCGATTGCAGCACCCCGGTGATTCAGCTGAACCGAGTTGTTTGCATCGCGGGCAAGCCCGCTCCCACATGTGATCGCCAGTGTTCAGGCGATCGCTTACAAAACCCGAACGCGCAATACGCGGCCTTTGATTTTGCCTTCGCTCAAGCGCTGGGCAGCCTGTTTGGCCACGGTGCGGTCAACGGCCACGTAGGCCTGGAAGTCAAAGATCGCGATCTTGCCAACCTGGGCACCCGGGATGCCCGCGTCACCCGTCAGGGCACCGAGGATATCGCCCGGACGAACCTTGTCTTTACGACCGGCACCGATCACCAGCGTGCTCATGGCCGGTAGCAACGGTGCGCCGCCCTGGGAGGTCAGGGTGTCCAGGGTTTCCCAGTTCAGCGGGGCTTTCTGCAGCTGCTCGATGGCCTGGGCGCGGTGCGCTTCGGACGGGGCAACCAGGCTGATCGCAACCCCTTTTTCGCCAGCGCGGCCGGTACGGCCAACACGGTGAATGTGGATTTCCGAATCACGGGCCAGCTCAACGTTGAGCACCATGTCCAGCGCGTCGATGTCCAGACCACGGGCCGCTACGTCGGTGGCAACCAGTACTGAAGTCGAGCGGTTGGCAAACATCGCCAGCACCTGGTCACGGTCGCGCTGTTCCAGATCGCCATGCAGGCCAACAGCCGAAATGCCTTTGGACGTCAGGTGATCAACGGTTTCCTGAACCTGCTGCTTGGTGAAGCAGAACGCTACGCAAGATTGCGGGCGGAAATGGCCCAGCACCTTGGTCACAGCGCTCATGCGCTCTTCAGGGGAGATTTCGTAGAAGCGTTGTTCGATCTGGCTGTCAGTGTGCAGCGCCTCGGCTTTTACTTGCTGAGGGTTGCGCATGAACTTGGACGACAGTTGCTTGATACCGGCCGGGTAGGTGGCCGAGAACAGCAGGGTCTGGCGACGCTCCGGGGTTTTTACAATGATGTCTTCGATGGCATCGTAGAAACCCATGTCCAGCATGCGGTCCGCTTCGTCCAGTACCAGAGTGTTCAGACCGTCCAGTACCAGCGAGCCTTTGCGCAAGTGCTGCTGAATGCGGCCCGGCGTGCCGACGATGATGTGCGCACCGTGCTCCAGCGAGCCGATTTGCGGACCGAAAGACACGCCGCCACACAGGGTCAGCACTTTGATGTTGTCTTCGGCGCGGGCCAGACGGCGGATTTCCTTGGCAACCTGGTCAGCCAGTTCGCGGGTCGGGCAGATCACGAGGGCCTGGCAGCCGAAGAAGCGCGGGTTGATCGGGTTCAGCAGGCCGATGCCGAAGGCGGCAGTTTTGCCACTGCCGGTCTTGGCCTGAGCGATCAGGTCCATGCCTTTGAGGATCACCGGCAAGCTCTGCGCCTGAATCGGCGTCATCTGGGCATAACCGAGGGAGTCGAGGTTAGCCAGCATGGCGGCGGACAGAGGCAGAGTGTTAAAAGCGGTGGCAATGGTGGTCACGGGACTGGCCTGCAAAACAAAATGTCGCGCAGTGTACCAGTCCCATGCCCTTTGCCTGAACATTCTGGACGAGATGTCATCCAGTTCTGATTAAAAAGTCGCTTAATGTTCCAGGTCATGCTCCGAGTTGGCCTTGGGTTTGCGGCCGTCCTGCGGTGACAGTTGCAGGAAAATAGCCGCCGCCAGCATCGCCATAATCCCGACTGTGAGGAAGGTCAGCTGGAACGCCCCGAGCACCGTGTCCACCCCGTCGCTGCCGCCATCGCCAGTGAAGCCGCCGAGCAATGCCCCGGCGCAGGCCACGCCCAGGCTCAAGGACAATTGCGCCACCACCGACAGCAAACTGTTGCCGCTGCTGGCGCTGGCGTCATCGAGGTCGATCAGGGTGACGGTATTCATCGCGGTGAACTGCAACGAGTTGATCGCCCCCAAAACGGCCAGCATTGACAGCAACAGCGGGTAGGGCGTGTGTTCGGTGACCAGGCCCATGCTGGCCAGCATCAGGCCCAGGGCAAAGGTGTTGGCCGTGAGTACCGTGCGATACCCCACGCGCTCGATCAGCGGTCGGGCTATCCACTTGGCCAGCATGGCGGCTGCGGCCAGTGGCAGCATGCTCATCCCGGCTTGTGACGGCGAGTAGCCCAGCGCCACTTGCAGCAGCAACGGCACCAGGAACGGCAGCGCACCGCTTCCCAGGCGAGCAAACAGGTTGCCCAGAATGCCCACCGCAAAGGTTTTGGTTTTGAACAGTGCCGGCGAGAACAGCGGGTTGCTGATATTGCCCGCCCGCAACCAGTAGGCCGCCAGGCACGCCATCCCGGCGAAGAGCAGCAACATCACGCGCAAGTGCGGCATGTGCAACTCGCCCAGCCCCTCCATCGCAATGGTGATAAATATCATCGCGGCGCCAAACAGCACGAAACCCAACCCGTCGAAGCGGGTGCGCTCGCTGCCGCGCAGGTCCGGAATGAAGTGCCAGACTGCCCAGCAGCCCAGAACGCCCACCGGCAGATTGATCAGGAAAATCCAGTGCCAGCTCAGGTACTGCACCATCCAGCCGCCCATCGTGGGGCCGATCAATGGACCGAGCAGGCCCGGGATGGTGATAAACCCCATGATCCGCACCAACTCCGAGCGCGGGTAAGCCTTGAGCACCACCAGCCGTCCGATGGGCAGCATCAGCGCACCGCCCAGGCCCTGGATGATCCGTGCGCCAATCAGCTCGTTGAGAGTGTTGGACAGCGCACAAAGCAACGAGCCGAAACTGAACAGCAGAATGGCGCTGAAGAAGATTTTCTTGGTGCCGAAGCGGTCGGCAATCCAGCCCGAGGCAGGGATCAGCAGGGCCACGGTAAGCATGTAGGCAACGATCACGCCTTGCATGCGCAGCGGGTTTTCTTTCAAGTCCCTGGCCATGTCGGGCAGGGCGGTATTGAGGATGGTGCCGTCGAGCGACTGCATGAAAAACGCGATGGCCACAACCCACGGCAACCAGCGCAGGGTTTCAGGACTCAGAACCGGGCGTACGGGCATAAGACCTCTTTTTTATGGCGATTGGAGATGGAGATCCTGTGGGAGCGGGCTTGCTCGCGATGCGGCGCCCCGTTGCATCTGGGCACCGCAGTGATGCTATCGCGAGCAAGCCCGCTCCCACAGGGTTACAGCGTCAGCGTGAGCTTCTTGACCAACGCTCCCGGCAGCAGATTCGACGCAGTCTGGCGCTGGTCGTAGGTGCTGGCCGACAGCAACAACTCACGATCTGCCGTCAGTGCCTCCAACTGCGAGCCCAGCAGACTATAGACGCTGTCATCAAAACGCATGGTGTTGACCGGGGCCTTTATCTCGCCGTTTTCGACCCAGAAGGTGGCAAAACGGGTCATGCCGGTCAGGCGCGCGGCCGGTTGGTCCGAGTAGTTCAAGTACCACAGGTTGCTGATGTACAACCCGGTGCCCAATTGCTTGAGAATATCGGCCTGCTCCAGCGTACCCGCCGCCATCGCCAGTGCGCTCGGCGCCTCGCCCTGTGGCGCGCCGTTGACCTCAAGGCCATATTCGGCAGCACTGCGCGAACCCACCAGTTGCTGGTTGGCCTTGCCGTGCTTGACCAGGGACAAGTCCTGGCGCGGATACCCTTCGCCGGAAAACGCCGGGCTCAGGGACTGGCTGACCTGCTCGTCAAATGACACCAGGGGGCTCAGTTGCGCATCACCGCCGTACAGTCGCTGCAATGGGCTGGATTTGCTGGCCAGCGCCTGTGCCGAAAAACCGCCCCAGCACAACATGCTCATCACTTCTTCCAGCGCCGCCGGGGCCAGGTAGGCCCTGTACTCGCCGGGTGCCAGGGCATGGAGCGGGCGATCCAGAAAGCTCAGTTGCTCACGGGCCAGTTGCATGCGCTGGGCGAAACGTTCGCTGTCCCAATCGGCCCCGGCGTAGCTGGCTTTCACCGCTTGGCCGTTGCTGTGGAAGAGGCTCCAGTCGAAGTTGAAACTGTTGGCCTGATGCCAGCCAAACGCACCTTCGGAACTGGCGTAGCCATAGCTGATCGGGCCGCAGGCATAAAACCCCACCAGATCGACGCCTTCGCACGCACGGCGGATTTCATCCAGCACCCGAGCGGTGTCCGGCAGTGGATGGTCCTGCACCTCATGACTGTGCCAAGGCTGGGGGTTCAGCAATAAATAAGGGTCGGCGGGCAACAACGGCAAGGTGTCACGCAGTTGTTGCACCGCATCGGCCAGGCGCTGTTTGTCGACATCCGGCTCACCGGCCAGGGTAAGGCGGATATCCCCGTGGCGACCGTCGTTGATCAGTTTCAGGCTCAGGCTGGCCTGCTGCACACGCCCGGCCTGGCGCACCTTGCCCTTGTTGAAACGGATGAACTCCGAGGCTTCGGCGTCGTAGCCCAGGGTGAACTGCTCTGGCGGTCGAATGGCCTTGCCCAGCCATTCGACCAACGCCTTGAACTGCTCGGCCTGACTCAATGGGGTACTCATCAGGCATCGCCTCCAAACACATCAATTTGATTGAACACGCACGCGGGTGACGCATGCCCCACGCGAATCACCTGATTGGGTTCGCCCTTGCCGCAGTTCGGCGTGCCCAGCACCTTGAAGGTACTGGCGTCACCCACGGCGCTGAGGTTGCGCCAGAACTGATCGGAAATACCCCGGTAGTTGGGGTTTTTCACCACGCCCTTGAGTTCGCCGTTCTCGATCAACTGGCCCCACTCGCAACCGAACTGGAACTTGTTGCGCGCATCGTCAATCGACCAGGAACGGTTAGTGGCCATCAGGATGCCGTGTTCAATGCCGCCAATCAGTTGGGCCATCGACTGGTCGCCAGGTTCGATATTGAGGTTGGCCATGCGGTCGATCGGAGGGCGGTTCCAGCCGCAGGCGCGGCTGTTGGCCACGCCATCAAGGCCCGACCGGAACTGCGACAGCGCACCGCCCAAAGGCCGCAGCAGCAGGCCTTCGCGGATCAGGAACTCCTTGTGGGCCGGTGTGCCGTCATCGTCGAAGCTGTAGCTGGCCAACTGCTCGGGAATGTCAGGGTCGAAGGTGACGTTCAGCAGTTTGGAACCGTACTGCAGGCTGCCAAAGTCGCTGGCCTTGACGAAGCTGGTGCCTGCGTAATTGCGCTCGTCACCGAGGATGCGGTCCAGTTCCAGCGGGTGGCCGATGGATTCGTGGATTTGCAGGATCATCTGGTCGGGCATCAGCAGCAGGTCGCGTTTGCCGCTTGGGGCATTGGGTGCCAGCAGCAATTGCAGGGCCTGGTCGGCGACCTTTGGCGCGGCTCCGATCAACCCGCAGCGGCTGATCACGTCGGCGCCACCTTGCTGACCGAAGTTTTCGCGGCCCAGGCTGCGGGTCTGGCTGTCGTTGCCGTCATAGGCGGTGACGCTGATGCCCGGGTAGACAAAACGTTGTGCCCGGCGCAACTCGGCGCCAGCGCTGTTGAGATAGATCTGCTCGACGTGATTGAGGCCCAGCGAAACGTCCCAGCTGACCAGCCGCTCGTCCTTGGGGACGGCAGCCGACTCAGCGCCCAACAGTTCAAAGCATTCGTTGAGTGACGGGAATGCTTGATCGAGATGGGGCGAGTAGTAGTCAGCGCGTTCGTGGGACACCGGCTCCTGGCTCAGATCGAGCAGGGCGTGGGCAGCAATCAGTTGAACCTGTGCCTCGGCACGTTCCAGAGCTGCCTGCAAACCGGCTTGCGACAGGTCATTGGTGGCGGCGTAGGCTTCGACACCCTTGAGCCGCACCGTGAGCATCGCGCCCTGATCGTGATTGAATGAAGGGGGTTCTGCGACGTTCTTGCGTACCGACAGGTATTGCCCGGACTCGCGCACATAACGCAGCGAAAAGAACTCGGCCCGGGTGCGCAACGCGCCAAAGCGTTGCTTGAGCTGAGGGTAAAAATCGAACATGCACTGACCTCCGAAAAACGGGAAACGTATCGAGGTTTGGAATAGGGGAGCGAAACGAGGCAACAGAGTAGGCCTGCGTTGAGGCCGGGGGCAAGCGGGGGGGAGATGAAATCAAACACGGCGACAAACCTGTAGTCGCTGCCGAAGGCTGCGATCGGGCCCGAAGGGTTCGCTCATTTCAAAAGCGAAGGTCCTTCGGCCCTTTTCGCAGCCTGCGGCAGCGACTACAGGGTGGTGTGCTTACTGCGCGGTACGGCTGACTTCACGCAGCGGCTTGCCGCGAACCGGTGCATCGCCTGCCACGTAGTAGTCGGCAGTGCTGCGCGGCAACGGCTGGCGACCACGGATCTTGTCGGCGATTTTCTCGGCAATCATGATCGTCGGTGCGTTGAGGTTGCCAGTCGTGATCAGCGGCATGATCGACGCATCGACCACACGCAGACTCTGCATCCCATGCACGCGGCCTTCGGCGTCTACCACGGCCATCTCGTCGGTGCCCATCTTGCACGAGCAGGACGGGTGGAATGCAGTCTCGGCGTGTTCGCGGATAAAGGTATCCAGCTCTTCGTCGGTCTGCTTGTCGATACCAGGGCTGATTTCTCGGCCACGGTACGCATCCAGCGCAGGCTGCTGCATGATTTCGCGGGTCAGGCGGATGCCGTCACGGAATTCCTGCCAGTCTTGCTCGGCTGCCATGTAGTTGAACAGGATGCTCGGGTACTCACGCGGGTCCTTGGACTTCACGTTGATCCGGCCACGGCTTGGCGAACGCATGGAGCCCATGTGCGCCTGGAAACCGTGTTCTTTTACGCCATTGCTGCCGTTGTAGTTAATCGCTACCGGCAGGAAGTGGTACTGAATGTTCGGCCATTCGAATTCTTCGCGGGTGCGGATAAAACCACCGGCTTCGAACTGGTTGCTGGCACCAATGCCTTTGCCCAGGAACATCCACTCGGCGCCAATGGCCGGCTGGTTCCACCACAAGAGCGACGGGTACAGCGAAACTGGCTGGGTGCAGGCGTACTGCAGGTACAGCTCAAGGTGATCCTGCAGGTTCTGGCCAACGCCCGGCAGGTCGTGAACGACCGGAATATCGAGGCTGTTGAGCAGTTCGGCCGGGCCGACGCCGGAGCGTTGCAGCACGGTTGGCGAACCGATTGCGCCGCTGCACAGCAGCACTTCTTTACGGGCCTTGGCCTGGATGCGGGTGTCGCTGTCGCCGACCATGTAGGAAACGCCAACGGCGCGCTTGCCTTCAAAAACGATCTTGTCGGTCAGGGCGTGGGTCACGATGGTCAGCGTCGAGCGCTGCTTGGCGGTGTCCAGGTAGCCACGGGCGGTACTGGCGCGACGACCGTTAGGCGTCACGGTGCGGTCCATCGGGCCAAAACCTTCCTGCTGATAGCCGTTCAGGTCTTCGGTACGCGGGTAGCCGGCCTGTACGCCTGCTTCAACCATGGCGTGGAACAACACGTTGTTCCCGGCTTTGGGCGTGGTCACGCTGACCGGGCCATCGCCACCGTGGTAATCGTTGGGGCCGATGTCGCGGGTTTCGGCTTTACGGAAGTACGGCAGGCAGTTCAGGTAATCCCAGTCTTCGAGGCCTGGCAGTTTTGCCCAGCCGTCGTAGTCCATCGCGTTGCCACGGATGTAGCACATGCCGTTGATCAGGGACGAACCGCCCAGACCCTTGCCACGGCCACATTCCATGCGGCGATTGTCCATGTGTGGCTCTGGATCGGTTTCGAAGGCCCAGTTGTAGCGACGACCCTGCAGCGGGAATGCCAGGGCGGCCGGCATCTGGGTACGGAAGTCGAAACGGTAGTCCGGGCCGCCCGCTTCAAGCAGCAGCACGGTGACGCCTTGGTCTTCAGTCAGACGGGTCGCCAGGGTGTTACCGGCAGAGCCGGCACCAATGATGATGTAATCGAATTCTTGGGACATAAAATGCACCCTCTTTGAAATAAACAAGCCTGTAGTCGCTGCCGAAGGCTGCGAAGGGTTGCTCAGCAACCCGTTTTCCCGAAGCCTTCACGGACTTCATCGCAGCCTGCGGCAGCGACTACAGGTAATCGGCTGCCAGTTGGGTTTAGAACACCGAGACGTAGTCGCCCAGCTCTACCTGTACCGATTTGATCCGGGTGTACTGAGCCAGCGAGCTGATGCCGTTTTCACGGCCAATGCCCGATTGCTTGTAGCCGCCTACCGGCATTTTTGCGTCGGACTCGCCCCAGGCGTTGATCCAGCAAATACCCGCTTCCAGTTGATGGATGACGCGGTGGGCGCGGTTCAGGTCCCGGGTCACGACGCCCGCAGCCAGACCGAACTCGGTGTCGTTGGCGCGGCGGATCACTTCTTCTTCGGTGTCGTAGGTGAGGATGCTCATCACCGGGCCGAAGATTTCTTCTTTGACGATGGTCATCTCGTCGGTGCAGTCGGTGAACACGGTAGGTGCCACGAATGCGCCCTTGGCCAGGTCGCCCTGGGTCAGACGTTCGCCGCCGCACAGGACGCGGGCGCCTTCTTCTTTGCCCTTGGCAATGTAGCCCAGCACACTTTCCATGTGAGCAAAGCTGACCAGCGGGCCGAAGTTGGTGTTTTCGTCTTCCGGGTTGCCGATGCGGATGCGCGCAACGCGCTCCAGGATCTTGGCTTCAAACGCAGCCTTCATGGCCGTCGGGATAAACACGCGAGTGCCGTTGGTGCACACCTGACCCGAGCTGTAGAAGTTGGCCATCATCGCGGTATCTGCGGCGCGATCCAGGTCGGCGTCGTCGAAAATGATCAGGGGCGACTTGCCGCCCAGTTCCATGGTCACATCTTTCAAGGACGAGCTGGTGGCGCTGGCGGTGACTTTCTTGCCGGTGTCGGTGCCGCCAGTGAACGAGATTTTTTCGATGCGCGGGTGCTCGGTCAGCCAGGTACCGACTTCACGGCCACTGCCGGTCAGTACGTTGAACACGCCATCCGGCAGGCCCGCCTGGGTGAAGACCTCGGCCAGCTTGAGGGTCGTCAGGGAGGTGACTTCGCTTGGCTTGAAGATCATCGCGTTACCGGCAGCCAGTGCCGGTGCGGCTTTCCACAGGGCGATCTGGATCGGGTAGTTCCACGCGCCGATACCGGCTACAACGCCCAGCGGCTCGCGGCGGGTGTAAACGAAAGAGGTGGTGCGCAGCGGGATTTGCTCGCCTTCAATGGCGGGTGCAAGGCCTGCATAGTATTCGAGTACATCGGCACCGGTCACGATGTCGACGTAACGGGTTTCGGAGTACGACTTGCCGGTGTCCAGGGTTTCCAGGGCGGCCAGTTCATCGTTGCGCTCGCGCAGGATTTCAACGGCGCGACGCAGGATGCGCGAACGCTCCATGGACGTCATGGCGGCCCAGATTTTCTGGCCCTTTTCAGCGCTGACAACCGCGCGCTCGACGTCTTCTTTGGTTGCGCGTTGCACTTGAGCGAGGACTTCGCCGTTAGCCGGGTTGATGGCATCGAAAGTAGCGTCGCTACCGGCGTCGGTGTAGCCGCCGTCGATGTAGAGTTTTTGCAGTTCGAAACGGGCCATAAAATCCTCGCAAGTGCATAAGTGGTTGGCGTTGATCGTGAGCCGGGTGCCATCTGATTGGGGCAACTCAAACTCACGACAGTTCAGGGGTTAAGCATTTATTGGGGCCTAACTCACCTGTTTCGCCAGTTGTAGATCCATGTATTCGTAGCAGATGCGTTGTGCCTGTTCGGTGTCGAACGCGTCTCCCGACAGGGCACCCCGCAACCATAGACCATCGATGAGAGCTGCCAGGCCCCGTGCTGCATTGCGGGCCTGGGCCTGCGGCAGTACGCGGCGAAACTGGCAGCACAGATTGGAATACAAGCGGTGATCGTTGATCCGCTGCAATCTGTGCAACGACGGCTGGTGCATGCTGGCGGCCCAAAAGGCCAGCCAGGTTTTCATTGCCGGGCCACTGACCTGGCTGGCGTCGAAGTTGCCTTCAACAATCACCTGCAGATGAGCCCGTGGGCTGTCATCGCTTAACGCCAGGCGGCGCTCGGTGACGTTGTCGATCAAGACGTTCATCAAGTACCGCATGGTGGCGGCAATCAGACCGTTCTTGTCTTTGAAGTAGTGACTGATGATGCCGTTCGACACACCGGCCAGACGGGCAATCAGCGCAATGCTGGCATCTGCCATCCCGACCTGATCGACCGCCGTCAACGTGGCTTCGATCAACTGCTGGCGGCGTATGGGTTGCATACCGACCTTGGGCATTTCGCAAATCTCCTTGGGCCGGCGAGCAGTGCATAAGCATCACTGAACGACAGCCAGTCTATTTTGTTTTGATTGAACGTTCAATCAACAAAGAATAAGCTCTGCGACAAATCGTCGCGATTTATGTCGTTTCCCTACGCATGAATGGCGCAAAACGACACGGTAAATTCCCATGGAACCTAGGCAGAAGCTGGCTTTCGCAGGCGCTGACAGGAGGTCCAAACAGGCATAACGCACCAGACCACGCGGGGCAGCCCTTGATTTCAAGGGGACGCACACAGGTTCTGAACGCGGTCTGGGCGGGTCCGGTTTTTTAGCGGTGTCTTTATATCACTCGACCGTTGGTCGTAATCCAACCCTTTGGTCGAGTGGTGCGTTGCCTTAAGTCCTTGTCTCGCACTGCCTGGAGCACCCGTGCAATGAGTTCTGCCTCTCTTATAAAGACCCCGCCGCAAAAGGTGACGGTCAATGGTTGGGTGTTTTACACCTCCACTGCCTTGATATTGTTGTTGACTGCCATCTTGATCATTGCCCCCGAAGAAGCGGGTCGTATTCTGGGTGTTGCCCAGGAATGGCTGTCGCGCAGCTTCGGTTGGTATTACATGGTGGTGATCGCCGCTTACCTGATCTTCGTGGTCGGTCTGGCGTTTTCGTCCTACGGCAAACTGAAGCTGGGCACCAAGCAAGACACCCCGGATTTCAGCTATGGCGCCTGGGCCGGGATGTTGTTTTCGTCCGGTATCGGTATTTCCTTGCTCTATTTCGGCGCTTCCGAGCCGCTGGATCACTACTTCAACCCGCCTGAAGGCGTGTCGGGCAGCCACGAAGCCGCGCGTCAGGCGTTGCAACTGACCTTCCTGCACTGGGGCCTGCACGGCTGGGCGATTTACGCGCTGGTCGGCCTGGCCGTGGCGTATTTTGCCTACCGTCACAACCAGCCGCTGGCGCTGCGTTCGGCGCTGTATCCGTTGATGGGCGAGCGTTGGGTCAAAGGTGCTGCTGGCCATGCGGTGGACGGCTTCGGCATGTTCGTAACCCTGCTGGGGCTGGTGACCAACCTGGGCATTGGCTCGATGCAGGTGTCGTCCGGGCTTGAGAACCTGTTCGGCATGGAACACAGCAATACCAACCTGCTGATCGTGATCATCGTGATGAGCACCGTGGCCACCATCGCCGCTGTCTCTGGCGTTGAAAACGGCATCCGCCGGTTGTCCAACCTGAACATCGTGTTGTTCAGCGGCTTGCTGATTTTCGTGTTGTTGTTCGGCCCCACCCTGCACCTGCTCAACGGCTTTGTGCAAAACACCGGTGACTACCTCAACGGTATCGTCATGAAAACCTTCGACCTGTACGTGTATGAAGGCGACAGCAAGAAAACCGAGGGCTGGCTGGGTCTGTGGACCCTGTTCTACTGGGCGTGGTGGATTTCCTGGGCACCATTCGTAGGGATGTTCATCGCGCGTATTTCCCGTGGTCGTACCGTGCGTGAACTGGTGGCGGGCGTGTTGTTGATTCCGCTGGGCTTCACCCTGGCCTGGCTGTCGATCTTCGGTAACTCGGCACTGGACCTGGTGGTTAACCACGGTGCGGTGGAGTTGGGGAAAACGGCGCTTGAACAGCCGTCGATGGCTATTTACCAACTGCTTGAGCATTACCCGGCGTCGAAAATCGTCATCGGCGTGTCGATCTTTGTGGGCTTTGTGCTGTTCCTGACCCCGGCGGATTCCGGCGCGGTGATGATGGCCAACCTGTCGTGCAAAGGCGGCGATGTGGATGAAGACGCGCCGCACTGGCTGCGTATCTTCTGGTCTGCGGTGATCACTCTGGTGACCATCGGCCTGTTGTTCGCCGGTAACTTTGCGGCCATGCAAACCATGGTGGTGCTGGCCGGTCTGCCGTTTTCGGTGGTATTGGTCCTGTTTATGTTTGGCCTGCACAAAGCGATGCGCCAGGACACCCTGGTTGAGCAGGAACAAGCCGAGTTGGCCGCCCGTGGTCGTCGTGGTTTCAGCGAGCGTTTGACTGCCCAGGACCTGCAACCGACCCAGGCGGTGGTGCAGCGCTTCATGGACAAACACGTGACCCCGGCCCTGGAAGATGCGGCAGAACAGCTGCGCAGTCGGGGCCTGGAGGTGCAAACCCTGCTGGGCAGTGCCAAGCGTTGCATGGGCGTGCGGGTGGAGATGGAAGAGGGCAACCCGTTTGTCTACGAAGTCAGCCTGGACGGCTATCTGGCCGCACCGAGCGAATCCGAACAGGATGAGGTGCGCAGTCGTTATTACCGGGCCGAGGTGTATTTGCACAACGGCAACCAGGAGTACGACCTGATGGGCTTCACCCAAGAGCAAATCGGTCGTGACGTGCTCGATCAGTTTGAAAGCCATCGCCAACTCCTTGGCAGGGTGTACAGCTAAACCGCGTGTGGGAGCGGGCTTGCTCGCGATAGCATCAACGGGGTGTACCTGATACGCCCCGTTGACTGCATCGCGAGCAAGCCCGCTCCCACAGGATGAGTGCGCGTCAGCCCAGGTTCTTGCCCAACAACGCGTGATACAACTCGGTATCGCCCAGTATCCCCACCACTTTCTGGTTGTCGTGCAGCACCAGTTTGTTGCCCGTCTGGTAGCGGATTTGCAGCGCGTCGCGCATGCCAATTCCCGAATCCACCAGGGTCGGCCCCCGGCCCAGACCTTCCACCGCCTGCCCGCTGCTCCAGCGCTGCAGCTCCACGGCACCGGCGCCCTGACGCACACCCTTGATGGTGTTGCCTTCCGCCAGATCAATCCACGAGTCATCCCCCGGATCGATGCACACCGAGCCGTTGATGCGTTTGCAGTTGTCCAGCGTGCGCATCAGGCTGCGCCCGCACAGAACGTTCAACGGGTTGGTGTGGGCGACGAAGGTGCGCACATAGTCGTCGGCAGGGTTGAGTACGATCTCTTCGGGCTTGCTGTACTGCACGATCTTGCCGTCTTTCATGATCGCAATGCGGCTGCCCAGCTTGAGCGCTTCGTCAAGGTCATGGCTGACAAACACAATGGTCTTGTTCAGCTTGTGCTGCAGCTCCAGCAGCTCATCTTGCAGGCCTTGGCGGATCAACGGGTCGAGGGCTGAAAAGGGTTCGTCCATCAGCAGAATATCGGCATCCATTGCCAATGCTCGCGCCAGGCCAACCCGTTGCTGCATGCCGCCGCTCAACTCATCGGGCTTTTTGTTGCGCCATTGGGTCAGACCCACCAGCTCCAGCTTTTCATCCACCAGGGTACGTCGTTCTTTCTCGGGGCGGCCCTGCATCTCCAGGCCGAAGCTGATGTTCTCGCGCACTGTCAGCCAGGGCATCAGGGCGAACTTCTGAAACACCATGGCGATGCGCTTGGTGCGCATCATTTTCAGTTCGGCGGGGGTACATGAAGCAATGTCGATCTGCTTGCCTTCGTGCTCCACATACAACTGGCCACGGCTGACCGTATTGAGTCCGTTGATGCAGCGCAACAGGCTGGACTTGCCCGAGCCGGACAAGCCCATCAGCACACAGATTTCGCCTTTGTCGATATCCAGGCTGGCCTTTTCGACGCCCACAATCTGCCCGGTCTTTTTCAGGATCTGATCCCGCGAAAGGCCTTGATCCAGCAGGCTGAGTGCCTCACGGGGGTCTTTGGCGAAGATGACGTCCACATTATCAAAACGAATAATACTCATGCGTCGGCTCCTGTCTTGGCTTCCGGCTGTTTGCAGATCCGGTCGAGCATGATTGCCAGCAGCACAATCGCCAGCCCTGCTTCAAAGCCCAGCGCAATGTCGGCGGTATTGAGTGCGTTGACCACCGGTTTGCCCAGGCCATCGGCGCCTACCAGGGCAGCGATCACCACCATCGACAGCGACAGCATGATGCATTGGGTAATCCCGGCGGCGATGCTCGGCATGGCGTGGGGCAGTTCAATGCGTGTGAGCAACTGGCGGCGTGAGCAGCCAAACGCCTTGCCGGCATCCAGCAGTTCATGGGGCACGTCGCGAATGCCCAGGTACGTCAGGCGGATGGGCGCTGCAATCGCAAACACCACCGTGGAGATCAGCCCCGGCACCACACCCAGGCCAAACAGGGTCAGGGTCGGGATCAGGTAAACGAAGGTAGGTACGGTCTGCATCAAGTCCAGTACCGGGCGCATGAAGGTATAAAACATCGGCTTGTGGGCGGCGAGAATCCCCAGCGGCACGCCGATGATCACGCACACGAAGGTCGCGAACAGCACCTGGGCCAGGGTTTCCATCGTTTCTTGCCAATAACCCAGGTTCAGGATCAGCAGAAACGACATCGCCACGAAAACAGTGAGCCCCCATTTACGTTGAATAAAGTGGGCAAACAAGGCGATCAGGCCGATGAACACGAAAGGGTTGAACCAGGTCAGCGCAAACGTCACGCCGTGGATCATCGTTTCAAGTGTCAGCGCAATGGCATCGAAGGTGCTGGCACCGTTTTTGGTCAGCCAGTCGACGAAGCTTGCGATGTACTCGCCCAGAGGAATTTTTTGATCAATCAGCATGGTAGTGAACGTCCGCATGCAGGGGGATTAAAACGGAGCCAGGCGGGGTTGGCCGCCTGGCGCCCGCGATTACTTCGCGAGGCTGGCTTGAACGGCTGCAAGACCCGGTTTGCCATCAATCGTGGTTACACCTGCGAGCCAGGTTTGGAGCACTTGCGGGTTCTGTTTGAGCCAGGCCCTGGCGGCCACGTCCGGTTTGATCTTGTCGTCCAGGACCTTGCCCATCAGGGTGCTTTCCATGTCGAGGGTGAACACAAGATTTTTCAGCAGTTGACCGACGTTGCTGCACTCTTCGCTGTAGCCCTTGCGGGTGTTGGTATAGATGGTCGCCTGGCCATAGTTGGGGCCGAAGAAGTCATCGCCGCCGGTGAGGTATTTCATTTTGAAACGGGTGTTCATCGGATGGGGTTCCCATCCCAGGAACACCACTTCAGTGCCACGGCGCTGGGCGCGATCGACCTGCGACAACATCCCGGCTTCGCTGGATTCCACGACCTTGAAGCCCGCGTCTTTCAAGCCGAACGCGTTCTTGTCGATCATGGTCTGGATCATGCGATTGCCATCGTTGCCCGGCTCGATGCCATAGATCTTGCCGTCCAGTTCCTTCTTGAATTTGGTTATATCCGAGAAGTCCTTGAGGCCCTTGTCATAGAGAGCCTGGGGGACAGCGAGGGTGTATTTGGCGTTCTCCAGGTTGGCACGCACGGTCTCGACGGTGCCCGCCTCGCGGTAAGCCTTGATGTCGTTTTCCATGGTCGGCATCCAGTTGCCCAGGAACACGTCCATGTTCTTGCCATCGGCGAGCGACTTGTACGTGACCGGTACTGAAATCATGGTGGTTTTGGTTTTGTAGCCAAGGGCCTTGAGCACTTCGCTGGTGACTGCGGTGGTGACGGTGATGTCGGTCCAGCCGACATCCGAGAAGTTGACCGTGCTGCATTGCTCCGGTTCTGCTGCCTGGGTGATGACGGGCAGACTCAGCAATGCAGCCAACAACAACGATGAGGAATGTTTCATGGAACGACTCCTGTGTGTCTGGGATGCGGTTTTCGATCGAAAGCCGCACGTATCAGTTGCGGTTGGGTGATGCACGGCAGGGGTGTTGCCAGCGCATCTTGCAATCGAGTCAGGACTGATCATGTAACAGCGAAAATCAAACGCCTACAGGGGGCGTCGCATCCAGTACAGGCAGGGTCGTATCTGATACTTGGGAGGTCGTATATAGACGTTTCATGAGTAAAAACCGCTTTTTTCATGCCTCTGCACCGTATAAAACGTCGGGGGCGCTGGCAGGCAAAGGTGAGTCGTAGCTGGACGTTTTTGCAGATCGCAAACACCCCATGATGCGGGCACACACCCTTAAGGTTCGTGCTCATGGCTATCAGCGTATTTGACCTGTTCAAGATCGGTATCGGTCCCTCAAGCTCCCACACCGTAGGCCCGATGCGGGCTGCTGCGCTGTTTGTGCAGGGTTTGCGCGAACGGGACCAACTGCAGCAGGTACATCGCATCGAAGTGCAGCTCTATGGCTCGCTGTCGGCCACCGGCATTGGCCACGGCAGTGACAGCGCGGTGATCATGGGCCTGATGGGTGAGTGGCCCGATGCAATTGATCCGGCGCAGATAGCCCCGCGCATTGCCCAGCTTCATCACAGCCAGACGCTGCTGCTGGATGGGTACATGCCGATCCCGTTCGTGTGGTCGCAAGACATGCGCCTGATCGACGAAAACCTGCCGTTCCATCCCAACGCCATGACCCTGGTCGCAGAAACCGAAGCCGGTGAACTGCACCGCGACACTTACTACTCGGTGGGCGGCGGTTTTGTGGTGGACGCTGCGCAAGCGGCAAGCGGTGTGCTGGACATGGACCGCACCGAACTGCCCTACGATTTCAATTCTGCCGTCGAGTTGCTCGACTTGTGCCGCAAGCACCATCTGAGCGTGGCGGCATTGATGATGGCCAACGAACGCACATGGCGCAGCGAGGACGAAATTCGTTGTGGCCTGATCAAGCTTTGGCGCGCCATGCAGGACTGCGTTGAGCAGGGTTTGAAACACGAAGGCATCCTGCCCGGCGGCCTGAATGTGCGCCGTCGCGCTGCCCGCCTGC
This sequence comes from Pseudomonas sp. RL_5y_Pfl2_69, assembly GCF_963970465.1. Lineage (NCBI taxonomy): Bacteria > Pseudomonadati > Pseudomonadota > Gammaproteobacteria > Pseudomonadales > Pseudomonadaceae > Pseudomonas > Pseudomonas sp. RL_5y_Pfl2_69. The sequence goes on along the minus strand of NZ_CAXAOU010000014.1, from coordinate 25,907 downwards.
ACCGCAGTCTGCAGGAGTTGGGCAAACCCAATGTGATCGGTTCAACCCTGAGCGCGATGGAGTGGGTCAACCTGTTTGCACTGGCGGTCAACGAAGAGAATGCGGCGGGCGGGCGCATGGTGACCGCACCCACCAACGGTGCAGCGGGGATCATCCCGGCGGTGCTGCACTACTTTATGAAATTCAGCGATGAAGTCAGTGAAGCCCATGTGGTCGACTACCTGTTGAGCGCGGCGGCGATCGGCATTCTGTGCAAAAAGAATGCGTCGATTTCCGGAGCCGAAGTGGGATGTCAGGGCGAGGTCGGATCGGCCTGCGCGATGGCGGCTGCGGGGCTGGCGCAAATCCTCGGAGCGAGCCCTGAACAACTGTGCAACGCGGCTGAAATTGGCCTGGAACACAACCTGGGTTTGACCTGCGATCCGGTGGGCGGGCTGGTGCAGGTGCCGTGTATCGAGCGCAACGCCATTGCGGCGGTCAAGGCGATCAACGCGGCGCAAATGGCCTTGCGCGGTGACGGGCAGCACTTTATCTCCCTGGACCGAGTGATCCGGACCATGCGCGACACCGGCGCCGACATGCACGACAAATACAAGGAAACTTCACGGGGTGGCCTGGCGGTCAGTGCGGTGGAATGCTGAAAACCCTTGTGGGAGCGGGCTTGCTCGCGATGCAGGCGACACGGTTGGCCTGGACGCCATCGCGAGTAAACCCGCTCCCACAGAAGAGGCACACCTGCCAGCGCTGTTTCAGCGCACGCCGACCTTTTTTGGCGCACTCGTACTTTTCGTGACATTTGATTACCGCCCTGTTTCTGCCCCCTTCCCACAAGTGATACCAATGTGCTCAACAGCGCTGGATCACACCCGTGCAGCCCTGCTGGGCCGTAGTTTTGGCAGGACCTGCCTAGACCCTTTGCGACGTCGTTTTCAGACTTTATTGAATACCCATCCAAGTTTAGGCATGGCATTTGCGTTGCCATCTAAAAGCCCCGTTCAACGAGGGCAAAAACAAGAGCCCGCGCCTGGGGCCATCACCCGCTTTGTGTGAGGAGATATCGCGATGACGTCGTTCAACTCCGGGGTCCAACCCCAGAACCGTACGCCTCAATCCATCGGCTTTCTGCTGCTGGACAATTTCACGCTCATTTCCCTGGCGTCCGCGATAGAACCCTTGCGTATGGCCAACCAGTTGTCGGGCCGTGAGTTGTATCGCTGGAGCACCCTCAGCGCGGATGGCAGCCAGGTATGGGCCAGTGATGGTCTGCAAGTGACCCCCGACGCCAGCATGCACAAGGCACCGGCACTGGACATGGTGATCGTGTGCGGCGGTATCGGCATTCAACGCACCGTGACCCGCGAGCACGTGTCATGGCTGCAAAGCCAGGCGCGCCAGTCGCGCCGTCTGGGCGCCGTCTGTACCGGCAGCTGGGCGTTGGCGTATGCGGGCTTGCTCGACGGTTTTGATTGCAGCGTGCATTGGGAGTGTCTGGCGTCCATGCAGGAAGCCTTTCCGCGGGTTGTCATGAGCACACGCCTGTTTACCCTTGACCGCAGCCGCTTCACCAGCTCGGGGGGCACTGCGCCACTGGACATGATGCTGCACCTGATCAGCCGTGATCATGGTCGCGAACTGTCGGCCGCCATCTCGGAAATGTTTGTGTATGAGCGCATTCGCAACGAGCAGGACCACCAGCGCGTGCCGCTCAAGCACATGCTGGGCACCAATCAGCCCAAGTTGCAGGAAATTGTCGCGCTGATGGAAGCCAACCTCGAAGAGCCGATCGACCTGGATGAGCTGGCGGTGTACGTCACCGTCTCGCGGCGCCAGTTGGAGCGCCTGTTTCAGAAGTATCTGCACTGCTCGCCGTCGCGCTACTACCTCAAGTTGAGGTTGGTGCGGGCGCGGCAGTTGCTCAAGCAAACCCCCATGTCGATCATTGAAGTGGCGGCTGTCTGCGGCTTTGTGTCCACGCCGCATTTCTCCAAGTGCTACCGCGAATACTTCGGCATTCCGCCACGGGACGAGCGCGTGGGTTCCAACACGGCGCAGCAGACCACGCTTGTGCAGATCCCGCAGTCACTGTTGCTGTCCCCGCTGGCCGGGCCGATGTCCGCCTTGAATCAGGCGCGTAACGAATCGACGTTTGCCAGTGTGAGGTTGTAGCAAGCCGTTGTGGGAGCGGGCTTGCTCGCGATACAGGCACTGCGGTTCAACACACAGACCGCATTTTCTGCATCACGAGCAAGCCCGCTTGCGTACGGCTCAGTGCAATTGCTTTTGCTTGAACGCCATCAGCCCCGGCAACAGTTGCTGATCAATGGCCTGGCGTACCGCCGGTAAAATCGTTGCGCTGCCGGTGTAGAGCTTTTCGACCATGCCCTTCAAGGCCCGGGCATTGGTTTCATTCAGCCCGCATACCGCCGCCGAGCAGGCCTGTTCGGCACTGCCCGACACCTCGAACCCCAAGGCACGCAGTTGGCCCAGCAGGTCCTGCTCATCTATCAAATCCGCGTGCATCATGGTTTTGTCCTTTTATGAAGCGCGATTGAAGTTTGATTCTGGTAGGGCTTTGGTCCGTGGGCAAGGCCGGTTTGGCGATATGTCTGATCTGCCTAAGAACAGGTCGTTTTAAGGCAAGGGCAAGGCAATCACCCGCCCCACATGCTCGGGTTTCGGGAGATCACGTTGCTGGTGCTCGATGGCCTGCAACAAGGCCAGGGTGTGTTCGCCAAACGGCGCGGAACGCGGGCCTGCCAGGTCGACATGCAACAGCATTTGCTCATTGCCCGCCAGGGCTCTCTCGTCACCGGCCAGGTGCAGGCTGTGATAGACATGCAGGCGTTTTTTGTCGTGGCCGATGAGTTGGGTGCGCACTTCAACCTGTGCCCCGAGTTTCACCTCGTGCAGGTAATTGAGGTGCACTTCCAGAGTAAACAGTGAATGGCCGCTGGCTTCACGGTTCTGGCTGTCGAGCCCCATGCGGTCCATCAGGGCATCGGTGGCGTAGCTGAAAATCAGCAGGTAAAACGCGTCGCGCAAATGGCCGTTGTAATCGACCCATTCTTCAAGAATGGGGGTGCTGTAGGTGGTGAGCGCGGGCATGCTGAACCTCGTTCAATCGTTGATGGCAATGCCATGTTTGAGTTTGGTCGCGTTAACCGCTTCCATTACGGCCAGCAGGCAGTCATCACGATAGCGTTCCAGCGCGCCGATGCTGTGGCTGCCCAGTTGCTCAGTGGTGCCTTCGACCACGTCGTCGATCAGTTTTTCGCTGAGCTCAGGGGCGGGCAAATACGTCCAGGGCAGTTGCAGGGCCGGGCCGAACTGATTCATGAAGTGACGCATCCCGGCATCGCCCCCCGCCAGGGTATAGGTCAAAAAGGTGCCCATGAACGACCAGCGCAAACCTGCGCCAAAGCGGATGGCGTCGTCAATCTCGCCGGTGGTGGCGACCCCGTCATTGACCAGGTGCAGCGCTTCGCGCCACAAGGCTTCAAGCAGGCGGTCGGCAATAAAGCCGGGCACTTCCTTGCGCACGTGCAAGGGGCGCATGCCCAGGGATTGATAGACCTTGATGGCCGCCTGAATGGCCTCGGGGGCGGTTTTTTGCCCGCCGACCACTTCGACCAATGGCAGCAGGTAAACCGGGTTGAACGGATGGCCGACAACACACCGTTGCGGGTGGGTGGAGGTTTCGTAGAACTCGCTGGGCAGCAGGCCCGACGTGCTGGAGCCAATCAAGGCATCGGGTTTGGCCGCAGCGCTGATTCTGCGGTGCAAATCCAGTTTGAGATCGAGCCGCTCGGGGGCGCTTTCCTGAATGAAGTCGGCCTCGCTCACGCACGCTTCGATGGTGCTGACAAAGCGCAGCCGGTCTTGGGATGCGCCTTGGGCCAAGCCGCTTTTTTCCAGCGCCGGCCAGGCCTTGGCGACGCGCTTGCGCAGGGCCGCTTCGGCGCCGGGGGCCGGGTCCCAGGCGACAACGTCAAGTCCGTGGGCAAGGGCGCGAGCGACCCAGCCGCTGCCGATGACACCGCTGCCAAGGGCAGCGAAGGTTTTGATCTCGGTAATAAACGTCATGAAAGTGTCCTGAATTGAACCGTAGGAAAACGCAAAGACGATGGGCTTATCGGGAGGTGAGACCCATCTTCACCCGACCTTCTGCCGGGCTCAGCACCCGGGCGCCCAGGCGACTGAGGATTTCAGTGGCGCGTTCCACCAGTTGCCCGTTAGTGGCCAGTACCCCGCGATCCAGCCACAAGTTGTCTTCCAGCCCGACCCTCACGTTGCCGCCCAGCAGCACCGCTTGCGCGGCCATCGGCATTTGCATGCGACCAATCCCGAATCCGGCCCACACCGCGTTGGCGGGCAAATTGTCGACCATGGCTTTCATGCTGGTGGTGTCCGCCGGAGCCCCCCACGGGATGCCCAGGCACAGCTGAAACAGCGGGTCATCGAGCAAGCCTTCCTTGATCATCTGTTTGGCGAACCACAGGTGGCCGGTGTCGAAAATTTCCAGTTCGGCTTTCACGCCCAGTTCCTGGATACGCTTGGCGCCCGCCCGCAGTTGCGCCGGAGTGGAGACGTAAATCGTGTCGCCGTCGCCAAAGTTCAGGGTGCCGCAATCCAGGGTGCAGATTTCCGGCAGCAGCTCCTCGACGTGAGCCAGACGGGTCAGCGGCCCGACCAGATCCGTGTGGGGGCCAAACTCCATCGGGTTCTCGCCGGGACCGATATGCAAGTCACCGCCCATGCCGGCGGTGAGGTTGACGATGATGTCGATATCCGCCTCGCGGATGCGTTCCATCAGTTCGCGGTACAGCGCCACATCGCGGCTGAACTGTCCGGTCTTTGGATCACGTACATGGCAATGCACCACCGTGGCTCCGGCCTTGGCCGCTTCCACGGCTGCTTCGGCAATTTGTTTGGGCGTGACTGGCACTAAAGGGCTGCGCCCGCTGGTGTCGCCGGCACCGGTGAGTGCGCAGGTGATGATGACGTCGTGGTTCATGGGGCATTTCCTTGGGGCGTAGAGCGCCACAACGCAGCCATCAAGGGCCGCGAAGGTGGGCTTGGTGTTTGATTATTTAGCGCTGAGCTTCAAGTGTTCGGCAGCGGGTTTGCCATCCACGGTGGTGACGCCTTCAAGCCAGCGCTGAAGGTCTTGCGGATGGTCCTTGAGCCACTGGCGGGCCGAGACTTGTGCATCTTTGTGATCGAGCAGCGGCTGCATCATGCGGCTCTCGTCCTCGGCGCTGAAGGTCAGGTTGCTGAGCAAACGGCTGACATTGGGGCAGCGGCTGGCGTAGTCCGGGGTGGTAACGGTCCATACCGTGGCCAGGCCTTCATCCGGGCCCAGTGCACCTTCGCTGCCGGTCAGATACGTCATTTTCTGATTGATGTTCATCGGGTGCGGTGTCCAGCCAAAGAACACAATCGGCTCGTTGCGATTCACTGCGCGTGACACCGCCGAGAGCATCCCGGCTTCACTGGACTCCACCAGCTGGAACTTGCCCAGGCCAAACTGGTTTTTCTCGATCATGGCCTTGATCTGGGTATTGGCGCCGGAACCCGGCTCGATCCCGTAAATCTTGCCCCCCAGTTCCTTCTCGAACCTGGCGATGTCGGCAAAGCTCTTGAGCCCCTTGTCAGCCATGTAGGTCGGAACGGCGAGCATGGCCCTGGCGTCTTTAAGGCTCGGCTCGGCCAGGACCGTGACCTGTTTGGCGTCCACGAACGGGGTAATGCTCTGGTTCATGATCGGGTTCCAGTAACCCAGAAACATGTCCAGCCGCTTGTCGCGCAGGCCAGCGAAGATGATTTGCTGGGAGGCGCTGGTTTGCCTGGTTTTATAGCCGAGACCGTCGAGCAGGGTTTGCGCCATGGCGCTGGTGGCGATTACGTCGGTCCAATTGACCACGCCCATGCGTACGTTCTTGCACGATGCATCTTCAGCAGCCAGGACGCAGGGGCTCAGTACCAACAGGCAACAGCTGATCAGTCGTTTCATGGGTGGGGCCTCGGCAGGTTGTTATTGGGGGATCGGCGTCTTTGTGCGCCGTGATGCCAAGGTACGCAGCCAGCGTGCCGCGCAACCGCACTGGGGCGACGTGGTTTTGCACTGCAGCGACCTGACTGTGTTTCAATCCGTTGAACCGACTTGCGAGCGCTCCCATGGCCCAGGATTTTTACTTCCTTCTGCTGCCCGGCTTTTCATCAATGGGCTTTATTTCGGCCATCGAGCCGTTGCGGGTAGCCAACCGTTTTCGCGGCGAGCTGTACCGCTGGCACGTGCTCAGTTGCGAGGGTGGCGCCGTGCTCGCGAGCAACGGTATGTCGGTCAATGCCGAGGGCGGGCTGGGGGTACTTGAAGCCGGTGCGACACTGTTGGTGGTGGCCGGTTTTGACCCGCTGACCCACGTGACACCGGCGCTTAATCAGTGGTTGCGACGCCTGGACAACGACGGCGTAACCCTGGGCGCCATCGACACGGGCAGCGTGGTACTGGCGCAGGCTGGCCTGCTCGACGGCTATCGGTTGACCCTGCACTGGGAGGCGCTGGAAGCGTTCAAGGAGTCATACCCCGCATTGCATGTGACTCAGGAACTGTTTGAAATCGACCGCCAGCGCATCACTTGTGCGGGCGGCACCGCCTCCATTGACCTGATGCTGGACCTGATCGCCCAGGCCCACGGTCCGGAGTTGGCGATTCAGGTTTCCGAACAGTTCGTGCTTGGCCGCATCCGCCCGCGCAAGGATCACCAGCGCATGCAGGTCGCCAGCCGCTATGGCATCCACAATAAAAAACTGGTGCAGGTCATTGGCGAGATGGAGCAACACAGCGAGCCGCCCCTGAGCACCTCGCAACTGGCGCTTGGGATCAACGTGACCCGGCGCCAACTGGAGCGCCTGTTCCGTTTGCACCTGCACGACACCCCGCGCAACTTCTACCTGGGCCTGCGCCTGGAAAAAGCCCGGCAACTGCTGCGCCAGACCGACATGAGCGTGCTCGACATCAGCATTGCGTGCGGTTTTGAATCACCGTCGTATTTCACCCGCAGCTACCGGGCGCGGTTTGGCTGCGCGCCGAGGCAGGACCGGGTGACGGGGGGGTGATGCTTAGCCGTTGATCATCGCGGCACACGCTGCATTAAGCGTGGTCGGGCCACTGGCGCAATCGCCTGATTGCAGGTCGTTTTTGACTAAGTGCCCGCACGCGGCGCTGGGCAAACTGAATTCAGCAGCACTGTCGATGGTTTGGTCACCGTATCGGCATCTCACACCATTGGCCCCGAACCTGTCACGGCAGGTTCGGGGCTTTTTTGTCATGCCAGCCTGCTAAACATACTGGTTAAGATGGAATGAAGTCCCTCGCACGCTGGCATCATTGCTTGAGGCGACCCACGTTCTTTTTGGATTCATCGAGGTGACGTCGTTATTGATATCCGCCCCTTCAAAACCCAGCGCCTCAGCGCCCTCGAGTACGTAGGAACCGGTCAGTACCCGCGCTTCAGCAAGCGTTCCCAGTGATCTTTCCAGGATGGCGCTGGTCTGGGTGCCGGGTTCCATCCCCGTTTGGGCGATCGCTGCCCCCAGCCCGGCCGTGGTGGCTGCCACCGCCATTCGAGTCAAGGCACCGTGCACGGTGCCTTGACGCTTGGCGGCACTGACCGGGTTGGTGAGTTCCCACTTGCCGGGGTTGAATTTTGCATCAGGGTGTAAACCGCGCGTAAGCGTCCCGCCAGCAGAACCCATCATTTCCCCTGCCGTGCCGCCAGCAATACTGCTCACGGCTTTGGGTACCAAGTGCTGGCCGGCCCCTATCCCGGCCAGCGATGCGCCATAGATGGCACTTGAGCCAGCAAGCCCCGACACTCTGGGGCGATCATTCCAGGCAATTCTTGGGCCGAGCTCTGCAGACGCTTGCTGGAAGATTTCGCGGGTCATCGCGTTTGCGGTGGCGCCAATTTGACTAATGGCCGCCTGATTATGGCTGGGCGCCGCTGTATTCAAACTGCTCATGGCGCTGAAATACCCCAGAATCGAGGGTGCGGCCCCCGCAGCGGCGCCCAGCAGGCCGCCAACACCGGCCCCGGTCCACACGGCTGCCTGGGAGTCGCGAAATCGGCTGTTGGCCACAATATTAGCCCCCAGGCCACCGCCCACATAAAGCCCCGCGACACCCCCCGACAAAGCACCTGCGACGGTCATGGCTGTGATACTGGCTGCCGTCACAGGCTGGCTGCTCAGTGCTTCAGCCGTAAAATACCGAGCAGTAGCCCCCATTGCCGAGGAAACACCGTCACGCATCATCCCGGCCCCGACGGCCTGAGCTATCTGGCTGGGTTCGCTGATTGTTCCTTGAGCATCGACATGAGCAACGGGGTTGTTATGCACCATGACAAACAGGTTGAGCCCGTCCACTTCCCCAAGCGGGTCAGGGTTGATCCAGCGTTGCAGCCAGGGTGCGTAGTACCTTGATCCGTAATAATACAAACCGCTCGCATCGCACTCCTTGCCCGAGTAACGGATCACCTTGGTGGCGGCATCAACCTGATTGCGCGCTGCCCACCAGGCCGTGCCGCCGTAGGGGTAATAGTCCTCGTGACTGATCACATCCCCCCCTTCATTCAGTTCCAGCGTGCTGCTGCCCAAGTGATTGCCCACACCGAATCGCCACTGCGGGGCCGGTATGGCCTTGCCATGCGCTACCCAGTGCAGGTGCCTGACGTTCATGCGGCCCACACGCAGTGTGGTGACGTGCAACACTTCGCCTGTGGCCGTGTTGGTGCGGATCTCCAGCCCCGGCAGATAGCGAACTTGGGCCACATTCTCGACAGCTTTGGCGTGATGAACGCGGATCTTGCGCTGGCGTTGCCCGCCCGCGCCGTACACATACACTTCGTCGTCATTCGCGCTGTCTTCACGCACTACCTGAGTGATGCGTTGCAACTGGTTGCGCGCATCCCAGTGCATTGTCTGTGCGCCTTCTAGGCGAAGCAGATTGCCATTGGCATCGAAGCTGTTGTTGATTTCCGGCGGGTGGTCCGCGTCGGCCTGATACAGGCTGCGGTTGCTAAAAGTGTCTACGTTCATCAGGCGTTTTGGCAGTTGACCGTGCTTCAAACTCAGCAGATTGCCCGCCTCGTCATAGCGGAACACTTGGGTGTAATTGCGCAACCTGCTGGCGTCACCACCACCGGGCAGTACCAGCCCTGGCAGGCCAGGCTGGAAGCCAGCCAACACACTTTCGCGGCCTCGGGCCTCGATAAGCTGGCCCAATGTGTCGTAGACATAATGATTGACCGCATCCACTTGTTCACCATCGAACCAGTCTGTCGGCTGCGCCGCATTTTCGATGCTCATGACGTTGCCTGACGGGTCGTAGGTGTGGCTCAGGTCCTGCAGCACCTTGTTTGCTTTTACGGTACGCAGTTGCTGCAACCGGCCATCCACAGGCGAGTAGATCGCCGTGGCAATGATGCCGTTGCCCAGGGTCTGGCTGTGTAATTGACCGAGTGCGTTATAAAACATGTTCTGGAACAGCGGCGTGGTACGGGGTTGATCCGCTGGTTTGAGGCTGACCATCGCCAGTTGCCCGGCGATGTCGTACTCATTGAACCGAGTGTTGCCCAGCGCATCGCAGTGGCTCAGGGTCTTGGCCGTCGCGTCGTATTGCCAGCGCGTTGTCCAGGTCAGCACTGTGCCGTGTTCATCCTGCTCAAGCAGTGCATCGCGCCCGCTCAGCGATGGCGGCCAGTGGGGTGTTTGCAGATCGCGGAGAAACCCTTGTGTCAGCTTCAGGTCCTGGCCCAACAGGCCGTAGTCCTCGTAAGTCCGGCAGCCTGCGGGGTCATTGTGACGAATAAGCCTTGTGCATTGGTTATGCGCTGCGGACACCAGGCTGCACGCTGCGTAGGTGAAACGCTCGGTGACACAAGGCGACGCACTGCTCGCCTGTTCGATAATGGCAACAGGGCGCAGCGCATCGTCGTACTCGGTCTGGCGTTGATTGAGTCGACCATCCCATTCACAGCGGATCTCTGCAGCGGCCCCATGCAGCCTCAAGCACCAGCCGGCATCGACGCTCTTGCGCAGCAGCACCTGGGAGGAGAGTGAAAACGCTGTGGTCAGGTTCGGCGCACTTGGAGTGGCTGGCAAGCGGGCATCACGATGGGCGACTGCGCGTCCGGTTGCGTCGAATACATGACAGGTCGAGCGTGCATCTGCGTGCTGTCCAGGCGTTTCGCGGTGATAAGCCACCTCCCGGATCTTCATACCACGGGCGTTGATAACCACAAGGTTGGGGGTCAGGGAGTGAAGGTAGCTGGGCATAGTTATCAACCAGTGATGTGTTTGATAGCTACGCTGCGCTCTTGTTGATTTGTTGTGAACTGTCAGAAATTACAGTCGTATCAACCCTTCAGCAACGCCGCACACGCGGCCTTGAACGCTTCATGCTGATACTTGTTCAGCGAGGCGGGCAGGTCGAAGGCGTGCTTTTTGTATTGGGCGTTGAGGGTTTGCGGGGATAGCAGCTGCACCTCGCAATCGTCCAGCAACTGGATAAGGCCTTCGATCTTGAACGTGATCGGGCCACCGGCGAACTCACCCTTTTTACTGCGCTTTTTGATCACGATCCGGGTGATGGCGTTGGCCTTCACAAAAGCGGCCATCTGCGCTGCGAAAGCTTTGACGCTGGCGGCGTCTTCATCGTCGTCCAGGGCGAGTTTCTTGGTGGCGTTGGCCACATGCTCAAGGTCCTGGTTGGCGAGGGCGAAAATAGCTTCGCTGCCTTTGATTTCGATACCGCAAATAGTCATAAAAACCTGATCGATTAGTTGAAACTGTTCTTGTGGGAGCGGGCTTGCTCGCGATGCAAGCGACCCGGTCTTCAGGTTGGACCGTGGTGATGCTATCGCGAGCAAGCCCGCTCCTACACCCGGAAGGGGTCAATCCTGTCCGATCGACTCCAGAAACTCAGAACGGTCGTCGCTGATGCGGGCCATGCAGTCGTTTTGGGCGATGTTGAATGCCTCGGTGCCAGCAGTGGCCGGGAACACCGCAATCGCGCAATCGGCGTCGCGCTGGTGCAACCACAGCGCCTGGGCCGCCTTGATCTTGCTGAGGATGTTATTGAGCTGGGTCGCGTTATTGCCGTACAGGGTCGTCATGCGCTCCTGCAGGGCTTCATAGTTTTCGGTCAGCAACTGCTCGGCAGCATTTTTGCTGAACACCGAACACGCCAGGGTTTGCCGGTCGTTTTCTACCGCGTCGCACGGGTTGTAGTCGGCATCATCGGCCGCATGGGCTCCGCTGGTGATCAACGCCAAGGCCAGGAGAATCGATTTCATTGCGGCTTCCTAATCCATAGATGGGGCGGATTCTGGCTTAAGCGTCGGCCAAAGAACAGTCGCGCAGCATAGGCCATGTCATCGCGGTTGCGCGCTTTGTCGTGGATTGACGCTTTCGGCAATTGCGCTGTCGCTTTTGCACCCGGCTGCTTTTAACCCCGGGCCTATGCTGGCCCCAAAGCGCCGGCAGACGATTCGGCGCAGCAAACGCCAATATGGGGACGCCTGATGAGCCCAGCCGAGTTGCACGCAGACAGCATCGTTATCGACGGGCTGATCATTGCCAAATGGAACCGTGAACTGTTCGAAGACATGCGCAAAGGCGGCCTCACTGCTGCCAACTGCACCGTCTCGGTATGGGAAGGCTTTCAGGCCACGATCAATAACATCGTTGCCAGCCAGACCCTGATTCGCGACAACAGCGATCTGGTCATCCCGGTCAAAACCACCGCCGACATTCGCCGCGCCAAGGAGCAGGGCAAAACCGGGATCATTTTCGGCTTCCAGAATGCCCATGCGTTTGAAGACCAGTTGGGCTACATCGAGATCTTCAAGCAGCTCGGGGTTGGCGTGGTGCAGATGTGCTACAACACCCAGAACCTGGTGGGCACCGGCTGCTACGAGCGCGATGGCGGGCTTTCGGGTTTTGGCCGCGAAGTGGTGGCTGAAATGAACCGCGTCGGGATCATGTGCGACCTGTCCCACGTTGGCTCGAAAACCTCGGAAGAGGTGATTCTGGAATCGAAAAAACCGGTCTGCTACTCCCATTGCCTGCCGTCCGGTCTCAAAGAACACCCGCGCAACAAGTCCGATGCTGAACTCAAATTCATTGCCGACCATGGTGGTTTTGTCGGCGTGACCATGTTCGCGCCGTTTCTGGCCAAGGGTATCGATTCGACCATCGACGACTATGCCGAAGCGATCGAGTACACGATGAATATCGTTGGCGAAGACTCGATTGGCATTGGCACCGACTTTACCCAGGGCCACGGTCAGGACTTCTTCGAAATGCTGACCCACGACAAGGGCTATGCCCGCCGTCTGACCAGCTTCGGCAAGATCATCAACCCGCTGGGCATCCGCACCGTGGGCGAGTTCCCCAACCTTACCGAAACCTTGCTCAAGCGCGGTCACAGCGAGCGTGTGGTGCGCAAGATCATGGGCGAAAACTGGGTCAACGTCCTGAAAGATGTCTGGGGCGAATGAGCCGTCAACGATCACGTTTTGCGTAGTCGCTGCCGAAGGCTGCGAAGGGTTGCGCAGCAACCCGTTTCCCCAAAGACCCCACATACCTGATCGCAGCCTTCGGCAGCGACTACAGAGCCCGGGTCAAAACCGAATTTTGGAGCTGTATCCATGGCTAAAATCGCCCCGCAACTGCCTATCGAAGTCGACAGCGAAACCGGCGTCTGGACCTCAGACGCGCTGCCGATGCTCTACGTGCCACGGCACTTTTTCGTCAACAACCACATGGGGATCGAGGAAGTCCTGGGGGCTGACGCCTACGCCGAAATCCTCTACAAAGCCGGCTACAAATCCGCCTGGCACTGGTGCGAAAAAGAAGCCGAATGCCACGGCCTCGAAGGTGTCGCCGTATTCGAGCACTACATGAAACGCCTGTCGCAACGCGGCTGGGGCCTGTTCACCATTCAGGACATCGACCTCGATAAAGGCACCGCCACGATCAAGCTCGAACACTCCTGCTTTGTTTATGTGTACGGCAAGGTCGGGCGCAAGGTCGACTACATGTTCACCGGCTGGTTTGCAGGCGCTATGGACCAGATTCTACAAGCGCGCGGCAGTGATATCCGCACCGTAGCCGAACAGGTCTACAGCGGATCGGAAGAAGGCCACGACCACGGCCTGTTTATCGTCAAGCCGTTGTAAGTCGAGGATCGGGATATGGCGTTCGAAGCAATGTTTGAGCCGATTCAAATCGGCAAACTGACCATCCGCAACCGTGTGCTCAGCACCGCACACGCCGAGGTCTATGCCACCGATGGCGGCATGACCACCGAGCGTTACGTGCAGTACTACGAGGAAAAAGCCAAGGGAGGTATCGGCCTGGCGATTTGCGGCGGTTCATCGGTGGTGGCCATCGACAGCCCGCAAGAGTGGTGGAGTTCAGTCAACCTGAGCACCGACCGCATTATCCCGCACTTCCAGAACCTGGCCGACGCCATGCACAAGCATGGCGCCAAGATCATGATCCAGATAACCCACATGGGCCGTCGGTCCCGTTGGGACGGTTTCAATTGGCCGACCCTGATGTCGCCTTCCGGCGTGCGTGAACCGGTTCACCGCGCTACCTGCAAGACCATCGAGCCTGAAGAAATCTGGCGCGTGATCGGCAACTACGCCAGCGCCGCCGGCCGGGCCAAAAAGGGCGGGCTGGACGGTGTTGAACTGTCGGCCGTGCACCAGCACATGATCGATCAGTTCTGGAGCCCGCGAGTCAACAAACGCACCGATGAGTGGGGCGGCAGCTTCGAAAATCGCATGCGCTTTGGCCTCGAAGTGCTCAAGGCGGTGCGTGCTGAAGTCGGCCCTGATTTCTGCGTGGGCATCCGCCTGTGCGGCGACGAATTCCACCCCGATGGCTTGAGCCATGAGGACATGAAGCAAATCGCCAAGTACTACGACGACACCGGCATGCTCGACTTCATCGGTGTGGTCGGTTCGGGTTGCGACACCCACAACACCCTGGCCAACGTCATCCCGAACATGAGTTATCCACCGGAGCCGTTTCTGCATTTGGCTGCGGGTATCAAGGAAGTGGTCAAGGCCCCGGTGTTGCATGCACAGAACATCAAGGACCCGAATCAGGCGACGCGGATTCTGGAGGGGGGATACGTGGATATGGTGGGCATGACCCGCGCCCATATCGCCGACCCGCACCTGATTGCCAAGATCAAAATGGGCCAGGTGGACCAGATCAAACAGTGTGTGGGCGCCAACTACTGCATTGACCGTCAGTATCAAGGCCTGGACGTGCTGTGCATTCAAAATGCGGCCACGTCCCGTGAATACATGGGTGTGCCGCACATCATCGAAAAAACCACCGGGGTTAAACGCAAGGTGGTGATCGTCGGCGCAGGCCCTGCCGGTATGGAAGCAGCGCGGGTGGCGGCTGAACGCGGGCATGACGTGACCCTGTTCGAGAAAAAGGAGGCTATCGGCGGGCAAATCACCACGGCGTCCAGAGCCCCGCAGCGTGACCAGATGGCAGGCATCACGCGCTGGTTCCAACTGGAACTGGCGCGCCTGAAGGTTGACCTGCGCCTGGGGACGGCCGCGGACGCGGCGACGATCATGGACCTGCGCCCGGACATCGTGGTGCTGGCTGTAGGCGGGCATCCGTTTGTGGAACAGAACGAACACTGGGGCGCTGCCGAAGGGCTGGTGGTGAGCAGTTGGGACGTGCTCGACGGCAAGGTCGAGCCGGGCAAGAACGTGCTGGTGTACGACACCATTTGCGAGTTCACCGGTATGTCTGTGGCCGACTACATGGCGGACAAAGGGGCCCAGGTCGAAATCGTCACCGATGACACCAAGCCTGGCGTGGCGGTTGGTGGCACGTCATTCCCGACCTACTACCGCAGCCTGTACCCCAAGGAAGTGATCATGACCGGGGACATGATGCTCGAGAAGGTCTACCGCGAGGGCGACAAACTGATTGCCGTGCTCGAGAACGAATACACCGGGGCCAAGGAAGAGCGCGTGGTGGATCAAGTGGTGATTGAAAACGGCGTGCGTCCGGACGAAGAGCTGTATTACGGGCTCAAGCCGGACTCGCGCAACAAGGGCCAGATCGACGTCGAAGCCTTGTTCGCGATCAAGCCGCAGCCATGCCTGAGCGAAGCGGGGGACGGCTACTTGCTGTTCCGCATCGGTGACTGCGTGGCCCAGCGCAACGTGCATGCAGCGATCTATGACGCGCTGCGGTTGTGCAAGGATTTCTGATCCGATACCGAACCAAGGTGGGAGCGGGCTTGCTCGCGAAAACAATCACGCGGTGTGTGAGATGCACCGTGTTGCCTGAATCGCGAGCAAGCCCGATCCCACACTAGACCTGTGTGGTCTTTGGGAGCTTCACCATGCTGACAATCGTTCTCCCCATTCTGTTGTTCGCGGCACTGGTCCTCGCCGTGATCGGCGCCATCCGTCGAATGAACATGTGGCGCCGTGGCCGTCCGGCCAAGGTCGATTTGCTGGGTGGCCTGCTGGCCATGCCCAAGCGCTATATGGTCGACCTTCACCACGTCGTTGCCCGCGACAAATACATGGCCAACACCCACGTCGCCACCGCGGGCGGCTTTGTGCTGGCGGCGGTGCTGGCGATTCTGGTGCACGGCCTGGGGCTGCATAACCGCATCCTGGGCTATGCCTTGCTGTTCGCCACGGCGCTGATGTTTATCGGCGCCCTTTTTGTGTTCAAGCGCCGTCTCAACCCACCGTCGCGCCTGTCCAAAGGCCCCTGGATGCGCTTGCCCAAAAGCCTGCTGGCGTTTGCCGCAAGCTTTTTCATGCTCACCCTGCCGGTGGCCGGCTTGCTGCCTGAAAACTTTGGCGGCTGGCTGCTGGCGGCGGTGTTGAGCGTTGGTGTGCTGTGGGGCGTGACGGAGCTGTTCTTCGGCATGACCTGGGGCGGCCCGATGAAACACGCCTTTGCCGGCGCTTTGCACCTGGCCTGGCACCGGCGTGCCGAACGCTTTGGCGGCGGTCGATCCACCGGTTTGAAACCCCTGGACCTGAATGACCGCGCCGCGCCGTTGGGGGTGGAAAAACCCGAGGACTTCACCTGGAACCAGTTGCTCGGTTTCGACGCCTGTGTGCAGTGCGGCAAGTGCGAAGCTGCGTGCCCGGCGTTTGCCGCCGGGCAGCCGCTCAACCCCAAGAAGCTGATTCAAGACATGGTGGTGGGGCTGGCAGGTGGCACCGATGCAAACTTCGCCGGCAGCCCGTACCCTGGCAAACCGATAGGTGAGCACGGCGGCAATCCCCATCAGCCCATCGTCAACGGTCTGGTCGACGCGGACACGCTCTGGTCTTGCACCACTTGCCGGGCCTGTGTCGAAGAGTGCCCGATGATGATCGAGCACGTGGATGCCATCGTCGACATGCGCCGATTCCTGACCCTGGAAAAAGGGGCGACGCCTAACAACGGTGCCCAGGTGCTGGATAACCTGATTGCCACCGACAACCCCGGCGGTTTTGCACCGGGCGGGCGGATGAACTGGGCGGCGGATTTGAACCTCGACCTGATGCGCGACAAACCCTCGGCGGACGTGCTGTTCTGGGTCGGCGACGGTGCGTTCGACATGCGCAACCAGCGAACCCTGCGCGCCTTCGTCAAAGTGCTCAAGGCCGCGCAGGTCAACTTTGCCGTGCTGGGGCTGGAAGAACGGGACAGCGGAGATGTGGCTCGGCGTCTGGGGGATGAGGCCACGTTCCAGGCCTTGGCCAAGCGCAATATCCAGACCCTTGCGCAGTACCGCTTCACGCGCATCGTCACCTGCGACCCCCACAGCTTTCATGTGCTTAAAAACGAATATGGCGCCCTTGGCGGTGACTATCTTGTGCAGCATCACAGCACATACATGGCCGAGTTGATCGACGCAGGGTTGCTCAACCTGGCTGCGGATACAGGGGGCAGCGTGACCTATCACGACCCGTGTTACCTGGGCCGCTACAACGGCGAATACGAGGCGCCACGCGCGGTGTTGCGAGCGCTGGGCATTGAAGTCAAAGAAATGCAGCGCTCGGGGTTTCGCTCCCGTTGCTGCGGAGGCGGTGGCGGTGCTCCGATCACCGACATCCCCGGCAAGCAGCGTATTCCCGACATGCGCATGGATGACATCCGCGAGACCCTCGCCGAGCGCGTGGCAGTGGGTTGTCCGCAATGCACCGTCATGCTCGAAGGCGTGGTTGAGCCCCGTCCGCTGATCAAAGACATTGCCGAACTGGTAGCCGATGCCCTGATTGAAGGCGCCGTGCCTGCCCAACCGGCCAGGCGCGCAGCCCCGGAGGTGATCGCATGAGTGACATTATTCGCCGCGATCCGCGCGCCGAGTGGATCGCCCGCAACCGCCTGCACCCGTTGCACGCCGCCATGCAACCCCACCAGCAAAGCTGGATGGGGCCTAACGGCGTACTTCGCAAAAACGTGCACGGGGTGGGTTTCATCGGCCCCAACGGCATCAAGCGCATCGACCGCAGCGGCGCGCAGCAGGGAGGTACAAGCAAGCGTGCGGCCAGTGCCCAGGTGCAACTGGTGCTGCATCAAGTGTCAGCACCGGCGTTTTATATTGGCGTGGTACCGGACATGGTCGGCGGGCGCCTGAGCAGTCATGACCGCGACCTGTTGGGCCTGGCCCGGCAGTTGGCGGGTAGCGACGGCGCGGTGTTGGCGGTGGTGTTTGGCGAATCAAAAGAAACCGCTTTTGCCACGGCGGGCGTGGATCGGCTGCTGCTGCTCGACAGTGAAGGTTATGCACCGGAGCAACAGGTACTGGGGTTGCGGGCTGTGGATAACCAGTTTGCACCCAGGCATTGGTTGTTGCCTGACAGCCGCAGCGGCGGGGCGGAGTTGGGTCGGCGCTTTGCCGCAAGCCTGGGCGAACGCCCGGCCACGCGGGTGTGGCAGGTCAAGGACGGGGCTTGTGTGGGACGCGCTGGCGCGGGCCTGCAAGACGTAGCGCAGCCATTGCCGCGTTTGATCCTGGCCGCCGCCGAGTGCGCCGAACCGGTCAGCGAAACCCGTCACGAAGCCTTGGAGGTGCAGTTATCCACAGCGATTGCGAGCTGCCTGCCACGGATTGAAGATTTGGGCGCGGTGGCGGTCGATCCGGCTGCGATACCCATGGCTGAAGCCGAATTTATCCTCAGTGGCGGTAACGGGATTAAAGACTGGGGACTTTTCCACAAGGCTGCCGTTGCCCTAGGGGCCACTGAAGGGGCTTCCCGTGTGGCGGTGGATGATGGCTTTATGGCCAGGGAGCGTCAGGTCGGTGCCAGTGGGGTTTGGGTCACGGCACGGGTCTACGTGGCGGTCGGTATCAGCGGTGCAATTCAGCATCTGCAAGGGATTGGCGCCTGCGACAAAGTGGTGGCGATCAACCTGGACCCCGGTTGCGACATGATCAAGCGCGCTGACCTGTCGGTGATTGGCGATGGAACGGCTGTGCTCGAGGCATTGATTGTGGCTGTGGATAACTGGCGCAACGCATCTTCTGGGGGGGCGGGCTTGCTCGCGAATCAGGCGACCCGGTCTGCCTGATACACCGAGGCGATCCTGCGCAGGCAGCCCGCTCCCACATTGTCTGGAGATTTATTAATGAGCATCGCCACCGTTGCACTGGTTTCAATCGGCGCCCACCCGGCTTCAGGCCGCGCCCGCCGCGCCGAGCAGGACGCCCGCGCTGTCGAACTGGGCCTGGAGCTGGCTGGGGATAACTTGCATGTGCTGCACGCTGGCAATCCCCACGAGTCCGCCTTGCGCGCCTATCTGGGCATGGGACTGGACGAGTTGCATGTGCTGGAGCAACCGGATGGCGCCGATGTGGTCCCGGTATTGCGCGATTACATCCGTGAAGCGGGCGTACAGCTGGTGCTGACCGGCAGCCAGGCTGAAACCGGCGAAGGTTCTGGCATGTTGCCGTACCTGTTGGCCGAGCAATTGGGCTGGCCGCTGGTGGTGGGTGTGGCACAGATCGAATCTATCCACAGCGGTGTGGCGCAGGTGCTGCAAGCCCTGCCTCGGGGGCAGCGTCGTCGGTTGCAAGTACGGCTGCCATTTGTGATCACTGTGGATAACGCCGCCCCCAAGGCCCGACAAAGCGCTTATGGCCCCGCCACCCGGGGGCTGGTCAACGCTGAAGTGGTTGAAGTCACGGTGGATGAGTTATCCACAACGGGTGTGCTGCAACCTGCCAAGCCGCGGCCCAAGCGCTTGAAAGTGATCAAGGCCAAAAGTGGCGCAGATCGCATGAAAGCAGCCACAGCCAAGGCCGTTGGTGGCTCCGGGCAAGTACTCAAGGGTGTGAGTGCCGAAGAGGGTGCCCAGGCTATTTTGAAGCTGCTGGTTGAAGAAGGCGTGGTGCGCTGATACTTGCCCACAAAGTCTGTTAGCGCTTATGTGGATAAGTTGTTTGCTGTCGTCTAAGACCCATACAAACCGTGGCTTACAGGCTTCTGATCAAAAAACACCCAATTCATTGCTTTATCCACCGCCTGGCTGTTAAACCCTTGAATAATCGGTGCCTTAAGGGGTTTTCCACAGTGAAACGAGGCGGTGCATAAGTTGCGCACAATCTCTGTTGGTGGATATGTGGATAAGGTGTTCGCGGCTGGCTACAGGCCACGTGTTTCGTGGCTTACAGTGCCCTGTACAAAAAACGATCAATTGATCATTCGGGCATAACTTGTCCACTTCCCCACAATTGCTGTGGGTGTGCCTGTGGACAAGATGTTGGTGAAGGGCTGTAGGCCTTTGAATGCATGGCCTGCAGACTGTTGGTCAAAAATTGATCATTGAGTGGCAATATCTGGTTATACAGGTGGCCCGCCGTGGCCTTGTAGCCCTGGATGAGGCCGGGCTAAAAAGGGCGCCCAACGTCCTGTGGAGTACAGAAAATGAGTGTTTTATTTCGTCCGGCCGAGCGCGCCGATGCGCGGGAGATTGCTCGCCTGTTTCAAATTTCGTCCGAAGGATGTGCCGACTATATCTGGAGCCTGATCGCACAACCGGGGCAGGCGCTGCTGGACGTGGGTGAAATGCGTTACGCACGCGAAGGCGTTGTTTTTTCCTATGAAAACTGCCTGATTGCCGAGGCCGAGGGCCAGGTGATTGGCATGATGCACAGCTTTGTGATGCATCACGACCCTGATGCCGTGGCTGAGACCGATCCGGTGTTGGCGCCTTACGCGGACATGGAAATCCCGGACACGCTGTACATCTCTAGCCTGGCCCTGCACGAGGGTTGGCGAAGCCTTGGGCTGGGAGCCCGATTCCTGCAGCACGCCAGGGAGCGCTGCGCCGAACTGGGCCTGACGGGCTTGAGCCTGATCGACTATGCGGCGAACACGGGTGCCCGCCGGTTTTATGAGCGCCATGGTTTCGAGATCGTCAAAACCTGTCAGGTCACGCCCCACCCGCTGATTCGCGTGACGGGTGAGGCGTATTTGATGCTCTGGCCGTTGTCCAGCTAGCCACCTCTGCTTCCACAAGCGGGTGTCTATTGGGCAACTATGCCCTTGAGGTACGGCGCTGGCGCCGCCCCCAGGTTGTTCAGCAGCCGCTCGCTGTACCAGTCGATAAAGTTCACCACGCCAAACTCGTAGGTCTTGGAGTAAGGCCCAGGCTGGTAGGCGATTGAGTTGATGCCGCGCTGGTTCTCTTCGGCCAGCCGGCGGTCCTGGTCGTTGGTGGCGTCCCAGACTTTGCGCATGCGTTCCACGTCGTAATCCACGCCCTCAACCGCATCCTTGTGGACCAGCCATTTGGTGGTGACTATGGTTTCTTGCGCGCTGATCGGCCACACGGTAAACACAATGATGTGATCGCCCATGCAGTGGTTCCACGAGTGCGGCAGGTGCAGGATGCGCATCGAGCCCAGGTCCGGGTTTTTGATCCGCCCCATGAGTTTTGCACAGCCTTGCTTGCCATCCAGGGTCATGGACACGGTGCCCTTGAGCAGCGGCATGCGCACAATACGGTTACGCAGGCCGAAACTGGCGTGTGCATAAGGGATCTTTTCTGCGTCCCAGGCAGCGGCCGACGCGGCTACGTGATCCTTGAATGCCTGATCGGCCCGTGGATCGGTGACGTCGTCCCACTCCAGCAGGGTCTTGAGCAGTTCGGGGTGGGACGCGTTGCAGTGATAGCACTCGCGGTTGTTTTCCAGCACCAGCTTCCAGTTGGCTTTTTCCACCAGGGTGGTCTGAATCGCCACCTTGGTGTTTTCCATGTCGTAGGGTTCCATGTAGTGGTTCAGCGTGGCCAGGAACTCGTCGATGGCAGGCGGGTTCTCGGCCAGGCTGATAAAGATGTAGCCGCCCGCGGTTTTGACGTTTACCGGCTTGAGGCCGTATTGCTTCATGTCGAAATCTGCGCCCATCTCGGTGCCGGCAAACAGCAGGCGCCCGTCCAGTTCGTAGGTCCACTGGTGGTAATGGCACACCAGCTTGGCAACCTTGCCCTTTTCGCTGGTGCACAACCGTGAGCCGCGATGGCGGCACACGTTATGAAAGGCATGCACCTGGCCTTCGGCGCCGCGAATCACGATGATCGGGTTCTTGCCTATTTGCAGGGTCAGAAAGTTGCCCTTGGCCGGGATCTCGCAGGTCATGCCTGCAATCAGCCACTCTTTCTGGAAGATCTCCTGCATGTCGATGTCGAACAGGCGCTCGTCGTTGTAAAACGGCTGCGGCAGCGAAAACGTGCGTTCGCGGTTCTGCAACATCTCGGCGGTGGCCTTGCGTGCGGGTTCCAGTGGATCGCCCAGGCTCAGGTTTGCGGTGACGTCCATCGTTGTAATCCTCATGGCCATCGTATGTGGCCTAAAAGTGGCTGATCAGGGGTGCGACGCAAGGCAAAGCATTTACGGTAGTGAGTGGCGCTGAGTGTGCGTTCGAAGTGTTGCGATGCCTTATCTGCGGGCGACATGGCCAAATCTGTTCCCGACGCGCGAGCCCCTGTTTTCAGGGGCTGGTCGCCATAAGCATGTGAATGTCGCGAATAGATAAATGGCCGCCTCGGGGCATGCGCAGAATCGCCAGCAAGAGGCCGGTTGTCGGCCGTGGAGAAACGCATGTCCAACAGCTTTCTGAACCCTGTAACCACCCAGACCTGGGCTAACGGCCGACACATCGTGCGATGCGTCAAAGTCATTCAGGAAACCTGGGACGTGCGCACCTTCTGTTTTATGGCCGACCAGCCGATTCTGTTCTTTTTCAAGCCGGGGCAGTTCGTCACCCTGGAGCTGGAAATCGATGGCGACCCGGTGATGCGCTCGTACACCATCTCCAGCTCGCCTTCGGTGCCCTACAGCTTTTCGGTGACGATCAAGCGTGTCCCGGGCGGGCGGGTGTCCAACTGGCTGCACGACAACCTGCAGGAAGGCCAGGAACTGGCCGTACACGGGCCGGTCGGGCTGTTCAACGCCATTGATGCACCGAGCCCCAAGGTGCTGTACCTGAGCGGCGGCGTCGGGATTACCCCGGTCATGTCGATGGCGCGGTGGTTTTACGACACCAACGCCAATGTCGACATGGTGTTTATCCACAGCGCCCGTTCGCCCAAAGACATCATTTATCACCGTGAGCTGGAGCACATGGCTTCGCGCATCGACAACTTCAGCCTGCACCTGATCTGTGAAAAGCACGGGTTGGGTGAGCCGTGGGCCGGGTATCGCGGCTATCTGAACCATAAAATGCTTGAGCTGATGGCGCCCGATTTCATGGAGCGCGAGGTGTTCTGCTGCGGGCCTACGCCTTACATGAATGCGGTCAAGCGCCTGCTGGAGAACAACGGCTTTGACATGAGCCGGTATCACGAGGAGTCCTTTGGTGCGACGCCGCCCGAAGCCCGGGCCGATGCGGTGGAGCAAGCCGAGCAGGCGGCCGAGGCGCCGGAGCTGGACCTGGCGGATTTGAATCAGGTGGAATTTACCGCGTCGGGCAAGAGCATCCGCGTGGGCCCGGCTGAAACCGTGCATGCTGCGGCGGCCAAGCTGGGGCTGCTGATTCCCAAGGCATGCGGCATGGGGATTTGCGGCACCTGCAAGGTGCTTAAGCTGGGCGGCGAAGTCGAGATGGACCACAACGGCGGCATCACCGACGAAGACGTTGCCGAAGGCTATATTCTGTCGTGCTGCAGCGTGCCCAAGGGCGATGTGCGGATCGAGTTTTAAGGTGCATTCAAGGCAGCAGGGCGACGATTGCTGTGCAAGCGGTTAGCGCCCCGATGGTGTGGTTTAGCTGGTTCATGCTGTTTCTTGCACCGCCAGCGCGGCGAGTTCGGCTTCGCGCTTGGCGATGGCGTGTTCAAGCTCGGGGGAGCGTTTGGCCCATTGTTCAGGTGGGAGGGGTTTTGACCATTCGATGATGTCGGGGTAAGGGAGGTCTGGGGGCGGGTTCAGTTTCCAGCGTTCAAGCACGTCAATCAGTAGTGTGTTGAAGATGAAGATCCCGAAAAAGCCTTCCCACAAGATTGTGACTGGCCAGCCTCTCAACTTCGCACCCTTTATGAGATCGTCCAAATAGGTCGCCCATATGCCTTTGGATCTATCGAAGCGTGCTGTTTGATCTTCAACAGCATCAGGCCCAATTTCCATATAACTGCGCATGCACTCCCACAGCGCCATCGCCGTGGTGCCGCCGCCGCAATTGAAGGCGAAGTAAAAGTGTTTATTGCCTTCCTTGGCCAAGGGGTCCGGGTTTTCGAAACCCACGATCAATAAACCCATCGTGTTTTTACCCGCCTGGCTTGTCGATGAGTGTTGAGTGGCGGCGGCGGTGACACTTTCCCACGGCACAATCCAATAGTCGCCGTCTTCCATCGGTACGCAGACTTCTCGGCGTTGACGATTGAAGCGTACGGGAAGGGGGACTTCGCGGAAGAGGCCTTGGATAAAGAAAAATATGGGGATGATCATAATCAATACACCTAAAATCAGGATGTCGAGATCATTCAAAGCATACGAGAGTCCAAGAAATAATATGACCATCGGCCACATAGTCATTACAGCAGACCCGATGCTGTAATTCCCGATATCAATAAACACATCGTTCTTGCGCCAAATGGTGTTGAGCACATCTGAAGGTTTTCTGCCTGTCGGAATAGGCAATGGTGCCAAGTAGTCATCACGCGAAAAAATCCGTTTTCTAGTGGTTCCAGCCGGTGGGGTGCTCATGGCTTGTCCTTGGGTTGCAGGTAAATGGCGCCGGGATGGCCTTTACCGAGGGCGTAGGTTGGCACTCGATCCAGCTCGGGAGTTGGGTCGTTACGCAGGCTTATCACCCCGTCGTTGTTGGTGAGGGTAAAAGCAACGCCCCGTTCGCCACCGACAAAGTTGTGAGCGCCCAGCGTGGCAATCAAGGGTGTGCGATAGCGCAAACGAAGCGAAACCGTGGCTGGCGACGTGCTTAATACGTTCGACAGAGTTTTAAACGGGCCACTCAGGCGCAAGCCTTGGCCTTCCTGGAACGGTATCCACTGGCACACGCTGCTGGACAGCCAATGAGGTGCCATGTCACGCCAGGGACGAGGGGGTTTGTAGTTATTGTGAGGGCTGTTTTTGATCAGGTAACGGTAGGCTTGGGAGTCCACGGGGTCGCCCATCATGTTCAGTTCAAGGTAGGCGGTACCCGGTTCTGCTCCCGGCAAGTCGATGGTCAGGGCATTGATGGAGCTGACGAAGGACAGCCCAGATGGTCCATTGGAACCGCCTGTCTCTGAGCTGCTTTGCATGCTGACGCGGGGTGTATACAGGATGCCGTATAGCGCATGGAGCTCGTTTTGCTGAGCTTTGGCGGAAATCGGGTCTAAGTTTCTGGCCCGTCCTTTGGACCAACAGCAGGAGTTTAAGAAGCTTTGTACCGGCGTTTGCTGAAAGAACCAGGAGATCAGGTACAACACGCCCAGCGCAGCAATAATCCAGTTTAACGGTCCCATGTACAGTGTGTAACGCATGATGGCGACTTCTACTTCGATCAAGCCTGCCAAGGCCCGCATGGTCTGGCCGACGCCGAGTAATGCCTGTGCCCCATAAGCGATGACTTGCCCTCCTACCACCGTTCGGCGCATCTCCAGCCATGGATCGATATGAGTTTGCGAACTTTCCAGCTGTATTTGCAGGGATTTGAATTCCTGTAGCGCTGCGATGGCCGACAACCCACCAATCACCCCCCCAAACAGTGTAAGTGTTGGGGCTGCTGACAAACGAATCATGAACCGATCCCTACCCAACCCCTTCCTAACCTGACTATCAACCACCGCCACTAACGCCGCCGAGGCATACAGCGAAGCCGATACCGTGTCGTTGACCCGCTGATCATCCATCCCTTCCAGCGCTGCGGCCTGGCTCAGGTAGTTGTTCGCATTGAGCGTGTTGAGCAGCAACGCCGCCAATGGCACCACGCCGCCGCTGTTGCTGATCAGCGGGGAGTTGGTCACGCGTTCCATGCGCCCGGCACCTATGGCTTGTCCCGTGGCCTTGACCCAGTGGTTGAGGCCCTCGGCTTTTTCTCCCAGCAGGGTCCACATCTGCCTGCCCGCGTGGGTCACAGCCTGCAAGCGCGCATCGCTGCCCAGGCGTGCGGCGACGAAGATACCCACCCAGGCGCTGCTCAAGGTGGTGTCGCCCTTGAGGACCAGCAGCGCCGCCGCCAACCGGTTGACCAGTACGCTCCAGCGCCCATGAGCGTCGCGGGCCATGGCGGCGATGTCGTTGGCAATCACGGCGCTCAGGGGGGCAAACAGCTGACGGGTTGCCTCGCGGTTTTCAGAACCCAAAGCCGCCAGTATTTCCCCCAGGCGACCGGTGCCGA
>NZ_CAXAOU010000013.1:0-187802 GCF_963970465.1 Pseudomonas sp. RL_5y_Pfl2_69 | reverse complement strand
CCTGGCTGCCGATGTAGATCCAGCTGCCGGCGGTCATCTGGCCGTACATGGCCAGGCCTTTGGCGTCGAGTTCGTTGAAGTGCTCCCACGTGGCCCAGTGCGGTACCAGGTTGGAGTTGGCGATCAGCACCCGCGGCGCATTGCTGTGGGTTTTGAACACGCCGACCGGCTTGCCCGACTGCACCAGCAGGGTTTCGTCATCGTTGAGGTTGGTCAGGCTTTCGACGATTTTGTCGTAGCACTCCCAGTTACGCGCTGCCCGGCCAATACCGCCATACACCACCAGCTCGGTCGGGTTCTCGGCCACTTGCGGGTCGAGGTTGTTCATCAACATCCGCAGCGGCGCTTCGGTCATCCAGCTTTTAGCAGTGAGCTGGGTGCCACGGGCGGCGCGGATTTCACCTTCACGGTGACGGGTGAACTCGGCAGGCGATTTTGGGGTAGTTGAAGTCACGGGTAACTCCTCAGCGATAGTCGGATGCGTCGGGTGTGAGAAGAGGATCGACGCACACTTATGTACTTGTACATACAAGCATATGCAAGTTAGCGGCCAATGTGTGAAATTCGCAAATGAAAAAGTTAGAGAGCCCGAAAACACAGGCTAAAAACCGTGCGCCAGGTTTTTGAGATGAGGATGAATGATTCGCAGGAGTGTTACTGGGGGAGGTTTGTGCGCTGAGTTGGGGCGTTCGGTAACAGAGCGTGTAGCGTGTGTAGTCGCTGCCGCAGGCTGCGAAGCGGGACGTGGGCGCTCCAGGAAAACGGGTTGCTCCGCAACCCTTCGCAGCCTGCGGCAGCGACTACATGCTAGTTAGACCGCGCTCAACTCAATCACACAGCACAGGCCTGTCACCGTCACTTCAAGCAACTCGCGATTGCCGCTCAGTTGCAGACAGTCGTAACGGCCCAGGTGTTCGTGGCAGGTGTTACCCAGGCCCACATGGACCTGTTCGCCTGCGCTGAAAACCACCAGGGTGTGCGCCGAAGTGAACACGCGCTGAGGGGTGGTCGCCTCCAGCCATTGCAACCGCGCGGTGTAGCGCTGCGGGGCATAGATCAGGTTGAAGTCGCGAATCGGACCACCGATCAGGGTGCAGGCAACGGCGCTTTCACCCTTGAATGCAAAAGCATCGAACGGTAACAGTGCCCGCGTGCTCACCCCGTCGACTTGCAGGTTCATGCCCGCACCCTGCAGCACGCTGATGATTCGCTGGTAGCCGTCAAAACGTGAAAAGCCGCCCGACTCGCCGATATCGGCAATCGACAGGCGCCAGCCAAAGCCATCAAGGCCCTCGCCTGCATCTCGGGTGATTTCTTCAGTGCTGCCGCCGCCGTTCTTCCACGGCATGCGCGGATAGTCGACGGCACGTAAAACTTCAGGCTGGATCATTTATTGAAACGTCCTTCAAGACGATGACGGGAACCGGGGTGGATCAGTCGGGCGGCGGTAACAGGCTGACGACCCGACCAGGTGCGGCGACGAATCAGCAGGCACGGCTCGCCGGGCTCGATTTGCAGTAATTTGCACTCTTTGGGGTCAGCCAAAATCGCTTCGACCACGTGCTCGCCCTCAGTCAGCGGGGCGACTTGAGACAAATAGGCGTAAGGCGTTTGCAGGGTGAAATCCTGCTTGAGGTAGTCCGGTGCCACCAGGGCATTGACGAAACGGTCCTCGATTTGCACGGCAATCCCGTTCTCGTAGTGCACGATCAGTGAGTGAAAGACCTTCTGCCCTTCACGCATGTCGAGCACGGCGGCACGTTCCGAGCCGGCCATTTCTTCACCCAGACTGATGACCTTGCAGGTGTGCTTGTGCCCGCGCGCAGCGATTTCATCGGCGATATTGTTGACTTCGAACAGCGCGGACTGGGTCTTGGGCTCGGCCACAAAGGTGCCAACGCCCTGCATGCGCACCAGCAAGCCGTCGGCGGTCATTTCACGCAGCGCACGGTTGATGGTCATGCGGCTGAACCCCAACTGGGTCACAAGCTCGCTTTCGGAGGGCACACGATAATGCGGCGGCCAGTTTCCGCTCTGGATCTGCGCAGTGATCATTTGCTTTACTCGAGCGTAAAGCGGGGCCGGGCTATCGCCCATGTGGGCGGCCAGCGGGGACACGACAGGCGGAGTCGACACAGGCAATCCTTGGTAATGAGTTAAGAGTCGTAGCTTGCCGGAGTTTACCGAGCAGGCAAACGTCTGTATATGTATATACAAATTACAAGCAATGGGGTACCGAACCGATGTCCGTCTTCTTTGCCGAGCGCGCGCTACTGCCTACAGGCTGGGCTACCAATGTCCGCATCGAGGTCGGTGCCGATGGCTACTTGACCCGAATCCAGGCCAATGCCGACGCGCACGGCGCCGAACGGCTGAACGGCCCACTGCTGCCGGGCATGCCGAATCTGCACTCCCACGCATTCCAGCGGGCCATGGCCGGTTTGGCCGAAGTGGCGGGCAATCCCAACGACAGTTTCTGGACGTGGCGCGATTTAATGTATCGGCTCGTCGGAAAAATAAGCCCTGAACAGCTCGGCGTCATTGCCCGTCAGTTGTACATCGAAATGCTCAAGGCCGGTTACACCTCGGTGGCTGAATTCCATTACGTGCACCACGATCTTTCGGGCCAGCCCTATGCCAATCCAGCAGAACTGGCGCTGCGCATCAGCGAAGCGGCGCGCTCCACCGGCATTGGCCTGACCTTGCTGCCGGTGCTCTACAGCCACTCAGGCTTTGGGGGGCAGGCACCCAACGACGGTCAACGGCGTTTTATCAACAGCACCGAGCACTACCTGAAGCTGCAGCAACAGCTAAAGCCGCTGCTGGCTCAACAGCCTGCACAAACCCTGGGCTTGTGCTTTCACTCGCTGCGCGCCGTCACTCCCGAGCAAATCCATGAAGTCCTGCAGGCCAGCGACACGACCTGCCCGGTGCATATCCATATCGCCGAGCAACAAAAGGAAGTCGACGATTGCCTGAGCTGGAGCGGCAAACGTCCAATCCAGTGGCTGTATGACAACGTTGAGGTCGATCAACGCTGGTGCCTGGTGCATGCAACCCACGCCAACGCTGCCGAAGTCCAGTTGATGGCGCAGAGCCAGGCCGTGGCCGGGTTGTGCCTGACCACCGAAGCCAACCTGGGTGACGGCATTTTTCCGGCCGTGGATTTCCTTGCTCAAGGCGGGCGAATGGGCATTGGCTCGGACAGCCATGTGTCCCTGAGCGTGGTTGAAGAGCTGCGCTGGCTGGAATACGGCCAGCGCTTGCGCGATCAGCGCCGCAACCGGATGTATCGCAGCGACCAGCCGATGGTCGGCCGCACGCTGTATGACGCCGCACTGGTGGGCGGCGCCCAGGCGATGGGCCAGGCGGTTGCCGGATTAGCCGTTGGTCAGCGCGCCGACTGGCTGGTACTGGACGGTAATGACCCGTACCTGGCCACGGCACAGGACGACGCCATTCTTAACCGCTGGCTATTTGCGGGCGGCGATCGTCAGGTACGAGACGTATTGGTCAACGGCCAGTGGGTGGTGCGCGACGGCCGTCATGCCGATGAAGAAGCCAGCTGCCGCGACTTCACCCGGGTGCTGCGCGAGTTGTTGGGGTAACAAAAACCTGCGGTCGCCCTCGCCGCCTGCGGCAGCGACTGCCCGTTAACTCAGCCCTTTCACCGCCCAATCGCGGACCGCGGCATAGGGGTAGTTCTCCAATGCCGCAAAACCTGGAATGGCACGCGCTTTCATCTTGGTGAACATCGGCACGCTGATCCCGCATAAAAACCGGGTCAGGCGTTCTGCCGGGGGATAACTTCCCGTGAACTCCTGATGCCTGTGGATAAAAGCACCACACAGGACTTCGAAGTTTTTATCCACAAGCGGCATCAGTGCGGGTGGCTCCGGCAAGTGAGCGACCTGCCCTGCGCACACCGAACAATGCCCGCACTGCTGCGGCGCCTGCTCATCCCCAAAATACTGCGCCAGCCGGTAGCTCAAGCAGGTTTCACTGGCGAACAGCGCCAACATTGCGTGAATCCGCGTAATCTCGCCACGCTCGTGAGCCGTGAAGTAGGCATGCAGCTCCAGGCTCAGAGCCTGGGCATCAAAATCTTGAACCAACAGGCTGTAGACCTCGGTCATCTGCTTGCTTTCAAGTTCGATCCAGCCCTTCTCCTGAAAGTAATCCAGCGCTTTGACCACCCGGTTCCGATCAGCCTGATGCTGGCTGTACAGCCCGTCGAAATTCACCGTAGCCCAGGTTCTGGCTCGGCTGGAAGTCTGGATGATGGCCGAGACAAATTGCTGACGCTCGCCCTCAAACTTGGCCAGCAACACCTCAGGTTCTATCAGGAATTTGAAACGATACTCGGCGAAATAGGCATAGCGAGGGGCAATCAGGCCACGCAGTTCCAACTGGACCAACAAAGTCTTGAGCGGTAACTGACGAATGTTGCTCTGATCGGACAGAGGCAGCAGCATGAACTCCCACTGCCCTTGCACCATTGCCTCACGCAACTCATCGAGCACACAGCGAATGCCCTGCAACTCCGGCGTGTCGCCATACACAAAGTTTTCCAGCACATTGAGGCTGTCGCGATTAGCCAGCACCAGGCACTCCGAGGGTGCGCCATCACGCCCGGCCCGGCCGATTTCCTGGCTGTAGTTTTCGATCGACTTGGGCAAGTCGAAATGCACCACGTTGCGGATGTCGCTCTTGTCGATACCCATGCCAAAGGCAATGGTGGCAACGATGCAATTCAACTGCCCGCCCATGAACTGGCGCTGAATGCCCTCGCGCTGATCATGGGGCAAACCGGCGTGATAGGCGTTGGCGCTGATCCCGTTCTGGTTCAAGTGCTGGGCAATGTGCTCGGCGGTCTTTTGCAGCGTGACATACACAATGCTCGGCTGGCCGATACGCTCGCCCATCCACTGCACCAGGCGCTGACGCTTGGCGGCGCCAGTGACGGGCTCGACCCACAGATTGAGATTGGCGCGATAGAAACCGGTGGTGATGACGTCCGACTCGGCAATCGCGAACTTGACCTGCATGTCTGCGATCACATTAGGGGTCGCCGTCGCGGTCAGCAGCAGCGCTTGCGGGATATTGAACTGGCGCTGGTAGTCCGGAAGCTTCAGGTAGTCCGGACGGAAATTATGCCCCCACTCGGAAATACAGTGCGCTTCGTCCACCACCAGCAGGGAAATCGGCACTTGCTGCAAAAAGTTACGAAAGCGCTCGTTTTTCAGTCGCTCGACCGAAATCATCAGGATCTTCAACTCGCCCGCTTTCGCCCGGGCCATGACGGCGCTTGCCTCGTCGCGGCTTTGCGCCGAATCGATGCTGGCCGCTGCAATCCCGTGGCGCTGCAAAAAAGCCAATTGGTCCTGCATCAGGGCCAACAGCGGCGAAACCACTAGCGTCAGGTGAGGCAACAGCAAAGCCGGCAGTTGGTAACACAGGGATTTGCCCGATCCCGTAGGGAAAATCGCCGCCGCTGAACGTCCAGCCAACACGGCACTGATCGCCGCTTCTTGCCCGGCACGAAACTGTGGATAACCAAAGACCTGTTCCAGGGTGTTGTGCATGACTGTCACTCCTTTGACCGTTGCAAAGCGCAAAACTCTACGCCAGGTTTGCAGCCGATCGAGAATAGGCCGGGGGCAAATTGAGAGGGGATGATACAGATGTGTCCCGAGATCCGCGTACAACACTAGTGGAGACGCTTTCTGGCACTGATGTAGACAGCGTTGTCATCACGCCTGCCGACTCCAAGCACCAGAACTATCAGGCGGTTATCAATGACTTCATACACCAGCCTCACCCCACTGGCGCGCAGCTTGATCTTGTAACAATTAGGCATGTTACTGAGTCTGGCCGAAGGAACCTTGGGGGACAGCAGGCGCGATTTGAGCTTTTTCAGCAGTTGGATTTGAAGTGCCTTATCCAACTTTTCCAGTTCTTTTTTTGCTTCAATTTCGAACTCAAGGCTATATGTCCTGATTGCAGTTGCCTGTGAATCAGCTTTTTTCGGCAGTTGCGATGAGCTCATCAATATCGACCTTGAGAGTGGGATTGCCCCGCCGCTCATTGACGACCCTTGCCAACTCGGCATCGTCGATCATCTCCAGCAGCAGCTCGTAGCGCTCTGGTGAAAGGATATAAAAAGCGGGTTCGTTACGATTGAGAATGACCATTGGATCACCACCGCTTTCACGATAAGTACCCATGGGGTCTTTTTTCAGATCTGTCACGGATGCCGCGACTTTAGCGAGCATGGCGAATGTCATGGTAGGGCCTCATGCCTGTGTCTATGGGATGACTCATCTGCTAAACCTGTAAGCCACTTGAGCCACAATCAACAAGCACTAAATATAGCATTTTTAAAAGAACTACCAAAGACACATTAAAAAGCTCATAAAGCAATACGAATCTTACGGACACTAATCAATGAAACTCGCCACCGACCTCCCGGACACCCCCATCCTGCGCGAGCTGATGCAGTTGCTGCATGAAGAAATCGGTCTGCCGGAACACAAAACCATCAGCCTCAAAACCGCGATCAACGCGGATCTTGGCTGCAATGGCAGCGATGCTCCGCATTTGATGGAAGCCCTTGAGGAACGTTTCGGGCTCGAGTTGGCGGACTACGATGCCTACCGCTACTTCCAGCCTGCGGGCAACGACCCGCACCTCAAGCGCAAGGCCAAGGGCCGCGAGGGCAAAGTACCCTTGACCATCGGCATGCTGTACGCGGCGATCAGCAGCGGCCATTGGGATACGCAAAACCTGGAAGCTTAGGTGAAACGTTCTGTGGGAGCAGTCTTGCTTGGGATTCAGGCAACGCGGTTTGCCAGAATCACACCGGCGATGCCATCGCGAGCAAGCCCGCTCCCACAGGATGCATCTGCTCAGGCACAAAAAAGCCGCCCTCTCAGGCGGCTTCTTTGTGGATCAACACACTGATCGAATGCTTACGCCTTCGGACCCGCTGCCTTGATCGCGTCGCTGACGTCGAACTTCTTGAAGTTCTCTACGAACAGGCCAGCCAATGCCTTGGCAGCTTCGTCGTAGGCAGCTTTGTCTGCCCAGGTGTTGCGTGGGTTGAGCAGAACAGTGTCAACGCCCGGTACGGCCAATGGCACGTCGAGGTTGATGGTGTCCAGGTGTTCGGTTTCTGCGCCGACCAGAGCACCGCTCTGGATCGCGGCAATCACGCCACGGGTGGTCGGGATGTTGAAGCGCTTGCCAACACCGTAGCCACCGCCGGTCCAGCCGGTGTTGACCAGGTACACCTTGGAGCCGAAGCCGCGGATGCGCTTGATCAGCAGCTCTGCGTATTCGCCAGCCGGACGCGGGAAGAACGGTGCGCCGAAGCAGGTGGAGAAGGTGGACTTGATGCCGCTGCCCGAACCCATTTCAGTCGAGCCCACCAGTGCGGTGTAGCCGGACAGGAAGTGGTAGGCCGCTTGTTCTTCGCTGAGGATCGACACGGGCGGCAATACGCCGGTCAGGTCGCAGGTCAGGAAGATCACAGCGTTTGGCTCGCCGCCCAGGTTCTTCTCGGAACGCTTGGCAACGTGCTCCAGCGGGTAAGCTGCGCGGCTGTTCTGGGTCAGGCTGACATCGGCATAGTCAGGGTGCTTGGCATCGTCGAGAACAACGTTCTCCAACACGGCGCCGTGCTTGATGGCTTTCCAGATGACCGGCTCGTTCTTCTCGGACAGGTCGATGCACTTGGCATAGCAACCGCCTTCGATGTTGAACACCACACCTTCGCCCCAACCGTGTTCGTCATCACCGATCAGGTAACGGCTTTCATCGGCGGACAGGGTGGTTTTACCGGTGCCGGACAGGCCGAAGAACAGGGTCACATCGCCTTCTTCGCCAATGTTGGCTGCGCAGTGCATCGGCAGCACGTCAGCAGCAGGCAACAGGAAGTTCTGTACCGAGAACATGGCTTTTTTCATTTCACCGGCGTAACGCATACCGGCGATCAGCACTTTTTTCTGGGCGAAGTTGAGGATCACGCAACCGTCAGAGTTGGTGCCATCACGCTCAGGTACGCACTCGAAATTGGCTACGTTGAGCACTTGCCACTCTTCACGACCGGCCGGGTTGTACTGAGCCGGGTTGATGAACAGGCAACGGCCGAACAGGTTCTGCCAGGCAGTCTGGGTCGTCATTTTCACGGCCAGGTAGTGGTCTTCGGAAGCACCTACATGCACGTGGGAAACGAAATGCTCTTGCGCGTTGTTGAACGCCTCGACGCGGTCCCACAAGGCATCGAACTTGTCGGCCGGGAACTTGCGGTTGATCGGGCCCCAGGCAATGGATGCCTGAGTGGACGGCTCTTCAACAATGAAGCGGTCAGCCGGTGAACGGCCTGTACGGTGGCCAGTTTCGACAACCAGTGCGCCATTGTCGGCAAGCACGCCTTCACCACGGCTCAGGGCTTCTTTGACCAGATCGTCGATGCTCAGATCGGTGTACACGGCGTTATTAGCTTGCGTCATGAGGTTCCCCGTCGGCCATTGGCCGAGTGCGCCAAACGTTTTGTAGTAGAAAAATTTGCACTACTACCGCGAAAAAAGTGGGCCGGATTATGCCAGAAAACCCCAAAAAGAGTAGGGCCCACCTGTCAGAACCGCGCAAGAACGGGGTTTGACAGGTGTTTTACCTAGGCTGAAACGTTTTAGTGATGAGTGCCAGAAGGGGATTCAACACCCGCGCCTGCGAACAATTGATCGACATCAGCCGCATCAAACAGGTAGCGCTCGTTGCAAAACTGGCAGTCGATTTCGATATGACCGCCATGCTCGGTCACCAGAGTCAGCGCATCTTCGTGGCCGAGGCTGGTCAGGGCATTGCCCGAACGCTCACGGGAACAGCTGCACTTGAATTCGATGGCCTCGTTGTCAAACAGACGCACGGTTTCTTCGTGATAAAGGCGGTGCAGGATGGTTTCGTTGTCCAGCCCCAGCAGCTCTTCAGCCTTGAGGGTATCGCCCAGCATCAGCAGCCGGTCCCAGCTGTCCACACGCTCGTCTTCATCCTTGACCACGTCGGCAGGCAACTGCTGCAAGAACATGCCACGGGCGCGCTGGCCATCGGCAACCAGCCAGAAGCGGGTTGGCACTTGCTCGGACATCACGAAGTAGTTGGTGAAACAGTCGGCCAGGGTTTCGCCGTTCAGGTCCACAATCCCCTGGTAGCGTTTGCCAACCGTAGGATCAATGGTAATGGCCAGTACGCCATTGGGCAGCAGGTCGGCCAGAGTGGCATCAGGAGCAATGCGATCGGCGTCGAAACGTGCCAGGCCGCGTATCTCACGGTCGCTGGTGCATTCGATCATCAGCAGTGGCACCGGGCCTTCGGAACGGGCTTGCAAGCTCAGCAAACCATCAATTTTCTGGTTGCCCACCAGCAACGCAGCAGCAGCCATCAGCTCGC
The DNA here is from genome assembly GCF_963970465.1 of Pseudomonas sp. RL_5y_Pfl2_69. Classification (NCBI taxonomy): domain Bacteria; kingdom Pseudomonadati; phylum Pseudomonadota; class Gammaproteobacteria; order Pseudomonadales; family Pseudomonadaceae; genus Pseudomonas; species Pseudomonas sp. RL_5y_Pfl2_69. Next base: position 178,352 of record NZ_CAXAOU010000013.1, on the reverse strand, counting down.
CCAGCAACTGCTGGACCGGCTGTGGATAAGCGTGCTTGGCCAACACGTCAGCGTAGCTATGCTCCAGCGATGCCAGTTCGCCACGGGCGTCGCTGGTATCGAACATAAAGCGTTGTGTGGCATCGTTTTTGAGTAAGTCGGACATAAGAATAGAGTTCTGAATTGGTGACAAAATGTGTACGGATCGTTGGATGTCGTGCAGGTCTAATGACCCTATATGGCGCCATACATGGATGATTACAAGTTATGCGCACACAGACTCGACGTACGGTTTGCGAGCTTCGGCCAGCTCACTCGGCCCCACTGGCATCATGGAACTGATGCAGTTGGCGTCGTTGCTTCTTGGTTGGTTTTCCTTCGGTGCTGATGCCCATTGCACCGGATTTGCGCATGGCCGCTGCGTTTTCCCGCTTGGCAATGCTTTGCCCGGTTTCGGCGTACAGCAATTGAGCCTCGGGAGCGCCTCGACGCACCACTGAAAGTGCTTTGACTTCCACAGTACGTTCTTCAAGGCCTACACGTATTTGCAGTTCATCGCCCACCCGTGGCTCTTTGCTCGGTTTGCAGCGCTCACCACGGCAATGCACCTTGCCGCTTTCGATCGCGGCTTTGGCCAATGCACGGGTTTTGTAAAAACGCGCTGCCCAGAGCCACTTGTCCAGGCGAACCTTGTCGTCCACTTCCTGTTTTTGTGCCACTGGAATCCCTCTTCATTTGAATAGTCAGAACTGTACTACTACTTGCGATGAACAACTGAAGCAATCAGCCCGATAGAATGCCTGCCTGCTGAACAGCGTACACGTAGATAACTGTCGCCATTTGCCGAATATTCTGCGTGAATACCCTTTCTACACAGCCAAATCGGCATCGCCGATTGTTTTACCTGCAGGGTTTCTCCTGCAGCCTGAATACGTTAATCGCTGGTTACTTATATTGAAGACTTTTGATCACTTGACCGTTGTCGGTCTGCGCGAGTGGGTGGCGCTTCCCGATTTGGGAGTTGCCGGCCTGCGGGCGAAAATCGACACCGGTGCCAGTACCTCCAGCTTGCACGCCACCGAGATCGAGCCATTTGAGCGCGAGGGTGAAAAGTGGGTACGTTTCAATGCCCATTTGGGCACGTTGGTACAGCTGCGCCACCGCAGCTGTGAAGCCCCGTTAGTCGCCATAAAAACCATAAAAAGCTCCAATGGTCACACTCAGGTTCGCTATGTGATCCGTACCGGCCTGGCGCTGGGCGATCGGGTCTGGCAGGTCGAGTTCACCCTCGCCTGCCGCAAATCGATGCGTTACCGCTTATTACTGGGCTCGAAAGCCCTGATTGACGGCCAGCTGGTCGTGAATCCAGAACATAAATACGTTCAAGACAAGCCGGTGTTTCCGGTCACTACTACCTCTGCCACAGGTGTTGCATGAAGATCGCTGTGCTGTCGCGTAACCCGCGTCTGTATTCCACTCGTCGTCTGGTTGAAGCCGGTACCGAACGAGGCCATGAAATGGTAGTGATCGATACCCTGCGCGCCTATATGAACATTGCCAGTCATAAGCCGCAGATTCACTATCGCGGCAAGCCACTGGAAGGCTTCGATGCCGTAATCCCGCGTATCGGTGCCTCGGTCACGTTCTATGGCTGTGCAGTGTTGCGTCAGTTCGAAATGATGGGTGTTTTCCCGCTCAATGAGTCGGTAGCGATTGCCCGTTCACGGGACAAGCTGCGCTCGTTGCAACTGCTGTCGCGTCGGGGCCTGGGTTTGCCTGTGACCGGTTTTGCCCACTCCCCTGACGACATTCCCGACCTGATCGAGATGGTCAATGGCGCGCCGCTGGTGATCAAGGTACTGGAAGGCACCCAGGGCATCGGCGTGGTGCTGTGTGAAACCGCCACTGCCGCTGAATCGGTGATTGAGGCCTTTATGGGGCTCAAGCAAAACATCATGGTGCAGGAATACATCAAGGAAGCAGGAGGTGCCGATATTCGCTGCTTCGTGGTCGGGGACAAGGTCATCGCGGCCATGAAGCGTCAGGCCAAACCTGGCGAGTTCCGTTCCAACCTGCACCGGGGCGGTAGCGCCAGCCTGATCAAGATCACCCCTGAGGAGCGCATGACCGCCATTCGTGCGGCCAAGGTCATGGGGTTGAGCGTGGCGGGGGTCGATATTTTGCGCTCCAACCACGGCCCATTGGTGCTGGAGGTCAATTCATCGCCGGGCCTGGAAGGTATTGAAACCACCACAGGCAAGGACGTGGCCGGGATCATCATTCAACATCTTGAAAAAAACAGCAGCCCGCACATGACACGGACCAAGGGCAAAGGCTAAACGCCCGTCAAACCCTGTGGGAGCGGGCTTGCCCGCGATGGCAGCACCGCAGTTTAACTGGCTGACCGCGCCGCCTGCATCGCGAGCAAGCCCGCTCCCACAGGGCCAGAAAAATCTACACCGCCCCTCTTGGCAACATAAGCCCCAGCGGCAGGCGTACACGGGCTTCCAGCCCACCGCCGCTACGGTTACGCAATTCAACATTGCCGCCATGCATGGAGGCAATCCGCTTCACGATAGCCAGGCCCAACCCTGTGCCTTTGCCACCACGGGCACGGTCACCGCGAATAAACGGATTGAAGATGTCTTCAAGTTCCGAAGGATCAATCCCCGCGCCCCGGTCCATTACGCTGAGCACCACGTACGGTGCACTGACGTCTCCGGACACATATGCTGCAACCTCAACGTCTTCGCCCGCATGGTGCAGGGCATTGCCGATCAGGTTGTTGAGCAGACGCTTCATCGACACCCGACGCAACGCAAACGGCTGGATCGGCTGCAAGCGCAAGCGCACCTGTTCACCGTTCTGGTTGTAGGGCGCCACCACTTCGCGGATCAGATCACACAGATCAACTTCTTCGACCGGCTCGTCACGCCCATCACGGATAAAGGCCAGGAACTGATCGAGAATCGCATCCATGTCCTCAATGTCACGCACCATATCGTCTGAAAGGTCGCTGTGGTTGCCCATCAGCTCCAGAGAAAGGCGCAAACGGGTCAGCGGTGTTCTCAGGTCATGGGACACACCGGCAAGCATCAGCTCACGCTCACGGCCTGCCTGCTCAACATCTTCAGCCATTTGATTGAAGGCGCTGTACACCTCGGTCATCTCGCTGGGGGTGTCGCTGATCGGCAAGCGCACGCTGCGCCCCTGCCCCAGTTGACGAGCCGCATACACCAGTCGCTTGAGCGGCTGATTGAGCTGGCTGACGAAAATCCACGCCGACGCAGTGGATAACAAGCCAATGGCCAGGAACCAGCCCAGGACATTCCAGATTTTCTGCCCACGAAGCGGATGCGGATACAGCGGCACTTTCAACCAGCCTTCACCCAGGCTAGGCGCACGCACCCACAGGGCGGGAGACGTGTGCATGCGCAAGCGAACTTCGGTGTCAGGGCCTAGCTCGTCCTGCATCTGACGTTGGTAGATTTCGCTGTAAGGCCAGTGCTGCTCACCCTCGGGCACACCACCACCCACGACGCGCACCAAATCAACGGCATCGATAATCTTGTTGCGGTTTTCCTCATCGGCCGCCCAATAGGCGCGCAAGGTCAGTGCCACACCGTGACTGTATTGGCGGTCGACCAACACGTCCTCGTTCATGAGCAGGTAAACCAGCGTCAGTGCCTTGGAAAACAGAACGACAATCAGGACGAGCCAGAGAGTGCGCGAGAAGAAACTTTGGGGAAACCAGAGAGGGGTTTTCATAGACAGCCGTTTTTACACTTTGCAGGAACGAGCCCAAAAGCCCGCAAAAAAATGAATCGCGAGCCACTCAGGTACCTGAATGACTCGCTCCTACAAATGATCGGTCACTTGGTCGCGTTGCCATCCGGCACGAACACATAACCTACGCCCCAGACAGTCTGGATATAGCGCGGTTTGGACGGATCAGGCTCGATCATGCGACGCAAACGGGAGATCTGAACGTCGATTGAACGCTCCAGTGCATCCCATTCGCGACCACGGGCCAGATTCATCAGCTTGTCACGGGTCAATGGCTCGCGAGCATGCATGACCAAGGCCTTGAGGACCGCAAACTCACCCGTGGTGAGCATGTGAACTTCATCACCGCGCTTGAGTTCGCGGGTGGCCAGGGACAACTCGTAATCACCGAACGTCACGCTTTCGTCTTCGCTGCCCGGCGCACCCGGCACCGGTGCCGACTGGCGGCGCAATACAGCCCGCACCCGAGCCATCAGCTCATCGGGGTTGAACGGTTTGGCCAGGTAATCGTCGGCGCCCAGTTCCAGGCCCTTGATGCGGCTCAGCTCGTCGCCCTTGGCGGTCAGCATGATGATCGGCACCCGATTGCCCGCTGCACGCAGGCGGCGGCAGGCAGACAAGCCGTCTTCACCGGGCAGCATCAAATCCAGTACCACCAGGTTGAATACCTCTCGAGCCAGCAAACGATCCATTTGCTCGACGTTCGGCACAGCCCGGGCACGATAGCCCTTGCTGACGAAGAAACGTTCCAGCAGGCTGCTCAGTCCAGGATCGTCATCAACGATGAGAATTTTTTCGCCTTCAGCCGGTTGTGCAATGCTGCTCATTAGATGCTCCTGTGATCTCGGCGCGCATTATGGCTTAGCTGCTGTCATACGCATGGTGTGCATTGTTAGCAGATTTTTCCTCTACAAACAGCAGACCAATCAATGTGGCCGCAGCCTGCAGTCCCCTGAATCCGGGAACGCTGGTTATAATGCGCCGCCTTTTGTGTCAGGCAACCTCGAATTTTCAATGGTTGTGGCAGGATTTATTTTTTCAACACCTGCCGTAATTTGCTGATTTCACGGGTCAACAGGCTGCCCTTTTGGCCCAGGTAGCGGCGCCCTCCGGGCCGCTCAACCAGCCTCGCAGGCCTTCAAGCCCGGGCCTGCGAGCCTGCATCACAATTTGTCAGGTGGTTTTATGGACAGCATCAACAGCCGCATCGCCGAAGAACTTGGCGTGCGCCCGCAGCAGGTCGAAGCGGCCGTCGCTCTTCTGGATGAAGGCTCCACCGTACCCTTCATTTCTCGCTACCGTAAGGAAGTGACCGGCAGCCTGGATGACACCCAGTTACGTCATCTGGAAGAACGCCTGCGCTATCTGCGTGAACTCGACGAACGGCGCGTGAGCATCCTCGCCAGCATCGAAGAACAAGGCAAATTGACACCCGAACTCGCCCGCGACATCAAACTCGCCGAGACCAAAACCCGCCTCGAAGACTTGTACCTGCCTTACAAGCAAAAACGCCGCACCAAGGGCCAGATCGCCCTGGAAGCAGGCCTTGGCGAGTTGGCAGATGGCCTGTTCAACGACCCGACACGCAACCCTGAAACCGAAGCTGCCCGTTTTATCGACGCAGAAAAAGGTGTGGCTGATACCAAGGCGGCCCTCGACGGCGCCAAGTACATCCTCATGGAGCGCTTCGCCGAAGACGCCAGCCTGCTGGATAAACTGCGCAGCTTCCTCAAGAACGAAGCCATTCTCAGTGCCCGCGTGATCGCTGGCAAAGAAGAAGAAGGCGCCAAGTTCCGCGACTACTTCGAACACGATGAGCCGCTCAAAAGCATGCCTTCGCACCGTGCGCTGGCGATTTTCCGTGGTCGCAACGAAGGTATTCTCAGCTCTTCACTCAAAGTGGGCGAAGAACTGCCTGGGTCGATGCATCCCGGCGAAATGATGATTGCCGAACGTTTCGGCCTGCAAAACCAGAACCGCCCGGCGGACAAGTGGCTGGGCGAAGTAGTGCGCTGGACCTGGAAGGTCAAGCTCTACACCCACCTTGAAACCGACTTGCTGGGTGAGTTGCGCGACGGTGCTGAAACCGAAGCGATCAACGTATTCGCCCACAACCTGCACGACCTGCTGCTGGCCGCACCTGCTGGCCCGCGCGCCACCCTGGGCCTGGACCCGGGCCTGCGCACCGGCTGCAAGATTGCCGTGGTCGATGCCACCGGCAAGCTGCTGGAATACGCCACCGTGTACCCCCACGTACCGCACAACAAATGGGATCAGACGATCTCGGTCATGGCCGCCCTGTGCGCCAAGCACTCGGTGGAGCTGATCGCCATCGGCAACGGCACTGCCAGCCGCGAAAGCGACAAGCTGGTCATCGACCTGATGAAAAAATACCCGGCCCTGAAAGTCACCAAGGTGATGGTCTCTGAAGCCGGTGCTTCGGTGTACTCGGCCTCGGAACTGGCGGCCAAGGAATTCCCGGACCTGGACGTATCGATCCGTGGTGCCGTGTCCATTGCCCGCCGCCTGCAAGACCCGCTGGCCGAACTGGTGAAGATCGATCCAAAGTCCATTGGTGTGGGTCAGTACCAGCACGACGTGTCCCAACTCAAACTGGCACGTGGCCTGGACGCTGTGGTTGAAGATTGCGTAAACGCCGTGGGCGTGGACGTGAACACCGCATCCGTGGCGCTGCTGGCGCGTATCTCGGGCCTCAACGCCACGCTGGCGCAAAACATCGTCAGTCATCGCGACGAGAACGGCGCGTTCAAAACCCGTGCGGCGCTGAAAAAAGTCAGCCGCCTGGGCGAAAAAACCTTCGAGCAAGCGGCAGGTTTCTTGCGCGTGATGAATGGCGACAACCCATTGGACAGCTCGGCGGTTCACCCCGAGGCCTACCCGCTGGTCAAGCGCATTGCTTCGGACACCGAGCGCGACATCCGCTCGCTGATCGGCGACGCGAGCTTCTTGAAGCGTCTGGACCCGAAGAAGTTCACCGACGAAACCTTCGGCCTTCCGACCGTTACCGACATTCTGCAAGAGCTGGAAAAACCGGGCCGCGACCCGCGTCCCGAGTTCAAGACGGCTGAGTTCCAGGAAGGCGTCGAAGACCTCAAGGACCTGCAACTGGGCATGATCCTGGAAGGAGTGGTGACCAACGTGACCAACTTCGGTGCTTTCGTCGATATCGGCGTGCATCAGGACGGCCTTGTGCACATCTCGGCATTGTCCGAGAAGTTCATCAAGGACCCCCGTGAAGCCGTGAAAGCCGGTGACGTGGTCAAGGTCAAGGTCATGGAAGTCGATATCCCGCGCAAACGCGTTGGCTTGTCGATGCGCATGAGCGACACGCCGGGCGAGAAGATCGACGGCGCCCGTGGTGCACGCCCGGGTTCCGCCCCGCGCCAGCAAAACACCGCACCCCGTAAAGAAACCGTTGCCGCAGCGCCAAGCAACAACGCGATGGCTTCGCTGTTTGCCAACGCCAAACAGTTGAAGAAACGCTAATGGCGCTCCCGGACGGCCTGACCCAAAGCGCTTTCAGCGAGTTGATCGGTTGCCGCGTGCAGTCGGTGGAAGACGGCGTGGCGCACGTAGCGCTCAGCCTGGAGCCGCAACTGCGCAACCGGGGTGGCAAGCTGCACGGTGGCGCGCTGTTCAGCCTGGTCGATATCAGCATGGGGCTGGCGTGTTCCAGCGCCCATGGGTTCGATCAGCAGAGCGCGACCATCGAGTGCAAGATCAACTACATCCGCGCGGTGTCTGAAGGCGACGTACTGTGCATCGCCAAAGTCATCCACCCCGGACGACGTACGCTGGTGGTCGAAGCCGATGTATTCCAGGGCGACAAACTGGTCGCAAAAGCACAAGGCACGTTCGCTGTCCTGTAGCCGCCACGGGGTCATTTGAGTTAATTTCGGTACTGCTGACGCGGTGCCGGAAGGCGCTTGGAGCGCTCAGGGGCCGAAACAGGGACGGGGCCAAAGCAGTATCAACAAAAGCCAGGCGACCACGCCGGTTTCAACTTCACCCTTGTAGACCGTCCTGACCACCCCCATATTGGGGCGACTGACGCGTGAAGGAATCCAACTTGAGCCAACTTCTCAACCGCCGCCTGGCTCTGCTCAGCGAGCGCGCTAACCTCACTCTGCTTGAGCAATGCCTGCACGGCATCGAGCGCGAATGCCTGCGCGTCACGCCTGATGCACGCCTGGCTCAGACCCCGCACCCTGAAGAATTGGGCTCGGCGCTGACCAACGATCAAATCACCACCGACTATTCCGAATCGCTGCTGGAGTTCATCACCCCGGCCCTGCCCGATCCGGCGCAGACGCTGGCCAGCCTCGACAAGATCCACCGCTTTGCCTACAGCAAGCTCGGCAACGAGTTCCTGTGGAGCCCTTCGATGCCGTGCCCGTTGCCGGCCGAAGAAGATATCCCGATTGCCTACTACGGCACGTCCAACATCGGGCAGCTCAAGTACGTGTACCGCAAGGGCCTGGCCCTGCGATACGGCAAGACCATGCAGTGCATCGCCGGTATCCATTACAACTTCTCCCTGCCCGAGGCCCTGTGGCCCGTGCTGATGCAGGCCGAAGGCTTTGTGGGTACCGAGCGCGACTATCAGTCGAACGCCTACATCGCCCTGATTCGCAACTTCCGTCGTTACAGCTGGCTGCTGATGTACCTGTTCGGTGCCTCCCCAGCGCTGGACGCCGGCTTTTTGCGCGGTCGTTCACACCAGCTGGAACAACTGGACCCCGACACGCTTTACCTGCCGTACGCCACCAGCCTGCGCATGAGCGACCTGGGTTACCAGAGCAACGCCCAGGCTGGCCTGACGCCGTGCTACAACAACCTGGACAGCTACACCGACAGCCTGCGCAAAGCAGTGGCCACGCCTTACGCGCCTTATGTTGAAATCGGCACGCACAAGGATGGTGAATGGGTGCAGTTGAACACCAACATCCTGCAAATCGAAAACGAGTACTACTCCAACATCCGTCCCAAGCGTGTGACCTACACCGGCGAGCGGCCGATTCAGGCCCTGGTGTCCCGTGGCGTGCAGTACGTTGAAGTGCGTTTGCTGGATATCAACCCGTTCCTGCCGGTAGGCATTGACCTGCCAGAGGCACGTTTTCTGGACGCCTTCCTGCTGTATTGCGCGCTGCAAGACAGCCCGCAGTTCGACAGCACAGGGTGCGGCAGCTGCTCTTCGAACTTCCTGAGCGTAGTCATGGAGGGTCGCCGTCCGGGCCTGCAACTGCAGCGTGATGGTGCAGCCGTCGACATGAAGGAATGGGCGGCAGAACTGCTGGAAAAAATCGCGCCGCTGGCCGCCCTGCTCGACCAGAGCCACGGTGGCGATCACCACAGCAAAGCCGTCGACGAACAGCTGGCCAAGATCAAGGACGTGTCACTGACGCCGTCTGCCAGAGTGCTGGCCAGCATGAGTGAGCACAACGAAAGCTTCGCCCAGTTCTCGATGCGCCAAAGCCTGGCCCATGCCGAGTTCTTCCGTAGCGAACCGTTGAGCGCAGAAGATCAGGCCGCGTTTGAAGAAAAAGCACGCAAGTCATTGCTCGAACAGATCCAGACCGAACAAACAGAAGAAGGCGACTTCGACCTGTTTGTGGCCTCGTATCAGGCGAGTATTTTGGCGATCAGTAACTAGGCAGATCAAAAGCCCCTCAAAGGCTTTGCTGTAGTCGCTGACGAGGCACGAGGCTGCGATCGGTTGCGCAGCGGCCGTAAATCCATTCGCTGCGGTGTGTCAGATACACCACGCTCACCGGGTTTACGACCGCTTCGCGCTCGATCGCAGCCTCGCTCCGCTCCTCAGCGACTACAAAGTTTTGGAGGCTGCATGCCACAGGCGCCTTACAGCGTTTTCTCGAAGATCTTGGAGTTACGCTGATAGTTGTACAGCGACGCTCGCGCCGCCGGCAGGCGCTCGACACCGCTAGGTTCAAACCCGCGTTCACGGAACCAGTGCGCAGTACGCGTGGTTAATACGAACAGGGTTTTCAACCCTTGTGCCCGGGCGCGGTTTTCGATGCGTTCCAGCAGCTCATCCCCACGGCGACCATGACGGTACTCCGGATTCACCGCCAGGCACGCCAGCTCCCCCGCATCCGAGTCAGCAATCTGATACAGCGCCGCACAGGCGATAATCATCCCTTCGCGCTCAACCACGCTGAACTGTTCGATCTCACGCTCCAGCACTTCTCGCGAGCGACGCACAAGAATGCCCTGTTCTTCCAGCGGGCTGATCAGGTCCAGCAAACCGCCGACGTCTTCAATCGCCGCTTCACGGATCAGTTCGAATTGCTCCTGGGCCACCAACGTACCGCCACCATGACGGGTGAACAGCTCCGTCAGCAAGGCGCCATCTTCGGCATAGCTGACGATATGGCTACGAGCCACACCACCGCTGCAGGCCTCGGCCGCCGCTTCCAGCAGCTCGGCCTGGTAGTCGCTGCCCAAACGCTTCATGTGGGCAGGCACTTGCTGTGGGCGCAGCTCGCGCACCAAGCGCCCTTCTGCGTCGAGCAAGCCGGACTCGGCGCCGAACAACAGCAGCTTGTCAGCCGCCAGGTCGATAGCGGCACGGGTGGCGACGTCTTCACACGCCAGGTTGAAAATCTCACCGGTCGGCGAGTAGCCCAAAGGCGATAGCAACACAATCGAGCGCTCATCGAGCAGACGATTGATGCCCTTGCGGTCGACACGACGGACTTCGCCGGTGTGGTGGAAGTCCACGCCATCGAGCACCCCGATCGGCCGTGCCGTCACCAGGTTGCCGCTCGCGACCCGCAGGCGCGAGCCCTGCATCGGCGAAGATGCCATGTCCATCGACAAGCGCGCCTCAATCGCGATGCGCAACTGCCCCACGGCGTCGATCACGCATTCCAGGGTGGAGGCGTCGGTGACGCGCATGCCGTTGTGGTAGTACGGCACCAGACCACGGGCTTCAAGGCGGCTGTCGATTTGCGGACGCGAGCCGTGAACCAGCACCAGCCGCACGCCCAGGCTGTGCAACAGCACCAGGTCGTGGACGATATTGCCAAAATTGGGATGCGCCACACCGTCGCCGGGGAGCATGACGACAAAGGTGCAATCGCGGTGGGCATTGATGTAAGGAGACGCGTGACGCAACCAGTTAACGTAATCGTGCATAACCAAAGCCTGTAAAAAATAAATCGCCTAAAAAAGGGCTAAAACAGCAAACGCACATCGGGCTGATGGTTATCGTCGAAACAGGGTCGGCAACACGCGTGTTCTCCTTGTGTGAAAAGCAAAGGGGATCGCCACTATTTCAGGCAATAGTGTTCGACCAGTTGAGTCAGTAGACGCACGGTCGGCTGCAAACGTGACATTTCCAGGTATTCCCCCGGCTGATGCGCACAGGCGATGTCGCCCGGGCCCAGTACCAGCGTTTCGCAGCCAAGCTGCTGAAGATAAGGCGCTTCGGTGCCAAACGCCACTGCTTGCGCGCGATGGCCGGTGAGTCGCTCGGCCACCCGTACCAGCTCTGCATCGGCGTCCTGTTCGAATGGCGGCACTCCGGCTGCGATGGGCGCGAAATCAATTTTCACCTGATGGCGCTCGGCCAAAGGTTGCAGCTTGCTGCGAATGATGGCCCGCAGCTCGTTGGGGTCCATACCCGGTAACGGTCTCAGGTCAAATTCCAGCGAGCACTGCCCGCAAATCCGGTTAGGGTTATCGCCGCCATGAATACAGCCAAAGTTCAGGGTCGGCTGCGGCACGCTGAACTGCGGGTTGCGGTATTCGTTGAGCCACTGCTGACGCAGGCCTTTGAGTTCGCTGATCGCATCGTGCATGGCTTCAAGGGCGCTGTGCCCCAGGCTTGGGTCGGATGAGTGGCCGCTGCGCCCGAGAATCTCGATGCGCTCCATCATCACCCCCTTGTGCATGCGGATCGGCTTGAGTCCGGTCGGCTCGCCAATCACCGCGGCACGGCCCAGCGGCCTGCCGGCTTCGACCAGCGCCCTGGCGCCAGCCATCGACGTCTCTTCGTCGCACGTGGCCAGAATCAGCAGCGGCTGCTTGAACGGTTGATCGAGCAACGGGCGCACCGCTTCGATCACCAGCGCGAAAAAACCCTTCATGTCGCAACTGCCAAGGCCGACCCAGCGGTTATCCACTTCTGTCAGCTTGAGTGGATCGGTCTGCCACAGCGCTTCATCGTAGGGCACGGTGTCGCTGTGACCGGCCAACACCAGTCCTCCGGGACCGCTGCCGAAGGTGGCGAGCAAGTTGAACTTGCCGGGGCTGACCTGCTGGATATCGCAGCTAAAGCCCAGCTCGCTCAGCCAGGTGGCCAGCAAATCGATCACCCCGCGATTGGACTGATCCAGATAAGGCTGGGTGCAACTGACCGACGGTGTGGCGATCAAGGCAGCGAACTGCTCTTTCATGGAAGGTAAAGGCATGCGCTGACTTCCTGTTGGCGGGGCGAGGCCCATCATAGAGCCATCTGCTGCGCAGAATAAACCCGTTCGGCGCGCCGGGGCGGCTTGTCCTGTACACTGCACGGCCTTGGCAGCCACACTTTTCCCGGCTGCGCACCGATCCTGGATTTTCCGGCCATGCAGAAAGAAACCGAAATCAAACTCCGCGTCAGCCGCGAAACCCTCGCCGCCCTGCGCGAGCACCCCTTGCTGAAAAAGCGCAACAAAAGTGGCTGGGAAAGCCGTGAGTTGTTGAACCAGTACTTCGACACGCCTGAGCGCGATCTGGCCAAGGCCAAGGTTGCCCTGCGCCTGCGCCGCGATGGCGAAGACGTGATTCAGACCCTCAAGACCCGCGGCCAAAGCATCGCCGGTTTGTCCGAGCGTAACGAGTACGACTGGAACCTGCCGAAAGCCAAGCTCGACATCAAGAAGCTCGACGGCGAATGCTGGCCAGAAGAGTTGGCCGAGCTGGACAAAAAAACCCTGAAGCCAATCTTCACCACTGATTTCGTACGTGAACGCGCTGAAATCTCCTGGGGTCGCGGCAAGGCCAAAGTGGTCATCGAAGCGGCCCTGGACCTGGGTCACGTGATTGCCGGCAAGCAGAAAGAAGAGATCTGCGAACTGGAACTCGAACTGCGCGAAGGAGAGCCATCTGCCCTGCTGGAACTGGCGGCAGAACTGGCCGAGAAGCTGGCCCTGATGCCTTGTGACATCAGCAAGGCCGAGCGTGGCTATCGCCTGTTCGACGCCAACAGCTACAGCGTCAACCTGCCCGCCCCAGAGCTGACACCCGAGACGCCACTGGACGATGCCTTCGCCGCCCTGGCCTGGCACTTGCTGGGCAACAGCCAGCGTCTGGCCGAGCAGTACCGTTTCAATGGCCACTGGCGTTTGCTGCAGGACTGGGTTCAGCAGTTGATTGACCTGCGCGCGCTGGTCAGCAGCCTGGGTCAAGCCGCTCCACGCCAGTCCACCAGCACCTTGCGTGCTGCGCTGGATGCCCTGCTTGAAGACTGGCGCCCGCTGGTTCAGATCGGCCAGGACGACGAAGACGTTCGTAAAGCCGCGCCTGAGCAGTTCCTTGAAGAGCTGGAAGACCCGCGCTGGGGCCAGTTCTCACTGAACACTTCACGCTGGTTGATGGCGCGCAGCTGGACCGTTGATCGCGGCACCACCCGTGGCAACCGTCAAGGCGCCGCACAACTGCACAGCTGGCTGCCGCGCTTGTTGTCGGATGAGGCGATTGCCTTGCGCTTGAACCGCTACCAGCAGCAACCCGAAGATCTGGCCGAGCAACTGCCGCGCATTGAGCGCATTCAGGCCTGGTTGCGTCTGGCGCGTAACGTGCTGGAAATTCCGGAACTGGACCGTTTGTACGGCGAGATGAACAAGCTGCAGGAATTGGCCAACCTGCCAATCACTGACGACGCAGAGCACAACGACGAGTTGCTCAATGCCCGTAAGCAGCAAGCCATCGCCGTGTACCAGAACCGCGCATGGAAGACCCTGCTGCGCGCCTAAGCGCCCAGCCAACGCCCCTTGGTGCCAACTGAGGGGCGTTTTTGTTTATTGGGTGTCTTTGGGCATCTGTGCATCCGGCGTACGCCAGATCAAACGTGACGTGTCGTAGCCCTGCTGCTGAGCCTTGCTGAGCAATTCATCACGGGTTTGCTGATCAACCTGCGGTTTGCGCGACAACAACCACAAATAGCGGCGGTCGGGGTTGCCCACCAGCGCCGTGCTGTAGTCGTCCCCCAGGTACAACACCCAGTAGTCGCCCTTGGTGACACCCGGCAGTACTGTTGATACCCAATTGTCGAACTCGACCCACAGCTTGTCGGTTTTACCCGCCACCTGCGGCGTTGCCGTGCCCTTTGCCTCTTCCCACTTGCCCTCTGCTGTGCGGCAGCGGTTCAACACCGCTACGTTGCCGTCAGGCTTCAAGCTGTAATGGGCTTCGGACTGCGCACAGTTGCGCTGGAAGAACATCGGCAAGCGCGCCAACTCATACCAGGTGCCCTGATAGCGCTTGAGATCGACGCTTGCAACGGTGTTGGGCGCCAGCGAATCGCTGCTGGAACCCGCGCACCCGGCCAGCAACAGTGCGGCCCCCAGGCTGACTAAAAGACGTTTCATCGCGAACGCTCCTGAGCGGTATTACTTCAGACCCTGCCCCGAAAAAATCAGCACTTTATCGCCCGCGTATTGCACGCTGATAAAGCTCTTCTGATCGCCCCAGGTGCAGCTCGACACCCCCAATGCACCCGAACAATCGGTCGGGCTGCCCAGCAGCTGTTCAACCTCAGCCTTGGTCATGCCTGCCGACAGTTTTGAGTAGTTTTGTTGATTGATCTTGCTGCACGCCGCCAGCAATACGCAGAACGACAACACCGCCAAAGTACGCAACTTCATGGAAAGCTCCTGCATGGAAAGGTCGGCATAGATGCCTGATGCAAGCTTAGAAGAGAAAAGCGCAGGGTGGTTCCCGCAGGGTGCAGGGATTTGTTTGGCGAGGGGGATAAGTCAGGCAAAGACAATGATCTGAAACGCCAGTGGGAGCGAGCTTGCTCGCGATACATGCAACCCGGTTCAACTGATTGACCGTGTCGATGCTATCGCGAGCAAGCCCGCTCCCACAGGAGGGGGCAGTGAGGCGTGCTTAGGCTTTGTGGTAATCGGTAATGCGCGCCACTTCTTCTTTCGAGCCCAGGTACACCGCTACACGCTGGTGCAGGCCTTCAGGCTGGATATCGAGGATGCGCTGATGGCCGTCAGTGGACGCACCGCCCGCCTGTTCAACCAGAAACGACATCGGATTGGCTTCGTACATCAAGCGCAGCTTGCCCGGCTTGGACGGCTCACGGCTGTCGCGCGGGTACATGAACAGGCCACCGCGGGTCAGGATACGGTGTACGTCGGCAACCATCGCGGCCACCCAACGCATGTTGAAGTTCTTGTTCAACGGACCTTCTTCGCCCGCCAGCAACTCGTCTACGTAGCGTTGGACCGGAGCTTCCCAGTGACGCTGGTTGGACATGTTGATGGCAAATTCCTGGGTGGTTTCAGGAATGGTGATGTCTTCGTGGGTCAGAACGAAGCTGCCCATTTCACGGTCCAGGGTGAAGCCTTTGACGCCGTCGCCCAGGGTCAATACCAGCATGGTCTGAGGACCGTAGATGGCATAGCCGGCAGCTACCTGCTGGGTGCCTGGCTGCAGGAAGGCCTTTTCGTTCAACGGCTCATTCTGGGTCAGGTATTCGTTCGGGCAACGCAGCACAGAGAAGATAGTGCCGACCGGAGCGTTGATATCAATGTTCGACGAACCGTCCAGTGGGTCGAATACCAGCAGGTAGGCGCCTTTCGGGTACTTGCCCGGGATCTGGTAGGCATTGTCCATTTCTTCGGACGCCATGCCGGCCAGGTGACCGCCCCATTCGTTGGCTTCGAGCAGGATCTCGTTGGAAATCACGTCGAGTTTCTTCTGCACTTCACCTTGTACGTTTTCGGTGCCCATGCTGCCCAGAACACCACCCAGGGCGCCTTTGGACACGGCGTGGCTGATCTCTTTGCAAGCACGCGCCACCACTTCGATGAGGAAACGCAAATCAGCAGGCGTGTTGTTGCTGCGGGTCTGCTCGATCAAATAGCGACTCAGGGTAACGCGGGACATGTAAGGCTCCGAACAATGGGGAGGGGGCGAAAAACCCGCGCAGTTTAGCGCGTGTTGCCGTGCAAATCTTCTAATCAGACTCAGAACCGACAGAGCGGGTTCCAAAACAGCCACCAACAACCCCCGTGGGAGCGGGCTTGCTCGCGATGCATGCGATGCGGATTTGAGCCAAACCGCGTCGATTCAATCGCGAGCAAGCCCGCTCCCACAGTCTGTGAAACGTTCTACAGCGCTTTCCAGATGTCGGTGGCGTACTCACGAATGGTGCGGTCCGATGAGAACCAGCCCATGCGCGCCGTGTTCAGCACCGCCTTGCGCCACCACTCGTCCTTGTCCTGCCACAGGTGTTCCACGCGCATCTGCGCATCCCAATAAGCATCGAAATCCGCACACACCAGAAACCGGTCGTACTCGATCAGTGAGTCCACCAGCCCGGTGTAGCGCGCCGGGTCATCGTGTGAAAACACCCCGCCGCGAATCGCCTGCAGCACATCATTGAGCCGATGGGATGCGGCCACATCCGGCGCCGCGTGGAACTCGCCATTGTGTTTGCGCGCTTCAACCTGCTGCGAACTGAGCCCGAAGATGAACATGTTGTCCGCCCCGACCCGCTCGCACATCTCCACGTTGGCCCCATCCATCGTGCCGATGGTCAGTGCGCCGTTAAGGCCGAATTTCATGTTACTGGTGCCCGATGCTTCGTAGCCTGCAGTGGATATCTGCTCGGACAGATCCGCCGCCGGAATGATGCTTTCGGCCAGGCTGACGTTGTAGTTGGGGATAAACACCACCTTGAGCAAACCACGCACGGTGGGGTCATTGTTGACGGTACGGGCGATGTCGTTGGCCAGTTTGATGATGAGTTTGGCCTGTTCATAACTGGCCGCCGACTTGCCGGCAAAAATTTTCACCCGTGGCACCCAGTGATTACCCGGCTCGGCACGAATGGCCTGGTACAGCGCCACGGTGTGCATCAGGTTGAGCAGCTGGCGCTTGTACTCGTGAATCCGTTTGACCTGCACATCGAACATCGCTTCAGGGCTGACCACGATACCCAAACGCTCATAAATCAGCGCCGCCAGGGTGCATTTGCTTTGCAGGCGCTGTTCGGCGAAACGTTTGCGAAAATCGGCACGCTCGGCAAAAGGCTCCAGCTTGATCAGCTTGTACTCGGTTTCATCAAGGACATCGGCCCCCAGCGCATCCACCAGCATCGAGGTCAACGGTGGGTTGGCCTGGAACAGCCAGCGGCGGAAGGTGACACCGTTGGTTTTGTTGTTGATCCGATCAGGGTAGAGCTTGTGCAGTTCGGCAAACACGGTGCTGCGCATCAACTGAGTGTGCAGCCCGGACACCCCGTTCACGCTGTGGGAACCCAGGAAGGCCAGGTTGCCCATGCGCACTCGCCGCCCGTGGTCCTCTTCAATCAGCGAAACCGCACGCAGCACGTCAAAGTCGTGAATGCCCTTGGCCCGCAACGCATCGATATGGTGCGCGTTGATCAGATAAATAATCTGCATATGGCGCGGCAACAGGCGCTCCATCAAGCCAACGGGCCAGGTTTCGAGCGCCTCGGGAAGCAGTGTGTGGTTGGTGTATGACAGGGTATCGACCGTGACCTGCCACGCCGCGTGCCACTCGATGCCGTGTTCATCGACCAGAATGCGCATCAACTCGGCAACGGCAATCGAGGGATGGGTGTCATTGAGCTGGATCGAGACATGCTCGGCCAGGTTCAACAGCGTGTCATGCACGTGCAGATGACGACGCAGCAGGTCCTGCAGCGAGGCCGATACAAAGAAGAACTCCTGGCGCAGGCGCAGCTCTTGCCCCGCTTCGTTGCTGTCAGCCGGGTACAGCACGCGAGAGATGCTTTCAGCCCGCACCACTTCAGCCACTGCGCCCAAATGGTCGCCCGCGTTGAACCGGCCCAGGTTCAAATCGTGCAGCGCCCTCGCCCGCCACAGGCGCAAGGTGTTGACACTGGCCCCGCGCCAACCCACTACGGGGGTGTCATACGCAATGGCCCGTACGGTCTCGCCCGGCCACCAGATCTGGCGTAGCTGGCCCTGCTCATCCTGTTTGGTCTCGACCGAACCGCCAAAGCCGACCGAGTACAACACCTCGGCACGCTCGAACTCCCAGGGGTTGCCGAAGTCCAGCCAGTTCTCGGTCTGCTCCTGTTGCCAGCCGTCGACAATGCTCTGGCGAAACAGACCGTGCTCGTAGCGGATGCCGTAGCCGTGAGCCGCAATGCCCAGGGTCGACATGCTTTCCATAAAGCAGGCGGCCAACCGGCCCAGACCGCCGTTGCCCAGCGCCGCATCCGGCTCCAGCAGGCGGATACGCTCCAGGTCGACCCCAAGCTCGGTCAGTGCTTCGCGGGCCACCTCCAGCAGCCCCAGATTGCTCAGGCTGTCATACAGCAAGCGGCCGATCAGAAATTCCAGCGACAGGTAGTACACCCGTTTCTGGTCCTTGCGATAAATCTGGCGCGTGTGGTCCATCCAGTGCTCGACCATATGGTCGCGGGCGGCCAGAGCAATAGCTTCAAACCAGTCATGGTCAAACGCGTGTTCCGGGTCCTTACCCACCGCGTAAGTCAGTTTGGCTACTACAGCGGCACGGAAAGCCGCCACCTGTGCGTCACGAACAAGCGGTTCCTGGGACATCGATACAACCTCAATCGAGATAGGGCGATTTGAAGAACGAATGGTGTCAGCCTAGACGCTTGGACAGAAACAAAGTGACTTGGTTAAAGATTTTTTTGGATGATTGTTTAAATAAAACTGACGAAATGTACGATGCCCCAAAACGAGGCGAATACGCCGTTGAATGCTTTAAAACATGGCCCTGATCGAAAAACCGGCAAATGGTTGTTCACACATTCATCAACACCGGTATGATCGCGCGCCCTGATGCACGCTGGAATACAAGCCTGATGAAGTCCAACCTGATCGCCGCCGCGGAAATCGACCGTCTCGATACCTGGGCCAAATACTCCGCGCCCATGTGCGGCTCCTGCATTTCCAGTTGCTGCACGTTGCCGGTCGAGGTCAAGATCAAAGACCTGATCCGCATCGGCATCGTCGATGAATTCGAGATGGGCGACCCACCGAAGAACATCGCCAAGCGCCTGCAAAAAGAAGGGATCGTGGAGCGCTTCAACCAGAAGTCCGGGATTTTCACGTTGCAGCGCATGAGCAACAACGACTGCCTGTATCTGGATCGCAAGTCACGGATGTGCACCATCTATGAAATCCGCCCGGACACCTGCCGCAACCACCCGCGAGTGGGCCCGCGCCCTGGTTATTGCGCCTACGTGCCTAAAGCCGTTGAGCGCAAGAACAGCAGCGAGAAGTTGATGGTTTTCTAAGGCATCACCTGTAGCCGCTGCCGCTGGCTGCGGCTACAGGTAAACGTCTAAAACCCGGACATAAAAAAACGCCCCCGACCGCAAGGTCGGGGGCGTTTTTTTACGGCTAACTAAATAACTTAGTTGTTACCGGATTTCTTCGCAGCGCGGGTACGCTCGCTTTCGCCCAGGATCTTCTTACGAAGACGGATGGACTTAGGCGTTACTTCGCACAGTTCATCTTCCTGTACGAATTCCAGAGCTTGCTCCAGAGTGAAGCGGATAGGCGGAACCAAAGCGATGGTTTCGTCTTTACCCGAAGCACGCATGTTGTCGAGCTTCTTGCCTTTGGTTGGGTTAACGCCCAGGTCGTTGTCGCGGCTGTTGATGCCGACGATTTGACCTTCGTACACGTCTTCACCGTGACCCAGGAACAGTTTGCCGCGAGCTTGCAGGGTTTCCAGCGAGTAAGTCAGAGCCTTACCGGTAGCAACCGAAACCAGAACGCCGTTCTGACGGCCGGACATGTCGCCCGACTTCATCACGTCGTAACGGTCGAAGATCGAGGTCAGGATGCCAGCGCCCGAAGTCAGAGTCAGGAACTCGTTACGGAAACCGATCAGGCCACGTGCAGGGATGTTGTATTCAAGACGAACACGACCCTTGCCATCCGGAACCATGTTGGTCAGATCGCCTTTACGGATACCGATCTGTTCCATGATAGAACCCTGGGATTCTTCTGGCAGGTCGATGGTTACGTTTTCGTACGGTTCGTGCTTAACGCCGTCAACCATGCGGATGATCACTTCCGGACGACCAACACCCATTTCGAAGCCTTCGCGACGCATGGTTTCGATCAGTACGGACAAGTGCAGCTCACCACGGCCAGACACTTTGAACTTGTCAGCGGTGTCGCCTTCTTCAACGCGCAGAGCAACGTTGTACAGCAGTTCTTTGTCCAGACGCTCTTTGATGTTACGGCTGGTTACGAACTTGCCTTCACGGCCGCAGAACGGCGAGTCGTTAACCTGGAAGGTCATCGAAACGGTAGGTTCGTCAACGGTCAGCGGCTTCATCGCTTCAACATTCAGTGGGTCGCACAGAGTGTCGGAGATGAACAGCTGGTCGAAGCCGCTGATGCAGACGATGTCGCCGGCAGCTGCTTCGTCAACGTCGATACGGTGCAGACCGTGGTGACCCATCAGCTTCAGGATACGACCGTTACGGCGCTTGCCGTCGGCATCGATAGCCACAACCTGGGTGTTTGGCTTGACGCGACCACGAGCGATACGGCCAACGCCGATAATGCCCAGGAAGCTGTTGTAGTCCAGTGCCGAGATTTGCATCTGGAATGGACCGTCACGGTCAACTTTTGGAGCCGGTACGTTGTCGACGATCGACTGGTACAGCGGGGTCATGTCTTCAGCCATGTCGGTGTGGTCAAGACCAGCAATACCGTTCAGGGCCGAGGCGTAAACTACTTTGAAGTCCAGCTGTTCTTCGGTAGCACCCAGGTTGTCGAACAGGTCGAAGATCTGATCCAGAACCCAGTCCGGACGCGCGCCTGGACGGTCAACCTTGTTGATCACCACGATTGGACGCAGGCCGGCTTCGAAAGCCTTCTTGGTCACGAAACGGGTTTGCGGCATAGGGCCGTCTTGAGCGTCAACCAGCAGCAGAACGGAGTCAACCATCGACATTACGCGTTCAACTTCGCCGCCGAAGTCGGCGTGGCCCGGGGTGTCCACGATGTTGATGTGGTAGCCGTTCCAGTTAATAGCGGTGTTCTTGGCAAGAATGGTAATGCCGCGCTCTTTTTCCTGGTCGTTGGAGTCCATCACGCGCTCGTCGTTGAGCTCGTTGCGCTCCAGAGTGCCGGATTGACGCAAGAGTTTGTCTACCAGGGTAGTTTTACCGTGGTCAACGTGAGCAATGATGGCGATGTTACGTAGATTTTCGATCACTTGTGTATCTCGATCAGAGGATTCGGTGTGCTGACTGAGTCCAGGCAGCGATTAACAGTAGAGTCCGTGCAAGCCGTTACAGCTTGACGGTGGCGTCGGGGGGCCGGTGACGCAGGCCACAGGCATACAGCCCCGGGCTCTTAGCTCGGTCGATAAACGCGCACATTGGCATGTCCCTCACTGAGCAAATGGTGAGCATGCAGGCGACTCATCACGCCTTTGTCGCAATACAACAGGTACTGACGAGTGTCATCCAGTTCCTTGAAGCGGCTGTTCAGTGCATAGAACGGCAACGCTTGTACTTCGATGCCAGCCAGTTCCAGCGGTTGATCTTCCTGAGCATCCGGGTGACGGATGTCGATCACGATCTGGCCCGCCAGCACTTCGCTGACTTCTTCGACTTGCAAGTCCTGGCCCAATTCCTCGATCACTCGATCAATCGGCACCATTTTGGCCCGCTCAAGCGCTCGCTCGAGCACGGCCATATCGAACTGTTGTTCTTCGTACTCCACGCGGTTGCGTTTGGCGTGGGTCTTGGGGTTGACCGAAATCACCCCGCAATATTCAGGCATGTGCTTGGCAAAATCGGCCGTACCGATTTCAACCGCCTGATCAATGATGTCCTGCTTGTGGCTCGCAATCAGCGGACGCAACACCAGTTTGTCGGTAGCCGAGTCAATCAGCGACAAGTTGGGCAGCGTCTGGCTCGACACCTGGGAAATCGCTTCACCCGTCACCAGCACTTCAATTTCGAGACGTTCGGCAATACGGGTCGCAGCGCGCAACATCATACGCTTCAAAATGACGCCCATATGACTGTTATCGACTTTGCCGAGAATTTCGCCCAAAACTTCTTCGAACGGAACGCTGACAAACAGCACACGCTGGGAGCTGCCGTACTTCTTCCATATAAAGTGCGCGACTTCCATCACGCCCAGTTCATGGGCACGTCCGCCCAGATTGAAGAAGCAGAAGTGGCTCATCAGGCCGCGACGCATGATCTGGTAGGCCGCGACGGTGGAATCGAAACCGCCGGACATCAACACCAGGGTCTGTTCCAGAGAGCCCAGCGGGAAGCCGCCTATGCTGTCGTGCTGGCTGTGAATCACAAACAACCGTTGGTCGCGAATTTCGAAGCGCACTTCAATTTCCGGCTTTTTCAGATCAATTCCGGCCGCCCCGCACTCACGACGCAGCTTGCTGCCGACGTATTTCTCGATTTCCATCGAGGTAAATGGGTGCTTGCCACCGCGTTTGCAACGCACGGAAAAGATCTTGCCGGCCAGCGCATCGCCAAAGTGCAATTTGCACTTCTCAACGACGTCGTCGAAGTCGCCCAGCGGGTACTCGTCAACTTGCAGGAAATGCGCGATGCCCGGCATGCAGCTCAGGCGTTCGGTCATTTCTTTCAAGGCTTTAGGATCACTGACGCGCGTTTGCAGTTCGATGTTGTCCCACACGCCCGTCACCACCACAGCCGGGTCCAGATCGCGGAGCACAGCACGGATGTTTTTAGCCAATTGACGGACGAAACGCATCCGAACCGGACGGCTCTTGATAGTGATTTCGGGGAAGACTTTAACGATTAGTTTCATGAAAACAGCGCGCGAGCAGCCTGCCAAAAAAGGGGGGCGCGGATTATAGCGGAAATTGTTCAAGGTTTAACCAGTTATCGTACAAACGGTTTTCGACGCACCAAAATGGGACATAAATGCCTTTAATCGCTTCATTTGAGTGCGATAAGTGCGCCTAATCGGTAGTCTTCGTCTCTAACCTGCTTGAGATTGGGGCATTAAACCCAAGTCGGGGCACTGGCATGCAATTTGCTCCCTTGTGAGGCAGGTTGCCTTGGCAGAGTATTCGCGCCGGCATCAACCACTTATTAAGGGCATTCCACTACCCGCCCTAAGCCACCCCGGAGGACACTATGTCGAAGTCGGTTCAACTCATCAAAGATCATGACGTCAAGTGGATTGATCTGCGCTTCACTGATACCAAAGGCACTCAGCACCACGTGACCATGCCGGCCCGTGATGCGCTGGATGAAAACTTCTTCACCGACGGCAAAATGTTCGACGGCTCCTCCATTGCTGGCTGGAAAGGCATCGAAGCGTCCGACATGATCCTGCTGCCAGACGACAGCACTGCCGTTCTGGACCCGTTCACCGAACAGCCTACGCTGATCCTGGTGTGCGACATCATCGAACCTTCGACCATGCAAGGCTATGACCGCGACCCACGCGCCATCGCTACCCGTGCCGAGGAATACCTGAAGTCCACCGGTATCGGCGACACCGTTTTCGTCGGCCCGGAGCCAGAGTTCTTCATTTTCGACCAAGTGAAGTTCAAGTCCGATATCTCCGGTTCCATGTTCAAAATCTACTCCGAACAAGGTTCGTGGATGTCCGACCAGGACGTGGAAGGCGGCAACAAAGGCCACCGTCCAGGCGTCAAAGGTGGCTACTTCCCAGTTCCGCCGTTCGACCATGACCACGAAATCCGTACCTCCATGTGCAACGCCATGGAAGAAATGGGCCTGGTTATCGAAGTACACCACCACGAAGTGGCAACTGCCGGCCAGAACGAAATCGGCGTGCAGTTCAACA
Source organism: Pseudomonas sp. RL_5y_Pfl2_69 (assembly GCF_963970465.1). Taxonomy (NCBI): domain Bacteria; kingdom Pseudomonadati; phylum Pseudomonadota; class Gammaproteobacteria; order Pseudomonadales; family Pseudomonadaceae; genus Pseudomonas; species Pseudomonas sp. RL_5y_Pfl2_69. The sequence goes on along the minus strand of NZ_CAXAOU010000013.1, from coordinate 154,512 downwards.
CCCTGGTGAAAAAGGCTGACGAAGTTCAGACCCTGAAATACTGCGTACACAACGTGGCAGACGCCTACGGCCGTACCGCTACTTTCATGCCTAAGCCTCTGTACGGCGACAATGGCTCGGGTATGCACGTTCACATGTCCATCTCCAAAGATGGCAAGAACACCTTCGCAGGCGAAGGCTATGCCGGCCTGTCCGACACCGCTCTGTACTTCATCGGCGGCATCATCAAGCACGGTAAGGCACTGAACGGCTTCACCAACCCGGCTACCAACTCCTACAAGCGTCTGGTACCAGGTTTCGAAGCTCCGGTAATGCTGGCCTACTCGGCTCGCAACCGTTCCGCTTCGATCCGTATTCCTTACGTGTCCAGCCCTAAAGCTCGCCGTATCGAAGCACGTTTCCCGGATCCAGCGGCCAACCCGTACCTGTGCTTCGCTGCACTGATGATGGCTGGTCTGGACGGTATCCAGAACAAGACTCACCCTGGCGACGCAGCTGACAAAAACCTGTATGACCTGCCGCCTGAAGAGGCCAAAGAGATCCCACAAGTTTGCGGCAGCCTGAAAGAAGCCCTGGAAGAGCTGGACAAAGGTCGTGCGTTCCTGACCAAAGGCGGCGTTTTCAGCGACGACTTCATCGACGCTTACATCGCCCTGAAAAGCGAAGAAGAAATCCAGGTTCGTACCTTCGTACACCCACTGGAATACGAGCTGTACTACAGCTGCTAATCCCGTGACGCCCGCGCAAGCGGCGTGATTCGAAAAAGCCTCCTACGGGAGGCTTTTTTGTGGGCGACGTCTTACGCGAGCACAGGATCAGGGCCTCTGGATTCATGCCAGCACCTGACAGCCACCTTGATGAGTGATCGGTAGCTTTAGGCCACTCAAACCAACGGAGACTGACATGCACCCTTTCATGGCCCTCAAACCCCTGTTCCTGACTTGCGCCTGCCTGATACTGCTGGGCTGTAAAAACACCCCCACCGAGGTCAAGGTCGAGCAGTTGCTCAAGGCTGACAAGTCCTGGGATGGGGCGGCTTATCGCTATCCGGACGCCAAGCCGGAATTCACCGTGGTTAAGATCACGCTCCCGGCCAACACCACGCTGAAATGGCACAGCCACCCCATGCCCAACCTCGCCTACCTGGTGTCCGGCGAACTGATGGTCGAAACCGAAGACGGCATCCACAAAACCACGCTCAAGCCTGGCCAGGTTTTGCCCGAGGTGGTCAACACCTCACATCGAGGTATCAGCGGCAAGGCCCCCGTTGAACTGATCGTGTTCTATGCCGGCGCGCCTGGCATGGCACTGTCTCACTGACAACACCAAACCTGTAGCCGCTGGCCGCAGGCTGCGACAAGGGCCGCAGGACCTTGCGACGAGCGCAGCCTTCGCCAGCGACGACACAATGACTGCCACAGACTCACCACCCTCAACGCGCCAATCAGGCATCCCCGGCTCATTTCAGAGCAACTGAATCCATTCATCAAAATTGCACTATATTGGTGCGACTATAGTTTGATCGTGCATTAGCCAGCCCAATTTGGTTCAAAAACACCTGCACACCGCCCGGCTGCGTTGTCTGAACAGGTTTCAGGCGCCTATTTCAGGCGTTTAATGCTTCTTTTCAGAGCCTTGGTTTGGTTTTTGCATTTTCATTGCACCAGCGCCTCACCCGCGCACGCAATCCGGGATCGGCCCATGACCATCAGTGACGCCCTGCACCGACTGTTACTCGACAACCTGACCACCGCCACGCTGTTACTGAATGCCGATCTGCGCCTTGAGTACATGAACCCGGCGGCAGAGATGCTGTTGGCAATCAGCGGTCAACGCAGTCACGGGCAATTCATCAGTGAGCTTTTTACAGAGTCCACCGAGGCCCTGCATTCGCTACGCCAGGCCGTTGAGCAAGCGCATCCGTTTACCAAGCGCGAAGCCATGCTGACCTCGCTGACAGGCCAGAACCTCACGGTGGATTACGCCGTAACCCCCATCTTGAGCAATGGCGGCACGATGCTGCTGCTCGAAGTCCACCCCCGTGACCGCTTGCTGCGCATCACCAAAGAAGAAGCCCAGCTGTCCAAGCAGGAAACCAGCAAGATGCTGGTACGCGGCATGGCCCACGAGATCAAGAATCCTCTGGGCGGCATTCGTGGGGCTGCTCAGTTGCTGGCCCGTCAGCTACCGGACGAAAACCTGCGTGACTACACCAACGTGATCATCGAAGAAGCCGACCGCCTGCGTAATCTGGTCGACCGCATGCTGGGCTCCAACAAGCTGCCTTCGCTGTCCATGACCAATGTCCACGAAGTGCTGGAGCGAGTGTGCAGCCTGGTTGAAGCCGAAACTCAGGGCAGCATCACATTGGTGCGCGACTATGACCCGAGCCTGCCCGACCTGCTGATCGACCGTGAACAAATGATCCAGGCCGTCCTCAACATCGTGCGCAACGCGATGCAAGCCATCGGCAGCCAAAACGAGCTGCGGCTGGGGCGTATCAGCCTGCGTACCCGCGCCATGCGCCAGTTCACCATTGGCCACGTGCGTCATCGGCTGGTCACCAAAATCGAAATTATCGACAACGGGCCGGGCATTCCGGCCGAGCTGCAAGACACCCTGTTCTTCCCGATGGTCAGCGGGCGCCCAGATGGCACCGGGCTAGGCCTTTCCATCACGCAGAACATCATCAGTCAGCACCAGGGGTTGATCGAGTGTGAAAGCCACCCCGGCCACACACTCTTCTCGATCTTTCTACCACTGGAACAAGGAGCCGCATCGACATGAGCCGAAGTGAAACCGTGTGGATCGTCGACGACGACCGTTCTATCCGCTGGGTCCTGGAAAAAGCCTTGCAACAGGAAGGCATGACCACACAAAGTTTCGACAGCGCCGATGGGGTGATGAGCCGTCTGGCTCGCCAGCAGCCCGACGTCATTATTTCGGACATCCGCATGCCCGGCTCAAGCGGCCTGGACTTGCTGGCCAAAATTCGCGAACAGCACCCGCGCCTGCCCGTCATCATCATGACCGCTCATTCCGACCTGGACAGCGCAGTGGCCTCCTATCAAGGTGGCGCATTCGAATACCTGCCCAAGCCGTTTGACGTCGATGAAGCCGTGTCACTGGTCAAGCGTGCCAATCAGCACGCCCAGGAACAACAAGGCCTGGCCGCCCCCCCGGCACTGGCCAGAACACCTGAAATCATCGGCGAAGCGCCGGCGATGCAAGAGGTGTTTCGGGCCATTGGCCGCCTTAGCCACTCCAACATCACGGTTCTGATCAACGGCGAATCAGGCACAGGCAAGGAGCTGGTGGCCCACGCCCTGCACCGCCACAGCCCACGTGCCGCGTCGCCATTTATCGCGTTGAACATGGCCGCGATCCCCAAGGACCTGATGGAGTCCGAGCTGTTCGGCCATGAAAAAGGCGCCTTTACCGGAGCTGCAAACCTGCGCCGGGGTCGCTTTGAACAGGCCGATGGCGGTACTCTGTTCCTGGATGAAATCGGCGACATGCCTGCCGATACCCAAACCCGTCTGCTGCGGGTTCTGGCCGATGGCGAGTTCTACCGTGTTGGCGGACACACCCCGGTCAAGGTTGATGTGCGGATCATTGCCGCCACCCACCAGAACCTCGAAACCCTGGTCCAGGCCGGCAAGTTTCGCGAAGACCTGTTCCACCGCCTGAACGTGATTCGCATCCACATCCCGCGCCTGTCGGACCGTCGCGAAGACATCCCGACCCTGGCCCGCCACTTCCTGAGCAGCGCCGCACAAGAGCTGTCGGTAGAACCCAAGCTGCTGAAGGCCGAGACTGAGCAGTACCTCAAGAACCTGCCGTGGCCAGGCAACGTTCGCCAGCTTGAAAACACCTGTCGCTGGATCACAGTGATGGCTTCGGGTCGCGAAGTGCACATCAGCGACTTGCCGCCGGAGCTGCTGAACCTGCAGCAAGACACCTCTCCAGTCACCAACTGGGAGCAGGCGCTACGCCAGTGGGCGGATCAGGCACTGGGCCGTGGTCAGTCCAACTTGCTCGACAGTGCGGTGCCTACCTTTGAGCGGATCATGATCGAGACGGCACTCAAGCACACTGCGGGCCGTCGTCGGGACGCTGCCGTGCTGCTGGGCTGGGGCCGCAACACCTTGACCCGCAAGATCAAGGAACTGGGCATGAAGATCGATGGCGACGAGGATGATGGCGACGAGGCCTGAGGGTCGCTCGATCTGACCGCACCACTCAAAAGCAACCCGCCCCAATATCGTGCACAGCTCTAGATCAATGCTTTCAGCCTAGCGAGAGCGTTATGCGCAAAAGCCCCGGATTCCGGGGCTTTTGCGTTTTCATCAGGCAATTTCTACAGAAAAACAAAAATTGGCACGCGCCCTGCAATACCTATTACAAGCAACACCGCTTTAGGGGACCTTGATACAGGCAGGTCAAGACTCCCCACTTTTACACCCGCAGCCTTGATGCCTGTTGCATCAACGCGCACACCGCTTTTGGGGAACCCGGTACAGGCAGGCTGGAATTCCCTCTTTTATTACTCGCGCAGGTTCACCTGCAAACGCCAGCGCCCATCCTGCGGCGCACCGGCCCAGTCGCCTTGCAAGGCACGGGCTGCCACCACCGTCAGCAGCAAACCAGCGTCCGTATCCCGCACCCGCCAGTTCACATTCTTGCCGTTAAGCATTAACTGGCCGTTTTGCGGCTTGCCCTTGGCATCGAACAACACCCCCAGAGTGCCATCAACCAGCTCACCATGCAGCTTGGGCTCATCGCTGAACCACACCACCAACCCGTTCGCCAGCACGTCCACCTGTTGCAGTTCTACCGGGGTGGGCGCAGTCAAACGACCGATCATCATCCCTACCATCACACCGACTATCGCCAAAGAACCTAAAACCCGTGGCCATAGTTTCGGTCGCGGGTCCTCTTCAGGCGTAGAATGCTGCCCATCTTTAAGTTCGGAGCCGTGCATGTTTCACGTCATCCTTTTTCAACCAGAAATTCCGCCGAATACCGGCAACATTATCAGGCTGTGCGCCAACAGCGGCTGCCACCTGCATTTGATCGAGCCTATCGGTTTTGAGCTGGACGACAAGCGCTTGCGCCGCGCCGGCCTCGACTACCACGAGTATGCGCCGCTCAAGCGTCATGCCGACCTGGCCAGTTGCCTTGAAAGCCTGGGGCATCCACGCCTGTTCGCCTTTACCACCAAAGGTTCGAAGCCCTTTCACGACGTGCAGTTTGCCGAGGGCGATGCCTTTGTGTTCGGTCCTGAAAGCCGTGGTTTGCCGCCAGAGGTGCTCGACGCGCTGGACGGCGATCACCGCCTGCGACTGCCGATGCGCGAAGGCTGCCGTAGCCTGAACCTGTCCAACACCGTGGCGGTTGCCGTGTACGAAGCCTGGCGCCAGCTGGGTTTCAAGTAAACACACCTCCCACACACAAAAAAAGCGCCCTCAGGCGCTTTTTTTTGGCATCGGCTGTTTATTGAACAGTCGGGCTGCCTTCTTCCTGCATGCGCTGCAATTCTTGCGCGTACAGGGCATCGAAGTTCACCGGAGCCAGCATCAACGCAGGGAACGAGCCGCGAGTTACCAGGCTGTCCAGGGTTTCACGGGCATACGGGAACAGGATGTTCGGGCAAAACGCGCCAAGGGTGTGGTTCATCGACGCCGGATCAAGGTTTTTGATCAGGAAGATGCCAGCCTGTTGCACTTCAGCGATAAAGGCCACTTCGTCACCGTTTTTCACGGTAACCGACAAGGTCAGAACCACTTCGTGGAAGTCGCCTTCCAGCGGTTTTTGACGGGTGTTCAGGTCCAGACCAACGCTCGGTTCCCACTGCTGACGGAAGATCGCCGGGCTTTTTGGGGCCTCGAACGACAGGTCGCGCACATAGATGCGCTGCAGGGAGAATTGTGGAGCGGTGTCTTCATCGCTAACAGCAGCGGTGTTCTGTTGGTCAGTCATCACAGATCCTTGTTGATCTTGGGGCTTATAGAGAATGAGAGTCAGACGTTCAGCAGCGTATCCAATTTACCTGCGCGCTCCAAAGCAAACAGGTCATCGCATCCGCCAACATGCTTGTCACCAATCCAGATTTGCGGGACCGACGTACGACCCGCCTTCTGAGCCATCTCGGCACGTACCTGTGGCTTGCCATCGACCTTGATTTCTTCGAAGGCAACGCCCTTGTTCTCAAGCAGAGCCTTGGCTCGCATGCAGTAAGGGCAGTAGTCGCTGGAGTAAACGATGACCTTGGACATCTTTACTTCACCACTGGCAGGTTGTCAGCGCGCCAGCTGGAGATACCGCCAGACAGCTTGGCTGCGTTGTAACCGGCCTTGAGCAGCTCACGGGCGTGGGAGCCCGAGTGCTGACCGGCAGCGTCAACCAGAATAATGGTTTTGCCCTTGTGCTTGTCCAGCTCGGCAATGCGCGCCATCAGCTTGTCTTGCGGGATGTTCAGGGCACCCACGATGTGGCCGGCGGCAAAGTCTTTAACCGGGCGAATATCAATCACCACACCTTCGTCGCGATTGACCAGGCCGGTCAGTTCGCCAGTGCTGATGCTGCGCCCGCCACGGCTGATTTCGTGAGCAATCAATAGCGCCAACAGGATGACAAACGCGCCTACAAGCAGGTAGTGAGCAGTGGCAAATGTAATCAGGTGATCAACCATCAGAAGGTTCCAGGGTCGTAAAATGTGGGCCAGTATACACAGCCACCTTGGTCGGCCAAACCCCGCCCGGCGGTGACGCCACATGAACTTCGCTTTAAACTGCGCGTCCTCTTCATACCTTCTTATAAACCAGCCACGAGTGGGATCTATGACTACCACGCCTAAACCTTTGGTCCTGATCATCCTGGATGGCTTCGGTCACAGTGAAAGTCACGAATACAACGCCGTTTATTCGGCCAAGAAACCGGTGCTGGATCGTCTTTGCGCGAGCATGCCGAACGGCCTGATCTCAGGTTCAGGCATGGATGTCGGTCTGCCAGACGGCCAGATGGGCAACTCCGAGGTCGGCCACATGAACCTGGGCGCCGGCCGCGTGGTGTATCAGGATTTCACCCGCGTCACCAAATCGATCCGTGACGGCGAGTTTTTTGAAAACCCGACCCTTTGCGCCGCCGTCGACAAGGCTGTGGCCGCAGGCAAGGCCGTGCATATTCTGGGTCTGTTGTCGGATGGCGGCGTTCACAGCCATCAGGACCACCTGATCGCGATGGCCGAGCTGGCGTTTAAACGCGGCGCAGAAAAAATCTACCTGCACGCCTTCCTCGATGGCCGCGACACACCGCCAAAAAGCGCTTCATCGTCCATCGAGCTGCTGGACGAAGCCTTCAAGGATCTGGGTAAAGGCCGTATCGCCAGTCTGATTGGCCGTTACTTCGCCATGGACCGCGACAATCGCTGGGACCGCGTAGAACAGGCCTACAACCTGATCGTCGACGGTAAGGGCGAGTTCAACGCCGCTACCGCCCAGGAAGGTCTGGACGCCGCTTACGCCCGTGGTGAAAGCGACGAGTTCGTCAAAGCCACCACCCTGGGCGAGCCGGTGAAGGTTGAAGACGGCGACGCCGTGGTCTTCATGAACTTCCGTGCCGACCGCGCCCGGGAACTGACCCGCGTATTCGTTGAAGACGACTTCAACGCGTTCGAGCGCGCCCGCCAGCCAAAACTGGCCGGCTTTGTGATGCTGACCCAATACGCGGCCAGCATCCCGGCGCCAAGCGCATTTGCCCCCGGCAGCCTGGAAAACGTGCTCGGCGATTACCTGGCCAAAAACGGCAAAACCCAGCTGCGCATTGCCGAAACCGAAAAATACGCCCACGTCACTTTCTTCTTTTCGGGCGGGCGTGAAGAGCCGTTCCCGGGTGAAGAGCGGATTCTGGTGCCATCGCCAAAAGTCGCCACCTACGACCTGCAGCCTGAAATGAGCGCTCCCGAAGTCACCGACCACATCGTCGATGCCATCGAGAACCAGCGTTATGACGTGATCGTAGTCAACTACGCCAACGGCGACATGGTCGGGCACAGCGGTGTCTTCGACGCAGCCGTCAAAGCGGTTGAGTGCCTGGATGCCTGCGTAGGCCGGATTGTCCAGGCCCTGGACAAAGTCGGCGGCGAAGCCCTGATCACGGCTGACCACGGCAACGTGGAGCAGATGTCAGATGACACCACCGGCCAGGCTCACACCGCACACACCTGCGAGCCTGTCCCGTTCATCTACGTCGGCAAGCGCGCGCTCAAGGTTCGCGAAGGCGGCGTGCTGGCCGACGTGGCGCCAACCATGCTCAAACTGCTGGGCCTGCCACAGCCGCAAGAGATGACCGGCAAATCGATTCTGGTCGACGCATAAAACAACGCAATGCCTGTGGGAGCGGGCTTGCTCGCGATACAGGCAACGCGGTGCATCAGGCAGTGCGTGGTGATGCTATCGCGAGCAAGCCCGCTCCCACAGGATCAACGGCTACAATTTCACCTTCATCCATTTCTTATAGGTGACGAGGGCGGGCATACTAGGCCGTCCCGTTCCCCAGGTGTCGCCCGCCCCATGCTTCGCGCCCTTATAGCCCTGACCCTCGCATGCCTGCTCCAACCGGCGTTTGCCGACGAGCGCGCGCAAACCCAACAGCAGCTTGACGCCACGCGTCAGGATATCAGCGAGCTGAAAAAGCTCCTGGGCAAGCTCCAGGAAGAAAAATCCGGCGTGCAGAAAGACCTGCGCGGCACCGAAACCGAAATCGGCAAGCTGGAGAAGCAGGTAGAAACCCTGCAACAAGAACTAAAAAAGAGTGAAGGCGAGCTGCTGCGCCTAGATAGCGAGAAAAAAAAACTCCACAGCGCAAAACTTGAACAGCAACGCCTGATCGCCATTCAGGCCCGCGCCGCCTATCAGGGCGGGCGTCAGGAATACCTGAAAATGCTGCTCAACCAGCAAAACCCCGAGAAGTTCGCCCGAACCCTCACCTATTACGATTACCTGAGCCAGGCCCGCCTGGAGCAGCTCAAGGGTTTCAACGAAACCCTGCGCCAACTGGCCAATGTCGAAGCCGATATCAATCTGCAACAGGCTCAGTTGCTGACTCAGAAAAGCAGCCTGGACACCCAGCGCGCCGAACTCGACAAGGTCCGCGCAGAGCGCCAGCAAGTTCTGGCCAAGCTCAATACCGACGTAAAGGACCGCGATCAAAAATTGCAGGCACGCGAGCAGGATCAGGCCGATCTGGCTAAAGTCCTCAAGACCATCGAGGAAACCCTCGCCCGCCAGGCCCGCGAAGCCGAACAGGCGCGACAAAAAGCCTTGATCGCCCAGCAGGAAGCCGAGAAGAAGCGCCAGCGCGAGGCTGAATCGGTGGTCACCGACGCCCCGCGCAAACCGGTCCAGTCAACACCGGGCGCATTGGTGTCCAGTGCCGGTGCTTCCTACGGCGGTGTTTTTTCTCAGGCCCGGGGCAAACTTCCATGGCCAGTTGATGGTCGATTGCTGGCACGCTTCGGTGAAACCCGTGGCGATGATTCGCGCACCAAGTGGGACGGCGTGATGATCAGCGCCAGTGCCGGCAGCCAGGTGCACGCGGTTCACGGTGGTCGCGTGGTGTTTGCCGACTGGCTGCGCGGCGCAGGCCAGCTGGTCATTCTGGACCACGGTAATGGTTACTTAAGCCTGTACGGCCACAATCAGACGCTGCTCAAGTCTGCCGGAGACATCGTTAAAGCTGGCGAAGTGATCTCCACCGTGGGCAACAGCGGCGGGCAAGCCACACCAGCACTGTATTTCGCTATTCGTCAGCAGGGCCGCCCAAGCGACCCTGCACAATGGTGTCGCACTCAGGGATGAGTCCATCACCTTTAATACGTAGGAGTTCGCTCAACATGCCGCATTTGTCCCGCCTCAACTCGCTGGCCCTGACGATCGCTCTGGTGATCGGCTCGCCAATGGCATTTGCTGCCGAGCCAACCATCGCGCCAGCCGGCGCCGCTGCCAGCGCCAAGGCGCCTCTGCCTCTGGAGGAGCTGCGTACATTTGCCGAGGTCATGGATCGGATCAAGGCTGCATATGTTGAGCCGGTGGACGACAAAACCCTGCTGGAGAATGCCATCAAAGGCATGCTCAGCAACCTTGACCCGCACTCTGCGTACCTTGGCCCCGAAGATTTCGCCGAACTGCAGGAAAGCACCAGCGGCGAATTCGGCGGGCTGGGCATCGAAGTCGGCACCGAAGACGGCAACATCAAGATCGTCTCACCGATCGACGACACCCCTGCCAGCAAGGCCGGCATTCAGGCGGGCGACTTTATCGTCAAGATCAATGGTCAGCCCACACGCGGCCTGAGCATGACCGAAGCCGTAGATAAAATGCGCGGCAAGATCGGTCAGAAAATCACCCTGACCCTGGTGCGCAATGGCGGCACGCCGTTTGACGTGACCCTTACCCGGGCCAATATCCAGGTCAAGAGCGTCAAGGCCCAACTGCTGGAAGACGGTTACGGCTACATCCGTATCACCCAGTTCCAGGTCAAGACCGGCGAAGAAGTGGCCTCGGCACTGTCCAAACTGCGCAGGGAAAACGGCAACAAGCGACTCAAGGGCATCATCCTCGACCTGCGCAACAACCCGGGTGGCGTGCTGCAATCGGCGGTTGAAGTGGTCGATCACTTCATCACCAAAGGCCTGATCGTCTATACCAAGGGCCGCATCGCGAACTCGGAGCTGCGCTTCTCGGCCACCGGCAAGGACCTGAGCGAAGGCGTTCCATTGGTGGTGTTGATCAACGGCGGCAGCGCTTCGGCATCGGAAATCGTCGCCGGCGCCCTGCAAGATCAGAAACGCGGCGTGGTCATGGGCACCACCAGCTTCGGTAAAGGCTCGGTGCAAACCGTGCTGCCACTGAACAACGACCGCGCGCTGAAAATCACCACGGCGCTGTACTTCACCCCGAACGGACGCTCGATCCAGGCCCAGGGCATTGTCCCGGACATTGAAGTCAGCCGCGCCAAGATCACTCGCGAACAAGACACCGAGTACTACAAGGAAGCCGACCTGCAAGGTCACCTTGGCAATGGCAATGGCGGCGCCGACAAACCGTCCGGCTCCAACCCCAAAGCCAAGCCAATGCCGCAGGATGATGACTTCCAGCTGAGCCAGGCCCTGAGCCTGCTCAAGGGTTTGAGCATTACACGCGGCAATTGAGGTGCGTCTTTCTCTAGTCTTCGCCCTGCTCTGCTGCCTGGCCGGTGTCGCCCATGGGACACCGGCCAGCCAGCAAGCCGCGCCGCACAAGGCTTACCTGAGCCTGATCATCGATGACCTGGGGCAAAACCTGCCACGGGATCGCCGCGTGCTGGCCTTGCCCGGCCCGGTCACTGCGGCCGTGATGCCTGACACCCCCCATGCGGCAGAATTTGCCCGCGAGGCCTACAAGGCCGGCAAGATCGTCATTTTGCACATGCCCATGGACCCGGCCACCGGGCCCTTTGCCTGGCACCCGGACCTGCCTGTCGACGAACTTGAAAAGCGCCTCAACGCCGCGTTCAAGGCCGTGCCCTACACCAGTGGCATCAATAACCACATGGGCAGCCGCATGACCTCACAGCCGCAAGCGATGGCCTGGCTGATGGGCAACTTGCAGCAACGCCACAAATTCTTTGTCGACAGTCGCACCAGCGCGCAGACCGTTGCGGCAGCCGAGGCGCAGAAAATCGGGCTGGCCAGCGTGTCCCGTGATGTTTTTCTCGATGATGTCCGTACCGAGCAAGCCATCACCACGCAACTGGAAACCGCCATCAAACTGGCCCACAAACAAGGCTCGGCGGTGATGATCGGCCACCCTTATCCGCAAACCCTTGCCGTGCTTGAACGTGAACTGCCCAAGCTCAAGGCCCAGGGAATTGACTGGATCGACATCCGGCAAATGATCGGCGTACGCAGCAACAAGGCCATGGTCGGGCACGGGAAGGACGGGGTTTATCGCTGAAGCCCGCACTGCACATCAATTACGACAGGGATTAGGGTGCGGACTAGAGATATTTCGCGCGGATCTTCTCAACCACGCCTTCAGCCCTTAACTCATCCAGCGCCTTCTGCAGCTTGCTCACCACCTCATCCGGCACGTCTTTGTTCAACGCCAGAAACAGCTCGGCCTGATTGAAGCGCAACACCGTCTTGAACCCTGAAATGCCTACCTGACGCGCCAGGAATTGCCCTGCCGGGGCACCTGTGGCCCACAGGTCGATTTGCCCGGCCTGCAGCTTTTTGGCGTTGTCCTGATCGCGCAACACAATCACCGGCGCCAACCCCTGCTTCTCAAGGGACAAGGCAATGGCGTCACCTTTGTAAGCTCCCACTCTGTACTGGCGAGCCTGCTCAAGCGAGGTCAGGGTAATCGGGCTGTCCCCTCGCGCCAGCAACACCCAGTCATCCGGGCCAAGCGGGCCGACCCACTTGAAGAGCTGTTCACGCTCGGGCACGCGGGCTGTGACAAACACGCCGTATCCGGGGTTTTCGAGGGCAAGGTGGTAGATACGCTCCCAAGGGAAACGCAGGGTCATGTTGTAGGGGATACCGGCACGTTTGAAGGTTTCACGCAGAATATCGACGGCGATGCCTTCAATATTTTCGTTTTGCGCAAAGTTTTTGCCGTTTTTTGCCATGTTGTACGGCGGGAAGTTTTCAGTCAGCAGCACGATCGAAGAGTGCGACGCATCAGCCGCAGAAGCGGTACTCGCCAGCCACAGGGTGGAACCGGCGAGAACGAGCAAAAAGCGTTTAAACATGACTGGCGACCTAAATCCATGGCGTGCTCAAGAGTGCCGTGGGCACGCCATGCTGTCCAGTAGCCTTTGGGTTTAGCGAACCACGATCCCGCGCTCGGCCATGTACGCCTTGGCCTCTGGCACCGTGTATTCACCAAAGTGGAAAATACTCGCCGCCAGCACCGCACTGGCGTGACCTTCAAGGATGCCGTCGGCCAGATGCTGCAGGTTGCCAACGCCGCCCGAGGCGATCACCGGAATACCCAGCGCATCACTGATGGCACGTGTCACACCCAGGTCAAAACCGTTTTTCATGCCGTCCTGGTCCATGCTGGTCAGCAGGATCTCGCCAGCGCCCAGGCCTTCCATCTTCATGGCCCATTCGACTGCATCGAGCCCGGTAGGCTTGCGCCCGCCGTGGGTGAAAATTTCCCAGCGCGGGGTTTCGCCCGGCTGAGAGACTTTCTTCGCATCAATCGCGACCACAATGCATTGCGAACCAAAATGCTGCGCCGCTTCGCCCACAAACTCCGGGTTGAACACCGCAGCGGTATTGATCGAGACTTTGTCCGCACCGGCATTGAGCAGGTTGCGAATGTCCTGGATGCAGCGCACGCCACCGCCCACGGTCAGCGGAATGAACACCTGGCTGGCCATGCGCTCAACGGTATGCAGCGTGGTGTCGCGGCCATCGACGCTGGCGGTGATGTCGAGAAAGGTAATCTCGTCAGCACCCTGCTCGTCGTAACGACGGGCGATTTCTACCGGGTCGCCAGCATCGCGAATGTTCTCGAACTTGACGCCCTTTACAACCCGGCCGTTATCCACGTCCAGGCAAGGGATGATGCGTTTGGCCAGCGCCATGGGTCTCTCCTCAGGCCTTGTAGCTGTCGCAGAAGGCTTGCGCCTCAGCCACATCCAGCGTGCCTTCATAGATTGCACGACCCGTAATGGCACCCACGATGCCCGGAGCCTTGGCATCCATCAGGGCCTTGATATCACCCAGATTGTGAATACCGCCCGAGGCGATGACCGGGATGCTGGTAGCAGCGGCCAATGCAGCGGTGTAGCTGACGTTACAGCCCTGCATCATGCCGTCTTTGGCGATGTCGGTATAAACGATGGCCGACACGCCGTCCGCTTCGAAACGCTTGGCCAGGTCGATGACCTGCACGGTGCTGACTTCAGCCCAGCCGTCGGTGGCCACGAAGCCGTCTTTGGCATCCATGCCGACAATGATCTTGCCCGGGAACGCACGGCACGCCTCGGCCACGAACTCAGGGTTCTTGACTGCCTTGGTGCCCAGGATCACGTAGCTCACGCCTGCCTTGACGTAGTGCTCGATGGTTTCCAGGGAGCGAATGCCGCCGCCGATCTGGATCGGCAACTGCGGGTACAAGCGGGCAATGGCCGTCACTACGTCACCGTTGACCGGCTGGCCTTCGAACGCACCGTTCAGGTCGACCAGGTGCAGACGGCGGCAACCGCCTTCTACCCATTTGGCGGCCATGGCCACCGGGTCATCGGAGAACACCGTGGAATCTTCCATACGGCCCTGACGCAGGCGTACACAAGCACCGTCTTTAAGATCGATAGCGGGAATAATCAGCATGTGGCAAACCTTCAAATTCGGGAGTCTGAGACTCGGAAATCAGTTCTTCTCGAGCGCCCACACGTCGCTTTCGATGCTCTCGAACCTCTCTTTGAGGTGCGTTTGCACATCGAAAATCGCGCGATTGTAGTAATGCGGCGCGATTTCGCGGGTGAACAGCTCAAGGATTTCAGCCGCTTCGAACGAACCCAGGTCCAGCTCGAAGCGGTCTTCCATAAAGCGTTTGATCTTGCTGTTGGCTTCGTTCTCTTGCTCGGGGGTGAGCGTGAGAATCGGCGGCTTCTTGCGAGGCGCCATTACCAGCGACCATCCCAGGCCACGAAGTTTTCCAGCAGCTGCAAGCCGTGGGTATGGCTTTTTTCCGGGTGGAACTGCACCGCGAAGCGCGAGCCCTCAGCCAGCGCTGCGGCGAAATCGACGCCGTAATGCCCGCCACCGACTACCTGGCGGGGATTGCCCGCCGCAATGTAGTAGCTGTGTACAAAGTAAAAACGCGCCAGGTCGGGGATGCCGTGCCACAGCGGGTGATCCACTTTTTGTTGCACCTCGTTCCAGCCCATGTGCGGCACCTTGAGGTGCTCGCCGTCTTCATGCAGGTCCTTGCCGAAGAACTTCACGGCACCCGGGAACAGGCCAATACAGTCAACGCCGCCGTTCTCTTCACTGCTGTCGAGCAAGGCTTGCATGCCCACGCAAATGCCGAGGAACGGACGATCCTGGCTGACTTCACGCACCAGCGAGTCAAAACCCAGGCGACGGATTTCCGCCATGCAGTCGCGAATCGCGCCCACACCCGGAAATACCACGCGGTCGGCTTCGCGAATCACGCTGGCGTCGCTGGTAATCAGCACTCGACCGGCGCCCACATGCTCAAGCGCCTTGGCCACCGAGTGCAAGTTACCCATGCCGTAATCGATAACCGCCACTGTCTGCATCAGAGCACGCCCTTGGTAGAAGGCATTTGCCCGGCCATACGCTCATCCAGCGCAACAGCCATGCGCAACGCGCGGCCAAAAGCCTTGAACACGGTTTCGATCTGGTGGTGGGTGTTGGTGCCGCGCAGGTTGTCGATGTGCAGGCTGACGTTGGCGTGGTTCACGAAGCCCTGAAAGAACTCCTGGAACAGATCAACGTCGAAGCCGCCGACGGTGGCGCGGGTGTAGGGAACATGCATTTGCAGGCCGGGACGACCGGAAAAGTCGATGACCACACGTGACAGCGCTTCATCCAGCGGGACATAAGCGTGACCGTAGCGAGTCATGCCTTTTTTATCGCCGACTGCTTCGCTGAAGGCTTTACCCAGGGTAATGCCAACATCCTCGACGGTATGGTGATCGTCGATATGCAGGTCGCCTTTGCACTCGATGTCCAGGTCGATCAACCCATGTCGGGCGATCTGGTCGAGCATGTGCTCAAGAAAAGGAACGCCGATATCAAATCGGGCCTTACCGGTACCATCCAAGTTGATCGAGGCTTTAATCTGGGTTTCCAGAGTATCGCGCTCGACTGACGCCTTACGTTCGGCCATCACCAGCTCCGCAAAATCATTGGGCGAAAAAGGTGGCCATTATAGGCACGGGTCTGGCAAACAGAAACATTAAGGGTGATGCGGGGTGACGGAGTGACGGCTACTGCAGATTTTGTAGTCGCTGCCGGAGGCTGCGATCGAGCCCGCAGGGCTCGCGCTTGCAAGCTTGCAGGAAGGCCCTTCGGGCCTTATCGCAGCCTTCGGCAGCGACTACAAAGGCGCCGCTGGATCAGTTAAACAACACCGCCGTCTTCTGCACCGTCACCCAAACACCCCACAACAAAGGAATGCCCACGGCCAGCCAGGCCGCGATAACCAATGGCTGGCTACCCGGTGCCGCTTTCCACTCAAGCGAAGTGCTGGCATCCGCACCCTTGTCATGGCCCAGCGCCTGCTCAGCAGCCAGTTCAGCGTCGGTCATGAAGTATTTGTCTGCCACCGGACGCACCAGCAAGTTGCAGATAAAGCCCAGCACCAGCAGCCCTGCGAGGATGTACAGGGTGATGTCATACGCTGCCGCACGCTCAACCCCGATGCTCAGCTGATACTCGCGCAGATAGTTGACCAACACCGGCCCCAGCACGCCCGCGGCCGCCCAGGCCGTCAGCAGGCGTCCGTGGATCGCACCGACCATTTGCGTACCGAACAGGTCTGCCAGATACGCTGGTACCGTGGCAAAACCGCCGCCGTACATCGACAAGATGATGCAGAACGCTGCCACAAACAGCGAAACGTTACCCAGATGACCGAGGTTCGGGATCATCGCGTACAGCGCAAACCCCAGTGCGAAGAACACAAAGTAGGTGTTTTTGCGCCCCAGGTAATCCGAGAACGAGGCCCAGAAGAATCGCCCGCCAATGTTGAACAGGCTCAACAAACCGGTGAAGCCGGCCGCAATTGCCGCAATTTGCGCCAACTGCCCAGCATCCAGCTGGCTGAATGTCAGGTCATTGCCCAACAACTTGCCTGCGAATACTTCCTGCAACAATGGCGAAGCCATGCCCAGGATACCGATACCGGCCGAGACGTTCAGGCACAGCACCAGCCACACCAGGGCGAACTGCGGTGTTTTCCAGGCCACGCTGACGTGCACATGGCGCTGGGTGATCATCGCGTTGGCCGCCTTTTTCGCGGGAGCTTTCCAGCCCTCAGGCTTCCAGCCGGTGGGCGGAACGCGGTACGACAAGGCACCGCCGATCATGAAGACGAAGTAGATCGCCGCCATTGCCACGAAGCTCTGCCACACGCCCACGCCGTCAGGCCCGGCAAAATGGTTCATCAACGCTGCCGCCAGGGGAGCGCCCACCATTGCACCGCCCCCAAACCCCATGATCGCCATGCCCGTGGCCATGCCACGCTTGTCCGGAAACCACTTGATCAGCGTCGACACCGGCGAGATATAGCCCAACCCCAGGCCAATACCGCCAATGACCCCCGAACCCAGCCACATCAGCCAGATCTGGTGGGTATAAATCCCCAGCGCGGAAATCAGCAAGCCACCACACCAGCACAGCGCCGACACCACACCGGCCTTGCGCGGCCCGGCATGCTCAAGCCATCCACCCCATACGGCTGCCGAGCAACCGAGGAAGATGAAAAACAGGGTGTAGATCCAGCCGAGCATCGAAATCGGCCAGTCGCATTGCGACGAAAATACTTGTGCGATAAAACTCATGTCCGGCGCACACGCTACGGGAGCGGTCACGCCCAGGGCTTTGGACAGCGGCAACCAGAACACCGAAAAGCCATAGGCCATGCCGATGCACAAGTGAATGGCCAATGCGGCTGGCGGGACCAGCCAACGGTTGAAGCCGGGTTTGGCGATGATGCGCTCCTTGGACAGGAACGCAGGCTGTGAAGCAGGACTGCCCGCAGCGGTGCTGGTACTCATGAGTGTTTCCCCCAGTTAATGAAGTCGTTTGCGGGCACGCTCGACCCTGACTTTGGCGCCTTGCGGCGAACAGTCGTTCTTATTGGATCGAGATGTGGCATTACGCCGCAGAAGGCCCGGAAAACAGGCGAAGATTACCACTTGAACGCCGGTCAGGGCCTAACCTGATGCGGTCTTTATCCGACCCACTGATCCGCCACTATCGGCGCCCAGTCCATCTGCTCGTGGCGCTATACTCTGCGGCTAAATTAAAAACTCACCTTCATTCAGACTTACAAGGACTCGCCCATGAAAGCGTTCGGCAAAATCCTGGGTCTGGTGCTTCTCGGATTGTTGCTGATCATCGTGGCCCTGGGCTTTGCCCTCAGCCATCTGTTCGATCCCAACGACTATAAAGACGAGATCCGCCAGATAGCCCGTGACAAAGCCCACATTGAGCTAACCCTCAATGGCGACATCGGCTGGAGCCTCTTCCCCTGGCTAGGTCTGGAGCTGCACGACGCCACCGTGGCAACCCTGGCTGCGCCTGCCCAGCCTTTCGCCGATCTGCAAATGCTCGGTTTGTCCGTGCGTGTGCTGCCGCTGTTGCGCAAAGAAGTGCAAATGAGCGATGTGCGTGTCGAAGGCCTGAACCTGCGCCTGACCCGCAACAAGGACGGTCACGGCAACTGGCAGGATATCGGCAAGCCAGCAACGACCCCTGACACCGCCGCAACCGCCAGCACTGAGCCCGCCCCGGCCAGCAAGCCCGAAAGCGTCAGCCAGCCGCTCAAGCTCGATATCGACAGCCTGACCGTGAACAATGCACGGGTTGAGTACAACGACGAGCAAAGCGGTAAACAATTCAGCGCTGAGAGCATCCAGCTCAGCACCGGCCCGGTTCACGAAGCCACCAGCATCCCGGTCAAACTGACCGCCTTCCTGGGCACCAACCAGCCCGTGATGCGGGTCAAGACCGAAGTCGACGGCAAGTTGCGTTTTGACCGCGTACTCAAGCGCTATCAGTTTGAAGACATGAAAGTCACGGGCGAAGCCTCGGGTGAGCCGCTGCAAGGCAAAACCATGACGTTTGCCGCGCAAGGGCAAATTCTGGTTGATCTGGCGGCGAACGTCGCCGAATGGAGCAGCCTGAAGCTATCCGCCAACCAACTTCGGGCTTTGGGTGAACTCAAGGTCAACAACCTGAGCGACAACCCGCAAATCAGCGGCGGCCTGTCCATCGCCCAGCTTGACCTGGCCAGATTCCTGGACAGCATCGGGCACCCGCTGCCTGCGATGGCTCCCGAAAGCCTGAGCAAAGTCGAACTGGTCAGCCGCCTGTCAGGCACACCGACCAGCGTGACCTTTGACGAACTCAACCTTAAAGTCGATGACAGCACCTTCACCGGGCTCATCGCCATTGAGGACTTTGCCAAACAGGCCGTTCGCATCCAGCTCAAAGGCGACACGTTCGACGCTGATCGCTACATGCCGCCACCGTCAGCCGAAGCCAATAGCGCCAGTGTCGCCCGCAAGACTGAAGTACAGGGTGGCGAAGCCAACGCACTGGCCGCATCGGGCGATACACCCCTGCCGGACGCACCGACCAAAAGCGGCTGGAGCACGACCAAAATCATTCCAGTGGCTCGCCTCAAGACCCTGGACCTCAATGCCGACATCAGTTTTGGCCAACTGACCCTCAGCAAACTGCCCATCCAGAATGCCGCGCTCAAGGCCAACAGCAAGGCTGGCGTGCTGACCCTCGAAAACCTGAGCGGCAATCTCTACAAAGGCAGCTTTGCAGCCAACGGCAGCCTGGACGTACAACCGATACTGCCGGTGATCAAACTGCAGACCCGCATCACCAATGTCCCGGTTGAAAAAATCCTGCAGAGCCAGGGTCAAAAACCACCTGTGACCGGCCTGCTGACCCTCAACAGCAACGTCACGGGCAGCGGCAACAGCCAGAGCGCGCTGATTTCGAGCCTCAACGGCACGGCCAACTTTGTGCTCAATGACGGCGTACTGCTCAATGCCAACCTCGAACAGCAATTGTGCAAAGGTATCTCCACCCTTAATCGCAAAACCCTGAGTGGCGCACCGCTGGGCAAAGACACACCGTTCAAGGAGCTCAAGGGCAGCCTGGTGTTCCGTAACGGCGTAGCCAGCAATCCGGACATGGTCGTGCGCATGCCCGGCCTGAGCGTAAAAGGCGATGGCGACATTGACCTGCGCGTTCTGGGCATGGACTACCGCATCGGCATCATCATCGAAGGCGACACCCGCGCCATGCCGGACCCGGCCTGCCAGGTCGGCAAGAACTTTGTCGGCATCGAGCTGCCATTGCGCTGCCGTGGCCCGCTGGAACTGGGCGCCAAGGCTTGCCGCCTGGACAAAGAAGGCCTGGGCAAGGTCGCCGCCAAAGTGGCGGGTAACAAACTCAGCGAAAAGCTTGAAGAGAAGCTCGGCGACAAAGTCAGCCCTGAACTCAAAAACGCCCTCAAGGGGCTGTTCAACCGATGAGAAACGAGCAATTTTCAACGGCGGTACTGGACTGGTATGACCACCACGGCCGCCATGACCTGCCCTGGCAACAGGGCATCACGCCGTATCGGGTGTGGGTCTCGGAAATCATGTTGCAGCAAACCCAGGTCAGCACCGTGCTGAACTACTTCGACCGCTTCATGGCCTCATTGCCAACGGTCCAGGCACTGGCTGCCGCCCCGGAAGACGAAGTGCTGCACCTGTGGACCGGCCTTGGCTATTACACCCGTGCGCGCAACTTGCAAAAGACCGCCAAAATCGTTGTCGCCGAACATGGCGGCGAATTCCCCCGCGACGTTGAAAAGCTGGTTGAACTGCCCGGCATCGGCTTGTCCACCGCCGGAGCGATTGCCAGCCTGAGCATGGGCCTGCGGGCACCGATCCTCGACGGCAACGTCAAGCGGGTGCTTGCGCGCTATACGGCGCAAGAGGGCTACCCCGGCGAGCCCAAGGTCGCCAAACAGCTGTGGGCCACCGCCGAGCGCTTTACCCCCCACGATCGCGTGAACGCCTACACCCAGGCCATGATGGACATGGGCGCCACACTCTGCACCCGCAGCAAACCGAGTTGCTTGCTGTGCCCGCTCGAAAGCGGCTGCCAGGCACACTTGCTGGGGCTTGAGACGCGCTACCCGATCCCCAAACCGCGCAAAACCGTCCCGCTGAAGCGCACCTTGATGCCAATGCTGGCGAACGCCGATGGGGCGATCCTGCTTTATCGTCGCCCGTCGAGCGGTTTGTGGGGGGGACTGTGGAGCCTGCCCGAACTCGATGACCTTCAAGATATCGAGCATTTGGCGCTGCAACATTCACTGACCCTGGGCGCGCAGCACCCACTGGCGGGCCTGACCCATACCTTTAGTCATTTTCAACTGGCCATCGAACCCTGGCTGATCCACGTCAAGGAGTCCGACCATCACGTGGCCGAGGCCGACTGGCTCTGGTATAACCTCGCCACCCCGCCGCGCCTGGGCCTTGCTGCCCCGGTCAAGAAGCTGCTCAAACGCGCAGCCGACCTATTGAACGCTGGAGAGTCCTCATGACCCGCACCATCATCTGCCGCAAGTACAAAGAAGAACTGCCTGCCCTTGAGCGCGCTCCGTTTCCGGGCGCCAAAGGCCAGGACATTTTTGATCATGTTTCGGCCAAGGCCTGGGCTGATTGGCAAAAACACCAGACATTGCTGATCAACGAAAAGCGCTTGAACATGATGAACGCTGAAGATCGAAAATATTTGCAGGGCGAAATGGATAAATTCTTCAGCGGTGAAGAATATGCACAAGCTGAAGGCTACGTTCCGCCGACCGAATAACCCCCGGTTTTACGGGGCTCGGTCCGTAAGCGACGGTAATAATTAAATATTTTTCAAAAAATGTTTGACGGGTTATCGAAAAAGGCTTCTAATGCGCCCCGTTGCCCAGATAGCTCAGTCGGTAGAGCAGGGGATTGAAAATCCCCGTGTCGGCGGTTCGATTCCGTCTCTGGGCACCACATTCAGTTTTGATGTGGTGCTTACATCACTTCAAAACAAAGAAAACCCGCCTGGTGCGGGTTTTTTTTTGGCCGCGATTTAGCTACGCGCCCGGGTTCGTTCACCCATGACTGCGTCCTTGCCTTGACCCCGGCCCCTCATTACTGAGGCTTCCCGGCGGGTCGGATCGAGTCCCATTCGGTCACGTAGGCCACTTTGGACTGTTTGTTGAAGAGGCAAAGTTCAGTGCCACGCTGGCCTTTCATGTGTTTCTGCGGGTATTGACCCTGCAGCAGAATCGCGGTGTAGCCCACCCGATCATCAAACTGGGCAGGAGCGCCGATGGGGGTCGCCTTTTTCAGGGTGCTTGCGTGGGTGCAGCGGGCGAGTACGTCCTTGTCGTAGGTCGCCCACGCATCGGAGCTGGAAGCGTGCGCTTGAACGGCAAAAGCGGTCAGACACAGGAAGGTCAGTGAGGTGATTTTCATGATTCGGTGCATTCCACACGTTTGGCTTGTTGTCTGACATGTGAGCGAACCGGGTGAGATAGGTTCCGGGCTGGCCCGGTTTCACATCCGATAATTGGTTCAATCCATGATCCTCGCTTGGTGATCCCCAAAACCTGAGGTTCAATACCCCCTTAGCCCGTAAAGGACACACGTTCATGGCAACGCCAAAGAAACAGCAAAAGCACGCGCAGCGGGCCAAGACCAAAGCCAAGCAGAACCGCATCGGCAAACCGGGCAAAGCTTCGGCTGGCACACTGATCGACAATCCGTTCGATGACGTAAAAATCGACCTCAGCACGTTCAACTTCCAGGACATCCTCGATAACGGCTTTGACCCCGCCGATTACGACGATTTGTTCCAGGCCATGAAAGCCGCCGAGGCCACCAGCCTGCAAACGATGTGCACCGTGTTCCTGCAATACCCGGTACTGGAACTGGTGATCTCGGAAGAGGAAGAAGAACCTGCCACTGACTTCCTGATGGGCCTGTTGATCGAGTACCGCATTGCCGTCTATGGCGATGACGAAGACAGCGCCGTGGCCTGGATCGAAACGCCAGCATTCCAGAAAGCCTACGTCGAAGCCTCGCGCCTGCTGACCGAGCGCAACGCCCGGAGCGCGCACTGACAGCAGCCCTGCTCGAACCTGTCAGCCAGGCGTTTACCGAGCCTGCTGCTGACGGTTACTTGCTGGGCGGTTTCGAGTGGCGCCAACCCACGCCAGACACTTCACGCGCAGTGGTGATCATCAACGCCGCCACCTCGGTGCGCTGCTTGTACTACTCGCGGTTTGCCCACTACCTGTTCAACCACGGCCTGGACGTGATGCTGTTCGACTATCGCGGCATTGGCGCCTCGCGCAGCGGATCGTTGCGCGGTTTTGAAGCCACGTGGTCGGACTGGGGCGCGCTGGACGCTGAAGCCCTCCTCAAGCGTGCACAGCGTGAATACCCCGGCCAGCCGATCGATGTTGTCGGCCACAGCTTTGGCGGCTGTGCAGCGGGCCTGATGGCTTCTGGGCAGGCTATTCGCCGTCTGGTGACTGTGGGTGCGCAATTTGCTCACTGGCGCGACTACGCGCCGGCACAGCGCTGGCAGATGCTCGCCAAGTGGCACGGGGTCATGCCATTGCTGACCCGCGTGTGCGGTTATTTCCCTGGCAAGCGCCTGGGTTGGCTCGAAGACACCCCGTCGGGCGTGGTCAAGGACTGGAGCGCCTTGAGCACACGCTACGAAAACCTCCCCAGCGCGCGCAACTTCGCACCCCTGCCCTTTGGCTCCGTTACCGCCAAAACCCTCGCCATCAGCCTGAGTGACGATCCCTTCGGCACCGTAGCCGCCATCGAACGCTTGCTGGGTTACTTCAGCGCCAGCTCGCGTACGCATCTGCGCATCCAGCCGCAAGACATCGGCGAAACAGCCATCGGCCATTTCGCGTTTTTTCACAGCCGCTTTCAAAGCAGCTTATGGCCGATTGCCCTGCAGTGGTTGCAACGAGGGGAATTGGCGACGGATGTGCCGGGAAAGGTGATCAGTAACACCCCCTGAAAGACCGCACCGCCTGTATGGCGAGCAAGCCCGCTCCCACGAAGACCCAGCAAGCACCCTGTTGTGTGGGCATTGGAAAACCTGTGGTAGCGGCTTGCCCGCGATGCAGGCGACACAATTTGCCAGTTGGACAGATGCAGTGATTTCAGACAATCAACGCGCAGCACAGCCTTCAGGCTTGAACACACGCTCGCTGGACGGCGGATTGTTTGCCAGCTTGTTGGCCGGCCTGCGCGGACGCACCATCAACTCCCCGCCGCAATTGGGGCACAGCCCTCCCAAATGCTGCTCCGTGCACGTTGCACAAAAGGTGCACTCAAATGAGCAAATCCGCGCTTGTGCCGAATCAGGAGGCAGGTCGCAATCACAGCATTCGCAACTGGGGCGTAATTCGAGCATGAGCACCTCACATAGGACCGGTAGTTTTCATCGTTATATTTAAGACGCTTCACACAAAAAACCAACTGCTAATACAAAATGGCAGTGACATTCTCATTGACCCCTCCGGTCAATGCGCGGCACGGGCCGAGTTTGGCAAGCAACTCCTGCCACGCTGGCCAAGGCCCTGACGGCCTGAATTCGGGAAAGGCTTTGATGCTTCAAATTTGCGGTATATGCGCTTGTTCTATCAGGCACTTCCAAACTGTGACGCACTGCGTCACGAATTGAGCCCGACCCATTTCCGCACCCTGCTGCGGGTTGAAAACGACCCTGCACGCCAGTGGTACATGAGCGAAACCGCCACGCTGAACGGGTCCTCCCGCGCCCTGTAGCGGCAAATTAATTGCACTTTTTTAATGCCATGAGCTCCTACAATCTTGAGCGTCGACTTCTCGCGCACACAGGGAGCCCTCTTACAAGGCATGCCACAAGACCAAACTTTATCAGCGGTATCGCCCGCTCTGAACGCGCTGCGTTCTGGCACTCAAACACTTCATGTCGCCCTTGAAAAACGCCTGCCGTTCTTCTGCGACACCCTCGACCTCGAACGCTATAAGCGCCTGTTGAGCGCCTACTACGGGTTCTATCACGAGCTGGAAGATCGGCTGCAACACAGCCCCTGGATGACACCCGGCTTTGATCTGCATGCACGGCTCAAGACGCCCGCATTGCATCGGGACCTGCAGGCTCTGGGGGTCAACACCCAGTCGCTCGCGCTGTGCGACACCCTCCCCGCACTCTCCAGCCCGGCCAGCGTTCTGGGTGTGCTGTATGTGCTCGAAGGCGCAACCCTGGGCGGTAATGTGCTGCGCAAGCAGATGTCGGAACGCCTGGGCCTTGATGCACACAACGGCTGCGCTTTTCTTTACGTTTACGGCGAAGCAACAGGACGGCAATGGAAGGCATTCATGTATTTTCTGGGCAGCGTACCCCTCGACGCTCAAGCGCGAGGCGAAGCCGTACAGGCCGCCTGCTCTACGTTTAGCTGCTTCGAGCAATGGCTCGAACGACAGGAGGTTTTGTTATGAATCCACAGGACCCTCAAGCCTTTGAACGCTTGCTGGCCAATTGTGCTGATGAACCCATCCGCTTTCCCGGGGCCATTCAACCCCACGGCCTGTTGGTGACACTGTCGCAGCCCGACCTGCGCATTCAACAAGTCAGTCGCAATGTGCAGACCATGTTCGGCCACAGTGCCGAATCACTGCTGGGGCTGCCACTGGCCGCTCTTACTGGCTCTGAAGCGGCTGACGCGGTACAGCAGGCTGGCGCCCATGACACGCTGACCGATGCGCCGCCGTTGGCCTTGAGCCTGCTGGGGCGCGAATACGAAGGCCTGCTGCACCGCGACCAGGGCATTCTGGTGCTGGAGCTTGAGCTCAAGCCCGATGCATCAGAAATCCACAGCACGATGAACAAAGTGCGCAACCTGAGCCGCATGCTGCAACGCCTGCAATCCGCCAAGACTCTCCCCGCGCTGTATGAAATTTGCGTTCGCGAAATTCAGGCGCTGACGGGCTACGATCGGGTGCTGATCTATCGCTTCCAGGATGAAGGCCACGGCCAGGTCATTGCCGAAGCATCCTCTCCCGCGATGGAGTTGTTCAATGGCATGTTTTTCCCGGCCTCCGACATCCCGGAGCAAGCCCGTGAGCTTTACCGCACCCACTGGCTGCGCATCATTCCCAATGCCGACTACCAGCCAGTACCGCTGATTCCCGAACTGCGCCCCGACACCGGCGAGGCGCTGGACCTGAGCGGAGCCGTATTGCGCAGCGTTTCACCGATTCACTGCCAGTACATGAAAAACATGGGCGTGCTGTCATCCATGAGCATTTCGTTGATGGACGGCGACCGCCTGTGGGGCCTGATCAGTTGCGGGCACCGCCAGACACTGCATGTGCCCCATGAACTGCGCATGGCCTGCCAAACCATCGGCCAGGTACTGTCCCTGCAAATCAGCGCCCTGCAGACGCTGGAGATCAGCCGCCAACGCGAAGCCAAAATGGATGCCCTGGTGCGTCTGAACAAGGCAATGGTGCAAAGCACCGAAGCCGTGTTTGATGGCCTGGCGCACCTGCCAGAAGCATTGATGGCACTGACCGGTGCCAGCGGCGTGGCCATCCTGGAAGACAAGGTGCTGCACCGTTATGGCCAGTGCCCGTCTTCAGAAGATATTCGCGGGCTGTACCAATGGTTCAAGGACAGTGGCCAGCCAGTCTTGTCCAGCCACAACCTCAGCGCACTCCATGCCCCGGCAGCGCAGTACAAGGACATTGCCAGCGGCTTGCTGGCCATGACCCTGCCCAAGCCTGTGGACAACGCCGTGTTGTGGTTTCGAAGTGAAGTCAAAGAAAGCATCAAGTGGAGCGGCGACCCCAACAAGCCGCTTAACCTTGAAGCGGGCAGCAATGGCCTGCGCTTGAGCCCGCGCACCTCTTTCGAAATCTGGAAGGTCGAGATGGACGGCATCTCTGCACAATGGAGCCACGGTGATCTGTTTGCCGCCAATGACCTGCGCCGCTCGGCCCTGGAAAACGACCTGTCGCGCCAGGTGCTGCGAGAGCAACAGGCTGTACGGGCACGGGACGAACTGGTGGCAGTGGTGTCCCACGACCTGCGCAACCCCATGACCATCATTTCAATGCTCTGCGGCATGATGCAAAAGGCCTTCAGCAGCGAGGGCCCGCACACCTCGCGGCGTATCACGTCGGCCATCGACACCATGCAACAGGCCAGCAGCCGCATGAGCGTGCTGCTTGATGACCTGCTGGACACTTCGAAAATCGAGGCCGGGCGCTATACCATCAGCCCGCAACCGCTGGATGTAACCCAGATGTTTGAAGAGGCACTGTCGCTGCTTGCGCCGCTGGCGCTGGACAAAGCGGTGGAGCTGACCTTTCACGCCGAACCCGACCTGAAAATCAATGCCGACCCGGAGCGTCTGTTTCAGGTCTTGTCCAACCTGATCGGCAATGCGATCAAGTTCACCCCGGCGCAAGGCAAAATCGGCGTGGTGGCCATGTCCAACGGCGACGATATCGTCTTCAGCGTGCGGGACTCAGGCAAGGGTATTGCCCCCGAGCAGTTGCCGCACATCTTCGATCGATACTGGACAGCAAAAGAAGGCAACGCGCTGGGCACAGGGTTGGGGCTGTACATTTCCCAGGGCATTATCAAGGCCCATGGCGGCCAGCTAGTAGCGCAAAGCACGCCGGGAGAAGGCAGCGAATTTCGCTTTACCGTGTCAAGAATGCTCTGACAGGACTCAGTAAATTCAACGCCCATAAAAAAACCGCCATCCCTAAGGATGGCGGTTTTTTTGGTGACTCAACCGCAAGAACCGTCCTGGCCTCAGTTAAGTACCGTTGCCCCCAACTTCTCAATGCGACGACGACGTGCCACCAGCAGGCCCGCCGACACCACCAGAATGCTCAGCAAACCGGTAGCCATGATTTCAACGCGATGGGCTTCCTGAAACAACATGATCGTCAGAATAGCCACGATGAAGACGATCACCGCGTAGGTCAGCCCCGGAAACAGCCACATCTTGAAAGAGATGTTCTCGCCCAGAGCCGTACGCTTTTGGCGCATGCGCAGTTGCGACACGGCAATCACCAGGTACACCAACAGCGCAATGGCGCCAGAGCTGGCCAGCAGGAACTCGAACACCGCAGCCGGAGCCACGTAGTTGGCGAATACCGCTACAAAAGCTGCGCCGGTGGACATCATCACCGCCCAGTAAGGCGTGCCCGCAGCATTGGTGCGCTTGGCCGCAGCCGGTGCGTCACCGCGCTTGCTCAGGGAGTACAGCATCCGCGAGGAGGTATAGAGCGCCGAGTTCAGGCAGCTGGTTACCGCGATCAATACCACGATATCAACGATCAGCTTGGCATTCGGGATACCCATGCGATCAAGTACGGTCTGGTAGGAGCCCAACTGTGCCAACGCCGGGTCGTTCCACGGCACCAGGGCCACAACGATGAAGATCGACACGAGGTAGAACAAGCCAATGCGCCAGATCACCGAGTTGGTGGCCTTGGTGATTTGCTTGCTTGGATCCTTGGACTCCGCCGCCGCGATGGTGACGATTTCAGTCCCCATGAACGAGAACATGGTGGTCAACATGGCAGCCAGTACGGCGCCCATGCCGTTGGGCATAAAGCCGATGGTATCGGACAGATGCGCCACACCGCTGACCTGACTGGTAGGCAGAAAGCCGAAAATCGCCAGTAGACCCAAGATAATGAAGCCAATGATCGCCAGCACTTTGACCAGGGCAAACCAGAACTCGAACTCACCGTAGTTCTTGACGCTGAACAAGTTGGTGACCGTCAGCAACAGGGTAATGACCAGGGTAAATACCCAGATCGCCGTGTCAGGGAACCATGCATGCAAGATGGTACCGGCGGCGACGGCTTCCAGCGGGATAACCAGTACCCAGAACCACCAGTACAGCCAGCCGATGGTGAAACCGGCCCAATGCCCGATGGCACGGTCGGCGTAAGTGGAGAACGAACCGGTGTCAGGGGATGCCACGGCCATTTCGGCCAGCATGCGCATCACCAGTACCACCAGGGTGCCTGCTGCGGCATAAGCCAGCAGCACAGCTGGACCTGCTTGGGCAATCGCGTGTCCGGAGCCGACAAACAAACCGGCACCGATGACTCCGGCAATCGACAGCATGGTCACATGCCGTGGCTTAAGCCCTTGTTCCAGACCATTAGAGGATTGCGTATTGCTCATTGGGACTACCTTTCATTGAAGCCATTCCGAGCACCCGCGTTGACTTTCGTAAAAAGTAACCAACGGGGCGTTTAGAATCTTTGACGCAATAACTGAGCCAGAATGTGACAAATGCACGGTTTCCGCGGGCTGCAACGATTTGCAACACACACCGCAACCCATTGAGCGTAATGGCTTTTCGCCCATTTGTTACCGTAACACTCAGTTCCCAGGCTCTCGGCGCACCAAAAATACCCAAAATTGCCCATATGGCCCAAAAGCAGTGCACATCTTTAACCTTTAGTAGGTTCGCGCTTCCAACACCGGGCCAAAGCTGGCAACATCGCGACCTTTTTTAAGCGACACCTGTCTGGCCGAACGGCGAAATACGGGGTCGGTTGTTGTCGGCGCGACACTCTGCTGTAGCGATGCGACAAACTGCCACCCTCACGTCTTTTGTGTCTTCAGGGCGGCTGGTTGCCTCTGCAACCCTATGCTAGCTTGGCCTGCGCCAGGAAGGCCGCCCAACAGCAGGATCGCACCCGAACACAATGAGGAACGCACATGGCTTTGGCCACGCCCGCGCTTGAAATCCGCAACTTGCACAAACGCTACGGCGAGCTTGAGGTACTTAAAGGTATCTCGCTGACCGCACGCGACGGCGACGTGATCTCGATCCTGGGTTCTTCCGGTTCCGGCAAATCCACCCTGTTGCGCTGCATCAACCTGCTGGAAAACCCCCACGACGGCCAGATCCTGGTCGCCGGTGAAGAGCTCAAACTCAAGAAAGCCAAAAATGGCGAACTGATCGCGGCCGACGGCAAGCAGATCAACCGCATGCGCAGTGAACTGGGTTTTGTATTTCAAAACTTTAACCTGTGGCCGCACATGACCATCCTCGACAACATTATCGAGGCTCCGCGTCGGGTGCTGGGCCAGAGCAAGGCCGAGGCCATCGAAGTCGCCGAAGCATTGCTGGCCAAGGTCGGCATTGGCGAAAAGCGCCATGCCTATCCATCCGAATTGTCCGGCGGCCAGCAACAACGCGCGGCAATTGCCCGCACGCTGGCCATGCAGCCCAAAGTCATTCTGTTCGATGAACCAACATCGGCACTTGACCCGGAAATGGTTCAAGAAGTACTTAGTGTGATCCGCGCGCTCGCCGAAGAAGGTCGCACTATGCTGTTGGTCACCCACGAAATGGGCTTTGCCCGTCAGGTGTCCAGCGAAGTAGTGTTTTTGCATCAGGGCCTGATCGAAGAGCAAGGGTCGCCAGAACAGGTGTTCGACAACCCGGTTTCGGCGCGCTGTAAACAATTCATGTCCAGCAACCGCTAACGGAGCAACACGAATGCAGAACTATAAAAAGCTTCTCATGGCCGCTGCCGCCACACTGGTTTTCAGCGCCAACGCCCTGGCTGTTGATAAGTACAAAGTAGGGATTGAGGGTGCTTACCCACCGTTCAATAACAAAAACGCCAGTGGCGAAGTCGTGGGCTTCGACCCCGATATCGCGATGGCTCTGTGCGCCAAGATGAAAGCCGAGTGCGAGATCGTCACGTCCGACTGGGACGGCATCATCCCGGCCCTGAACGCCAAAAAATACGATTTCATCGTGTCTTCGCTGTCGATCACTGACGAACGCAAGCAAGCGGTCGATTTCACCGACCCGTACTACTCCAACAAGCAGCAGTTCATCGCACCGAAAAAAGTCGACTTCAAAACCGACATCGCGTCCCTCAAGGGCAAGGCCCTGGGCACCCAGCGTTCAACTCAGGCCGCAACCTGGCTGGATGACAACCTGGGCACCGACGCGACCATCTCCTTGTACGACACCCAGGAAAACGCCTACCTCGACCTGACTTCGGGCCGTGTAGATGCCTTGCTGGCAGACAAGTACGCCAACTACGACTGGCTCAAAAGCCCGGCTGGCCAGGCTTACGAGTTCAAGGGTGAACCGGTCAACGAAGACGACAAAGTCGGCATTGCCCTGCGTAAAGGCGACAACGAACTGCGCGCCAAGCTGAACCTGGCCCTCAAGCAAATCGTTGAAGACGGCACGTACAAGAAGATCAACGACAAGTACTTCCCGTTCAGCATCTACTGACCTGCCTGACCGTCGCGCCTGCGGGCGCGACAGTCCCTAGCAAAGCCTGCCTACCCCATGACTATCGATCTATACGGATTCGGCCCGGCGCTTGCCGCTGGCGCGCTGATGACCGTCAAACTGGCACTTACTGCGCTGTGTCTGGGCCTGGTGCTCGGATTGCTCGGTGCCTTGGCCAAAACATCCCCCTACAAACCGCTTAGATGGTTGGGCGGCGCCTATTCGACCCTGGTTCGTGGTGTTCCCGAACTGCTCTGGGTGTTGCTGATTTACTTCGGCAGCGTGAATCTGGTGCGCGCCATCGGCGAATACATCGGCATGCCCGAACTCACCCTGAGCGCCTTCGCGGCGGGTGTACTCGCCTTGGGCCTGTGCTTTGGTGCCTATGCCACCGAAGTGTTTCGCGGCGCCATTCTGGCCATCCCCAAAGGCCACCGCGAAGCGGGCATGGCACTGGGTTTGTCCAAACCGCGGATCTTCACCAAGCTGGTTCTGCCACAAATGTGGCGTATCGCCCTGCCCGGCCTGGGCAACCTGTTCATGATCCTGATGAAAGATACCGCGCTGGTGTCGGTCATCGGTCTGGAAGAAATCATGCGTCAGGCACAAAACGCCGTGACCTTCGCCAAACACCCGTTCACCTTCTACATGGTGGCAGCCGTGATGTACCTGGGCCTGACCGTACTGGCCATGGGCACCATGCACGTGCTTGAAAAACGCGCAGCGCGCGGCTTCGAGAGGAGGACGTAATGGAGTGGGAAGTAATCCTCAAATGGCTGCCCAAGCTGATGCAGGGCGCGACACTGACCCTGGAGCTGACTGCAATTTCGGTGATCGCCGGTCTGATCGTGGCCATCCCCCTGGGCATCGCCCGCTCATCCAAACTCTGGTATGTGCGTTCGCTGCCTTACGCCTACATCTTTTTCTTCCGTGGCACGCCACTGCTGATCCAGCTGTTTCTGGTCTATTACGGCCTGGCACAGTTCGATCTGGTGCGTGAAAGCGCGTTGTGGCCGTATCTGCGTAGTCCGTTCTGGTGCGCGATCATCACCATGACCCTGCACACCGCCGCCTACATCGCCGAGATCCTGCGCGGCGCGATCCAGGCCATCCCGCCGGGTGAAATCGAGGCTGCACGGGCCCTGGGCATGTCGCGCTTCAAGACCCTGGTGCATATCGTCCTGCCCCGCGCCACGCGCATCGGCCTGCCGGCATACAGCAACGAAGTGATCCTGATGCTCAAGGCCAGCTCGCTGGCGAGTACCGTGACCCTGCTGGAACTGACCGGCATGACGCGCACCATCATCGCCCGCAACTACCTGACCGTGGACATGTTCCTGACCGCAGGGGCGATCTACCTGCTGATGTCGTTTGTACTGATCCAGGGGTTCAAGCTGCTGGAGCGCTGGTTGCGCGTCGATGCCTGCCAGGGCCGCTGACCACGAGGGCGAGCCGCTGCTCGCCCGCTTTGAGGCGCTGGACAGGTTTTTGCACGACCACCAGCACCTGTGGCGCCCACGGCCATTCACTCATCTGAACCTGCCGTGGGAAGCGCAACACCCCGAACTGGCGCACTGGTTGCGCCAGCGTTCGTTGCAAGACGCCGAAGCCAGTCACAACCACCCCCAACACTTGCCTGCCCCTGCGCCGTTCCCTGAACTGGCGGCGACTTCCCTCGCCCTGAGTTCGGTTGACCGCCTGCCCACCCAGCCGCTTGCGCCCGCTAGCCAGCGTTTGCAGGTGGACGTGCCGGGACGCAAGTGGCAACAGATTGAAGCCTTCGCCCAGAGCCTCACCTTCAAGCAAATCCCCGCCCACTGGCTGGACTGGTGCTCGGGCAAAGGCCACTTGGGTCGTCGGGTGCTAAGCCCCGGGCAACAACTGACGTGCCTGGAATATGACCCGGCATTGATCGAGTCCGGCCAGCAACTCAGCCAGCGCCATCACTTGGCCGTGCGCCATGTGCAACAGGATGTGCTCGCGCCCGAAGCGGCCTTGCAGCTCACCCCCGGGATGACCCCGGTGGCGCTGCATGCCTGCGGCGATTTGCATGTGCGCCTGCTGCAACTGGCGTGCGCGGCGGGCTGTGGACAACTTGCCGTGTCGCCTTGCTGCTACAACCGCATCAGCGCGCCGCACTATCAGCCGTTATCCACAGCCGCCAGGGCTTCGCACTTGCAACTGTCACTGGAGGACCTGAGCCTGCCCATGAGCGAGACCGTGACCGCTGGCGCCCGTGTTAGGCGCCTGCGCGACGAGTCGATGGCGCGGCGTTTGGGTTTTGATCTGTGGCAGCGCCAGCACCGTCAGTGCGATGAATATTTATCCACACCTTCGCTGCCGAGTACCTGGCTGAACAAGCCCTTTGCCGAGTACTGCGAAGATTTGGCAGCGCTGAAGAACTTATCCACAAGCGGCAGGGAAGATTGGTCGGCACTGGAAGCAGCAGGCTGGAAACGACTGGCACAGGTGCGCAATCTGGAGTTGGTGCGCGGGCTTTTCCGTCGCCCGCTGGAGGTGTGGCTGGTGCTCGATCGAGCGCTGTACCTGAAGGAAAACGGCTATGAAGTACAGGTCGGCGAGTTCTGCGACAGCCAGCTGACGCCGCGTAATTTGATGGTGCTTGCGCAGCGCTGTGGATAACCCTGTGTGAGCGGGCTTGCTCGCGATTGAGGCGCTGCGGTCTGACAGGTAAACCACAACGATCCCATCGCGAGCAAGCCCGCTCCCACACAGGTTGTTGCAGGCCTACGAACCGCGGTACGTCGAGAAGCCGTACGGGCTGAGCAGCAGCGGAATGTGGTAATGCTGATCGGCGTTTTTCACTTCAAAAATCACCGGAATTTCCGGGAAGAACGTCTCGTGGCCAGCTTTCTTGAAGTACTCACCGGTCTTGAACACCACCCGATATTCACCCGCCTCGAACGCTTGTTTGGCCGGGAACAGTTCGCCAATACGACCCTGTTCATTGGTCACGCCCTGAGCCAGCGGCTGCCAGTCTTTACCCACGTGTTTTTCCAGGGTCACGTTGACCCCCGGTGACGGCAGGCCGTTTTCAAGGTTGAGCACGTGTACGCTCAACGGGTTGCCAGCGGCCAGTGTCAGGCTAGACACAGCGCTCAGGCTCAAAGCCGCCAAAGTGATTCGCAAAGATTTCATCGGTCATCCTCTAATAATGGTTAAAAAACAATCAACTCAGCGTTGAGTCGTCAGGCCAATCTGTTGCGCCGCTTTTATTGCGCAGGCTTCGTCCTGCTCCGCACCGCCAGCACCGGCCACGCCAATGGCTCCCACCAGTTCGCCTTCGGCAAACAGCGGCACACCACCTCCCAACAACAACAGTTCGGCGATGGAATTAAGGTTGCTCGCCTCAGGATTGCTGCGTGCGCGCTCGGCAAACAAACGGGTCGGGGTTTTGGTCGACAGCGCCGTGTAGGCTTTGCGCTGGCTGGCCAGCAGGTTGTGCGGGCCAACACTCTCTGGACGCATCGACATCAGCACGTTGCCACCACGGTCCAGCACGCTCAGCGCACCGGTGCAGTGCTTGAGGGCCGCATCCGCCAACTGGCGGGCGGTGACCAGATCCAGATCGGCATGGCGCACCAGATTCGGGGCTGCCTGGGCCACGCCGGCAACGCCAACGGCAGTCCACAACAACAAGGTTTTCAGCATCATTGGCTAGCTCCTGTACGAATGCGCCCACCTTAACCAGCGACCCTCGTCAGAACTCCGTCAGTTGCATTACAAGTTTGTAATAGGCAACACACCCGAAGGCGCCTAGCCTGTGCAGACGATTGATCGAGGTGTGCGATGCGTTTGTTAGTGGTTGAAGACGAAGCCAAGACGGCAGATTTCCTGGCCAAGGGACTCAAGGAGTCAGGCTTTGCGGTGGATGTGGCACTGAACGGGCTGGACGGCCGTTACTTTGTCGAGCAGCAGGAATACGACCTGATCATCCTCGACGTGATGCTGCCGGGGCTCAATGGCTGGCAATTGCTGCAACTGATTCGCCAGCGCGGCGCCACGCCGGTGCTGTTTTTAACCGCCCGGGATGCCATCGAAGACCGCGTGCGCGGCCTTGAATTGGGCGCAGACGATTATCTGCTCAAGCCATTTGCTTTTGCCGAGCTGCTCGCCCGGGTTCGTACCTTGCTGCGCCGTGGTCCCATGCGCGAAGCCGAGTCGTATGCCATCGCCGATCTTGAAATCGACGTGCTGCGCCGCCGCGTCAGCCGGGGCGGCCAGCGCATCAGCCTGACCAACAAGGAGTTCTCGCTCCTGCAACTGCTGGCCAGCCGCCAGGGCGAAGTCTTGTCACGCACCTTGATCGCTTCCCAGGTCTGGAACCTCAACTTCGACAGCGACACCAATATGGTCGAAGTCGCCGTGCGCCGGTTGCGCGCCAAGGTCGACGACCCCTATATGCCCAAACTTATCCACACCGTGCGCGGGGTCGGGTATCAGCTGGAAGCGCCCGATGAGTAAATCCATCGCCTGGCGTCTGGCGCTGGCGATTGCCCTGACCTGCGCACTGGTACTGAGTGTGATCGGAGTGTTTCTGTATCGCTCACTGGCCTCGGAACTGGCGTTTCGTGACGATCAGGCCTTGCTGGGGCGCCTTGAACAGGTCCGTGCCCTGTTGCATGACAGCGACAGCCTGGAAGCCCTGCAGGAACGCCCCCGCCTGTATCAAAACATGCTGGGCAACCTGGACAGCGTGTTGCTGGTCAACCGCGAGGACGGCACCCCGCTCATTGCCATCAACCCCCATCAACAAGCCTTGCCCCCTGTGCAGCCGATTGCTCAAGCACAAGCTCCCCGGCGCTCGGACATCAAAACCGCAGGCACTACCGTGTTGC
Organism: Pseudomonas sp. RL_5y_Pfl2_69; assembly: GCF_963970465.1. NCBI lineage: Bacteria > Pseudomonadati > Pseudomonadota > Gammaproteobacteria > Pseudomonadales > Pseudomonadaceae > Pseudomonas > Pseudomonas sp. RL_5y_Pfl2_69. The sequence continues at coordinate 118,526 of NZ_CAXAOU010000013.1, read as the reverse complement.
TGGCCGGGATGGCGCAAGGTCCCGCCGGGGAAACCTTGAGAGTAACCGTAGGCAAGCGTCTTGATGAGCGTGAGCAAATGCTCGCCAGCTATCGCATGCGTTTATACGGCGCGGTGGGATTGGGTGCCTTGCTGGCTTTCGGTCTTGGCCTGCTCCTGCTGCGTCGCGGCCTCACACCTTTACGCGAACTGACCCACGCCATGGCTGGCATCGACCCACGCAGCCTTGATCAACGCATGGCCGCTGACAACGTACCTGCCGAACTCAAAGAGCCCGTACAGGCGCTCAACGCCATGCTCGCGCGCCTGGAAGACAGCTTTGCACGGTTGTCGCAGTTCTCCGCCGACCTGGCCCATGAAATTCGTACGCCGTTGCACAACTTGCTGGGAAGCAACAGCCTGGCACTGAACCAGTCACGCAGCCCGACCGAGTACCAGGAGGTACTGGCGTCGAATATCGAAGAATATGAACGGCTCAATCGCATGGCAGAAAACCTGATGTTTCTCGCCCGCGCCGAACACGGCCAGCGCCCGTTGCAGCTGCAAGTGCTGGACCTTGCAGAGGTGGGTGACGGGCTGTGTGATTATTTCGAGGCGCTGGCCGAAGATCGTCAATTGCACCTGGACAATCAGCTCAGCGGGTCGCTGATGGCCGATCAGCAACTGCTGCAACGGGCATTGGGCAACCTGCTGGCCAATGCCGTGCGCCATGCCCAGCCCGGTTCGACCGTACGCTTGCTACGGCGCGACGAGGCCGGGGTTTGCTGGATTGGCGTGCATAACCTTGGCCCGGCGATCGATCCGCAACATATCGACAAACTGTTCGACCGCTTTTACCGGGCAGACCCGTCACGGGCACAACCGGGTGACTCTGGCGGCCTGGGCCTGGCGATTGTGCATTCGATCATGCAGTTGCATGGCGGCCAGGTGCGGGTAGTGAGCGATGCCAGCGGCACGTTGTTTGAGCTGGGATTCAGCCTGTAACCGATTTTTTGGGGCACATCACGCTTTTGTGGGAGCGGGCTTGCTCGCGATGCAAGCGCAGCGGTCTGTCAGGTAAACCAGCGCCAGACCATCGCGAGCAAGCCCGCTCCCACAAGTCTTGAGCCCTGCGATCAGGCTGATCAGTTGCCCAGGGCTGCGGCGATGGCTTTTCCGACGTCCTGAGTCGAGGCCGTGCCGCCCAGATCCGGCGTCTTCGGACCACTGGCAATCACATCCTCAATGGCGCGCAAAATGGCGTCATGGGCAGCCTGATAACGGTCATCACCCTTCCCCAAGAACTCCAGCATCAGTGCGCCCGACCAGACCATGGCGATCGGGTTCGCGATGTTTTGCCCGGAAATATCCGGCGCCGAACCGTGAACCGGCTCGAACAGTGAAGGAAAGTTACGCTCCGGGTTGAGGTTGGCCGAAGGCGCAATACCGATAGTGCCTGCGCAGGCCGGCCCCAGGTCCGACAGGATGTCGCCGAACAGGTTGGACGCCACCACCACATCAAACCGGTCGGGTTGCAGTACGAAACGGGCGCACAGAATGTCGATGTGCTGCTTGTCCCAGCTGACCTGTGGATAGTGTGCAGCCATCGCTTCAGTGCGTTCGTCCCAGTACGGCATGCTGATGGAAATACCGTTGGATTTGGTGGCCGAGGTCACGTGCTTGCGTGGACGCTCCTTGGCCACTTCGAAAGCGTATTTAAGAATCCGGTCTACGCCGCGTCGGGTAAACACGGACTCTTGCAGGACCAATTCGTTTTCAGTGCCTTCAAACATCCGCCCGCCCACCGAGGAATATTCGCCTTCGGTGTTTTCGCGAATCACTACAAAATCGATATCACCCGGCTCACGCCCTGCCAGCGGGCATGCCACGCCGGGGAACAACCGCACCGGGCGAATGTTCACGTATTGATCAAACTCACGGCGAAATTTGAGCAGCGAGCCCCACAGCGAGATGTGATCAGGCACTTTGTCCGGCCAGCCCACGGCGCCAAAGAAGATGGCGTCGAAGCCCTTGAGCTGCTCGAACCAGTTGTCCGGCATCATCTGCCCGTGACGCTCGTAGTAATCGCAACTGGCCCACTCAAAGGTTTCAATCGACAGATTCAGGTCCCACTTTTTGGCGGCGGCCTCCACAACACGCAGGCCTTCGGGCAGTACTTCGTTACCAATGCCGTCACCGGCGATGGCGGCAATTCTGAATGTCTTGCTCATGGGGCTGACTCTTGATGAGGAGAAGTGAGCCCATGATATAAAGCGAGCCTGCAAAGATAATCAGGTGAAACGCTGATGGATAAGACACGATTCGTGAACAATCTGCCGAATCTCGACGACCTGCGGGTATTCGTGGTCGTGGCGCGGCGCTCCAGCTTTGCCGCCGCCGCCAGCGAGTTAGGGGTTTCACCGGCCTATGTGAGCAAGCGCATACAACTGCTGGAGCACAGTATTGGCGTGCGCCTGTTGCATCGCACCACCCGTCGCGTGGCCGTCACCGATGATGGGGAACGTGTCTATCACTGGGCTTTACATATTTTTGATGCCGTTGAGCAAATGAGCGACGAAGTCTCGGCACTGCATCAGGAACCTCGGGGACAGTTACATATCGTCAGCAGTTTCGGGCTGGGTCGACGCCATGTTGGCCCCGCGCTTTCAGCACTGTCGCAACGCTACCCGGCGCTGGATATCCGCTTCGACATGTTTGACCGTCTGGTGGATTTGATTGAAGAAGGCTACGACCTGGACATCCGAATCGGCGACCACATTGCGCCCAACCTGATTGCCAAACTGCTGGCCAACAACGCCCGCGTGCTCTGCGCCAGCCCTGACTACCTGCAACGCCACGGCGAACCCCGCACGTTGGCAGAACTGTCAGGCCATGAATGCCTGGTCATCAAAGAGCGCGACCATCCGTTCGGGCTCTGGCGCTTGCAGGGACCAGAGGGCGAAGAAAGCGTGAAAGTGACCGGCGCCCTGTCGGCCAACCACGGTGAAGTGGTGCATCAATGGGGGATAGACGGTCGTGGGATCTTGCTGCGCTCGCAGTGGGACGTGCGCAAAAGCCTCGAAAACGGCAAATTGGTGCACATTCTTCAGGACTACAGCCAACAGGCAAATATCTGGGCCGTTTACGCTGCACCGCTGGCCAATTCAGCGAAAGTACGGGTCACGGTCGAGCACTTGCGCCAGTACTTCAGCGAGCCTCGGCGCGAATCGTGAAAATAGTCTGTTATCAGGGGTTTACAAGCTCAAACATCCGGGTATACTCGTCGCCCATAACGCCGGTATAGCTCAGTTGGTAGAGCAACTGACTTGTAATCAGTAGGTCCCGAGTTCGACTCTTGGTGCCGGCACCATACGCAACACCGAAAGAGGCTCACCGAAAGGTGGGCCTTTTTTGTTTCCGGGATTTGGGAGGCTCGCTAAAAGCGTTTTCCCACGATCAAAAGCCCTGAACACTCAGCTCGCGCAATGCGGCTGTGGCCAGAAAACCCGAACGCGATGCGTAGCGGTGATCCTTGCTGACTCGCTCATCAATGCGCAGCAACAGGTTTTCAGGTAATGACGCGTTGAATCGAACCGACTTCCCAAGATAAGGAGTCAAATCGAAGTCAACCACGGCCCAAATCCCACCGACATAATCCGGATTCTCAAGGTGAGCATCCACATCCTTGCCTTGGGGCAGTTCGCCGCCATCCGCCACAACACCTTCCAGATGCAAAGCCAGCGCCTGCTGCACGTTGTCCAACGCTTCTGAAAAAGTGCCACCCGCAGAAAAGCAGCCGGGTACATCAGGTACCGTCACGCTGAAATCGGAATCGGCATCTTTATGTATTACAACTGGGAATTTCATGACCGTAACTCTCCTTTGAGACCTGCGGATTTTAGAATGTTGTGCAGCGTCCCTTTCGCAATTTCAGACTTGGGATGAGGAACAGTTACCCGCCCTGCCTTGGCTGGATGCTTGAACTGATGGTGGCTTCCTTTGACCGCTATCTCAAACCATCCATCCGCCACCAACAACTCGATAACTTCACGACTTCGCACTCAGCCACCCCCGCACTAGTGTGTACGCTACACACCATCGAACAATGGTGCAATTTATTTATACACACACTACACACTTAAAAGCGCAAGTCCCTTGGCGTGGTGTTACACGTTGTGAACCCACCTGTTCGGAGATTTTTTGGGGGTCCCCAGAAAAATGAGTAAAACCAAGTCGGGATCCAGCCAGCCATCGCCCTCCACAGAAAACCCCCTTGCATAAACACTCTGCCATCACAATAATGCGATCGATTACCAATTACATTTTGGTTGCCTCATTATGTCGGCGCTCGACCCTTCAGTGCTTCATCGGTTGTACAGCGATCACAACAGTTGGCTTAAGGGCTGGTTGCGCGTGCGTCTGGGCAATACGGCGGATGCCTGTGACCTGGCCCAGGACACGTTCCTGCGGGTCATGACGGCACGTCATGACATTCCCATTCGTGAGCCGCGTGGTTATCTGAGTGCGATTGCCCGCTCGCTGTTGATCGACAAGGTTCGTCGCCGCACCATTGAGCAAGCCTATCTGCAGGCGCTGGCACTCAAGCCCGAACCTGTGGATATTTCCCCCGAGATACGCCTGTCGATTATCGAAACGCTGATTTCTATCGACAGCCTGCTCGATGAACTGGGCCCCAGAACACGGGAAATTTTCCTCGCCGTGCAGCTCGAAGGCTTGAGTTATGTTGCCGCCGCCGAGCGCTTCATGGTGTCGGTTACAACGGTGAAAAACCATTTGATTCGCGCCATGACCCGCTGCCTGTTGCTGGTCGACAGTTGATGCCCCCTTCCCCGGACCTCAAGGCGCTCGAGGCCGCTGCCACCTGGTACGTGCAGCTCAATGACGGTACTGCCGACGAGACCCGCACCCGTGCCTGGCAAGCCTGGCTGACCTCCAGCCCGCAACATGAAGCGGCCTGGGCGCGGCTCGAAAGGTTTCAGCGCCAATGGGCAATGATGCCCCAGGAAGCCGCCCTCTCTAGCCTCGATGCCGCGAAAGCTCAACGCCGCGATGTGCTGAAAATAGTGGGCCTGTTGTTGGCCGCAGGCAGCAGTTCATGGCTGGCGGCGGAGCACGTGCCGTATCGCTCGATGCTTGCCGAGCACCGCACCCACATCCGCGAACGACGCTCACTGCGCCTGGACGATGGTTCGCAAGTGGAACTGAACGTCGACACCGCACTGGATATCCACTTCGATTCAACACAACGGCTGATCCGCCTGCATCGCGGCGAAATTCTGGTGCAGACCGCCAAGGACCCTGACCAGCGTCCATTTATCGTCCACACCCAGGACGGCAGCGTGCGCGCCCTCGGCACCCGGTTCAGTGTTCGCCAGTTGCCCGAACAGACGCGGGTCGGCGTAGAGCAATCGGCAGTGGAGATTCGTCCACACGGGCACAGCGATCAGCCCGTGCGCCTCGAGGCCGGGCAACAAGTCACTTTCGACCGTGATGACGTGGATGCAATCGAGGGCTTGCCTGCTGCCTCAACGGCCTGGGTCAAGGGCATGTTGAGCGTGGACGACTGGCGCCTGGGCGACTTTATCGAGGCGCTGGAACGTTATCGCCCGGGCGTTCTGCGCTGCGCTTCGTCCGTTCAGGGCCTGCGTATCTCGGGGGCGTTTCGTATCGATGACACCGAAACGATACTGGAGAACCTAGGTAAAACCCTGCCGGTGAAAGTGCGTTTCCTGACTCGCTACTGGGCCAGTGTCGAACCGGCATAAGCTCAATCCCTATTGTTTTGAACTTTAACCTTGCTGATTTCGATTCTCATCCGTCAATGACATAAGTCGCGACTACAGCGAAATTCTGCCATGACAACGCAAGGATCACCGAATGCCCCCGCTCCCCCTCCATGCCACCCCTAAAATAAGGCGCGCTGTTCGCCTGGCAGTGCTGGGTGCGTCCCTTGCCAGCCTGTCCGGTCTGGCACTGATGCCCACTCAGGCCTGCGCGCAAAGCCAGACGGTTTATCAGATTGCCCCCGGCCCCCTGGGCAATGCACTGACCCAATTTGGCGTACAGGCAGGGGTCACTATTTCGTTCGACACTGAACAGGCCCGACACCTCAACACCGGCGGGCTTGAGGGTTCATACAGCGTCGAGGAAGGTCTGGACCGCCTGCTCGCCAACAGCGGGCTGCAAGCGCAGCGCCAGAGCAACGGAGGCTATGTTCTGGTCGCTCACGCCACTGACTCGGCGCTGGAGTTGGGAGCCACTCAAGTCATCACCAACCAGTTGGGCACCGTGACCGAAGGCACCGGCTCCTACACGCCTGGGGCGATTGCAACGGCCACCCGCCTGGTACTGACACCCCGGGAAACGCCGCAATCGATCAGCGTGATCACCCGTCAGCACATGGATGACTTCGCACTCGACAATGTCGACGACGTGATGCGCCATACACCCGGCATCACCGTGTCGGCCTATGACACTGACCGGACCAACTACTACTCCCGCGGTTTTTCGATCAACAACTTCCAGTACGACGGCATTCCCTCCGCCGTGCGCAACGTTGCCTACTCGGCAGGCAACACCCTGAGTGACATGGCGATCTATGACCGCATCGAGGTGCTGAAGGGCGCCTCCGGCCTGCTCAGCGGTGCGGGGTCGCTGGGGGGCACCATCAACCTGGTACGCAAAAAACCCACCAGCGATTTTCACGGCCATATCACCGCAGGCGCAGGTTCCTGGGACAACTACCGCACGGAAGTGGACCTCAGCGGCCCATTGACCGAAACCGGAAATGTGCGAGGTCGCGCAGTCGCGGCCTATCAGGACCGGCAGTCATATATCGACCGCTACTCGAACCAGAGTTCGGTGTTCTACGGCATCCTCGAAGTCGACGTGACACCCGACACATTGCTGACCGTGGGTGCCGACTATCAGGACAACAAACCCCAGGGCTCTACCTGGTCGGGGAGTTTTCCGCTCTACAACTACGCGGGCGAGATCAACAGCGCCAAACGCGCGTTCAGCAACGCCACCGACTGGAGCAGTTGGCAGCAATACACCCGCACCGTCTTCGCGACCCTGGAACAGGATCTGGGCAGTGGCTGGGTGGGCAAGCTGCAACTGGACCACAAGATCAATGGCTACGATGCCCAGCTAGGGGCCATCCAGTTCAACCAGCCTGCCGCTGATGGCACCGCCAAAATCAACGCACAGCGCTACAAGGGCGAAACCGTCAGCGACGCGGCTGACATTTATGTCAGCGGTCCCTACGATTTTCTGGGACGAGAGCATGAACTGGTGCTGGGTGGCTCGATCAGTACCGCGAACTGGAAAGGCAAAGGCTACTGGGACGTCACGTTCTCCACACCCAACCTCGTCGATTACTTTAACTGGGACGGGCACCTGGCCAAACCTGACTGGGGCAGCGCGTCCCAAATCAGCGACGACACCGTGCGCCAGACAGGCATGTACGCCACCACACGCCTGAATGTCACCGATGACTTGAAAGTCTTTCTGGGCGGTCGAGTGGTCAACTACACCCTCACCGGCACCACCAATACTTACCGCGAGTCGGGGCGCCTGATCCCCTACGCGGGCGTCACCTATGACCTGACTGACTACTTGACGGCGTACGCCAGCTACACCGATGTATTCATGCCCCAAGAGTTCTACAACCTGGATCGCAACAGCAAGATGCTTGATCCGGACGAGGGTGAAAACTATGAAATCGGCCTCAAGAGCGAGTTTTTCGATGGCCGCCTGAACGCCAGCCTGGCGTACTTTGAAGTCAAGGAAAGCAATCGCCCCATCCCCGATGATGCCTGGAACAACCTGTCGCCCACCCCGCCCAACTACGCTTTCAAGGGTACCTCGGCAAAAACCAAGGGCTACGAGCTGGAAATATCCGGTGAGCTGAGCCCTGGCTGGAGCCTGCAGGGCGGATACACCCACAAGGTGGTGCGCGATGACACGGGCAAAAAGATTTCGACCTTTGAACCCGAAGACCAGCTCAGTTTCTACACCATCTACAAACTCAAGGGCGATCTGAACAAGGTCTCCGTGGGCGGTGGCGCACGCTGGCAGAGCACCGCCTGGCAAGAGATGTACAACAGCCCCAAGGACAGGTACGAAGACTTCTCGCAAAAGCCCTACTGGATTGTGGATCTGATGACCCGTTATCAATTCACTAAAAACCTGTCGACCACGCTCAACGTCAATAACGTTTTCGACAAGTACTACTACACCAACATCGGGTTCTATAACTCGGCGATTTATGGTGAGCCACGCAACTTCATGCTGACCACTCGCTGGGATTTCTGACCTGAGGGAGCGAGCCCGCTCGCGAAGGCCTGCAGAGCTTCGCAAGCAGGCTCGCCCCCACGATTTTGGGGCTTCGCGAGGTGGCCTTCCCCCGACCTACGCTTGTTGCAAAACCTTCAATGCTGCCGAAGCCAGAAATCCTGAACGGCTCTTTTGTTCAGGATGATGCTTCACATACTCATCGATCCGATTCAGCAAACTTCCGGGCAAGGTGATATTCAGCTTTTCCGCCTTTCCGAGGTATCTGGTGATATCGATATCGACCAATGCCCAGATGCAGCCCTCATACTCCGGGTTGGAGACATGAGCGCTTACCGGGGTTGCAACAGGAATTCTGGCGCAATCTTCTGCCAAAATCTCCAGATGCCCTTCAATGGCTTCGCGTGCCATGGCCATCGCGTCGTCAAGATCCTCCCCCGCAGAGAAGCACCCAGGAATATCCGGCACGTCTACACCCCAGGCATGTTGTTCATCGCCAGGGCGAATCGCTATTGGGTAAAGCATGTTCAAAACCTCCACAGGGCTGGTTAAAGCAGCCTGCTCTTCAAAGCTGAGCTTGCTTCAAAATACTGTTGATCGTTTTGGTCAGTAAATCTTTCTTCGGATGAGGAATCGTTACCAGTCCCGACTTCGTCGGGTGCTTGAAGTGGTGATGGCTCCCCTTGCTCCGTACAAGATACCAACCGTCAGCTTCTATTGCGGTTATCAGCTGCCGGCTATTCAAATTCGCCACCTCCAATAGTGGTTACTATAACCACCACGCTCACAAAATGTCATCTGCAATCAGGGCTCCAGTAGTCATTGCACATGAATACCTACTGACAGATGACCCCACATCATCTGTACCGTGAAAAACCATCCTTTGTCAGCCCGCGCAGATGTAACCTCTAATTGCCGGAAGCAAAGTGACTCCGATCACTTATTTCAACAATAAAAGCGCTTCCCGGAGATCTCCCATGCACAGCGGTCCCACTCTATTGCTGGTGTTGTTTTGCGCCATCGCCCTGATCGTTTTTCTCATCGTCAAAGTCCGCGTCCATGCTTTTTTAGCCCTGACTGCTGCGAGCTTTGTGGTGGGGATCGGTTCAGGCATGCCACTGGCAAAAATTGCTTCGTCGTATGAAGCGGGTGTTGGTGGAACCCTCGGGTTTCTGGCAACGATCATTGGCCTGGGCGGGATTCTGGGCAAGATGCTGGAAGAGTCCGGCGGCGCGGAGCGCATCGCACAGGCACTGTTGAGGGCCCTGGGTAAAGAGCGCGCCTCGTGGGCCATGATGCTGGTCGGATTCATAGCCGGCATCCCGGTGTTTTTCGAGGTGGGTTTCGTCCTGCTGATTCCGCTTATCTATGTGGTCGCCAAAGAAACCAGAATTAATCTTCTGTATCTGGGCGTACCGCTGGCCGTGTCGCTGATGGCCGTTCATTGCATGTTGCCGCCCCACCCCGCCGCAATGGCGATTACCGGGATGCTGGGCGCCGATGTGGGCAAAGTGATCATGTACGGTCTGATCGTCGCGCTGCCGACTGCGATCATTGCCGGGCCGCTGTGGGTCAAGCTGGTGTGCAAACCCGAAGCGCCAGCCACTCAAGAAGCCTTTTTGAACGAACATTGTGATGACAGCAAAACCCGCGACTTGCCGGGCCTTGGCGTCACTCTGCTGACCATTGCCCTGCCGTTGCTGCTGATGGTCGGCAAAAGTTTCGCTGCCGGTCTGCCACATGATTCCACGGCATTCAGCGTTATTTCGTTTTTGGGTACGCCCCTGATCGCACTGTCCATTGCCGTGGTGTTTGCCTATTGGGCGCTGGGCCTGCGTCGCGGCTTGTCCATGTCCGACCTGCTCAACTACACGCAAAAAAGTTTTCCGCCGCTGGCCAGTATCCTGCTGATCATCGGCGCCGGAGGCGCATTCAATGGCATCCTGATCGACAGCGGCGTGGGTAACGCGTTGTCCGCCTCGTTGACCCAATTGAATATGAACCCCATTGTTCTGGCGTGGCTGGTGGCCGGCTTGATGCACTTCGCCGTCGGTTCGGCAACAGTGGCCATGATCAGTGCCGCAGGCATGGTGCTGCCCATGCTCGGCGCGCATCCGACCGTGAGCAAGGAGATCATTTGTATCGCCATCGGTGCCGGGGCAATGGGTTGGACCCATGTCACCGACTCGGCCTTCTGGGTGGTCAAGGAGTACCTGGGCGTCTCGCTGACCGACGCCCTGAAAACCTTCACCACCGCCACGGTACTGGCGTCGTCGGTCGCATTGGGGCTGACCCTGCTGCTGGCGCGCTTTGTTTGATTCAACCCGTATTTTCAGACTGATCGTTTAAAGGGACCCCGACATGATTTTGGGCAGAACACTTGAAAACTGGTACGCCAGCTATCCGCTGATTCGCGATCTGGTCGCGCTGCAAGAGACCACCTGGTTCAACCCGGGCGTGGCTCCTGTCGCCCAGGCCATTGCCGATCCGGGGCTGACCAGCGCCGATGTCGCCGATGCCAGCGCCCGGTTGTCGCGATTTGCTTCGTACCTGCGCCGCGCCTTCCCTGAAACCGAATGCAGCGCCGGCATTATCGAATCGGACATCGTGCCCCTGGCACAACTTCAGCCGTTGCTCGCCCAGCGTTATGGGCATCCCCTGAACGGCGCGCTGTGGCTCAAGCGCGACAGCCATCTGCCGATTTCGGGCTCGATCAAGGCCCGTGGCGGGATCTATGAAGTGCTCAAGCATGCCGAAGACCTGGCCCTGGCCGGTGGGTTGCTGACCCTCGACGACGACTACGCGCTGCTGCACAGCGACAAGGCGCGGGCCTTTTTCGGTCAGTACAAAATCGCCGTGGGCAGCACCGGCAACCTCGGCATGTCGATCGGCATCATGGGCGCCGCACTGGGCTTCAAGGTGACCGTGCACATGTCGGCCGATGCCCGGCAATGGAAGAAAGACAAGCTGCGTTCACATGGCGTAACGGTGGTCGAGTACGAAAGCGATTACAGCGTGGCCGTGGCCCAGGGTCGCCAGCAAGCAGAGTCCGATCCTGCCTGCCATTTCGTCGACGATGAAAACTCGGTCAATCTGTTCCTCGGCTACGCGGTGGCCGGTGAGCGCTTGAAGCAGCAATTGGCGGCGGCGCACATCACCGTGGATGCGCAACATCCCCTGTTTGTGTACCTGCCCTGCGGCGTGGGTGGCGCGCCCGGCGGCGTGGCTTTCGGCCTGAAGCTGGCCTTCGGTGACGCCGTGCACTGCATCTTCGCCGAACCGACTCACTCACCCTGCATGCTGCTTGGCGTCCACACCGGGCTCCACGACGAAGTCAGCGTGCAGGATTTCGGCATTGATAACGTGACGGCCGCTGACGGCCTGGCAGTAGGCCGGGCCTCCGGTTTTGTCGGCAAGGCCATGCAGCGTTTGCTGGACGGTTTCTACACCGTCAGCGACGAAGAAATGTACAGCTTGCTGGCACTCATGGAGCGCAGCGAAGGCCTGCGCCTTGAGCCTTCCGCGCTGGCGGGCGTACCCGGCATTGCCAGGGTCCAGGCCGACCAGCAAGGCTATCTGGCCCGCATCGGGCTGGACACGCAGGCCATGAGCAACGCCACCCATCTGGTCTGGGCAACGGGCGGCAATATGGTGCCTGCTGACGAAATGGAGGCGTATCTGGCCAAGGGCCGTGAGCTGCTGGGCTGATTCACGCGCAAAGCGGATGTGGCAAGATGCACGTATTGCCACATCCCGTAAGAAGTCAGCCTTTGGCTTGAGGGAAACCCGCCGTGCTTAACCTGCCTCCCCGTATCAGCTCCAGGCTCAACAGCACCCAGTTCGCCAACCTCCACACCTTTCTGGTCGCTGCCCGTCATCTGAGCTTTGCCCGTGCGGCGCAGGAACTGTGTTTGACCGCGAGCGCCGTAAGCCACCGCATCAGCCGGCTGGAAACCGCGTTGAACATGAAGTTGTTCCAGCGCCTTACGCGTCAGGTCAGCCTGACTGACGAAGGCGAGCGAATTTTCGAAATTCTCCAAAGTGCGATGGGGGAATTGTCCGAGGCGCTTGAACAGTCATCACAGGCAGAAATTGCCGGTTCAATTGCGCTCTATGCCAGGCCTTCGGTCGCCCAGTGCTGGCTGGTGCCCAGGCTGGCCGACTTTATTGAGCGCTACCCACTGGTCTCATTGGACCTGCGGGTAGGCAATGACAATGTCGACTTTCGCACGCGCAAGATTGACCTGGCCTTGTACTACGCCAACGGCGAATTTCCAGGTCTCACAAGCCAGCGATTGATGCGCGAACGCATGGCGCCTGTGTGCAGCCCTGAATATGCGCAACGCCATCGCCTGAATGAAAACCCGCACAATCTGAGCAACTGCACCACATTGCACGACTCCCTGGCCTGGGATCATGCGGCCTATGATGCCGAGTGGACGCTGTGGGCCGAACAACACAACCTGCTGTCGGCACTGCCAAAACGAACCCTGACCTTCGACCGTTCCGACCTGAGCGTGACAGCGGCCATGAGCCACGCAGGCATCGCCATCGGACGCCAGCAACTGGTGCAAAAACGGGTTGATCGTGGCGAGCTGGTCCTGCCCTTCGGTGGTTTCAGCCAGTGCGGCCACTATGACTATTACCTGGTTCACCCACCGCTCAGGACAGTGCCCAAACGATTGCAGGTGCTTATGAACTGGTTGCACGAGTGCGCTCAGGAATCGTCATCACCCTGACAATACGGTCTACCTGACAGACCGCGCCGCCTGCATCGCGAGCAAGCCCGCTCCCACAATGGTCCCTGCCAGGCCCGAATGAGCTGGGTCCGTCGGTGGGAGGGACTTCGCTGGCGTTGTCGTTTTTGCTGTTTTAGGTCCTGGAATTAGTCGGCGAAATTTTCGATTTTCACCTGGCCATCCGGGAAGGTCGCGATAATTTCCAGCTCGCCACCCATGGCCTGAATGTAATTGCGCAGCGTACTTATATACATATCCGTGCGCCGCTCCATTTTGGAGACCGCCGCTTGATTGATATTCAGCTCTTTAGCCAGCGTATCCTGACTAAGCTCCCGTGCTTTGCGCAGCTCATTCAAGGGCATTTCTTTCAAATGCTGCTGGTACAAGGCGTGCGTTTGCGCACGGGCATCTGGAGCCATTCGAGCTTCAAGCTCTGAAAAATTTTTAGCCATCTTCCTGGCCCTCTTCAAACAGTGTTTGCAAATGAACGTCGTACAGGCTTTGCGCCACGGGTACGTACTCGTCATACCATCGGTCATTGCCGGTTTTGTCACCGCCAATCAACAGCAAGGCGCAGCGACGCGGATCAAAGGCATAGAGCACCCGATATGGGCGGCCTGCATGCTGCACACGCAGCTCTCGAAGGTTACCGTGCCGCGAACCCTTGATGTCGCTGCAATGAGGAAAACGCAGGGCGGGTCCTAGCAATTCCAGCAACTTGACGCTGGCCGCCACACTGATCTGTTCCTTCTCACCCAGTCCTTGCCACCAGCGCCCAAACTCATCGGTGTATTCAACATCCCAGTCTCCGCTCAAAATATGCCACCCAAGGAATATAATCTCAAGGGAATAATTGTATGGATTTCAGCTGCTGGCCAACTAGTTCTCGTAATGACTCAAGTGTTAGCGATGGTTTCATGCAAATACGGATAACCTGCCGCGATTAATCTCGGCAAAAAAAAAGCCCCGAACCAGTCGGGGCTTTTTTTTGTTCAGATGTCCGGCCTGCTTAACAGGCCGGTCCCATCAGAAAATGCTGATCGGGTAATCAACAAATACACGTACTTCGTTGCCGCCGACGTTGTAGTCGCTGGCGTTGCTCGACACGCGCAACCACGAGCCGCGCAGACGCACGCTCAGGTCCTTGACCGGGCCGCTTTGTACAACGTACTTGGCCTGGTTGAAGATTTCGCGCTCGGTACCACGGCCACGGTCGGAACCGTCGTCGATGTTGGTGCCGCGCACGTAGGCGATGTTGTAGGTCAGGCCCGGGATGCCAACGGCGCCGAAGTCGAAACCATAACCCAACTGCCACGAACGTTCGTCCTTGGCGTTGAAGTCGGACCAGTAGGAGTTGGCCAGCAGGATGGTGTTGCCGCCATCACCCACGCCGCCTGCGTTGCGGTAGCCGCCGTACGGGTAGCCGATTTCGCCGGTGCTGCTCTGGTAAGCCAGGGTCACGGTGTGTGCGCCAAAGCCGTAGGTGGTCGCCAGGCTCCAGATCTTGTTGTCCTGGCCGTCAACTTTCAGCACGTCACGTGCGTAGTCATCGTTGACGTGAGTGCGGTAGCCGTTGAAGTCAAACGTCAGGGACTGTTTGTCTTGCAGCGGCAGCGCGTAGGTCACGCCCACGTATTGCTTGCGCAGCTCGTCTTCCATCTCGGAGCCGTACAGGGACGCCGACAGGTTGTCGGTGAACTTGTAGCTACCGCCAAACACGTTGATGCTTTTCAGATCGCCGCTGTCACGCGCTTCAGCACTCTTGCGCGACTCTGCGGTGAAACGACCGACGTTCAGTTCCAGGCCGTTGATCTCCTTGGAGGTCAACAGGGTACCGGTGAAGCTTTCTGGCATCAGACGGGAGTTGTCGTACATCAGCACCGGCAGCGCAGGCATTTGGTCGCCGTACTTGAGCACCGTGTTGGACACACGCACTTTCACTGCAGCGCCAGCCTTGGCGATGTCGTCAGCTGCTTTGCCGCTGGCACCTTGCTTGAAGAAGTCGATACCGCCCGCGCCGCTTTTGCCACGGCCGCCGTCCAGACGCAGTGCGTAGATGCCGAAAGCATCCACACCCACGCCTACGGTGCCCTGGGTGAAGCCCGAGCTGAAGGTACCGAGGAAGCCTTGGCCCCACTCAGCTTTATCTTGTTTGCCATTCTTGTAGTCACGGCTGATGTAGGCGTTGCGCGCCAATACATTGAGGTGACTGTCTTCTACAAAACCTTTTGCATCAGCTTGATCGTTAGCCATGGCCTGGGTAGCACTGAGTACGCCCAAAGCGAGCAGACCTATCCGTTTGTTCAACATATTATTTTCCTTATTCCTGAATAGAGGCGCGCTGTGGATATCAAGCTGAAACATTGAGTGGTGGTTGCTTCACATAACAAAAAAGACCTGCATGACGACTCAATACAGGCCTTTCACAAAGTTGGTGTATGGCTTATCGCCACAGGCGTTGGCGAGGATCCTAGCCGTCGTGAAGGCAAGGTGTCAATTTCGTGAAAAATTTGTTAATTGCCTTCACATCCAGAAGTTTTGATCGAAGTGTCAAAAATTGTTACTGGCAGCCATCTACGCCACAGGCTGGCGCTAGACCGTTTGGGCGTTCAACGCTCACGCCATCATGCTGAAGCAGCCAGGCAACAAAGGCTTCTGGCTTGCCCAGATACGGCCCCAGGTCGATCACCTGGTATTGACCGGACTTTTCCAGAACCACAGTCGGAAAGCCCTGGCCTCCAACACGGGACAACAACCCGCGACTGGCCTTGAAATGCGCTTGGGTCAATTCGCCACTCGCCGCGTCATAAGCTGCGCGAAACCCCTCGACCTCCAGGCCCATTTCGGCAGCCACCGCCATCAGCACGTCTTGATCGGCAATCCGCCGCCCGTCTGCGTAATGCGCCGTTTGCAAGCGTCCCAACATTTCAAGACCGCGACCGGCTAACTGCTCAGCGGCCAGCACGGCCGTGGTTGGCGGCGCCGAATCGAACACGGCAGTGGTGTCACGCAACAACCCTTCAAAGTACGCCTCGCCAAACGGTTGCCCGGTGTACTGCGCAATACGCAAATCGTGGGGCATCACGTAATCGCGCAATTGCGCGGACACCGGCTGGCGCTGGGCACCGGTCATCATCCCGCCGCCATGGGCAACGACTGGCAAAATGCCTCGTGCTGCGTCAATCAGCGGCTTGGCGCCATAGCACCAACCGCACAAGGGGTCGTAGATGTAATGCAGCACGGGTGTGGCAGTCATGGTTCGCTCCGAAAAATCAATCACTCAGTGCGCCAGCCTAGCCTTGCGGGGCGAGAGGAAAAACGCCGGTATGGCTTTTAGTGTGTTTCGCGAACCGGGCAAATCAGGTGCGGAGCGGGCCGCAGGCGCATGAAACAAACAGATACATATTTACAGGTGACGTAATTGCTAATTCTTAACATTAAGTAACAAGAACCATTACCATTCGCGCCCTAAAAATATAACTCTTCTCTCAACCGCCCGGACACTCCTCAACCATGCTCTCCCCCCGCCGTTTAACGCCCTTGAATCTGGGGCTGTGCGCTTTGCTGTACGCCGGATTTGGCAACGCTGCCACCGTACTTCCCGAACTGTCGATCAGCGCAACCGAAGCGCAAGACGATGACCCACGGGTCAAGGACGTCACCACTGCCACTCGAACATCGACTCCGGCGCGCTATGTCCCGCAAGCCATTGATTCAGTCAAAACCAGCAACGTCCTCGATTACGGAATCAATAGCCTGGGCGAAGCACTGAGCGGGATTCCCAACGTCAGCAGCACGACCGACACCCGTTTCGACAGCCTGCGCATCCGTGGTTTTGACGCCAGCAACGACTTTTATCTGGACGGTATTCGCGACGACAGCCAATACGTGCGCGACCTGCACAACATCGAGCGCATTGAAGTGCTTAAAGGCCCGGCGGCTGTGCTGTATGGCCGCGGTAGCCAGGGCGGGATCATCAACCGCGTCAGCAAGATGCCGCAGTTCGGCCGCCAGTCGAGCATCCAGGCCCAAGGCGGCAGCGAGGATTTGCGCAGCCTGTACGCTGACCTCAGCACCGACCCGAGCGACACCATCAGCCTGCGCCTGAACATGGGCAATGAAGACAAAAACAGCTTTCGCGATAACGTCAGCGGCAATCGTCAGCTGTTCGCACCTTCGATGAGCTGGCAAATCACCCCGGATCTGAACTGGCTGGTGCAGTACGAATACAGCCGCTACAACCGCACCCCGGATCGCGGTATCCCGAGCATCAACGGGCGCCCTGCCGACGTCAGCCGCGGCACGTCTTACGGCGGGAAAAACGATTACATCGATGACAAAACCCAGAACCTGCGCTCACGCCTGAGTTATGAGTTGAGCGAAAACTGGCAACTGCGTCATACCCTCGGCGTGTTCAAACTCGACAGTGAGTTCGAAAACACCTACCTGACCGGCTACAACCCAATCACCAACAGGGTCGATCGTCAGAGCTGGCAGCAGGACATGAGCACCCGCAACATATTCAACAACGTCGAGATCGAAGGTGGCTTTGACACCTTTGGCCTTGAGCACCGCCTGCTGACCGGTCTGGAAATCGGCAGTCAGCGTCGCGACCCGAAGCTTTACAAAGCCCTGAGTGCACCCTCGGTTGATCTGTACAACCCGGACCGCAACCTGCGCACGACTGGAGCAATGCCCACATTCAGCGACAGCCATACCGAAGTCGAAAGCCAGGGCCTGTATGTTCAGGATCAGATTCGCTTCAACGATCAATGGCAGGTACTGGCTGGCTTGCGCTATGACCGCTTTGATATCGAGTCCACCAACTACCTGAAAAAAACCGACCGTACTGTAGACCGCCAAAGCCACAGCACCAGCCCGCGCCTGGGCGTGGTCTGGACCCCGCTGGAGAACCACTCGTTTTACGCGTCCTGGACCAAAACGTTCTCGCCGGTGGGCGGCGGCCTGATCGGCATCACCCCGGGGGCGGTCGGCAACACCAATGACCTGAGCCCGGAGCTGACCAAGCAAAAAGAAATCGGCGTGAAAAGCGACTGGATGGGGGATCGCCTGAGTACGACGCTGGCGGTGTACGAGCTTGAGCTCTATAACCGTCGCACCAGGGACCCGTTAGATCCGACCATTACCCTGCTTTCCGGCCTGCAACGTTCACGGGGCATTGAGCTGACGGCCAGCGGCAAACTCGGCGGCAACTGGTACATGCGCGGCGGCATTGGCCTGCAGGACGCAACAGTGGTCAAGGACAACAATGGTTTGGAGGGCAAGCGCATCAACGGCGTGGCCAAGCGCAATGGCAGCCTGTTCATTACCTGGAAACCGGAAATGGGCTGGTATGCCGAAACGGGCCTGACCCTGGTAGGCCAGCGTTATGCAGACAACTCGAACACCACGGTATTGCCGGGTTACGGGCGCTGGGATGCGTTGGCGGGCTATCGCGAAAAAGACTGGGATGTGAGCGGTGCGCTGACCAACCTGACTGACCGTTATTACTATGAGTCAGCCACCAGCGCAGCGCAGATCATGCCGGGCGAACCGCGCAGCCTGGTGATGACGGGGACGTACAAGTTTTAAAATGTACCTCTGTAGCCGCTGACGAGGAACGAAGGCTGCGTCCGGTCGCGAAGCGATCGTGAAAATGCATCTCACCTGCCCAGACGCATGATTTCACGACTGCTTCGCAGCCTCGCTACGCTCCTCAGCGACTACAGGGGCAGCGCCGTTTATGCCTTGAACGGCGCGGGCTGTTGCTGGGTCAGGCAGTGAATATTGCCGCCGCCCAGCAGCAATTCACGGCCCGGTACCATCACCACTTCGTGCTGCGGGAAGATGTTCTGCAGGATCGCTTTGGCCTGCGCATCCATCGGATCGTCAAAGCTCGGCGCAATGATGCCGCCGTTGACGATCAGGAAGTTCACGTAAGAGCCGGCCAGTCGCTCCGACGGGTTGCGGTCCTGGCTACCCGCCACCTTGTCCACGCCATCACACTCTTGCTGGGTGGCATACATCGGTCCCGGAATCGGCATTTTGTGCACCACGAACGGACGCCCCTTGGCGTCGGTGCTGGCTGCCAATACATCCATCGCCGCGTGGCAACGCACGTAGTTAGGGTCGCGCTCGTCGTCGGTCCAGGCCAGCAGCACTTCACCCGGTGCGACGTAGCAGCAGAAGTTATCCACATGACCGTCGGTTTCATCGTTGAACAGACCGTCCGCCAGCCAGATGATCTTGTCCACAGCCAGATGCGCACGCAGTACGTCTTCGATCTCTTCGCGCGACAGATGGGGGTTGCGGTTGCGGTTCATCAGGCACTCGGCCGTGGTGATCAGCGTGCCTTCGCCGTCGACGTGAATCGAGCCGCCTTCAAGCACAAAACCTTCGGTGTAGTAACGCGGGCAACGTTCAATTTCCAGCACCTTGCTGGCCACTTGCTGATCGCGGTTCCACGGGAAGTACAAGCCGCCGTCGAACCCGCCCCAGGCGTTGAAGTCCCAGTTCACGCCGCGCACTTCACCGCGATCATTGATGACAAAAGTCGGGCCGCTGTCACGCACCCAGGCATCGTCGCTGGACATCTCGACCACGCGAATATTCGGCACATCGAGCTGCGCACGGGCATTTTCATACTGGGCGGCCGATACACCGACGGTCACCGGCTCAAAGCGCGCAATGGCCTTGGCCACCGCAGCGTGCGCAGCCTGCGCGGGTTTGCCGCCCAGGCGCCAGTTATCCGGACGCTCAGGCCAGATCATCCAGGTTTGGGTCTGCGGAGCCCATTCGGCTGGCATGTGAAAGCCGTCAGCGCGCGGCGAACTGTGCAAAGTGGTCATCTGGACTCCTGGAAAGCGTCGGGGTTTTGATTGCGTCATGTATGAAGACAATGGATGCAGGTCTGCATCGCGTCAACGACAAGCACCTTTATAGCCGATAAATATCCGCAATTATATTAATTTTCCTCAAATCAGACCGCATGCACGCCTTAAATACGGATATAAATCCGGATAAATGCCTGTGTATTGATATTCCTGATCACACCCACTTGCACCACCCGGCTCATCCCCACAAGCTATACGCCATACGTTTAAAGGCCTTCAGGGTATAGGGAACAACTCCATGCGCATTTTAGTCACCGGCGGCGCCGGCTTTATTGGTTCAGCGCTGATCCGTCACCTGATCAAAAACACCGGTCACGAAGTCCTCAATCTCGACAAGTTGACCTACGCCGGTAATCTTGAATCGCTGCAAAGCATTGCCACCGATACCCGTTACGAGTTCGTACAGGCCGATATCGTCGACCAGGCCGCTGTCAGTGCAATCATTGCGCGCTTCGAGCCACAGGCGATCATGCACCTGGCGGCCGAGTCCCACGTTGACCGCTCCATCGACGGTCCGTCCGACTTTATCCAGACCAACATCGTCGGCACCTACAGCCTGCTCGAAGCCGCCCGTGCTTACTGGCTGACCCTGCCTGAGCCGGAAAAAAGCGCGTTTCGCTTCCACCATATTTCGACCGACGAAGTGTATGGCGACCTGCATGGCGTCGATGACCTGTTCACCGAGACCACGCCTTACGCGCCAAGCTCGCCGTACTCGGCCAGTAAAGCGGCATCCGACCACCTGGTCCGCGCCTGGAACCGCACTTACGGCTTGCCGGTGTTGTTGACCAACTGCTCGAACAACTACGGCCCGTTCCATTTCCCGGAAAAGCTGATCCCGCTGGTGATCCTCAACGCCCTGGCCGGTAAACCGCTGCCGGTGTACGGCAATGGCCTGCAAGTACGTGACTGGCTGTTCGTGGAAGACCACGCCCGTGCCTTGTTGAAGGTCGTGACCGAAGGCGTGGTTGGCGAGACTTACAACATCGGCGGGCACAACGAGCAAACCAATATCGACGTGGTACGCAGCATCTGTGCCTTGCTCGAAGAACTGGCGCCAGTGCACCCGGCGGGTGTTGCACAATTTGCCGACCTGATCACCTTCGTCAAGGATCGTCCGGGCCACGACCAGCGCTACGCGATCGATGCCAGCAAAATCGAACGCGAGCTGGGCTGGGTACCCGAAGAAACCTTCGAAACCGGCCTGCGCAAAACCGTGCAGTGGTATCTGGATAACCTGGAATGGTGTCGCCGGGTTCAAGACGGCAGCTATCAAGGCGAGCGCCTGGGCTGCACTGATCCCAAGGACTTGATCGCATAACGGATGGAGCAGCTTCTTTGAAAATCCTGATCAGTGGCAAAACCGGCCAAGTGGCGGTTGAGTTGCAAAAGCACCTTGCCGGTCTGGGCGAGCTGGTTGTGCTGGGACGCGATGTGCTTGATCTGGCCGTACCCGGGCAAATCCGCAGCCAGGTACGGGCCCACAGGCCTGACTTGATCATCAATGCCGCCGCACACACCGCCGTGGACCAGGCTGAAAGCGAGCCTGAGCTGGCGTTTGCGATCAATGGCATTGCCCCCGGTGTGTTTGCTGAAGAAGCGGCGGCCCTGGGCATCCCGCTGATCCACTATTCCACCGATTATGTGTTCGATGGCCGCAAGCCTGCGCCTTACACCGAAGACGATGCCACCAACCCCTTGGGCGTCTACGGCAAAAGCAAGCTGGCGGGTGAACTGGCCATCGCTGCGAGCGGAGCTCAGCATGTGATCCTGCGCACCAGCTGGGTGTACTCGACCCATGGCAAGAACTTCCTGCTGACCATGCAGCGCCTGTTGCAAGAGCGTCCGGAACTGCGCGTGGTGGCTGACCAGATCGGCGCGCCGACCTGGGCTGGCACCATTGCCCAGAGCACGCGGGCATTGATAGAACGCTGGCAAACCGGCGAGGCCGGGGCCTGGGGCACGTACCACCTGACGGCCCAGGGCGAAACATCATGGTTTGGCTTCACCCAGGCCATTGCCGAACACCTGAGCGCCCAAGGCAAGTCGTGCGCGAGCCTGGAACCCATCCCTGCCAGCGCCTATCCGACGCCTGCCGCACGGCCACAAAACTCGCGGCTGGATTGCAGTCGCCTGGCCCGCGAGTGGAACGTCACCCAGCCCGACTGGCAGAGCGCATTGCGCGAGTGCCTGGCCGGGCAGCCACACTAACGCCAACCCCCCTTGTGGGAGCGGGCTTGCTCGCGAGGGCATCACCGCGGCCTGCTTCAAAGACCGCGGCGTTTGCATCGCGAGCAAGCCCGCTCCCACGGGGTTCGTTGGGTATACTGCGTCGTACTCTTGCGGCGCGGCCTCCCGATGATCACCTCCTCCACCTCAGTTCCTCGCAGACCCCGCTGGCGCAGCCTGGCCTTATTGGCGTTGTGCCTCGCACCGTTGTTGTGGCCGCTGCAGCACCTGGCCGAACGCTATTACCGCAGCGAACTGGCCGGACAAAATCGCCAGACCCTCGACCTGTACGTCGCCAACCTGCTGGGCACACTGCATCGCTATGAGGTACTGCCGCAGATTCTCGGCGAACTGCCAGACCTGCGCGCCGTACTGGCCAACCCTGAAGATGTCGAGGCACAGGCCAAGGCCAACCACTTGCTGGATGACATCAGTAACCAGACCGGTGCCGTGGTCATGTACTTGCTGGACACCCACGGCGATACCCTGGCCACCTCTAACTGGGATCAGGCCGACAGTTTTATCGGGCGCAATTTCGCGTTCCGCCCGTATTTCAGCGAGGCGATGGAAGGCAAGCTGGGGCGCTTTTTCGGGCTGGGCACCACCTCCGGCAAACGGGGTTACTACTTTGCGGCCCCCATACTCGACGGCGATAAAAAACTCGGCGTACTGGTGGTCAAAGTCGACCTGGACCACACCGAACAGCTGTGGGGCAGTACGCCCGAGCAACTGCTGGCAACCGACAGTAACGGCGTGGTCATCCTCACCTCACGCCCGGAATGGCGCTTCAGGGCCACCCGCGATTTGTCGCCAGAAGAGCGCCAGGCCATTTTTGCCATCCTGCCCTACCCGACCAGCGACCCTAAACCGCTGAACCTGGACCTCAACGCCTGGCTGGTGCAAACCCAAAAAATCGACGAGACAGGCTGGAGTGTCAATATCCTTGCCCCGCGCACGCTGATCGACCGCTCGGTGCGCACAGTCCTGGCCATCGGTGGCGCCACCTTGCTGGTGGTCATGCTGCTGATTGGCTTGATGATGCAGCGGCGGCGCCATTACCTGGACCGCATTGCGTTTGAAGCCAAGGCCCGTCGTGAACTTGAAATGCGTGTGGCAGAGCGTACCAGCGACCTTGAGGGACTCAACCGCCTTCTGCGTGAAGAAGTGCTGGAGCGCGAGCATGCGCAACAGGAACTGGTGCGCGCCCAGGACGATCTGGTGCAAGCCGGCAAGCTGTCTGCGCTGGGTACCATGTCGGCCAGCATCAGCCACGAACTCAACCAGCCGTTGGCGGCCATCCGCAGCTATGCCGAGAACGCGGAAGTGCTGCTCGACCACCAGCGCATCGAGGACGCACGGGGCAACCTGAAACTGATCAATGAGCTGACCGGGCGCATGTCTTCGATCATTGCCCACCTGCGGGCCTTCGCCCGGCGTGATCGCCATGCGCCTGAAAGCGTCGCCCTGCAACCGGCTCTGGACGATGCGCTGGCCTTGCTGGCCAAACGGCGGCGCGCAATGGAAGTCGAACTGATCCGCGATTTGCCCGCCGCCACGCTGTGGGTCGAAGCCGGAGAAACCCGCCTGCGCCAGGTGCTGGGCAACCTGCTGGCCAACGCCCTCGATGCCCTGACCGAAAAAGGCCCGCCCAGACGCTTGTGGCTAAGTGCCCAATCCACGCCGGAAGGCGTCACTGTGTACATTCGCGACAACGGCCCGGGCTTTTGCCTGGAGGCGTTGGGCCGCGCCGGCGAGCCTTTCTACACCACCAAGACCCGGACTCAGGGCCTGGGCCTGGGGCTGGCCATTTGTGACACGCTGATCCGGGCGTTTGGCGGCGAATTGTTGTTCGCCAACCACAAGGAAGGCGGTGCCTTAATTACCTTACGACTGCGCGCAGGGGCGCCGGGCGTGAGTTTGCAAGCCTCGGAGGACTCCAGGTCATGAGCCAGCCCATCGATCCACGCGTTCAGGTCATCCTGATCGATGATGACCCGCACCTGCGTCAGGCCTTGTTTCAAACCCTGGACCTGGCAGGTCTCAATGTAGTGCCGCTGGCCGAAGCAAACGGCCTTGCCGAACGCATAGGCCGCGACTGGCCGGGGGTCGTGGTCAGTGATATCCGCATGCCGGGCATGGACGGCCTTGAGTTACTCACCCAATTGCATGGCCAGGACCCGGAACTGCCCGTGTTGCTGATCACTGGCCACGGCGATGTACCGCTGGCGGTTCAGGCCATGCGTGCGGGGGCTTATGACTTTCTCGAAAAGCCCTTTGCCAGCGACGCCTTGCTCGACAGTGTGCGCCGTGCCCTGGCCTTGCGGGCCCTGGTCCTGGATAACCGCAGCCTGCGCCTGGCCCTGAGTGATCGCCAGCTACTGAGCACGCGACTGGTAGGTGTGTCGCCCGCCATGCTGCGTTTGCGCGAGCAAATCGGGGCACTGGCGGCGACCAAGGCCGATGTGTTGATTCTGGGCGAGACCGGCTCGGGCAAAGAAGTGGTCGCACGGGCGCTGCATGACTTGTCGAGCAGACGCAACGGCCCGTTTGTGGCAATCAACGCCGGGGCCCTGGCCGAATCAGTGGTTGAAAGCGAGCTGTTCGGCCACGAGCCGGGGGCCTTTACCGGTGCGCAAAAGCGCCGCATCGGCAAGTTTGAGTTTGCCAATGGCGGCACGCTGTTCCTCGATGAAATCGAAAGCATGAGCCTGGATGTGCAGGTCAAATTGCTGCGCATGCTGCAAGAACGGGTGGTCGAGCGTCTGGGCGGCAATCAACTGATCCCGCTGGATATCAGGGTAATCGCCGCCACCAAGGAAGACCTGCGCCAGTCCGCGGATCAGGGTCGTTTTCGCGCCGACTTGTATTACCGACTGAACGTTGCTCCCCTGCGTATTGCGCCGTTGCGTGAACGGGGTGAAGACGTCCTGATGCTCTTTGATTACTTTGCCGGCGAGGCCAGCGTGCGCCACGACCTGACGCCCAACGTCCTGCAGCCGGCGCAACGGGCGTTGTTACTGCGACATAACTGGCCGGGCAACGTGCGAGAACTGCAAAACGTCGCCGAGCGCTTCGCCCTTGGTCTTGAGCTGGCGCTGGACGACTCGGCTGAAGGCAAGGAGTCAACCGGTCATGAGGTTTCGGGGGGGCTGAGCGAGCAAGTCGAACACTTTGAAAAAAGCCTGATTGCCGCCGAACTGGAGCGCTCCCACAGCTCCATGCGCAGCCTGGCCGAAGCCCTGGGTGTGCCCCGTAAAACCCTGCACGACAAACTGCGCAAGCACGGGCTCAACTTCGACAGCGCCAGTCATCCGCACACTGATGAACTTGATTAAAGAGGCCACTGCATGAACCGCGACAGTCGTTATCTGGAATCAGTTCTCCATCACGACATTCCGCTCACCCGTGAAATGGGCCTCAAAGTGCTGGGCTGGCAAGGCAGGCAACTGCGCCTGCAATTGCCGCTCGAGGCCAATATCAACCACAAGAGCACCATGTTTGGCGGCAGTCTCTACTGCGCCGCAGTGCTGGCGGGCTGGGGCTGGCTGCACTTGAGCCTGCGCGAAGCGGGGATTGAGGACGGGCATATCGTGATTCAGGAAGGTCATATCAGCTACCCGCTGCCCGTGACCGAGGACGCCATCGCGCTGTGTGATGCGCCGAGTGAAGCAGCCTGGACCAAATTCCTGGCCATGTACAAACGCCACGGCCGCGCACGGTTGACCCTCGACACGCGGGTGATCAATGCACAGGGCGGGGAAGATGCGGTGAGGTTTAGCGGGCAGTACGTGTTGCATCGCTGATTCAGTTTATGTGGGAGCGGGCTTGCTCGCGATGCAGACGCTGCGGTCTTTCAGTTGAACCGCGTCGATGCCATCGCGAGCAAGCCCGCTCCCACAGATGAAAGTCAGCCTTGTGCCAGATCCAGCAGTTTTTCACGCCACGGTGCCTTGGCAGGCAATGCCAGAAACGAGTCATTGAGCAACGACTCACGGGCCGGGTAGCTGAACGGTTCGCCATCCAGTTGCAACACCACACCACCGGCCCCTTCCAGCACGCCTTGAGCCGCCGCCGTATCCCATTGCGAAGTCGGCGCCAGACGCGGATAGCAATCGGCAGCACCTTCTGCCAGCAAACAGAATTTCAACGAACTGCCCACACTGGTCAGCTGCAACTCGCCCAGATGCTCACTCAGCCCGGCCAGTAAACGTTCCTGCTCAGGGCTGGAATGCCGGCGGCTGGCAACCACGGTCAACGACTCGCCTTCAGGCGGCGTGTTGCGCACGCTGATGGGCACACTCACATCGCCATCCGCCCGCCATGCGCCCAAGCCCGCGCCACCGTAGTAGCAGCGGCCGCTGGTGGGCATGGATACCACGCCAAACACCACTCTGCCCTCTTCGATCAGCGCAACATTTACCGTGAATTCTTCACTGCCAGAAATAAATTCCTTGGTGCCATCCAGCGGATCAACCAACCACCAGCGCGTCCACCCGGCACGTATGCTCTGGGGAATATTGGCGTCTTCTTCCGACAGCACAGGAATGCTCGGATCAAGAGCCGTCAGGCCATCGAGCAGCACATGGTGTGCTGCCAGATCGGCGGCGGTTACCGGGGAATCATCGGCCTTGGCGGTGACTTCAACACCGGCCCGCCAGAACGGCAAGATCGCGTCGCCAGCGGCATGGGCCAGGGTGATGACGCCCTCAAGCAACGGATGGGGCAAACCACTCACGGCTGGAACACTCCGCGCTGGGTCAGAAGGTCACGCGCCAGATACAACGCAGCCAGGGCACGACCCTCACTGAATTGCGGGTTGAGCACCAGGCTCGACAGCTCCCGCAGATTGACCCGATCAACACGCATTGGCTCGGGCTCGTCGCCTTCCAGATGCGCTTCATAAAGGTCAGTCGCCAGCACCACCTGGATTTTTTGGCTCATGTAGCCAGGGGACAGTGACAGCTCGGTCAAATGCTCAAGCTGGCGAGCACCGAAACCGGCCTCCTCCTTCAACTCTCGCTCAGCCGCCGCCAGCACGTCTTCACCCGGCTCGATCAGGCCCTTGGGCAGCGAAATTTCATACTCATCAGTGCCGCCGCAATATTCTTCAACCAGAATTGCGTGTTCAGCGTCGATCATGGCCACAATCATCACTGCGCCATAACCGTTGCCGCGCCCCACCAACCGTTCGTAAGTGCGTTCAACGCCATTGGAGAAGCGCAACTGCACCTCTTCGACCCGAAATAATCGGCTACTGGCAACAATTTCACGGGCAAGTACGGTGGGTTTTTGGCGCATAGCGGCTCCTCAATATGAACGGGGTACTATACCCCGGCTTTTCCGATTGTCTGTGTCGGAAATTTTTACCTGTGGGAGAAGTTTTGCATGACCGTTTTACCTTGGCGCGACATCGATACCGTGCTGCTCGACATGGACGGCACGCTGCTCGACCTGCACTACGACAATCATTTCTGGCTCGAACACCTGCCTCAGCGCTACGCCGAGCTGCATGGCATCAGCCGGGCAATGGCGGATCTTGAGCTGACGCCGCTGTTTGAAGGCAATGCTGGCCAGTTGAAATGGTATTGCCTGGACTTCTGGAGCCGCGAGCTGAAGATCCCGGTACGCGAGCTCAAGCTTGAAACCGCTCATCTGATTGCCTTGCGACCCGACGCCGATACTTTTCTGGCGGCCATCAAAAAAGCGGGCAAGCGGGTGATCATGATCACCAACGCGCACCGTGATTCGTTGTCATTGAAATTGGAGCGCATTGAACTGGCGCCTTATTTCGAGCGCCTGATCAGCTCCCACGATTACGGTTTTCCAAAGGAAAGCCCGGCGTTCTGGGATGCACTGCAAGCCGATATCGATTTTGACCCGGGCCGTAGCCTGTTTATCGATGACACCTTGCCGATTCTGCGCAGTGCCCGTGATTTTGGCGTGGCCCACTTGCTGGCAGTCAAACAGCCCGACAGCAAAAAAGGCCCGAAGGACACACAAGAATTTGCCGCGTTGGACGACTATCGCGAACTGCTGGAAGGGCTGTAACCAATCAACCCTGTGGGAGCGGGCTTGCTCGCGATGCAAACAACTCGGTGGATCTGAATCATCGAGGCGATGCAATCGCGAGCAAGCCCGCTCCTACAGGATGCAACCGGCTTACTCGGGAATACGCAGCGTCTGGCCCGGGTAGATCTTGTTCGGGTCCTTGAGCAGCGGTTTGTTGGCTTCGAAGATTTTGTTGTACTGGTTGGCGTTGCCGTACACCTGCAATGAAATCGCGCTCAGGGTGTCGCCCTTTTTCACCACCACAAAACGCGAAGCGACAACAGTCGGGCCAGTGACCGTAATTTGATCCTCAACGCTGGCCACGCCCGCGATGTTCCCGGCAGCCAGAATGATTTTTTCTTTCTCTTCCTGCGTGGCCACTTCGCCACTGACCGTCACTTTGTCACCGTCAACGGTGGCGGTGATATTTGGATTGCCCAGGCCCACTTCCTCTACGTGTTTCTTCAGCTCCTCACCGGCATTGGCATTGCCGGGGGTCAGCAGATTGATCAGTTTTTCACCGGCTTCTTTCACAAAGCTGAAAATGCTCATAAATCACGCTCCTAGGGTTGGAAGATCCAGACCCATGAGCGTAGACCATCATTGACGCGAGCAAGCGCGCTAGAATCGCCCACTCAATTGCGCCGGGAGTGACGATGGACATCAAACAGCTGAAATTCCTCATTGCCCTCGATGAAACCCGGCATTTCGGTCAGGCGGCTGCCCGCTGCCATATCACACAGCCCACCTTGTCCATGCGCTTGCGCAGCCTTGAACAGGAACTCGACCTGCAACTGGTCAATCGCGGTCAGCGTTTCGAAAGTTTTACCGCACCCGGTGAACGTGTCCTGGCCTGGGCCCGGACCGTGCTGGCGGCCTACGACGGTTTGCAGGCAGAAGCAGCCGCCTGTCGCGGCAACCTGATCGGCACCTTGCGCCTGGGAGTTGTCCCGCTCTCGAGTTTTGATCCGCTGCCTTTATTGCAGCGCCTGCACCAGGAGCATCCCGAGCTGCGATTCGAGTTGTCAGCGTTGAGCTCTGAGCAAATCCTCGAACAACTGGCCAGTAATCGGCTGGACGTAGGCGTGTCGTACCTCGAGCGCCTTGATCAGGAGCGCTTTGATTCCCTTGCCCTGGACGAGACCCGAATGGGCCTGCTGTACGACCAGCGGTATTTCAACTTTGGCGATCAGCCCCTGAGCTGGGAGGCGCTCATTGAATTGCCGCTGGGCCTGCTCAGTAGCGGCATGCACTTTCGCCAGTCCATCGACTACAACTTCCACAGCCGTGGCCTCACGCCACACCCCCTGCTGCAAACCGATGCCGTTCATCAACTGTTACAAGCCGTCCACGGCGGCCTGTGCTGCGCCGTCATGCCCCTTGATGGCGGGCTGCAAGCATTGACCGATGATTTGCGCCTGCATCCCATTGCAGACGCTCGCACACTGGCCCGACTGGGCTTGATCATGCGCCGTGCTGCCCCGCGCTCAGCCCTGGCTGAAGCCTGTTTTGCGCTATATCAGAAATCACAAAACCCTTCTTGATCGACGCCATCTATCAATAGATCAGCACTAGCGATTAGACGCGACACTGTGTCGCGCCTAGGCTAAGAGCTGAATTGAACGTTGGTACAGCCTTATGAACGCCAAGCGCCCCCTGTGCGCGGCGCCCGCTTCTGTTACGCCCGCGCCTGCTGCCAGCCAGAACTATGACTACGTCACCCTGGATCACAGCAGCGGTGAGCAAACGGCCCTGGCCGAAGAAGTCGCCCTGGCGATTGCCTACAACGGCATCAGCCAGGCCGTAATGCTGGTCACGCCCACCGATCTCGAAGATTTCATTGTCGGCTTCAGCCTGGGCAGCGGCATCATTCATGACGCCAGCGAAATCTATGACCTCAAGCTTACGGGTGCCGGTTCAGCCCACTACGCACAGGTCGAGATCGCCAGCCGCGCGTTCTGGAACCTCAAACAGCAACGCCGACAACTGGCCGGTACCAGCGGCTGCGGATTGTGCGGTGTAGAAGCGGTCGAACAGGCCCTGCCTGACCTCAAGGTACTGCCCGGCGCTCCGTTGCCACCGGCACAGTGGCTAGAAGGCCTGCGCCAGCGCATCAGTGATTTTCAGCCGCTGGGCCAGCACTGCGGCGCCGTACACGCTGCCGTCTATATGGACGGCCAGGGCCAGTTGCTGATGGGCCGTGAAGACATTGGCCGCCACAACGCCCTGGACAAATTGATCGGTGCGCTGGTGCGCCAGCACATCGACCTGACGGGCGGCGCGGCGATCGTCACCAGCCGTTGCAGCCTTGAGCTGATTCAAAAAGTGTTGCGCGCCGGTATCCAGACCCTGATCAGCCTGTCCTCGCCCACGGGCCTGGCGCTGCAATGGGCACGACGCCACAACCTCAACCTTATTCATCTGCCACAAAAAAGCGCACCACGGGTGTACAGCCCGGCGCAGGAGAATCAACCGTGAGCACACACCATCAAGCCGACAAAACCCCGACTCCCCGCTACAAGCCCTACAAAGGCCCGGCCGGTGGCTGGGGCGCGCTGATCAGTGTGGCGCAAGCCTGGTTGACCAGCGACAACGCGCTGAAAAACCTGCGCATGATGCTCAAGACCAACCAGAACGGCGGCTTCGACTGCCCGGGCTGCGCCTGGGGTGACTCGCCGGAGAGCGGTCTGGTCAAGTTCTGCGAAAACGGCGCCAAGGCGGTGAACTGGGAAGCGACCAAACGTCGTGTCGATGCTGCTTTTTTTGCCAGGCACAGCGTCAGCGCACTGCTGGAGCAAAGCGATTACTGGCTGGAATATCAGGGCCGCCTGACCGAGCCCATGAGCTACAACCCTGATACCGACCGCTACACCCCCATCAGCTGGGACGCCGCGTTCGCCTTGATCGCCCGGCACCTGCTCAACCTGGCCAGCCCCAATGAGGCGGAGTTCTACACCTCGGGCCGGGCCAGTAATGAAGCTGCATATTTGTACCAACTGTTTGTGCGCTCGTTTGGCACCAACAACTTCCCGGATTGCTCAAACATGTGCCACGAGGCCAGCGGCGTGGCGTTGGCGCAAAGCATCGGGGTGGGCAAAGGCACCGTGACATTCGACGATTTCGAACACGCCGATGCGATTTTCGTACTGGGGCAAAACCCCGGCACCAACCACCCGCGCATGCTTGAACCGTTGCGTGAAGCGGTTAAACGCGGTGCCCAGGTGGTGTGCGTCAACCCGCTCAAAGAGCGTGGGCTGGAACGCTTCCAGCACCCGCAACACCCGCTGGAAATGCTCACTAACGGCGACCGCCCGACCAACACGGCCTATTTGCGTCCGGCGTTAGGCGGCGACATGGCACTGTTGCGCGGCATGGCCAAGTTTCTGTTGCAGTGGGAGCGCGATGCCCAGGCCGCAGGCGAGCCGGCCGTTT
Organism: Pseudomonas sp. RL_5y_Pfl2_69; assembly: GCF_963970465.1. Taxonomy (NCBI): domain Bacteria; kingdom Pseudomonadati; phylum Pseudomonadota; class Gammaproteobacteria; order Pseudomonadales; family Pseudomonadaceae; genus Pseudomonas; species Pseudomonas sp. RL_5y_Pfl2_69. Next base: position 86,891 of record NZ_CAXAOU010000013.1, on the reverse strand, counting down.
TCGATCACGCTTTTTTGAATGAACACACCGCAGGCATCCTCGACTACATCTCCAGCCTCGATGACACCTCGTGGGATCACCTCGTGGAACAATCGGGCCTGCCCCTGGTGGATATCGAGCGCGCCGCTCGCATGTACCTCAAGGGCAAAAACGTGATCATGTGCTGGGCAATGGGCATCACCCAGCATCGGCACTCGGTGCAGACCATTCAGGAAATCGCCAACCTGATGCTGCTGCGCGGCAACATTGGCCGCCCTGGGGCAGGGCTGTGTCCGGTGCGTGGCCACAGTAACGTGCAGGGCGATCGCACGATGGGCATCAACGAACGCCCGCCGGTGGCTTTCCTGGACGCCCTGGAGCGTCGCTTCCAGTTCAAGGTGCCCCGTGAAAACGGCCACAACGTGGTTGAAGCCATCCACGCCATGCTTGAAGGACGTGCCAAGGTGTTTATCGGCCTGGGCGGCAACTTCGCCCAAGCCACCCCGGACAGCCCGCGCACTGCCCAGGCGCTGCGCAATTGCGACCTGACCGTACAGATCAGCACCAAGCTCAACCGCAGCCATTTGATGCACGGTAAAGAAGCGTTGATCTTGCCATGCCTGGGCCGCACCGATATCGACATCCAGGCTCAAGGCCCTCAAGCCGTCACGGTGGAAGACTCCTTCAGCATGGTTCACGACTCCAACGGCCAGTTGCAGCCACTGTCCAACCAGATGCGTTCGGAGCCCGCGATCATTGCCGGTATCGCCGCCGCCACCCTGGGCACTCATCCGATTGACTGGAGCTGGGTGGTGGGCGACTACCGGCGTATCCGCGAGCTGATCGCCGACACCATCCCGGGTTTCAAGGACTTCAACACGCGAATTCAGCACCCTGGCGGTTTTTACCTGGGCAACTCGGCCGGTGCGCGGCAGTGGAACACGCCGTCGCAGCGCGCCAACTTCCGGCCCAACGTGCTGCCACAAGACCTGGTGGATGCACGCACCCGCGCTACCGGCCAGCTGCCCGACCTGATTTTGCAGTCGATGCGTTCCCACGATCAGTACAACACCACCATTTATGGCCTCGATGACCGCTATCGTGGGGTCAAGGGCCAGCGTGACGTGTTGTTCGTCAACGAAGCCGACATCATCCGCCTGGGCTTCAAGCCGGGGCAAAAGGTCGACATCGTTTCGATCTGGAATGACCAGCACGAGCGCAGGGTCAAAAACTTCACCCTGTTGGCATTTGATATTCCTGCCGGGCAAGCCGCTGCGTATTACCCGGAGGTCAATCCGTTGGTGCCGCTAGAAAGCACAGGCGATGGCAGCCACACGCCCACGTCCAAATTCGTGGCCATTTGCCTGGAAGCCGCCAGCCCGTCGAAACTGATCATGGCCAAGGCCAGCTGACGCAGCTTGAGGTGCAGGAGCGGGCTTGCTCGCTCCCACATTTAAAACCCATCACATCCAAATTTCAGGCACAAAAAAGGCCGATTTCCTACGAAATCGGCCTCTCCGAACTAGTAAACAGACCACCAAAAATTCATTAAGTTCCCTAGAAAAAACAACAACTTATAGAATTGTGTACAACTCGTGCTACTCGTCGGATTTCGATTGTCACCCATCACCGACAGCCTCAGGATCGCGCCGTCATCTCTTTGAGGCTCATCTATGAAGCTCACCTCGATTCTCTTGTTGTCCCTTGGCCTGGTCAGTGGCGTAGCCTCGGCCGGTGGCACCACCGAAGCCGGTGTAGGCGGCGCATTAGGCGGGGTTCTTGGCGCCGTGGTTGGCCAACAGCTCGGCGGCTCGACCGGTTCTGCCATTGGTGCAGGCGTGGGTGGCGCGGCAGGCAGTGCCGTAGGTGCCGACAAACGCAGCCGGGGCGAAGCGGCCATTGGCGGCGCACTGGGCGCTGCAGGCGGCAACGTGCTGGGCCGCAGTGTCGGCGGCAGCACCGGTGCTCTGGTCGGCTCAGCCGCTGGCGGTGGTGCTGGTGGCGCGCTGGGTAACTACATGGGCAATAAAAGCGACGCCGAAGATCGTCGCTATCGCGATCGTGACAACCGTCGCTACTACCGCGACGACAACCGCGGCCGTGGCCACGCGTATGGCCATCGCAAAAAGAACAAGCATCGTCATCATTGATTACCCAAAAACGGGAGCTGAAAGGCTCCCGTTTTTATTGGGACCTGGCTCGCCTCGCCAAATTGTTTCAATGCATTACGCCCGCCTGTCACAGTGTCAATCATGCAAACTGCATGCACCTGAAATTCAAAAAATTATTAACCCATTGAAAGATATGAAATTACCAACAAGCACCCTGTTGGCATGTCACCTGCAATCTCTTGAATGAACGCTGCACTTCCTACCATTCAGGAGCACAACAACAATGATCGGGACAACTGAGCACTATCCCGCAGCCCTGCAAGACTCCTCTGGCCACTCAGGTGTTTCCTGGGCCGCCATCTTTGCGGGGGCAGCCACCGCTGCCGCGCTGTCTCTGCTGCTGATCATGCTGGGCGCAGGCCTGGGCTTTTCGGCAGTTTCACCGTGGGCCAATGAAGGCGTGGGCGCCAAAGGCCTGGGCATCACCGCCATTGTCTGGCTGGCCGTCACACAAATCATTGCGTCAGGGATGGGGGGCTATCTGGCCGGCCGCTTGCGGGTCAAGTGGGCCAACATGCATGGCGATGAAGTGTACTTTCGGGACACAGCACATGGCTTTCTGGCTTGGGCAGTTGCGACGCTGGTGACCGTAACCCTGATCGCAGGCTCGGTCAGCAGCGTGATTGGCAGCGGTGTTCAAGCTGGGGCCAGCGTGGCTTCAGGTGCCGCTTCGGCCATGAGCAGCGCAGCCGCCAGCCACGCCGATAAAAGTTCGGGCAATAGCTCTGATTACTTTATCGACACCCTGTTTCGCGATGATCGCGGCACTGCTGTCAGCGAAGACGCCGCCCACGGCATCGTCACCCGCATCTTTGTTCGCAGCCTGGGCAACGACGGCCAGTTAAGCGGCGAGGACCGTACCTATCTGGCGCAAATCGTCGCTCAACGGACCAACCTCAGCCAGGCCGAGGCCGAGCAACGGGTCGACCAGGTGTATGCCAAAGCCCACCAGGCGGTTGAAGACGCCAAGGTCAAAGCCAAGGAAGCCGCAGACACCGCAGCAAAAGTCGCCGCCTGGACCACCCTGTGGATGTTTATCAGCCTGCTGCTGGGTGCATTTTTCGCCAGCCTCTGCGCCACGTTTGGCGGCCGCCAACGCGATGCCGTGAGCTACGTGGAGCACACCACCAAGCCGCCTGTTTATTAATCAATCTGGAGAATGAAAATGCGCTCATTACTGCTGTTTTTTCTCGGTATCCCGATCCCGATCATCATTCTGATTGCCCTGTTTGTGCATTGATGCAACAGGTATAAACCCTGAACGGCCTTCTTCATGAAGGCCGTTTTTTTGTGGCCCGGATCAAACCGGCAGACACGTGGTGGATTTGATTTCTGACAACGCCACGATCGAGTTCACCTCTTGAATACCCGGGACCATCGACAGTTTTTCGAAGAAAAAACGCTCGTAGGCTTCGATGTCGGCAGTAACTATGCGTAGCAGAAAATCCACCGACCCCATCAGTACGTAGCACTCCAGCACCTCGGGAAAACCGCGGATCGCGTCGGTGAATTCAGTGAAGTTGGAACGCCCGTGGGCATTGAGTTTGATCTCGGCAAAAATTTGCGTGTTGAGCCCGATTTTCTTGCGATCGAGCAAGGTCACCTGGCCGCGAATGATCCCCTCGTCCTTCATCCGCTGAATACGCCGCCAGCAGGGTGATTGCGAAAGCCCCACCTTTTCGGCGATCTGTGCGCTCGACAGAGAAGCATCCTCTTGCAGCAGTGCCAAAATGCGTCGGTCATAAGCATCCAGTTCACCCTGCATAAAAATACCTTTAAGCTGTCTAATAGAGACTTGAACAAGTCTATTTATCGTTGATTTAAACCATCTTAGATAAAAAATTTCTCCCACGACGTGTAAATATTTCTCCAGCCTAAACAGGAGCGTTTGCATGTCCCATCTGGAAGTCGTCAACCACTCATCACGCCCCGACGTCTGGGCCAGCAACGCGGCCCCTTGCCCGGTGCGCTATCGCATCCAGGCGGACGCCGATGCTGATGTCTTGTGCCGTGTGCTCAATCTGTTTGCCTTGCAGCAATTGATCCCGCAGCAGGTGGAAGTGGTGCGCGATCAGGACATATTGAGCATTGAAATCGAAAGCCATGAGCAGAGCTGGCACCGGGCTCAGGTCATGGGTGAGAAATTGCGCAATCTGATCAGTGTCTTCGACATGGAGCTGCACCCCGTGCAGGCGGCCAAAGCGTCTTTTCTGCAAGTCTCGGGGCAATAGTTCGCAACCATTGGGCACGTGAAGGTGAAAGCAGCGCGACTAGGCTTTGAAGCTCACAGCCAGACAAGGATCCGTCTGAGCCGGTGCCCAAAGGAGCTTTTATGCGCATCCCCCCGCCCCAAGACCAATGGCTGGACCTCAACGACCTGTTGACCGCGTTGCTGGCCAAAAACCGTATCCCCCATAGTTGTGCCGAACAGGTATTGATCACCGGGCGCGAAGCGTGCAATGCAGCCTTGCATCCGCTGGTGTTTCTGGCAGGACAACAGCTCTGTGACCCCAGCCGGGGGGGCAAGATCCTGGATCTTGAAACCCTCACCGCCTGGCTCGCCAACCACGCCGAACACCCCTACCTGCGCATTGACCCGCTCAAGATCGATGTCACCACAGTGACAGGGCTGATGTCCTTCGCCTTCGCCCAGCGTCATGGAATCCTCGCGGTGGCTGCCGATGATTCGAGCATCACCATCGCCAGCTGCCAGCCCTGGGTCAGCAGTTGGGAGGCTGATTTGCACCCGTTGCTCAAGCGTCCTATCAAACGGGTCATTGCAAACCCCCTCGAAATCCAGCGCCTGAGCACGGAGTTTTTCCAACTGGCCAAATCGGTCACCGGCGCCGCACTCAACGATCAGAAAACCAGCCCCCAGACCAACCTTGAACAGTTGCTGACCTTGGGTACAGGCGCCCGCGAGCCGGATGCCAACGACACGCACATTGTGAATATCGTCGACTGGTTGTTTCAGTACGCCTTTGAGCAACGTGCCAGCGATATCCACATTGAACCCCGGCGGGAACAAGGCTGTGTGCGCTTTCGCATCGATGGGGTGCTGCATAACGTCTACCAGTTCCCGCCGCAGGTGACCGTGGCTGTCGTCAGTCGCCTCAAGAGCCTGGGCCGGATGAATGTCGCCGAAAAACGCAAACCTCAGGACGGTCGAATAAAAACCAGGCCCCCGGGCGCCGCTGAAGTTGAGCTGAGACTCGCCACCCTGCCCACCGCGTTTGGCGAAAAAATGGTGATGCGTATATTTGATCCGCAGGTACTGCTCAAAGATTTCGACCAGTTGGGCCTGTGCCCCGAAGACCTGCAACGCTGGCAACCAATGACCCGCCAGCCCAACGGCATTATTTTGATCACCGGCCCTACCGGTTCGGGTAAAACCAGCACCCTGTATGCAACGCTCAAACAACTGGCCACTCCAGAAATCAACCTGTGCACTCTCGAAGACCCCATCGAGATGATTGAACCGGCCTTTAATCAAATGCAGGTCCAACCCAACATCGACTTGAACTTCGCCAACGGCGTGCGTGCATTGATGCGCCAGGATCCGGACATCATCATGCTCGGTGAAATACGTGACCTGGAGACCGCGCAGATGGCCATTCAGGCTGCGCTGACCGGACATCTGGTGCTTTCTACCCTGCATACCAATGACGCGCCCAGCGCGATCAGCCGCCTGCAGGAACTGGGAGTAGCGGCCTATTTGATAAAAGCCACGTTGCTGGGGGTCATGGCCCAGCGTCTGGTCAGAACGCTGTGCCCTGACTGCAGGGCCGAGCAGCCACTGGATCCGGGGGACTGGCAGGACTTTGCCCCGGCCTGGTCCGACTCACCGCCCACCTGCACCTGGCGGGCCACTGGCTGCGCACAGTGTCGGGACACCGGATACAGCGGGCGAGTCGGCATTTACGAAATCATGGTGATGAGCGAAAAGCTCAAGTCGTTGATTGGCCCCGACACCGACCTCAACGCCATGCGTCGCCAGGCCTGCGCACAAGGCATGATCAGCCTGAGGCTGGCCGCCGCTCAAAAAGTCGCCGCTGGAACAACCTCAATGCCAGAAGCAATTCGAGTTACCCCCGCGTAGTTGAATTGTTTTGACTAAAATCTAATCAGTTACGCGAATTTTTTGATCGTTACACTCCTCGTTCGTTTGATTCTTACACCTCAAAACAAGGAATGGTTATGCAAGCGGGTACTGTGATCCTGTTATTTGTCGCCTTGGCTATCGCCATGCTCTTCATGGGCTTCAAGGTGGTACCGCAAGGATATCAATGGACGGTGGAGCGCTTTGGCCGCTACACCAACACCCTGAAGCCGGGCCTGAACATCATCATTCCGGTGATGGACCGCATCGGGCGCAAGATCAACGTGATGGAAAGCGTGCTGGACATCCCGCCACAAGAAGTGATCACCGCCGATAACGCCACCGTACAAATCGATGCCGTGTGTTTTTTCCAGGTCGTCAACACGGCTCAGGCCGCGTATGAGGTCAACAACCTCGAACACGCCATTCGCAACCTGCTGCAAACCAACATCCGTACCGTACTGGGTTCGATGGAGCTGGATGCCATGCTCAGCCAGCGTGACGGCATCAATGAAAAGCTGCTGCGCACCGTTGATGAAGCAACAGCGCCCTGGGGCATCAAGATCACCCGCATCGAGATCAAGGACATCAGCCCGCCGGCCGACCTGATGGCCGCCATGTCCGGGCAGATGAAAGCCGAACGTATCAAGCGAGCACAAATCCTTGAGGCTGAAGGGCTGAGAGCCGCAGCAATCCTGACTGCCGAAGGCAAAAAACAGGCACAGATCCTCGAAGCAGAAGGTGGTCGTCAGGCTGCGTTTCTCGAGTCAGAAGCCCGAGAGCGCCAGGCCGAAGCCGAAGCACGGGCCACCCAGGTGGTATCCGAAGCCATTGCCTCGGGCAACGTGCAGGCGATCAACTACTTTGTTGCGCAAAAATATATCGATGCCCTGGGCAAGCTGGCTTCTGCCAACAACAGCAAAGTCATCCTCATGCCGCTGGAGGCCAGCCAGGTCATCGGCGCAGTGGGCGGTATCGGCGAAATCGTCAAAGCCACCTTTGATACCAAGAAGGTCTGATTCATGTGGGAGTTTCTGCAACACCTGAACTACTGGGACTGGCTGGCGCTGGGCACGGCGCTGTTGATACTGGAGGTTTTTGGCGCCGGTGGTTATCTGCTGTGGACAGGTATTGCCGGCATCATCGTCGGGGCTTTGACCTTTCTGGTCCCCGAACTGCCCTGGACCCTGCAACTTCCATTGTTTGGAGTGCTGGCAATCCTCACGGCGGTGTACTGGTGGCGGCGACAGCGCGGCAAGGTCGAGAGTGGCGACCAACCAAACCTGAATCGTCGCGGCCATGAGCTGATCGGCCGTACCTTCATCGTTCAACAGGCGATTGTGGAGGGGCGGGGTAAAATCAAGGTCGGCGACAGCGTATGGATGGCCGTAGGGCCTGACGCTGCGGTGGGTACGCCCGTGCGTGTTACCGCTCAGAATGGAACAGTATTAAGCGTAGAAATTGTACCGTGACGTTACGGAACTCCTGAGCGCAATTTGCAATCAAACCTCGTAGCTAATCTATTCGGAGTCACCGTCATGCGCCTCAAATATGCTGTAGCCGCTATCGCCTTGCTGTCTCTTCCTGTTGGGTCTGCAATGGCCGACAGCTTCTGGCGTAATGTGCTGTCTTCCGGTGCAACCACCGGCTCCACCTACCTGACCTTCAAAAAAGACCGCAAAGTCATCGCCGCTCAGGATGACGCGGGCAGCTTTGTTGCCAGCAACGGTTCGATTCGTGGCCCGTACCTGGAATCAGCCATGCAACAAGTGCGTGCTGATAACCCGAACATGAAAGTCAGCGACATGGACCTGGCCAACGCAATCCTGGTTAAAAACGCTACAGCGGAATAACTGCCTTCCCACTTTGGAGGCAACTTCCATGTGAGACCGGGCTTGCTCGCGATGCTGGCGACTTGGTTTGCCTGCATCAACCCGATGTGATGCTATCGCGAGCCAGCCCCTCCCACCGTTCAACGCAACACACATCTCTACCTGTGATTCAGCCGCCATACAGAATTTTCACCGGATGTGAGCGATCCTCCGGGTATGATCTTGAGCGCTATGCTATTGCTTTTGGTCACCCAAACTCACTCACATCGGACGTCACGCCTCTATGAGCTCGCTGCCTTTCCTGCCGTTTTCCAAACCCACCATTGATGAAGCCACCATTGCTGCCGTGGGCGACGTATTGCGCTCGGGCTGGATCACCAGCGGGCCCAAGGTCCAGGCGTTCGAAGCACAACTGTCCGAGTACTTTGGCGGGCGCCCGGTGCGTACGTTCAACTCCGGCACCTGCACCATGGAAATCGCGTTGCGCATTGCGGGCATCGGGGCGGGCGATGAAGTCATCACCACGCCTATTTCATGGGTAGCCACCGCGAACGTGATTATCGAAGTCGGCGCGACGCCGGTATTTGCCGATATCGACCCGGTGACACGCAACATCGACCTGGCCAAGCTCGAAGCGGCCATCACCCCGCGTACCAAGGCAATCATTCCGGTTTACCTGTCAGGCTTGCCAGTGGACATGGATGCGCTCTACGCGATCGCCAAAAAGCACAACCTGCGCGTAGTGGAAGATGCGGCACAAGCCCTGGGCTCCAGCTGGCAAGGCGAGCGCATTGGCGCACGGGGCGATTTTGTATCGTTCAGTTTTCAGGCCAACAAGAACATCACCTCATCCGAGGGCGGGTGTCTGGTGCTGAACAATGAAGAAGAAGCGCGACTGGCCGAGAAATACCGTCTGCAGGGCGTGACTCGCACGGGTTTCGACGGGCTGGATGTGGATGTGCTGGGTGGCAAGTTCAATATGACCGACATCGCGGCTGCGATTGGTCTGGGCCAGTTTGCCCATATCGAAACCATCACCGCCCATCGTCGGGAGTTGGCCAAGCATTATTTCGACTGTTTCGGGCCTGAGTTCGAAGCTCAGTACGGCGCACAACTGCCGGTAGCAGACTTCAACAACACCAACTGGCATCTGTTCCAGCTTGTGCTGCCTGAGCGCAAGGACGGCCAGCCTGCACGTGCGACCTTCATGAAAGAGATGCAAGCCTTGGGTGTGGGCATCGGTTACCACTACCCGCCCATTCACTTGCTGAGCCTGTACCGTGCACAGGGCTTCAAAGAAGGGATGTTCCCGATTGCCGAACGTGTCGGGCGCCTGATTGTGTCGTTACCGATGTTTACGGCAATGACCAAGGCCGATGTGGAGCGTTCGGTGGCGGCGGTGAAAGCAGTTTTAAGCGTCGCCTGACTCAACCTGTAGTCGTTGCCGCAGGCTGCGAGCTTTTGATTCCAAACAAAGCTCGCAGCCTTCGGCAGCGACTACACATTTGAGCTTATTCGCCGATTGCGGCTTTATAGCCCGCAGCATCCAGCAGTTTTTCCAGCTCGGCGGTGTTGCTTGGCTTGAGCTTGAAAATCCAGCTGGTGTACGGGTCGCTGTTCAACGACTCAGGGCTGTCCGCCAGTGCTTCGTTGACGGCAATCACTTCGCCAGAGACCGGCGAGTAGATGTCGGAAGCAGCTTTAACCGACTCAACAACGCCCGCTGTATCGCCTGCGGCGAACACTTTGCCGACTTCGGCCAGCTCAACAAACACCACGTCCCCCAAGGCTTCCTGAGCATGATCGCTGATGCCTACGGTAACCGTGCCATCCGCTTCCAGGCGGGCCCACTCGTGACTTTCAGCAAAGCGCAACTCAGCAGGGATCAGGCTCATATTCAGTGTCCTCAAGAATAAATGTAGGCGGCGCACACAAGGTGCTTTCTCACCAGTAAACGTTAGATCAGGGCTTTGCCCTGACGAACAAAAGTCGGTTTTACTACTCGAACCGGGTACCACTTACCACGAATTTCAACCTCGGCACGGTCGGCCGTTGCCATCGGAACTCGCGCCAGGGCAATCGATTTGCTTAGCGTAGGGGAGAAGCTACCACTGGTGATCTCCCCTTCGCCAACATTGGCGATGCGAACCACTTGATGAGCGCGCAAAACGCCCCGTTCCTCAAGTACCAGCCCCACCAGTTTGAGCTGCACGCCCCCGGCCTTTTCGGCTTCGAGCGCTTCGCGTCCCACGAACTTGCGCGAGGCAGGCTCCCAGGCAATGGTCCAGGCCATATTGGCGCAAAGGGGGGAAACAGACAGATGGATATCCTGCCCGTAGAGGTTCATACCGGCTTCAAGACGCAAGGTATCCCGAGCGCCCAGGCCAATCGGTGAAATGCCTGCACCCACCAGATCGTTGAAAAAGGCCGGGGCCTGGTCGGCCGGGAGGACGATTTCAAGGCCATCTTCACCGGTGTACCCGGTGCGAGCGATAAACCAGTCGCCGCTGCTCTGCCCTTCGAAGGGTTTGAGTTGCTGAATCAACTGGCCACGCGCCTGACTCACCAGCTCGGCCACTTTCTGTCGCGCATGGGGCCCTTGAATGGCCAGCAGGGCCAGTTCCGGGCGTTCCAACAGCTGCACGTCATAGCCCTGACGCTGAGCTTCCATCCAGGCCAGATCCTGATCCCGGGTGGCGGCATTGACGATAAGCCGATAACCCGTGGGCATCAGGTAGACAATCATGTCGTCGACCACGCCGCCCTGCTCATTGAGCATGGCGCTGTACAAGGCACGGCCAGGTGTATTCAGACGCTCGACATCATTGGCCAGCAAATGCTGGAGCCACGCCTTGGCCTGAGACCCGGCGATGTCGATCACGGTCATATGCGAGACATCAAAAACCCCACAGTCGCGGCGCACCTCATGGTGTTCTTCAACTTGTGAGCCGTAATGCAAAGGCATATCCCAACCGCCAAAATCGACCATTTTCGCGCCCAGGGCGAGATGCAGGTCATACAGAGGCGTACGCTGTCCCATGGGTTTCTCCTTCCGGGCTTGGCGAGGGTGCGGACAGGCTGCGAAGCATTTCAAGCCTAAAAAAAGGCTTTCTTACACTACGCAGAAACCTGATCTGACAGACAGACCGCACCGAATGCCGCGCATTGTAGCCGCATGAAGGAGGACTGGCACCTAACCGATTCGATGTGCCGAGCGTCGAATCAGTCCGATGACCGGTAACAATCCGACCAGGACCAGCGTCAGGGCGGGCAACGAAGCCCTCGCCCATTCGCCTTCGCTCGTCATCTCGAAGATCCGCACAGCCAGCGTGTCCCAGCCGAACGGGCGCATGAGCAAGGTAGCCGGCATTTCCTTGAGCACATCGACAAACACCAGCAAAGCAGCGCTCAAGGTGCCGGGCAGCAGCAACGGCAGATACACCTTGAAAAACAGTCGTGGCCCACCGACCCCCAAACTGCGAGAGGCCTCCGGCAAGGAAGGACGAATGCGCGCCAGGCTGTTTTCCAGCGGGCCATAAGCCACGGCGATAAACCGCACCAGATATGCCAGCAGCAGGGCCGACAGGCTGCCCAGCAACAGGGGCTTGCCCGCCCCGCCCAACCAGCCCGACACCGGAATCACCAGCTCTCGGTCCAGATAGCTGAACGCCAACATGATCGACACCGCCAGCACCGAGCCCGGCAGGGCATAACCCAGGTTCGCAAGGCTGACCCCGGCACGAATGACCGCCGTGGGTGCCTGGCGCCGGGCAAACGCGAGCACCAAGGCCACGCTCACGGTGATCAGTGCCGCCATGCTGCCCAGATAGAGGGTGTGCAGGATCAATCCGGCGTACCGCTCATCCAGGTCGAATCGACCACGCTGCCAGAACCACACGGCCAGTTGCAGCATCGGAATGACGAAAGCACAGGCAAATACCAGTAAGCACCAGCCACTGGCCAGCCACGCTTTGGGACCGCTCAGGTGATACAAGGCACTGACCCGGGGGCGTTCGTTGCTGGCGCGGCTTGCCCCACGGGCGCGTCGTTCGCCGTAGAGCACCACCATGACCACCAGCAGTAGCAAACTGGCCAACTGCGCTGCCGTAGACAGGCTGAAGAACCCGTACCAGGTTTTGTAGATCGCGGTCGTGAAGGTGTCGAAATTGAACACCGATACCGCGCCAAAATCGGCCAGGGTTTCCATCAGCGCCAGTGCTACACCCGCACCGATTGCCGGACGCGCCATAGGTAACGCAACGCGCCAGAATGCCTGCCACGGGCTTTGGCCCAGCACTCTGGCAGCTTCCATCAGGCCTTTGCCCTGGGCCAGAAAGGCCGTGCGCGCCAGCAGATAAACGTAGGGGTAGAACACCAGGATCAGCACGATGATCACCCCACCGGTGGAGCGCACCCGTGGCAACCTCAGGCCCATGCCAAACCACTCACGCAGCAGGGTTTGCACGGGGCCTGCGAAATCCAGCAAGCCGACAAAGACAAACGCCAGTACATAAGCCGGAATTGCAAAGGGCAACATCAGCGCCCAGTCCAGCCATCGCCTGCCGGGGAACTCACACAGGCTGGTCAACCAGGCCAGGCTGACACCCAGCAGCGTGACCCCGACACCCACGCCAACGATCAGGGTCAGGGTGTTGCCCAGCAGACGCGGCATCTGCGTATCCCACATGTGGCTCCAGATCTGGGTATCAATGCTTTGCCAGGACAGCAGCAAAACGCTCAGCGGCAACAGCACCAGAGCGGCAATGACAAAAACCAGCGGATACCAGCGACGTTGAGCAGGATGGGCCACGAAGAACTCTCGGAAGGTGGTCAGGACGAGGTAAAAAACAAATGTGGGAGCGGGCTTGCTCGCGATGCAAACACCGCAGTTTCCAATGAAACCCCGGCGATGCTATCGCGAGCAAGCCCGCTCCCACAGGTATTGCTTCAGATTTTGATCAGTTCCAGCCCGCGCGATCCATCATGCGGATGGCTTCAGCCTGGCGCTTGCCTGCCACTTCTACTGGCAGTGCGTCGGCCTTGAACTTGCCCCAGCTGGCCACTTCGGCAGAAGGCTCAACGCTTGGGTTGGCCGGGAATTCCTGGTTAACACCTGCAAAAATGACCTGAGCTTCAGGGGTGGTCATCCACTCCACCAATGCCTTGGCGGCCTCAGGGTGCGGCGCGTACTTGGTCAGGCCAATGCCCGACAGGTTGACGTGAACACCACGGTCCGCCTGATTCGGCCAGAACAGTTTCACCGCCAGATCCGGCTTCTGCTTGTGCAAACGGCCGTAGTAGTAGGTATTGACGATGCCCACGTCACATTGCCCGGCGTTGATTGCCTCAAGCAGTGCAGTGTCGTCAGAGAACACGTCCGTGGACAGGTTGCTCACCCAACCCTTGAGAATTTTTTCGGTTTTTTCAGCACCATGCGCTTCGATCATGGTGGCCGTCAGCGACTGGTTGTAAACCTTCTTGGCGGTGCGCAAGCACAGGCGGCCTTCCCAGTTCTTGTCAGCCAGGGCCTCGTAGGTCGACAGTTCTTCAGGCTTAACCCGGTCGGTCGAATAGACGATGGTCCGTGCGCGCAGGCTCAGGCCGGTCCACTCATGGGAAGAGGAGCGGTATTGCGGTGGAATGTTCTTGTCGATCACTTCGGACGTGAACGGCTGCAAAATGCCCATTTGCTCGGCTTGCCACAGGTTGCCGGCGTCCACGGTCAGCAACAGGTCGGCGGTGGCATTCTGGCCTTCTGCCTTGATGCGCTGCATCAACGGCGCTTCCTTGTCGGTGATGAACTTGACCTTGACCCCGGTCTTGGCGGTGTAGGCATCAAATACCGGTTTGATCAGCTCGTCGATACGCGAGGAGTAAACCACCACCTCTTCGGCAGCAGAAACGCTGCTCGCAAAAACGGTTAGGGCCAGGGCAGTCAGTAGACGCTTGCGTGCCAACATGATGGGCGGTCTCTCTTGATGCGAATCGGGCGTAAATGGTAGTGAATCACATTTCCCATCTCAACCTAACTCGCCCCGGAGGAGTTACCAGATGTTACGGCTTGGCCAACGGCGGCAGGTCGCCACTCAGGCCCAGTGCCTGACGCACAAACAAGGCCTTGGCCTCGGGCATTTTATTGACCCATTTCAAACCGGTGTTGCGCAGCAATCGTGCCGTCAGCGAGTCAGCCTGGAACAACCGCTCAAAACCCTCCATGGCGGCCATCAACGCCAGGTTATGCGGCATGCGCCGACGCTCAAAACGGCTCAGCACGCGCACATCCGCCAGACGCTCGCCGCGATCCACCGCGTGCAGCAGCACATGTGCCAGCACCGCCGCATCCAGAAACCCCAGATTCACGCCCTGCCCGGCCAGCGGGTGGATGGTGTGTGCCGCATCACCGATCAGTGCCAGGCCTTCCGCGACATAGCGTTTGGCGTGACGCTGACGCAGCGGCACGCACACCCGCGGATCAGCGCTCAGCACACTGCCCAGACGGCCTTCAAAAGCCAGCTCCAGCTCGCGGCAGAAGGCGCCATCGTCCAGCGCCATCAAGTACTCGGCCTGTTCAGGCGTGGTCGACCAGACAATCGAACACCAGTCCTGCTGACCCTCGCGCTCCAATGGCAGGAATGCCAGCGGGCCATTGTCGGTAAAACGCTGCCAGGCGGTCTGCTGATGGGGTTCTGAGCAACGCACGCTGGTGACGATGGCATGATGCTGATAATTCCACTCGCGGGTCTCACAGCCGGTCAGGCGGCGTACAGCCGAGTTGGCGCCATCAGCGGCAATCACCAACGGCGCATGCAAGGTACGGCCATCGGCCAGGGTCAGCAGCCAGTCGTCGCCAGAGCGGCGCATCTGTTCCAGGCGCGCATTGGCCAGCAGTTCAATGCTGGAGTCCTGCAAGCACTCAAGCAGCGCATCCTGCACCACACGGTTTTCAACGATATGACCCAGCACGTCGGCATGAACGCTGGTCGCCGAGAAGTGGATTTGCCCCGTGCCGCTGCCATCCCATACCTGCATGTGGGCATACGGGCTGACGCGACGCCGGGTGATGCCCTCCCACGCGCCCAGGCGCTGCAAAATGCGCTGGCTGGCAGCCGACAGGGCACTGACCCGAGGCTCGAACGGAGCCTGGGCGGCAAAGGGTTTGACACTCAGCGGGCTGCCATCAAGCAGCAGGATTTTCAGCCCGCTGTCTTTGAGCGCCAGCGCCAGTGCGCTTCCGACCATTCCGGCCCCGACAATCAGCAGATCTGCACGCATTTCCATGCTTTAAGCCTGTCTCGCTAGCGGCGTACGCCGCACCTGAAAAAATGGATCGACATGGGGCGTGCTCGCCCCGCCGACATCAACTGTCTGCGCGGGTGCCCAGGCCCATCGCTTGACGGGCGAACCAGCGTTTTGCCGGTGGCACCAGATCAAGGCCGAGCAGGCCAAGGTTGCGACCAAACGAAACCAGGGGCTGCTCACTGCCAAACACCCGCGTCACCTTGTCCGAAAAACCGATGGTCAGTTGCTGGTCGAGTTTTTGAGCCTGTTGATAACTCAGCAGCGTAGCGAAATCACCGGGCTTTTTATCACTGCCCAGCAAGGCATCGGCCAGGGCCTGGGCATCGCGCAGGGACAAGTTGAAACCCTGGCCGGCTATCGGATGCAGGCTGTGGGCCGCATTGCCCAATACCGCCAGATGCGGACGTACCTGCTCTTGCGCTTCAATCAGTGTCAGCGGGTACAGATGTCGGGCGCCCACCTGTTTGAGCGTCCCCAGACGATAACCAAACACCCCCTGCAACTCGCTGAGAAAACTGCGCTCATCCAGTGCAGCCAGACGCTGGGCGTCCATCCCCAAACGGGTCCATACCAGCGCACAACGGTTGTCAGGCAACGGCAGCAAGGCCATCGGCCCTTCGTCGGTGAAACGCTCGAACGCCATCCCGCCGTGGGGCTGGCTCGGGGTGATATTGGCGATCAGGGCACTTTGGTTATAAGGCTGCTGGCGCACATGGATGCCCAACTGCTCACGCAAGCCCGAACGCCCGCCATCGGCCAGGACTGCGAGATCGCACTCCAGGGTGGTCTCGTCGTTGAGGGTCAGGCGATAGCCGTCTTCCAGCGGTTGCATGTGGATAACTTCAGCCGGGCAACGCCAGCTGATCACATCCGGATCCAGACTTTTCCACAGGCACTGGCCCAGCCAGGCGTTCTCGACCACATAACCCAGCGCCGGAACCCCTTCTTCGCTGGCCGACAACCGTGCCGTAGAGAAACGCCCCCGATCGGACACGTGAATGTCCTTGATCGGTTCGCCACGCTCGGCAATCGACTGCCACAGGCCCAGACGCTCATAGATGATTCGAGCGCCATAGCTGAGCGCCGAAGAGCGGGCGTCATAGCTGGGCTGATAGGTGTTGCCGGGGGCGAACGGCTCGATCAAAACGATCTTCCAGCCCCGTGCCTTGGCACCGGCCTGCAAGGCCAGCGCCAGGCTCGCGCCCACCAGGCCGCCGCCAATGATGGCCAGATTCACGCGACTCATGCCGCACCCGCCATGAGCGCTTCGATAGCGGCGACGGTTTTTGGCACATCGCCGGTCAGGATTTCACAGCCATGCCTGGTGACCACTACGTCGTCCTCGATCCGCACGCCAATGCCCCGCCATTTTTTCGCGACATTGAGGTTGTTAGGGCTGATGTAGATGCCAGGCTCCACAGTCAGGGTCATGCCGACTTCCAGCACGCGCCACTCACCGCCCACCTTGTATTCACCCACGTCGTGCACATCGAGCCCCAGCCAGTGGCCAGCGCGGTGCATGTAAAACGGTTTGTAGGCTTCACTGGCGATCAGTGCCTGCACGTCGCCCTGCAACAGGCCCAGCTCCACCAGCCCGGCGGTAATCACCTGGACGGTTGCTTCATGGGCCTGATTCCAGTGTTTGTCGGGGGCAATCTGGGTAAATGCCGCTTCTTGTGCTGCCAGTACCAGTTCATAGATCGCTTTTTGTTCCGGTGAAAAACGGCCATTCACCGGGAACGTACGGCTGATATCGCTGGCGTAGCAGTCAATTTCGCAGCCAGCATCAATCAACACCAGGTCGCCGCTTTTAAGCAGTGCGTCATTCTCCTGGTAATGCAGGATGCAGCTGTTATCACCCGAGGCGACGATCGAACCATAGGCTGGCATTTTGGCCCCGCTTTTACGGAATTCGTAATCCAGTTCGGCCTCAAGGCTGTACTCATGCAAACCGGCGCGGCTGGCCTGCATGGCGCGCACATGGGCGCGAGCCGAAATCTGCGCCGCGTGGCGCATGACCTTGAGTTCTGCTGCCGATTTATACAGGCGCATGTCATGCAGCAGATGATCCAGAGCAACAAATTCGTTGGGCGGCTGGGCACCAAGGTTGGCCTTGGAGCGAATCCCGTTGATCCACTCCATCAGGTTGCGGTCGAATTCGGGATTACCGCCCATCGCCGAGTAGACCCGGTCGCGGCCTTCAATCAACCCCGGCAGGATGTCGTCGATATCGGTAATCGGGAACGCGTCGTCGGCACCGAAGTCGCGGATAGCGCCTTCTTGCCCGGCCCGCAAACCGTCCCACAATTCACGCTCGGCATTGCGCTCGCGGCAAAACAGCACGTACTCGCCGTGTACCCGGCCCGGGATCAACACGATCACGGCCGCAGGCTCGGGAAAGCCGCTCAGGTACTGAAAGTTGCTGTCTTGACGGTAAACATGTTCGACATCGCGATTGCGAATGGCCACCGCCGCAGCGGGCAGAATCGCAATACTGTTGGGCTCCATCTGCGCCATGAGTGCCTTGCGGCGACGTGCGTATTCCGTTTTCGGGATATGGATCATGGGCAGACGGGTTCCCTCTCGACGATCAATCAGTGCAGCGAAGGTTTGGCTGGCGCAGGTTCAGCGGTTTTTTTGGTTTCGGTGAACAGCAGCAGCGGTGCGACACGCAGGTATTCCATCACTTCCATGTAGTCGCTTTCGCCGTCTTCGGACTCTTCAAGTGCATCCTGCACCTGGGCGATGGCTGCCAGGTCGCGCAGCACTTCATTGGCTTCATCGCTCAGCGAGTAGGCGCGGCGGGTCAGGCCGAAACCGGACAGGAAACCCTGGCACCACTGGCCCAAAGCTGCAGCGCGCTCAGGCAATGGCGCGTCATCGGTCGGCAGCAACAGCACAACGGTCATGTCATCGCTGGTCAGTTCACCCTTGACCATCTCTTGCAATCCGATCAAGGCATTGCGTACGTTGTCTTGCGGCTCGCCTGCCAACAGCTCGCTGGCTTCAACCAACCAGCCTTCGGCATCAAAGCCGGCGCCCGCGCAGCTGCGGCCCAGCAAGTGGCCGTGCAGTTCAGCAGGCGAAACGGAGTGGCCGCTGGCAGTCAGCAGGGTTACAAAGGCTTGATACGGGGAATTCTGAATAGGCATGGTCAGCTAGGCGCCAAGCGGCGCTATGTCTAGAATGGAGGGCTTGTATCCTAGCATTGGCAGACGTGCCAGACCATCGAGGCGTCAGTCCCCATCCATCAGAAAACACACAGTAGGACACAATGGAAGACACCGACCTGCATGCACTGATGGCTAGACTCGAACTGCTGATTAGCCGAGTCGAGCAACTTAACCGCCAAAACGCACTCTTAATTGCTCAGGAAAAGACTTGGCGCGAGGAACGCGCGCACCTCATTGAAAAAAACGAAATCGCCCGACACAAGGTGGAATCGATGATTTCGCGCCTCAAAGCCCTGGAGCAAGACTCATGAGTTCAAGCAGTAGCGTCACCGTGCATATCCTCGATAAAGAATATTCGATCATGTGCCCCCAGGAAGAGCGGAGCAATCTGGTGAGCGCTGCCCGTTATCTGGATGGGAAAATGCGCGAAATCCGCAGCAGCGGCAAAGTCATCGGCGCCGACCGTATCGCCGTGATGGCTGCTCTGAATATCACCCACGATCTGCTGCACAAGCAGGAAGTCGCCGAAGTTCAAACCAGCAGCTCCACCCGTGAGCAAGTACGCGACTTGCTGGAGCGCGTTGATCTGGTGCTGGCCACTGATCCGAACGAACGTCAAAGCTGATTCAAAACGTTACTTTGGGGTATACTCGCGCCACTCCCTGGAGTATTCGCCAGTTAGCGATGTCCCTGAGCCGATTCGCACTACCCTGGAGCTTGCACGTTGGGCCGGTGTGCATGTCCGCTAGACGGAAAGCCTTAAGGTCTACTGCAACTTCCACCTTGAACTTTCGGGTTCAAGGGCCAAGCCGACAGCGGTACGTCGGGGAGCCTGATTTCCTAGCGCAATGTCAGCCACCTGCTGGCATTGGCTTCCACGAGCCACCCTGTGGTGAACTCGTCCTTGAACAGCACGCCAAATGAACGAACCTGCGACGCCTACCCGCCCGCAACTTCGCCGAATGCTGCGCAAAGCCCGCCGCGACCTGTCGCCCTGCGCGCAACGCCAGGCCGCCCGCGGCCTGTACCGGCAACTGGCACAACACCCGCTGTTTCGCCGCGCCAAACACATTTCCCTTTATCTGCCCACCGACGGTGAAATTGATCCGCGCCTGCTGCTGCGCGAAGCCCAGCGTCGGGGCAAGATCACCTACCTGCCGGTCCTCAGCGCCTGGCCAAGAACCAAGATGGTCTTCCAGCGGGTTGCTCCCGGCGAGAAGCTGATCCCCAACCGTTTCCGGATTCTCGAACCGCGAATCAACCGTGCACGCCAACGCAAGGTCTGGGCTCTGGACCTGGTGCTGCTGCCATTGGTGGGATTTGATGCAACGGGGGGGCGACTGGGCATGGGCGGCGGCTTTTATGACCGCAGCCTGGCATATCAGGCAAGACGCCAAAGCTGGCGCAAGCCGACGCTATTGGGGCTGGCCCACGAGTGTCAGAAAGTCGAATCTCTGGCCCAGGCCAGTTGGGATGTCCCCTTGCAGGGCACCGTCTCGGACAGTCATTGGTACGTCGCCCACTGACCACCAGGGCATCACCGTTCAAGTGATGCCTTCGATCAGGTTTTAGCGTTTGAAGGGTTGTACTTGCTGTTGTGTCAGCTCAATCGGCTCGTCAATCGAGTTTGACCAGAGACTTTGCGCATAGCCCGTTGTAACCACACCCAAACCGAACAAAATAACCAGCATCCACAGTAAATCCGGTTTGCGTTTCATCGATTGCCCTCCTTCAGGCAAATCAACACGATGACAGCAACGGTTTTTGTTATAGGCCGTGCAGCAGCGTCAAGCTTCAAAGCCGGGCATTCTGCGGCAACACGAACACACACGCAAACTCTGGCGTCAACCGACTGTCGGTTTATCAAAATGTTGCCAGACAAAATAACCACAGCATGTTTCTGGAGTAGAAAATGGCCTATTGGTTGATGAAATCCGAGCCTGACGAGTTCTCGATCAAAGACTTGCACACGCTCGGTGAAGCGCGCTGGGATGGCGTGCGCAACTATCAGGCGCGCAACTTTATGCGAGCCATGGCAGTTGGCGACCTGTTCTTCTTTTATCACTCCAGCTGCCCCGAGCCGGGTATTGCCGGGATTGGTCGCATTGTCGAAGCAGCCTACCCCGACCCGACCGCCCTCGACCCTGAAAGCCATTACTTCGATCCCAAGGCCAGCGCCGAAAAAAATCCGTGGAGCGCGCTGCAGGTAGCCCACGAGCAGACCTTCCCCAAAGTGATCAAGCTCGATTACCTCAAACAACAAACGGCCCTGGCCGAAATGCCGCTGGTACAAAAAGGCAGCCGCCTTTCAGTGATGCCCGTTACAGATGATCAATGGGCTGCGGTGATGGGGTTGTTGTAAACACCTGTGACCTGTGGGAGCGGGCTTGCTCGCGATGGCATCACCGCGGTGGTACTGGCAGACCGCGCCGCCTGCATCGCGAGCAAGCCCGCTCCCACCACTCGCCACGCCTCGTGGCAGGCAACATCCTGTATTCCCGTCTACGCTCTGGTCTTCCTTTGACTGGCATCAAGTCGTAATCGCCTTGAGAAGGTCAAACTAGAGCGCTCTGTGACACAGGATGTCGGCATGTCTAGCAATTCCCGAATTTCCCATTATTTCGTCATCCCCTTGGCTGTCCTGCTGATCGCAGCAGGCGGGTTCGGGTATTGGAAGTCCCGGCTCGACAGCCTTCCTGAAGGCATCAGCATGGCCAACGGTCGACTCGAAGCCACAGAAGTACAGATTGCAGCCAAAACCCCGGGACGCCTGGCCGAAGTGCTGGTCGACGAAGGTGATCGCGTGACTCAGGGCCAACTGCTGGCCCGCATGGATACCCGCACCCTGGAAGCGACCCGCGCGCAAGCCGAAGCCGAAGTGCTGCGCGCCCGCCAAACCCTGGCCGCCAACGAAGCCAATGTGCAATTGCGCCAAAGCGAAAAGCGCCTGGCCAGCCAGGAACTCGCGCGCTTTCGCCAACTGTCCCAACGCGGTTTTGCCAGCGGCCAGCAACTCGACCAGCAACAGGCACGGTTTGATACCAGCAACGCAGCCGTGGTGGCAGCACAGGCCCAGGTTGCAGCAGCCAAAGCCGCGATCGGCTCATCCGAAGCCCAAGTTGCGCAACTCACCAGCGAAATCGATGACAGCAGCCTGCGCGCCCCCATCAACGGCGTGATCCAGTTGCGCCTGGCCGAACCCGGCGAAGTGCTGGGCGCAGGCGGACGGGTATTTATGATGATCGACCCCAGCGACCAGTACATGAACCTGTACATGCCCGCCTCGGTGGTCGGCAAGCTGACCGTGGGTGCCGACGCCCGCATCGTGCTCGACGCCCTGCCCGACCAGGCGCTGCCAGCCAAAATTGCTTTTGTCGCGGCCAAATCGCAATTCACGCCCAAAGAGGTCGAAACCCGGGACGAGCGGCAAAAACTGGTGTTTCGCGTCAAGCTGCGCCTCACCGACCCAAGCGCCGTGCCCCAGGCCAAGCCGGGCATGCCGGGAGCAGGTTATGTACGAACCGCAGACGTCGCCTGGCCGGCTAATCTGCAATGAGCGACCTGGCGCTCAACGCCAGTGGCATCAGCCACTGGTATGGCAAACAACAGGCATTGTTCGACATCGCCTTCAGCCTGCCAAAAGGCACGCGCTGTGGTTTGATCGGCCCGGACGGTGCGGGTAAATCGAGCCTGCTGGGACTGATTGCCGGGGTCAAAAAGCTTCAACAAGGCAACCTTGAAGTGCTCGGCGGCCCGATTGACGACCGCCGCCATCGCAACACCCTGTACCCACTGATCGCGTTTATGCCCCAAGGCCTGGGCGGCAACCTTTATCCCGAATTGTCGATCAGCGAAAACATCCGCTTTTTTGGCACCCTGTTCGGCCTCTCAAAAGAAGAGTGCGAACAGCGCATGGCCGAACTGCTCAAGGCCACCGACCTGGAGCGTTTTGCCGAACGTCCCGCGGGCAAGCTGTCGGGCGGGATGAAGCAAAAGCTCGGGCTGTGCTGCGCGCTGATCCACGAGCCGGATTTGCTGATCCTCGACGAGCCCACCACCGGGGTTGACCCGCTGTCGCGTCGACGCTTCTGGGAACTGGTGGATGACGTACGCAGCCAGCGCCCTCAACTGACGCTTCTGGTGGCAACTGCCTACATGGAAGAGGCTGAGCAGTTTGAACACTGCCTGATGCTCGATCGCGGCAAATTGATTGCCGCCGGTTTAAGCCATGAGTTGGCGACCGTCACTGCTACCGGCAAGCTCGACGAAGCCTTTACCCATTACCAGGGTGACAGCGGGCACAATAATGAGCCTTTGGTGATCCCGCCTCGCACCAGCGACAACAGCGATATCGCCATTGAGGCCCACGACCTGACCCTGCGGTTCGGCGATTTTACGGCAGTAAACAACGTCAGCTTTGCCATTGGCCGGGGTGAAATCTTCGGCTTTTTAGGCTCCAACGGCTGCGGCAAAACCACCACCATGAAAGTCCTGACCGGACTGATGCCCGCCACCGAAGGCAGCGCCAAATTGCTTGGCAATCCGGTCAATGCCAAAGACCTGGCCACCCGCAAGCGTGTGGGCTTCATGTCGCAAAGCTTCTCGCTGTACGGTGAGTTGAGCGTGCGGCAAAACCTGGTGTTGCACGCGCAACTGTTCGACTTGCCCAAGGCCGAAAGCGAACCGCGTATCGAAGAGTTGATTGAGCGTTTCGACCTGGGCGATGTGGCCTCACAACAGTCTGGCGAATTGCCGCTGGGCCTTCGCCAGCGTTTGTCGCTGGCGGTTGCCGTGCTGCATCGCCCCGAAGTGCTGATCCTCGATGAGCCGACCTCGGGGGTCGACCCTGCCGCCCGCGATGACTTCTGGCGTTTACTGATCGAGCTGTCACGCGAGCAAGGGGTGACCATCTTTCTGTCCACCCACTTCATGAACGAAGCTCAACGCTGCGACCGCATATCGTTGATGCACGCGGGCAAAGTGCTGGCCTGCGACACGCCCGATGCGCTGCAACACCAATTCAAGGGCGACACACTGGAAGCCGCGTTTGTCACCTGCCTGGAACAGGCACAAAACGATCAGGACGCCAGCCCTGCGCCTGAAGCTGAGCCTGTCGCCACGCCGGTGGCCAATGCCCCGCCGCCGATCAGCAAAAAAGGCTTTAGCCTGACCCGGCTGATCGCTGTCGCCAGCCGCGAATCCAAGGAATTGCTGCGCGACAAAGTGCGCATGGCGTTCGCCTTGCTGGGCGCCGTGTTCATGATGGTGATATTTGGCTACGGCATTTCTCTGGACGTCGAGAACCTGGCCTTCGCCGTCTACGACCAGGATCAGAGCCCACAAAGCCGCGCCTACCTGGAAGCCTTCCGCAGCTCACGCTACTTCGAAGAGCATGCCCCGATCAGCAGCGCCGACGAGTTGCACAAACGGTTGCAACGCTCTGAAATCAAAATTGCCCTGGAGATCCCGCCAGGCTTTGGCCGCGACTTGTACGCCGGACGCCAGCCTACGGTCGCCGCCTGGCTGGACGGTGGCATGCCATTTCGGGCCGAAACCAGCCGCAATTATGTCGAAGCGGTACACACCGCCAACCTTGAGCAGCTCTCCACCCTCAGCAGTCAGGCGCAAAACAGACAGGCAGCGGCCAAACTCGAAACCCGCTTTCGCTACAACCAGGACGTCATCAGCGTGAACGCCATCGGCCCCGGCGTGATGGCGCTCATCCTCGCGTTTATCCCGGCCATGCTCACAGCGCTGGGCATCGTGCGCGAAAAGGAACTGGGGTCAATTACCAACTTCTACGCCACACCCCTCACCCGCCTCGAATTCCTGCTGGGCAAGCAGGCGCCGTATCTGGCCGTAAGCCTGGTCAATCTGGCATTGCTGGTGGCGATGAACCGCTGGCTGTTCGGCGTTCCATTCAAAGGCAGCGGTGTCACGCTGGCGCTGGGCGGGCTGCTGTATGTGCTGGCAACCACCAGCATGGGCTTGCTGATTTCCGCCTTCACCCGCACCCAGATCGCGGCGATCCTGGGCACCATGATTATCACCAGCTTGCCGACCATTCAGTTCTCCGGGCTGATCGTGCCGCGCTCCTCGCTTGAGGGCTCGGCGGCACTGATGGGCATGCTGTTCCCGGCCGGGCACTTTCTCGACATTGCCGTAGGCACCTTTACCAAAGCCCTGGATTTGCGCCAGTTGTGGCCCCAGTGCCTGGCCTTGTTGGGGTTCTTTGTGGTCTTCACCGGGCTGAGCCTGATCATGCTCAAGAAGCAGGAGGTCTGATGCACAAGCTCTCGCACATCCTGCGCCTTGGCCTTAAAGAACTGACCAGCCTGCGCCACGACAGCGTGTTACTGCTGTTTTTGTTTTACGCCTTCACCGTGGCTATTTACATGCCCGCTGCCGGTTCGATTATCGGGGTGCACAACGCCAGCGTTGCCATCGTCGATGAAGACCACAGCGCCTTGTCCCGCAAACTCGCAGAATCGCTGCTGCCCCCAGAGTTCCAGGCCCCGCAAGCCCTGCCCTACGATCAACTGGACCAGTCGATGGACAGCGGCCAGTACACGTTTGTGATCAACGTGCCGGTCAATTTTCAGGCCGACTTGCTGGCCGGGCGTGAGCCGAGCGTGCAGGTCAACGTTGATGCCACGGCCATGAGCCAAGCCTTCATGGGTGCGGGCTACATCGGACGGATCTTCCAGCGGGAGCTGCTCAACTACACGGGACAGGCCGACGCGGCAGCCAAAACCCCGGTGCTGATCAGTAACCGGGCACTGTTCAACCCGAACCTGGAAGGTGGATGGTTTCTGGCCGTCATCCAGATTGTGAATAACATCACCATTCTGGCCATTGTGCTGACGGGTACCGCCCTGCTGCGGGAGCGGGAACACGGCACCCTCGACCATCTGCTGGTGCTGCCGCTGACAGCTCTGGAAATCATGCTGGCGAAAATCTGGAGCAACATGCTGGTGGTGGTGTTGTGTACCTGGATATCACTGGAAGTGGTGGTGAAGTGGGCGCTGGGCGTGCCGCTGGCGGGGTCGCTGACCCTGTTTTTACTGGTCACTGCGCTCTACCTGTTTGCCAGCACCGCGCTGGGAATCTTTCTGGCAACGCTGGCCCGCTCAACGCCGCAATTCGGTTTGCTGGCCATACCCGTGATCATCCCGATGCTCTTGCTTTCAGGCGGCAGCACGCCGCTGGACAGCATGCCCCAATGGCTGCAATGGGTGATGCAGTGCTCGCCGTCGACCCACTTTGTGAGCCTGAGCGCGGCGATACTGTTCCGCGATGCGGGGGTGAATGTGGTGTGGCCCGACTTGTTGGCACTGGCCGCCATCGGGCTGGTGTTCTTCGCCATCGCGCTGGCGCGGTTCCGCAAGAGCCTTGCCTCGTAGTGTCGGGCGAGTTGCGCCTTACTGAACGATCAAGTTGTTGAACAGCAAATCGTCCACCATCGGTTTGCCGGTTTCATCGGTCATCACCTGCTGGATCTGCTTCAGGGCTTGCTGACGCAGCTTCTCCTTTGCCTCGACGCTGCCCAGGGTGTCACTGGTCTGCTGGGTAAACAGCCCCACCAGCTGATTACGAATCAACGGGTCATTGGCTTTAACCGCCTTGGCAGCCTCGGGACCCGTCACGCGCAAGGAAATATCGGCCTTGTACACCTTGAGTTTCGAACTGCCGTCCAGGCCGTAATTGCCTACAAACGGTGGGCTCAGGGTGATATAGCTAACCTTGTCGCCGCCTTCTTGCGCCTCTTCTCCAACCGCTGCCATCGGCAAGGACAGGGCCAGCATCAACATGATCCACGCTTTCACAATTCGCTCCTTAATACGGTTGGGGGCAAGCATACGGGGCTGCTTGCGGACCTATCTACCCTTATCGGCCAATCCCTGAAAAGCCGTAGGCCAGCGCGATTCAGTTGTGTCCAGCCACCCCGGTCATCAGTAGCGCCCTGACGCGTTCAGGCAACATGTCCACAAATTTCCGGCTGCGTTTTCGCTGACAGGTTTCAATCACTTTGCCCGCACCTTGCGAAAGCGCGTACAAGCCCGTCGCCAACTGATCGATGGAATACTGCCCGGCCTCAAAACCCTCGATCAATAGGCTGCGGGTCTGCCGGAACAACGTTATCTCGGCCAGAGGCTGGTCAATTGCGCCACGAAGGTAGCCCTTCACTTCCCGGTTCAGCTTGAGGCAGGTTGCGCTGCGCAGGTCGATCGAAAACGCCTCTGCCCGTGCACCCGCTGCCATAAACATCACGAAAAACCACACCAGACACTTCATCTACTGCCCCCTTTTTTGCGCCAAACCGCGCCCACTGGAATCCAAAGGGGGAAATAGTAGTGGTGTGCTGGCTGACCTCTCAGTTCACCGGCTCTGAGCCTGTCGTGAGATCGCTCCGATTGAACAACCCGCCTCTGCCCACTTAAACATCTCAGAACAATTATTTATCAGCCCTTGGAAGTAGATTTCTGACAGATCCCAGACTCAAGGTGTCTGCTGTCGGGTTTATAAGCACGCGAGATGTTCACAAGCGAAAATCGTACGTGGGATTATTCCTTCAGCTCCAGGGATAAGGCCTGTCATTTTCAGTAACGAAAATGTAACGTTCGGCACCGCTGATATAACAAGAAATTTGGAGCTCTTGAATGTTTGCTTTTTTCCGACCTGCCGCACACCAGGCTCCCCTGCCTGAAGAAAAAATAGACAGCACCTATCGACGACTGCGCTGGCAGATTTTCGCCGGTATCTTTTTTGGTTACGCCGGTTACTACCTGCTGCGTAAAAACTTCTCGCTGGCCATGCCGTACCTGATTGATGAGGGTTATACCCGGGGTCAACTGGGCGTGGCGATGTCGGCGATAGCCATTGCCTACGGCCTGTCCAAGTTCCTGATGGGACTGGTGTCCGACCGCTCTAATCCACGCTTCTTTTTGCCTTTTGGCTTGATGATTTCAGCTGGGGTCATGTTCATTTTCGGTTTCGCACCTTGGGCAACGTCCAGCGTGACCATGATGTTCATTTTGCTGTTTATCAACGGCTGGGCTCAGGGCATGGGCTGGCCGCCCAGTGGCCGGACCATGGTTCACTGGTGGTCGCAGAAAGAACGCGGCGGTGTGGTGTCTGTGTGGAACGTGGCCCACAACGTGGGCGGCGGCCTGATCGGCCCGCTGTTTTTGCTGGGCATGGCCTGGTTCAACGACTGGCACGCCGCTTTCTATGTACCCGCCACCGTTGCCCTGTTAGTGGCACTGTTTGCGTTTATTGCCATGCGCGATACGCCGCAGTCAGTCGGCTTGCCGCCGATTGAAGAGTACAAAAATGATTATCCGGCGGGTTACGACGCCAGCCACGAAGACGAGTTCAGTGCCAAAGAGATCTTCGTCAAATACGTGCTGCGCAACAAAATGCTCTGGTATATCGCCATGGCCAACGTGTTCGTTTACCTGCTGCGCTATGGCGTACTGGACTGGGCGCCAACCTATCTGAAGGAAGCCAAGCACTTCACGGTGGACACCACCTCGTGGGCGTACTTCTTCTACGAGTGGGCAGGGATTCCGGGCACGCTGCTGTGCGGCTGGATGTCGGACAAGATCTTTCGCGGCAATCGCGGCCTGACCGGCATCGTGTTCATGTCGCTGGTGACTGTTGCGACACTGGTTTACTGGCTCAACCCGCCGGGCAACCCGACCATCGACATGATCGCGCTGTTTTCTATCGGCTTCCTGATTTATGGGCCGGTGATGCTGATCGGCTTGCAGGCTCTGGAACTGGCACCCAAGAAAGCTGCAGGGACTGCCGCAGGCTTTACCGGGTTGTTCGGCTACCTGGGCGGTTCCGTCGCGGCCAGCGCGGCAATGGGCTACCTGGTTGACCACTTCGGTTGGGATGGCGGCTTTGTGCTGCTGATCAGCGCGTGCCTGTTGGCCATCGCGTTCATGATCCCGACCCTGCGCCACAAAAATGTGGCCAGTGAAGAACGTGCGGTTACTGCTCCCGCCTAAGGCGTGATCGGCACACAGCGCTTGAGCCGCGCCTCCAGATTTCGATCTGGCATGGCGTGGCTGCGCAGGGCGCTTACGGTCTGCTCGACATAATCGCGAGTCGTACCGTAGCGTCCGCTGGCGTTGGCCAGTACCTGGCTCAACACGCCATCCGGCAAGTTGCCCGCATAGCTGGGTAGATGTCGCTCCAGTACAAACCCCAAAGCCTGCACCTGACTGCCGTCTTCGAGTCGGCACGTCAGCCAGTGCGGCCGATACGAGGGCACTGGCATTTCACGCAGCCACAGGGCGTAGAGCGACGCGTCGAGGTTGTCTTCCGGCAAGCGATAAGCGAAGCCACTGCACGAACCACCACGGTCCAGGCCAAAGACCAGGCCCGGCCACTGAGGTGTGCCGCGATGCTCGTGAGACCACAAATACAGCCCGCGATGGTAGCCATGAACCCGGCCACGCACGCGTTCGACCGCCGTGCATTCAGGACGCCAGATCAATGAACCATATGCAAATAGCCAGACCGGCCCGCCTTGATGGCGCGCCATGGTGCTGTGCATGGAGTTGAGCAATTGTTCTGGCGTCAGCGGCGCACCGAGATCAAGTCGCGGCGGATAAGCCAGATTCAGGCAAGAAGATTCACTGATATTTATCGCTGGTGGCATTGGGTCCTACAGGCATTACATGCAGTAAACAAAATAACGACATTAATCTTATAGCACCAAATGCCATATGGCCTGCTCGGCAAGACGTATGACCGGGCGACTTCATGATTGCAACTACACTAGAATTCGTTTTGTTCAGGGGATGTTCAAGTCATCCCTTTATAGTTGCTGGCCGCAGGCGCACACCCAATGAGGTAGGTAGATGAGAAAACTTGGGATTTGCTTCCTGGCGATACTGGCGTATGCCACTTCCGCACTGGCACAAGATGACGCACAGCAAAAAAAAGAGGGGTTTTGGTATCTGCAAACCAGTGTCTATACCCGGCACTTTTCGCCAGACCCTGAGCACAACAACAATCAGGATCTAATCGGTATTGAGCGCCATGACGCTTCAGGCTGGTTAGTTGGCGGGGCAACCTTTCGCAACTCATTTCGCCAGCGTTCGTATTACGCCTATGCGGGCAAGCGCTTTGATAGCGACACGTACCCTGTGTATTTGAAGCTCACAGGCGGCCTGCTGGAAGGCTATCACGGCGAATATCAGGACAAGATCCCGCTTAACCGCTTTGGCGTAGCCCCGGTGATCATTCCTTCGGTCGGCGCCTACTATGGCCCGGCAGCCGTCGAGCTGGTGCTGCTGGGCTTCAATGCCGCAATGATCACCACCGGTTTACGTTTTTGAGGCAAAACCTGTGGGAGCGGCGGTGCGACGATTCAACCTGCCGCGATGCAGACGGCGCGGTCTAGCTGCATGACCGCTGTGATGCCATCGCGAGCAAGCCCGCTCCCACACATTCAAGGCCGCGGGCAGTAGGCAAAGACGTCGGCGCGCATCTGGTGCGCGTCCATGCCGGCTGCCACCAGGGCGTCGAGGGTACCGTAGATCATCGCCGGTGAACCGCTGGCGTAGACATGCACACTGGCCAGATCGCTGATGTCTTCGCACACGGCTTCATGCAGCATGCCGCACCGACCTTCCCACCCGCACAGATCACTCACCACTTTGTGCAGGAACAGGTTGGGGATTTTCTCCCATTGCTCCCACTCTTCCAGGGTGTAGAAATCTTCAGGACGACGTACGCCCCAGTACAAGTGCACCGGGTGCTTGAACCCTTTTGCGCGGCAATGCTCGATCAAGCTGTGCATTTGCGCCATGCCGGTACCCGCAGCGATCAGCACCAGCGGGCCGTCCGGCAATTCGGACAAATGCGTGTCACCGAACGGCAGCTCGAGACGGACCATCTTGTTGCGCTGCAGTTGTTCGATCAGGCGCCGGGCGCTGTCCTCACGAACCAGCACATGCAACTCAAGGTCGCGCCCCGAGTGCGGGGCGCTGGCCAGTGAAAATGCCGACTTGTCGCCATTTTCACGCTCCAGCATCACGTATTGCCCGGCGTGATAACGCGGCGGTTTGCCTGCAGGCGCACGCAAGCGCACGCGCCACACATCGCCACCCATATCGACACATTCGGTCAACTGACACGCCAGGCTACGCACCGGTAACTCTCCCAACGCAAGCACGCCATCCCACAACACCACACAGTCTTCAAGCGGGGCCGCCAGGCAGGTATAAAACTCGCCATGATCGCGCACGTCACCCGCTTGCTCCACCTGACCCTCAACCAGCAAGGCCGCACACACGTGGCAATTACCATTGCGACAGCTCTGCGGGCATTCATAGCCCAGACGTTGCGCCGCATCCAGAATTCGCTCGCCAGGCAAGGTTTCCAGCACCGCACCTGAAGGCTGCAAGGTTACACGCATCAATCTATTCCTAATTGATTCCAAATGTCATCGATCCGGCGAGTGACCGCCTCATCCTTGACGATGACACGGCCCCATTCGCGGGTGGTTTCACCTGGCCATTTGTTGGTCGCATCCAGCCCCATCTTCGAACCCAGGCCGGAAACCGGCGAGGCAAAGTCGAGGTAATCGATGGGCGTGTTATCGATCATCACCGTATCGCGCTTGGGATCCATGCGCGTGGTGATGGCCCAGATCACGTCGTTCCAGTCGCGGGCATTG
Organism: Pseudomonas sp. RL_5y_Pfl2_69; assembly: GCF_963970465.1. Classification (NCBI taxonomy): domain Bacteria; kingdom Pseudomonadati; phylum Pseudomonadota; class Gammaproteobacteria; order Pseudomonadales; family Pseudomonadaceae; genus Pseudomonas; species Pseudomonas sp. RL_5y_Pfl2_69. Next base: position 55,641 of record NZ_CAXAOU010000013.1, on the reverse strand, counting down.
ATGTCGTCGTCGGTGACGATAACGAATTTGGTGTACATGAACTGGCGCAAAAACGACCACACACCCAGCATTACGCGCTTGGCGTGCCCCGGATACTGCTTTTTGATGGTCACGATGGCCATCCGATACGAGCAGCCTTCGGGTGGCAGGTAGAAGTCGGTAATTTCCGGAAACTGCTTTTGCAGGATCGGCACAAACACTTCATTCAGCGCCACGCCCAAAATCGCCGGCTCATCCGGTGGACGGCCGGTGTAGGTGCTGTGGTAGATCGGTTTGACCCGGTGGGTGATGCGCTCAACGGTAAATACCGGGAAGCTGTCGACTTCGTTGTAGTAACCGGTGTGGTCACCGTACGGGCCTTCGGGGGCCATCTCGCCGGGGTGGATCACGCCTTCAAGAATGATTTCAGCCGTGGCCGGCACTTGCAGGTCATTACCGCGACACTTCACCAGCTCGGTGCGATTGCCACGCAGCAAGCCCGCGAAGGCGTATTCGGAAAGGCTGTCCGGCACGGGGGTGACGGCGCCGAGAATGGTCGCAGGGTCTGCACCCAGGGCCACGGAAACCGGGAATGGCTGGCCGGGGTGTTTTTCGCACCAGTCACGGTAGTCCAGTGCGCCGCCACGGTGGCTCAACCAGCGCATGATGACCTTGTTACGACCAATCACTTGCTGGCGATAAATGCCCAGGTTCTGACGTTCCTTGTTCGGACCTTTGGTCACGGTCAGGCCCCAAGTAATCAGGGGCGCAACATCGCCCGGCCAGCAGTGCTGGACCGGTAACTGACCGAGGTCGACGTCATCACCTTCAACGACCACTTCCTGGCACACCGCGTCCTTGACGACTTTCGGGGCCATGGCAATGATCTTGCGGAAGATCGGCAACTTGGACCACGCGTCTTTCAGGCCTTTAGGCGGCTCGGGTTCTTTAAGGAACGCCAGCAGCTTGCCGATTTCACGTAATTCACTGACCGCTTCGGCGCCCATGCCCAAGGCCACGCGCTCCGGCGTACCAAACAGGTTGCCGAGCACAGGGATGTCGTAACCCACCGGGTTTTCGAACAGCAAAGCCGGACCTTTGGCGCGCAAAGTGCGATCGCAAATTTCTGTCATTTCCAGCTTGGGAGACACTGGAACCTGGATGCGCTTGAGTTCGCCGCGCTTTTCCAGGCCGCTGATAAAGTCGCGTAAGTCGCGATACTGCATGCTTGAGCCTCGTAGTGGCCGTGGCGTTGGGAGACAGAGTGTAGCGCCCAAGCCGTCTGTTCAGAAGGGAGAGCTGCCCGGATCAAAAAAGCTCAGACAGCAAAAAGCCGGGTTTCCCCGGCTTTTGCTTGCCTGCGACGACTTACTTGCGCTTCATCGACAGGAAGAACTCATCGTTGGTCTTGGTCTGTTTCAGCTTGTCGATCAAGAACTCGATAGCTGCGACTTCGTCCATCGGGTGCAACAGCTTGCGCAGAATCCACATGCGTTGCAGCTCGTCGTCCGCGGTCAGCAACTCTTCGCGGCGAGTGCCGGAGCGGTTGATGTTGATCGCAGGGAAGACGCGCTTTTCAGCGATCTTGCGGTCCAGAGGCAGTTCCATGTTGCCGGTGCCTTTGAACTCTTCGTAGATCACTTCATCCATCTTCGAGCCGGTTTCAACCAGCGCGGTAGCGATGATGGTCAGCGAGCCGCCTTCTTCGATGTTTCGCGCAGCACCGAAGAAACGCTTTGGCTTCTCAAGGGCGTGAGCATCGACACCACCGGTCAATACCTTGCCGGAGCTCGGGATCACGGTGTTGTAGGCACGGGCCAGACGGGTGATGGAGTCGAGCAGGATCACCACGTCTTTCTTGTGTTCGACCAGGCGCTTGGCCTTCTCGATCACCATTTCAGCAACCTGCACGTGGCGGGTTGGTGGCTCGTCGAAGGTGGAGGCAACCACTTCGCCGCGCACGGTACGCTGCATTTCGGTTACTTCTTCCGGGCGCTCGTCGATCAACAGAACGATCAAGTGCACTTCAGGGTTGTTACGCGAAATGTTCGACGCGATGTTCTGCAGCATGATGGTCTTGCCCGCTTTTGGCGGAGCAACGATCAGACCGCGCTGACCTTTACCGATCGGTGCACACAGGTCGATGACACGACCGGTCAGATCTTCGGTGGAACCGTTACCGATTTCCATCTTCATGCGTACGGTCGGGAACAGCGGGGTCAAGTTCTCGAAGAGAATCTTGTTTTTCGCGTTCTCTGGACGATCGTAGTTGATCGTGTCGACTTTCAGCAGTGCGAAGTACCGCTCGCCTTCTTTTGGCGGACGGATTTTACCGACGATGGTGTCGCCAGTGCGCAAGTTGAAGCGTCGAATCTGGCTTGGCGAGACGTAGATATCGTCTGGGCCGGCCAGGTAAGAGGCGTCAGCGGAACGCAGGAAGCCGAAGCCGTCCTGGAGAATCTCCAGCACGCCATCACCGGAGATTTCCTCGCCGCTTTTCGCGTGCTTTTTGAGCAGGGAGAAAATCACGTCCTGCTTGCGCGAACGGGCCATATTTTCTATGCCCATCTGTTCGGCCAATTCGAGCAGTTCGGTAATCGGCTTTTGCTTGAGTTCAGTCAGGTTCATATAGGAATGACGTAATCATTTATGGAGGGGGAAATTAAGCTTTTGGCTTAATGAGGCCGCGCCGCAGAGAAGGCGACAGGATCGCGTACTAATTCGATAAGGAGTGCGTCGGCGACGGCTTGCAGGGGGCAGTGGAGAAACCAGTGCGGGGCCGAATGTACCACTTGAGTTTCATAGCGTCTAGTCCTTGAGCCATGAAAAAGCCCCGCATTTAGCGGGGCCTTTATCGACGCTTAGATGTTAGCGTCGAGGAATGCAGCCAACTGCGACTTCGACAGCGCACCGACCTTGGTGGCTTCGACGTTGCCGTTCTTGAACAGCATCAACGTAGGAATACCACGTACGCCGTGCTTGGCCGGGGTTTCCTGGTTTTCATCAATGTTCAGCTTGGCAACAGTCAGCTTGCCTTTGTAAGTCTCTGCGATCTCGTCCAGAACCGGCGCGATCATTTTGCAAGGGCCACACCATTCAGCCCAGTAGTCGACCAGTACAGCGCCTTCAGCCTTGAGAACATCGGCCTCAAAGCTAGCGTCGGTGACGTGTTTAATAAGATCGCTGCTCATGGAAGTCTCCGTGGTTGTAAGCAAAAACGTAGCACATCATAGCCGTCATCACCGCGTTCAGGAAGGTGAGGGATGATTGACTCTTACTATAGTGGTGCATGAGTGCGGATATCGCCCGCTTCAGGAGCCGGCAGGGGTGACGAACACTATCCCGGTTCGTGACGCAGCCTGGCGAATGTGCTCGCCCATGGCTTTATGCGCGGGGCCACTGGCGTGGCGGGCCAGTGCCCGGAGTATTTTGCGATGTTCCTGCCAGGTTTCCATCGCCCGCTCACGACGGATGAACGGCAACTTCTGGCTTTCGAGAAAAATATCGGCGCGGGTAATCAAAATATTGGCCATTGCCTGATTGCCACTGGCGCGCAGAATCAGTTGATGAAACTCGAAGTCCAGTTGCGCGGCCCGCTCAAAATCCTCGGCGCGCAATTCATGACGCATTGCCTCGACATTGTCTTGCAGCACGTCCAGTTCATCACGGGTCAACCGCACCGCCGCCAGCCCGGCGGCAAAGCCTTCCAGCGCGTAACGCAGCTGGAAAATATCCTGCGCGCAGGCCTGCGCCGCAAAGGGCCAGTCCGCCGCCGGCGTCACGACCGCGGGCTCATCTGCCGCCTGGACATACACACCTTTGCCCGGCTGCACGCTGATCACGCCCAGTGCGCTGAGTGAGGACAACGCCTCGCGCAACGATGCCCGGCTGACACCCAGTTGCACCGCCAGCTCGCGTTGAGACGGCAAGGCATCGCCCGGTACAAAACCGTTCTCGACGATCAATTTACGAATGGCCAGCAATGCCACTTCGGGTACGGCCCGTGCGCTTGAATTCATCACAAATCGGCTTGATCGGCTCAGGAAAGTCGTAGTTGTAAAGCTATTGCCAACGCTCGGCAAGTCACGCCCCAAGCCGGTTCAAGCCTTGGAACGAACGCTCGATCGAGGTGCAAAAAACCCGACCACTGTTCAGACCAGTCCGACCACCACAAGCCTTCTTTCATCAGCTTCGCAGGCCATAAATCCCCTGTTGGCATGGCCTGTGCTCTGTCCAAAACAGACACCACCGCCCGCCCGTTCCCGGAGAGTTGCCATGACCCAGCGCTACAGCGCCCTGATTTGCGCCTTGTTCGCCAGCCTGATGCTGAGCCAGGCCCCGGCTCACGCCAATGACCTTGAGGATGTGATTGCACGCGGCACGCTCAAGGTCGCAGTCCCTCAGGATTTTCCGCCCTTCGGCTCGGTGGGCCCTGACATGAAGCCTCGGGGGCTGGACATCGACACCGCCAAACTGCTGGCCGACCAGCTCAAGGTCAAGCTTGAGCTGACCCCCGTCAACAGCACCAATCGCGTGCCTTACCTGACGACCGGCAAAGTCGACGTGGTGATTTCCAGCCTCGGTAAAAACCCGGATCGCGAAAAAGTCATCGACTTCTCACACGCTTACGCGCCGTTCTACCTGGGCGTGTTTGGACCGCCAGACGTTCAAATCAAAACCCTGGACGACCTCAAGGGTAAAACCATCAGCGTCACCCGGGGTGCGATCGAAGACATCGAACTGACCAACGTGGCCCCTGCCGGCGTCACGATCAAGCGCTTCGAAGACAACAACTCAACCATCGCCGCGTACCTGGCGGGCCAGGTGGACTTGATCGCCAGCGGCAACGTGGTGATGGTCACCATCAGCGAGCGCAACCCCAAGCGCCTTCCGGCGATGAAGCTCAAACTCAAGGATTCGCCGGTCTACGTGGGCGTCAACAAGGGCCAGCCCGAGTTGCTGGACAAGGTGAACCAGATTCTCGCCACGGCCAAGGCTGACGGCAGCCTGGAAAAAAACGCGCTGCAATGGCTCAAAGAGCCGCTGCCCGCTGACCTCTGATAGCTTGCGACGAGGTCAATCATGGCTTATCAGTTCGACTTTTTACCGGTGCTGCAAAACAGCGACCTGTTAGTGCGTGGTGCCCTGTTCACCCTTGAGCTGACCGCTATCGGCACAGTGCTCGGGGTCAGCCTGGGGATTGTCGGCGCTGTGGTCCGGGCGTGGAATATTCGACCTTTCGCTGCGCTGTTCGGGCTGTATGTCGAGTTGATCCGCAACACGCCGTTTCTGGTGCAGCTGTTTTTTATCTTCTTTGGCCTGCCAGGCCTGGGTGTGCACATCAGCGAATGGCAGGCCGCGGTGCTGGCGATGGTGATCAACCTGGGCGCCTATTCCACGGAAATAATTCGTGCGGGCATTCAGGCCATCCCCAAAGGCCAGCTGGAAGCGGCATCGGCCCTGGCCATGAGCCGGTTCGAGACGTTTCGTTATGTGGTGCTGCAACCGGCGCTGGCCAAGGTTTGGCCCGCCTTGAGCAGCCAGATCATCATCGTGATGCTCGGGTCGGCGGTTTGTTCGCAAATCGCCACTGAAGAGTTGAGCTTTTTTGCCAACTTCATTCAGTCGCGCAACTTCCGGGCATTTGAAACCTATGCCCTGACGACCCTGATCTACCTGTGCATGGCCTTGCTGATCCGCCAGTTACTGAACGGGTTCGGCCGCCGTTACCTGAGCAGGAGCCGCTGATGGACTTCACCTTCTGGGACATCGTGCGCAATTTGCTGATGGGTTTGCAGTGGACAGCCGCCCTGTCACTTGTCGCGTTTATCGGCGGCGGCCTGATCGGTTTGCTGGTGCTACTGATGCGCATCTCCAAAAGCCGCTTCGCCCGCACTCTGGCACGCTGCTATATAGAGCTGTTCCAAGGCACGCCCTTGCTGATGCAACTGTTCCTGATCTTCTTTGGCGTGGCCTTGCTGGGCATCGATATTTCGCCGTGGATGGCCGCCGCGCTGGCCCTGACGCTGTTCACCAGCGCCTACCTGGCCGAGATCTGGCGTGGCTGTGTCGAGTCGATTGCCCACGGCCAGTGGGAGGCCTCGGCAAGCCTGGCCATGAGCCCGCTTGAGCAGTTGCGCCATGTGATCCTGCCGCAAGCCTTGCGGGTTGCCATCGCGCCCACTGTGGGGTTTTCAGTGCAGGTCATCAAAGGCACTGCCGTGACCTCCATCATCGGTTTCACCGAACTGACCAAGACCGGCAGCATGCTGGCCAACGCGACCTTTGAGCCCTTTATGGTCTATGGCCTGGTGGCGCTCGGTTACTTCCTCCTGTGCTACCCCTTGTCGCTCAGTGCGCGCCATCTGGAAAGGAAACTGCATGCCTCTGCTTAGAGTTACCGCCCTGCATAAATATTACGGCGACCACCATGTGCTCAAAGGCATCGACCTGACCGTCGAGCAGGGCCAGGTTGTCGCGATCATCGGTCGCAGCGGCTCGGGTAAGAGCACCCTGCTCAGAACCCTGAACGGGCTGGAATCCATTAACGACGGGGTCATTGAAGTCGATGACGAATACCTGGACGCCGCCCGCGCCGACTTGCGCAGCCTGCGCCAGAAGGTCGGCATGGTGTTTCAGCAGTTCAATCTGTTCCCGCACCTTAGCGTGGGCGAAAACGTCATGCTCGCCCCGCAAGTGGTGCAAAAAGTCCCCAAAGCCAAGGCCGCAGCCTTAGCGCGGGAAATGCTGGAGCGGGTGGGCCTGGGCGACAAGTTCGACGCGTTCCCCGAGCGTCTGTCGGGCGGGCAACAGCAGCGTGTGGCGATTGCCCGGGCGCTGGCCATGTCACCCAAGGTGCTGCTGTGTGACGAGATCACCTCGGCCCTCGACCCGGAACTGGTCAACGAGGTGCTCAGCGTGGTGCGCCAGCTGGCCCGCGAAGGCATGACGCTGATCATGGTCACCCACGAAATGCGTTTTGCCCGTGAGGTGGGCGACAAGCTGGTATTCATGCACCAGGGCAAGGTGCATGAAGTGGGCGATCCAAAAGAGCTGTTCGCCAATCCGAAAACCCCGGAACTGGCGAATTTTATCGGGACAGTGGAGGTGAACGGTTAACCCATCCCTCCGATGGGAGCGGGCTTGCTCGCGATAAAGGCAACGCGGTGAGTCAGATGCACCGTGTTGATAGCATCGCGAGCAAGCCCGCGCCCACAGAAAAACCGACCTGACACGGCACTTAAATCGCACACAAAAAAACGAATTATCCCGGAAGAGCTAACGTCATTGCTTTCGTGCTTCATATCAATGCATCTGACATCACGCGTTGGCGCGAGCCTTTGATCGTGGCACGATGTTCAGGTTATCGACCGAGACCCCTCAACCATGCCCCAATCCCAAGCCAAGAATCCGTCCCTGATCGCCGCCATCGATCTGGGTTCTAACAGCTTTCACATGGTGGTGGCCAAGGCCCAGAATGGCGAAATCCGCATTCTTGAACGTCTTGGTGAAAAGGTGCAGTTAGCTGCCGGCATCGACGAAGAACGCAAACTCACCGAAGAATCCATGCAACGCGGGCTCGATTGCCTCAAGCGTTTTGCCCAGCTGATCAACGGCATGCCGTTGGGCGCTGTGCGCATTGTGGGGACTAACGCATTGCGCGAGGCGCGTAACCGCAACGAATTTATCGTGCGCGCCGAAGAGATCCTGGGGCACACCGTCGAAGTTATTTCCGGTCGCGAAGAAGCGCGCCTTATCTATCTTGGCGTCTCCCACACCCTCGCCGACACGCCGGGCAAGCGCCTGGTGGCCGACATTGGCGGCGGCAGTACCGAATTCATTATTGGCCAGCGCTTTGAACCGCTGCTGCGCGAAAGCCTGCAGATGGGCTGCGTCAGCTTCACCCAGCGTTATTTCCGCGACGGCAAGATCACCCCGGCTCGCTATGCCCAGGCCTACACGGCTGCGCGTCTTGAAATCATGAGCATTGAGCACGCCCTGCACCGCTTGACCTGGGATGAAGCGATCGGCTCCTCAGGCACCATTCGGGCCATCGGCCTGGCCCTCAAGGCGGGCGGTCATGGCAATGGCGAGGTGAATGCCGAAGGCCTGTCCTGGCTCAAGCGCAAGCTGTTCAAGCTGGGCGAAGTGGACAAGATCGACTTTGAAGGCATCAAGCCCGACCGCCGAACCATTTTCCCTGCCGGGCTGGCGATTCTTGAAGCCGTGTTCGACGCTCTTGAACTGCAACGCATGGACCACTGTGACGGCGCACTGCGTGAAGGCGTGCTGTACGACCTGCTGGGCCGTCATCACCACGAAGACGTGCGTGAGCGTACCCTCAGCTCGCTGATGGACCGCTATCACGTCGACCGCGAACAAGCCGCCAGGGTTGAACGCAAAGCCCTGCGCGCCTTTGATCAAGTCGCCAAGTCGTGGGACCTCAAAGACGGTGTCTGGCGTGAACTGCTGGGCTGGGCGGCCAAGGTGCATGAAGTCGGGCTGGACATTGCCCACTATCACTACCACAAGCACGGCGCCTACCTGATCGAGCACTCCGACCTTGCCGGCTTCTCACGTGAAGACCAGCAAATGCTCGCGCTGCTGGTGCGCGGTCATCGTCGAAATATTCCAAAAGACAAGTTCGCCGAATTTGGCGAGGACGGCATCAAGCTGATTCGCCTGTGCGTGCTGCTGCGTTTTGCGATCCTGTTCTACCACATCCGTGGCAACCAGGAAGCGTCGCAGGTCAAGCTGCGCGCCGAGGGCGATCACCTTGAGGTGATCTTCCCCGAGGGCTGGCTTGAGCAAAACCCCCTGACCCAGGCCGACTTCGAACAAGAAGCTCAATGGCTGACCCGGGTCGGGATTGTGCTGACGGTGTCCTGACCCGACACCATTCAAACCAACTGTAGGAGCGGTCTTGCCCGCTCCCACAGGGGTTACAGCTTTATACCGAAGGCCCGGTGCTCACCGTCAATACGGGCAGGCTCAAACGCTCCAGCAAGGTTGCCTGGGCGCTGCGCGGGTTCTGGTTACCGGTTGGCGTGTTACGGATGTAACGGCCGTCCGATTGCAGGCTCCAGCTGTGGGTGTTGTCGGTCAGGTAGCACTCCAGCTCTTTCTTGACCCGCAAAATCAGCTTTTTACCCTCGACCGGGAAGCACGTCTCGACGCGTTTATCGAGGTTGCGCTCCATCCAGTCGGCACTGGACAGGAACATCTGCTCTTCGCCGCCGTTGAGGAAGTAGAACACCCGCGTGTGCTCCAGGAAGCGGCCGATGATCGAGCGCACGTGGATGTTGTGCGAGACACCCGGAATGCCCGGACGCAGGCAGCACATCCCACGCACAATCAGATCGATTCGCACACCAGCCTGGCTGGCCTTGTACAGCGCCCGAATGATTTTCGGGTCGGTCAGCGAGTTGAACTTGGCGATGATATGCGCCGGTTTGCCTTCAACCGCGAACTGGGTCTCGCGGGCAATCATGTCGAGCATGCCCTTCTTCAACGTGAATGGCGCATGCAGCAGTTTTTTCATGCGCAACGTCTTGCCCATGCCGATCAGTTGGCTGAACAACTTGCCTACGTCTTCACACAGCGCGTCGTCCGAGGTCAACAGGCTGTAATCGGTGTAGAGCTTGGCGTTGCCGGCGTGATAGTTGCCGGTACCCAAGTGCGCGTAACGCACGATCTCCCCCGCCTCACGGCGCAGAATCAGCATCATCTTGGCGTGGGTCTTGAAGCCGACCACACCGTAGATCACCACCGCACCGGCCGCTTGCAGACGGCTGGCCAGTTGCAGGTTGGACTCTTCGTCAAAACGCGCACGCAGCTCGATCACCGCGGTCACTTCTTTACCGTTACGCGCGGCATCGACCAGCGCATCCACGATTTCAGAGTTGGCACCGCTGCGGTACAGGGTTTGGCGCACGGCCAGTACATGGGGGTCTTTGGCCGCCTGGCGCAGCAAATCCACGACCGGGGTAAACGACTCAAACGGGTGCAGCAGCAAAATATCCTGCTTGCTGACCACGCTGAAAATATTCTCGCTGTTCTGTAGCAGCTTCGGGATGGCCGGGGTAAACGGCGTGTATTGCAGCTCAGGGTGGCTATCGAGCCCCGTGATACTGAACAGACGCGTGAGGTTCACCGGGCCATTGACCTGATACAACTCGGTTTCATGCAGGCTGAACTGCTTGAGCAGGTAGTCGGACAAATGCTTGGGGCAGGTGTCGGCGACTTCCAGGCGCACAGCATCGCCGTAACGACGAGAGAACAACTCGCCACGCAGGGCGCGGGCCAGGTCTTCTACATCTTCGGTATCGACCGCCAGATCGGCGTTACGGGTCAGGCGGAACTGGTAGCAGCCTTTTACCTTCATGCCCTGAAACAGGTCATCGGCGTGGGCGTGGATCATCGACGACAGGAACACGTAGTTGTCCCCGGCGCCGCCAACCTCTTCAGGCAACCTGATCACACGCGGCAACAGGCGCGGTGCCGGGATAATCGCCAGGCCCGAATCACGACCGAAGGCATCGATGCCTTCAAGCTCGACGATAAAGTTCAGGCTCTTGTTCACCAGAAGCGGGAACGGGTGCGTTGGGTCCAGGCCAATCGGGGTGATGATCGGCGCGATTTCGTCGCGGAAGAACTTGCGTACCCACGCCTTGATCTTGGTGTTCCAGTGCCGGCGACGAATAAAGCGCACCTGATGCTTTTCAAGCTCGGGCAGCAGGATGTCGTTGAGGATCGCGTATTGGCGATCAACATGGCCATGCACCAGCTCACTGATGCGGGCCAGCGCCTGATGCGGCTGTAAACCATCAGCACCGGCCTGTTCACGGGCGAAGGTGATTTGCTTCTTCAGGCCCGCGACACGAATCTCAAAAAACTCATCCAGGTTGCTGGAGAAAATCAGCAGGAACTTCAACCGCTCAAGCAGCGGGTAGGACTCATCCAGCGCTTGTTCCAGCACGCGAATGTTGAACTGCAATTGCGACAGCTCACGATGGATATACAGGCTGCTGTCATCAAGGCCAGGAACGGCAATCGCCGGATGCACCGCCGCATGCGTCTCGGCCACGGCAGGCGCAGGGGCTTGAGGTTCAGGCGGGGTTTCAGAGACTGGCTCAGCAATCGGCTGAGCTTCAGTGGCAACGATTTCAGCAAGTCCTTCGGTATTCATTGAATGATCCTGTAAGAGCGGGTTTGACTCTCGTAACAGTTAAGCGACACCAGCAGTCAAGTTGTCAGAATGCCATCAACGCCAGCGGGTTTAAACCGCTCCAAGGCGCTTTATGCGGGCCTGAGCCTGGTTAGAGGGCGATTTATTGAAATTGTTTCCAGAGGCACCGGCATGTGGGAGCGGGCTTGCTCGCGATGGCATCACCCGTGCTTGCCTGCCAGGCCGCATAGCCCCCATCGCAGGCAAGCCAGTCCCCACAGGTTTGAGGCAATAATCACCTCGCGCATGGTTATAGCGCCTTGCCATGAACACTAGATGACAACGCTAATGATGTAGGTCAAATACACATGATTTGTAGGATTTGTTAACGCAAAGTCACATTTCGATACTTTCCCGAACGTCCCTTAAGGCGTAGGCTGCGCGTTCATTTCGCCAGCATCCAGACAATGCTCCAACAATTTCTTCAAGAATTCGGCTACTTCGCCCTGTTTCTAGGGACGTTCTTTGAAGGTGAGACCATTCTGGTTCTCGCAGGCTTCTTGGCGTTCCGCGGATACATGGACCTCAAACTGGTCATGATCGTGGCGTTCCTCGGCAGTTATGCCGGTGATCAGCTGTGGTACTTCCTGGGGCGCAAGCACGGCCGCAAACTGTTGGCGCGCAAACCGCGCTGGCAACTTATGGGCGACAAGGCTCTGGAGCACATTCGCAGGCACCCGGACATCTGGGTCTTGAGTTTTCGCTTCGTCTACGGCCTGCGCACCGTCATGCCTGTGGCAATTGGTCTGTCGGGATACCCTCCTGGCCGCTACCTGCTGCTCAACGGGATTGGCGCGGCCATCTGGGCCATCGCCCTGGCCACCGCCGCCTACCACTTTGGCGCCGTACTCGAAGGCTTGCTGGGCAACGTCAAGAAGTATGAGCTGTGGGTGCTTGGTGCCTTGCTGCTGATCGGCCTGTGCCTGTGGGCCCGTCGCCGCTTCAAGAATGCGCGCCTGGCCAAACAGACTGCACTTGAAGAGAAGAACAAGACCAGCGTTGAGGTCAGCAACCCGCCAGCTGAGTGATGCGGTTTCGGCACATGTAGAGCCCCATCACGCTCAACACGGTGTAACTGAGCAGGCCGACCCAGCCCAATGCGCTGGCCGGCCACAGCCCCGCCCAAGGGGCCAGCCAGACCAGCGGCACATTAAGCGCCAGGCGCAACCACTCAAGCTTCAGCGCCCAGGGCCGATTCTCCAGCCCGGCACCCAGCACGAACAATCCCAACGCCATAGCGCCCCATCCCAGCATCAATGCCGGGGTTGGCAATGTCTCGCCCACGTTCAGCAAATAACTGCCCAGCGCCACATAAACCGCGAATTGCACCGCGATATACAGCTGCTGACGCAATGGCAACGCGATCTCGAACTTTTCGAACTGGCTTAAATCCGGTTTTCCCATCGGGTAGTTCATCGCCACATCCGCCGGGCGCCAGCCCGTGGGCATGAACCAGATTCGCAGCTTGTCCCGCCAGCGTTGGGTACGTCGTGCATCGGCCAGTAACTGGCCATAAAACTGCCAGTTTGCCCACAGTGGGTTCCAGCTTTTCAGCGGTGTAGACACGCCATAAATAACCGGCTCTGCGTCGTCCTCTTCCTGGAAGGTGCCAAACAATCGGTCCCAGAGAATGAACACCCCCCCGTAATTACGATCCATGTAGAGAGCATTCTGCCCATGGTGAGCCCGATGATTGGAAGGCGTCACAAAGAACCACTCGAACCACCCCAGTTTGGGTACATGCCGGGTATGGACCCAGAATTGATAGAGCAGGTTAAGCGTCGCCACAGTGGCAAACACCAGCAGCGGCACGCCCAACACTGCCATCGGCAGGTAAAAGACCCAGCCGAACACAAACCCGGTACTGGTTTGGCGCAGGGCGGTGGACAGGTTGTAGTCTTCACTCTGGTGGTGCACCGAGTGCGCGGCCCACAGCACATTGCGCTCATGCCCGAGACGATGGTGCCAGTAGTAGCAAAAGTCGTAGAACACGAAAGCAAACAACCAGACCCACAGGCTGTCTTCCGGCAGCTGCAGCAGTGCCAGATACTTCAGCGCCAGCGCATAAGTGATCAGCCCTACGCCTTTGGTCAGCAAACCGGTGGTGGTCGACAGCACGCCGGCGCTCAGGCTGCTGATGGTGTCTGCCAGGCGATAAGTACGCATCCCGCGCCAGCGGTCGGCCAGCAGCTCGACAGCAATCAGCACAAAGAAAAACGGAACTGCATACAGAATCAGCTTCATGGCACACCCCGACCGACGATCCATCAAGCGTAGGCGGACTTAGTGCGAAACCCTATGGCATCAAGCGCCAAATCAGGCGACATTAACGCCATGAACAAGGAGACCGACATGACCACAAAAAAAGTTGCCGTCATTCTTTCGGGTTGCGGCGTCTATGACGGCGCCGAGATCCATGAAAGCGTGATCACCCTGCTGCGCCTCGACCAGCGCGGCGCCAAAGTGCAGTGCTTTGCACCCGACATTGCGCAACTGCACGTCATCAACCACCTGACCGGCGAACAAATGCCCGAGACGCGCAATGTGCTGGTGGAATCAGCACGCATTGCCCGAGGTGAGATCAAGGATGTTCGTGAAGCCAGGGTCGAAGATTTTGACGCCCTGATCGTACCGGGCGGGTTTGGCGCAGCCAAAAACCTGTCCAGCTTTGCCACTGAAGGCGCCGCGTGCACGGTCCAGGCTGACGTTCTGCGGGTGGCCGAGGCCTTTGCCGAAGCAGGCAAACCCATTGGCCTGATGTGTATTTCCCCCGCCATCGCCGCCAAGATTTATGGCCCTGGCGTGATCTGCACCATCGGTACGGACGCCGATACCGCTGCGGCAGTCACCAAGATGGGAGGCTCCCACGAAGAGTGCGAGGTTTCGGAAATTGTCGAAGACAAGGCCCGCAAACTGGTGAGCACACCGGCCTACATGCTTGCCACATCCATCAGCGAAGCAGCGTCCGGCATCAACAAGATGGTTGATCGGGTGCTGGAACTCACTCAAAAGAACTGATCAGCCCCGCGCCAGCCGCGTCAGGATGCGGTCAAGAGCATTGGCGAACGCCTGTTTTTCGCGTTCGCCATAGGCGCCTTGCCCGCCACTGACCTGACCTTGCTCTCGCAGATCGGTAAACAGATTGCGCACCGCCAACCGCTCCCCCATGTTCTGCGGATCAAACTCCTTGCCCCGCGGGTCCAGCGCCGCCACGCCCTTTTTCACCAGCCGGTCGGCCAGGGGCACATCACTGCAAATCACCAGCTCACCGGGCACCGCGTGCTCCACCAAGTAGTCATCCGCCGCATCCGGGCCGCTGGGCACCACAATCAGTTTGACCAGCGCGTAGGTCGGCTTGATCTGGCTCTGCCCCGCCACCAGCACCACCTCGAACTGACGCTTGAGGGCGAACTTGATGACCTGATCCTTCGCCGCCTTGGGGCAAGCGTCTGCGTCGATCCAGACACGCATGGGGGTAACTCCTGAAAAATGGGCCAAGGCTATCACCTGCAAGCCAATCAGAATGGAGTACTGGCTCAGCCCTTGATCCTGTAGCCTCCACCCTCAGCGCCTTCATGCAATGCAGACTGAATACGCTCATACAATGCATTGGCTTCTAACGTAGTAATGGAACGCGAACAGTCCCGCAATACCACCCGCAACAAAACGTTTTCTTGCCCGGGTAACAGCCCGAGCCGTTCAATCGCTTGCACAGGCAATTCATCCATGGCCCAGCGCCCTTTGACTTGCATTTCTTCAATCCAGGCCGAGCGATCACCTGCAGCAAGCAACATCTTTTCGGTCAGCACCTCTTCACTCAAGCCCGGCGTCACTGCAAGGGAGATATCACGTGTGATGCAAGGCAACCGCGAAACGGCCTGCCAGGGTTGCAAATCATGCATCTGGGCCTGAACGCGTTCATCAGGATCCCGTAGCAAGCGAATATCGGGTATGCCCTTGCGTAACATGGTCAGGCGATCCAAGCCCATGCCCAATGCCAGACCACCATGCCTGGCAGGATCAATACCCAGTCTTTGCAAAAGCGAGGGTGCAATACACCCACACTCAAGCACTTCGACCGGTTGCTCCTGCGAGATCAGGTTTACCTCGATTCCGCCTTCGGTGTAGTGGTGCGGACTGTCACTGTATACCCACGCCATGTTGGGTACCGCACACTCAAGGATGTCACCCACCAGTCTCAGTAAATGCGTACGGGTTGAGAGTGCTGGATCACCGAGCAGCCAGATATCCATCTGATGTGGCTCAGCACAGTGCCATCTGTCGCGGCTATCGCGCCTGAATGTAATACCGGGAGCCGCCAGCAGGATGATTTCCCCTGCTTTACGGTCCTGTGCGACTCGCTGCAAAGCCCGTGGGATTTGACTGGTAGTTTGAGTACGCAACAGCGAATGCTCATCCACCCAGCGCGTATGCTCACTGCCTAACGTGACCTCTGCAGGGTCATAGCCAAGCAATCCATAGTTCTCTTGCGCCGAAACAATTCGCGGGCCTCTCAGGATCTGGCCAGCAGGCCAACCACGGCTCACCAGGCCCTCAAGTACCTCACTTAACAAAAGCCCGATGGCATGCGCTGGACTATCCACTTCTGTGAGATCACAAAGCTCAAGAGCATTGCTGACCGAAAGTGCACAAATATACTTTTTTGACGAAAGCATAACGACTCCTCGCCTGGATTACGGCAAATACCAATAAGTATTAAACAGAGTGCAAAATCTAGATCAAAAACGCTTTAACTCACAACAGAGAAACAATAAAACCCTGAGGACAAGCCAAATATCAGACAATGCCTACATAAAATTCCTACACTAATATCCGAACTTGCTAAATGAGGTTAATGCAATAGAGAAACAATATAAAAACACATGAAACATCACTTCAACCTGCCAATCATTAGCCCTAACATAGCAACCTCCTGACGCGCTCAGGCATCCAACATACATTTATTACACTGCACAGCGAGGATAAATAATGACTAACTCAACGCTACCAAAACCAAAATTAAACCGAACCACATCCGACCCGGACAACTTCGGATGGGCTCCATTTGCCTGGGCTTTCCAGCCAGATTGAGTGGGTAATATAGACATGTGAGCGCCAAAACAAAGCAGACATATCAATTGGCGCCCACTTCCCATTAGAGGGCATGCCTATGCCTGCGAATAACTTCCCTTTCAACTTAAAAGACGCGTGGATCGTCTCCGACAACAATGATTTTCTACAAAGGTGTATTGCTCAAGGCTTTAATGCACAATCACTCAATGACATAGCGTTTCTTCCAGCACAAAGTATCGTCTTTGCCTTTTGCAATGAAGCCGCCAGGCACACATTCAAAATTGCTAAGCAGACCCCTGCCAGAAAAAGTATTTTTTGTGCGGTCCACGTTTTTGAGTCGTCCGTCAGAAGTGCACTCTATGGGCTGGATCTTATCCTGAAGAGTGACTTTGACGATGCACTCCAAAAACAGCGGCTTGTCTTGACGCAGCTTGATACCTACAGGGAGTTCAGTTTGGACGGGAGCAATTCCAAGGCTCGCGTCACTATTTCAAAGCAGGCCATCCCATACGCCATGATCGAAGAAGACATAAACAATGACTTTGTACATTCAATAGCTGAATTTTTTGAAGTGCACTATGCCCACATGAATTCACATGCACCTTGCCCCTTCCAGTTTAATGGGCACCTGACAATCTCTGGCATTCTCACCGTACTTAGAAAGTCTTCCACATCAACGGACATCGCATTAAAGATAGCCCTTGAACATCTCACCCGTGATGTTGCACACCACACCGCACTCTTGACGGTGGAAAACAACATCCTCACTTCATTCCGGGTCAACGATACAGAACACAAAGAATTACTAAACTGTGCGGCCGGCGCACGAGGGTTAAAGCTCACGGAGTTTGCAGTAGGGGTGAATAATGCTATAGCACCGTTTATTGATTATCGTATCAACTCTCAAATGAACGAAGGCATTAGCGGAGTGCATGTTGCATTAGGTGATGGTTCGTCGGGGTATCACATCGACTTTCTAAGCCCTGGCGTGGTGTTCACGCCCTCACCAGGGTAATCAAGCACAATAGCGCAACAACTATGTCACGCCGAATGGCATTAGCCGCTGGCAAGCCACACAGTAAGTATGTGGCTTACCACAACTGCTCGGATGCTTACGAAGCCTGCACCCGGCGCTTTTCCGCCATTTTGCTGCGACTGTACAACACGATAATCGCCACAATGGCGACCGCCTGCGCAGCCAGCGAGTAGGCATCCGCGTGAATGCCCAACCAGTCGAAGTCAAAGAACGCTACAGGCCGCGTACCGAAGATGCCCGCCTCTTGCAGTGCTTTCACGCCATGCCCGGCGAATACGACCGACAGGGCGCAAAGAAGGGCCGCGTTGATGCTGAAGAACAGCACCAATGGCAATTTGGCCGAACCGCGCAGGATGATCCACGCCAGCCCCATCAGTAACACCAGCGCCGTGGCGCCGCCCGCCAATACGGCGTTATGACCCGCAGGCCCGGCTTGCAGCCACAGGGTCTCGTAGAACAGGATCACTTCGAACAGTTCGCGGTACACCGAGAAAAACGCCAGGATCGCAAAACCAAAGCGCCCGCCACCACTGACCAGACTGCTTTTGATGTAGTCCTGCCACGCAGCCGCATGGCGACGGTCGTGCATCCATACGCCCAGCCACAGCACCATGACGCTGGCGAACAAGGCCGTGCACCCTTCAAGCAGTTCGCGCTGGGCGCCGCTGACGTCGATGACATAGGCGGCCAGCGCCCACGTAGCGAGACCTGCAACCAGGGCCAATCCCCAGCCAATGTTGACGCTGCGCACCGCAGACTGCTGGCCGGTATTGCGCAGGAAAGCCAGGATCGCGGCCAGTACCAAAATCGCTTCCAGACCTTCGCGCAGCAAAATCAACAGGCCCGAGATGTAGCTCAAGGTCCAGCTCAAGCCATCGCTGCCCAGCAGCCCGGCTGACTCTTTAAGCAAGGCCTTTGCGGCATCCAGACGCTGCTCGACTTGCTCGATCGGTAAGCCGTCCTGCAATGACTGCCGATACGCCATCAGGGCTTTCTCGGTGTTTTTACGCACGTTGGCGTCGACGTTATCCAGCGAGCTTTCAACCAGCTCAAAGCCTTCCAGATAAGCCGCTACCGACAGGTCGTAGGCTTGTTCGCGGTCGCCGGCGCGGTAAGCCGCGAGGCTTTTGTCCAGGGTAGCGCTGGTGTAATCAAGCAACTGCGCCGGACCGCGTTTGACTTGCGGCGGCTGCGCCCGTTGGGCACGGAAGGTCGCCGTCGCCTCGGGGCCTTCAGCCGCCAGCACTTCATTCGGAGTTTGACGGGCAAGATCCGCCAGATTGTAGGTTTTGTCGGCCTTTGCCGCAGCCGGGTCAGCACTCAAGCCCGCGATGTAAGTGGCCAGGTCCCAGCGCTGACGCTCGTCCAGCTGATCGGCAAACGAAGGCATATCAGTGCCTTCAACACCCAGGCCCAACGTGTTGTAGATCGCGTAGAGGCTCAACCGGTCAAGGCGCTGTACGTCGCGCAGGTTGGCCGGAGGCGGCGTCATCCCAAGGCTGGCGGGACCATCCCCGGCGCCGGTTTCACCGTGGCACACCGAGCAATGCTGGGCATATAACGGCGCGCCACGGGTTGGGTCCGGGGTGATGGCAGGTGCCTGGCTGACCTCGTAGGCCACAGCCAGTCTGGCACCCAGTTGCCGCGCCTCACGGGCAACGGCAGTGCCGTCCTCACGCTTTTCGATGGCGGCTTGCAAGGCGTTCACACCCCGAGCCAGCTCGGCTCGCTCAGGGCGCTCTGGCAGGCCCTCAATCAAGCCCTTGAGTACGGTCAGGAACTCCAGCTGCTCGCGGTACTCGGTTTCATCGATGACCTTCCCGTTCTCAACGGTAGGCGGATAGTCCGCACCGATGTAGTCGATCAGGTGCAGCGCTTGTGAGGCGCCTTCCGGGGAGTTGGCAGACACCGTAAGGCTGCACAACGCGAGCACTGGCAACATCAGCCAGGCAAAAAAACGCGAGCGGGCGGTCATTGATAAATCCGGATGGAAATGAGAAGTAACACATTGTTCACTTCCAATGACCGCGACTCAAGATGTTTAGGTCGTAGCGCGATGCAACGTCGCAAGAAAACCTGCTGCGCCCACAAACAGGCCTGCAAAGGTGCGGTTCATGCGGCGCTGTTGCTTTGGGGTGCGCAGCAAACGCAGGACCTTGGACGCCAGCCCGGTGTACCCGGCCATCACGATCAGGTCGACGCAGATCATGGTTGCGCCCAGCGTCACGTATTGAGACACCAGAGGCGCAGTAGGGTTTACGAACTGGGGCAGGACCGCGAGCATGAAAACAAGCGCCTTGGGGTTGCTGACATTGACCAGAAAGCCGCGAAAAATCAGTGCCAGTGGTTTACCGATGGGGCGTACAGCCGCGTCATCGCTAAGGTCCGCCGGGAGGGCGCGCCACTGTTTGACGGCCAGGTAGACGAGATAGGCCACGCCAAACCATTTGATCGCGTAGAAGGCAGTGGATGAGGCGGCCAGCACTGCACCCACCCCGGCGGCGACAATCGCAATCTGCAGCGCCAGCCCCAGTTGCAGGCCCAAAGCGTTCCAGTATCCGCGCCAGAAACCGTATTGAAGGCCGCACGACATCGAGGCAATCGCCCCTGCACCGGGCGACAGACTGATGACCCAACAGGCAGCAAAAAAGGCCAACCACGTTTCCAACGACATCGCACACCTCGGACAAGATCTGTAACAAGTCCTTTAAGCTAATGCGTTGGTTGAAAATTGACCACTACTTTTTATAGCCGCTGCCACAGGTGGATAGCGGTGCCTTTAAAGGTCGCTTTCACGCCAGCGACGGACCGAGCGCTGAAAGAACAGGCTGTTGGGGACTTGCACCATGCTGCTGCCACTACCGGCTTCGGCGGGCTCGATCAGGGTGGTGTAGAGCAGGTTGATGGCCACGACCCGACCTTTGACGCCCGGCTTGTCGAGGGTATCGAGGAGCTCCACGATGTCGCCAATGCGAAACGGGCCCACCGTGAAGATCAGCACCGCGCACAACAGGTTGGAGAGCACGCTCCACATGGCGAAGAAGGCAATCGCTGCCACGGCCACAAAACCCGAGAGCGCAGTCCACAACACAGTGGCCGATACACCCAGGCGCTCCAGGACGACAATCACCGCACTGCCCATGATGAACCAGCGCAAACCGCCCCGCAGCGGCATCATGAGCTGCGGCGGAAACGGGTAACGCTCGCCCAGCCGAGTCAGGAAACGAGCCACTACCCGCTGAGAGAAATAACCGGCCAGCAGAATCAGCAAAATCTGCAAGCCGATCCACAGCGGTGCAATGAATTCGGCTGGCAGAGGTAAGTGCAGGGCTTCCATCAGGACAGGGCTTCCAGTTCCGCTTGCATGGATTCAAGCAGCTCCAGAGCTTCCATCCAGCGCTCTTCCAACTGACCTTCGAGCACTTTGAGCTTGGCCTGTTCAGCCAGCAGATCTCGCAATTCGTCTTTGCGTGCTGCTTCGTAAACCGCGCTGTCACCCAGGCTGGCTTCAATCTTGGCCAGCTTCTCGTTGACCTTGCCCAGTTCGCTCTCAAGCTTGTCGGCTTCGCGCTTGTGCGGTGCCAGTTGCTGGCGCAACGTTGCGGCAGCCTGACGCTGAGCCTTTTTGTCGGTCTTGTCAGGGTTGACCGGCGTGTTGCTGGCCGGCGCGTTGCGCAAACGGTAGTCAGCCAGCCAGCGGGCATAGTCTTCGAGGTCACCGTCGAATTCTTGCACCTTGCCATCAGCCACCAGCAGGAATTCATCCGTGGTGCTTTTGAGCAAATGCCGATCGTGAGACACCACCAGCACTGCACCGCTGAACTCTTGCAACGCCATGGTCAGCGCCAGACGCATTTCGAGATCGAGGTGGTTGGTCGGTTCGTCGAGCAGCAACAGGTTCGGTCGACCCCAGGCGATCAGCGCCAGCGCCAGGCGGGCTTTTTCGCCACCCGAGAAGTTCAGTACCGGCTCGTCGATACGCGCCCCACGGAAGTCAAAACCACCGAGGAAGTCGCGCAGGGTTTGTTCACGCTCAGCTGGAGCCAGGCGCTGCATGTGCAACAACGGACTGGCCTTGGAATCCAGCGAGTCGAGTTGATGCTGGGCAAAGTAGCCAACCACAAGGTTTTCGCCACGGGCCAGTCGGCCCGACAGCGGCTCCAGCTCGCCCGCAAGGTTTTTGATGAGGGTCGATTTACCCGCACCGTTTGGCCCGAGCAAGCCAATACGAGCGCCCGGAACCAGTTGCAACTTGACCTTTTCCAGGATGGTTTTATCGCCATAACCCAGACGTGCATCGGACAAGTCGAGCAGCGGGCTGGAGAGTTTGACCGCTTCACGGAACACGAAGTCGAACGGCGAATCCACATGGGCCGCGCTCAGCTCTTCCATGCGCTCCAGTGCCTTGATCCGGCTTTGCGCCTGACGGGCCTTGGTGGCCTGGGCCTTGAAGCGGGCGATGTAGCTTTCCATGTGCGCACGTTGCGCCTGCTGCTTCTCGTAGGCCTGTTGTTGCTGGGCCAGACGCTCGGCACGGGCACGCTCGAATGCGCTGTAACCACCGCGATAAAGGGTGATCTTGCGCTGGTCGACATGGGCGATGTTATCGACCACTGCGTCGAGAAAATCCCTGTCGTGAGAGATCAGCAGCAAGGTGCCGGGGTAATTCTTGAGGAAGTCTTCGAGCCACAGAATGGCGTCGAGGTCCAAGTGGTTGGTCGGCTCATCGAGCAGCAATAGATCCGACGGACACATCAGTGCCTGCGCCAGATTCAGGCGCATCCGCCAGCCACCGGAGAAGTCGGCAACCGGGCGGTCCATTTGTTCGTTGGTAAAACCCAGCCCGGCGAGCATTTTGCGGGCACGGGCATCAGCGGTGTAGCCGTCGGCGCTGTCCAGCTCAGCGTGCAGACGTGCCTGTGCGGCGCCATCCTCGTCGGCTTCGGCCTTGGCCAGGTCGGCTTGCACTTGACGCAAGCGCAGATCGCCATCGAGCACGTAGTCGATCGCGATGCGGTCGAGGGTGTCGATTTCCTGCCGCATGTGGGCAATCCGCCAGTCGGCCGGGAGCAGACAATCCCCGGAATCAGGCGTCAACTCACCTAGCAGCAAGGCGAACAAAGTGGATTTACCGGCGCCATTGGCGCCGACCAGACCGGCTTTGTGGCCGGCGTGCAGGGTCAGCTCGGCGTCTTCTAGCAGACGTTGCGGACCACGCTGTAAAGTCAGGTTCTGAAGTCGGATCATAATGGCGGCGGAGTCTACCAGCTTCCCTCTCAACTGGCGCGAATTGCACTATGCAGACTGACCTGTGGAATTACTGTTTGAACCTCTACGCCCGCCCCGGTGTAGAACCGGCGTGCCTGCACTTGCAGAGCCAGGGCCTGGATGTATGCCTTGTGCTGTGTGCGGCCTGGCTTGAGGAGCGTGGCGTGGCCTGCGATGAGGCGCGCCTGGGGCAATTGAAAGCCTGCGCCGGGCCATGGCAGCGTGAGGTGGTGCAGCCCTTGCGATTATTGCGAACACACTGGCGTGAACCGGCGACACGCGACGATGCGCTGGCGGCGCTGCGCGTGCAGATCAAGTCACTGGAACTGGAAGCTGAGCGGACATTATTGCAGCGCCTGGAGTCGGTGACTCAGGGCTGGTCACTCGCGCAATCGCAAGAGACTTGCGGTTGGCTGCAGAGGATGACCAGCGATGCTGGCCACCCTGATTGCGACGCGCTGCACACGCTGCGCGCCGCAATCAACAACGCTTAAGAAGCGCTGGAGGGGGTGGTAGCCGAGTTTGCTGCGGATGCCGGGGTTGGCGTTGCAGCAACAGCCGTCGTAGCGGCAACGGGCGCTACAGCAGGCTTGGCGGGGGTAGCAGCAGGCTTGGCTGCCGGCTTGGCCGCTACGGGCTTTTTAACAGCCGGTTTTGCAGCGGCTTTTACTGCAGGCTTGGCAGCGGCAGGCTTGGCGGCAGCAGCAGGTTTGGCAGCCGCTGTTTTAGCCACGGGCTTGGCAGCCACTTTCACAGGCGCTTTAACTGCAGCCTTGGCTGGCGCTTTGGCGGCAACCGGTTTAGCCGCTGCGGGCTTGGCTGCCGGTTTGGCGGCAGCTGTTTTAGCGACTACGGGTTTAGCTGCTGGCTTGGCGGCTGCAGTTTTTGGCGCAGGTTTGGCCGTGCGAGCGGCAACCGGTTTGGCCGCAGGTTTGGCGGCCACTTTGGCAGCAGCCTTGACCGGGGCTTTAGCGACTGCCTTGGCAGCAGGTTTTTTCGCTGCTGACGCGGGCTTGGCATCACGCGTAGACAACGCTTTGCCTACCGCCTCTTTGACCCGGCCAATGCCTTGGGCCAACTTCAGGCTTTCTTGAGCATCGCGCTTGAGTTGCAGGATATAGGTACGCGTTTCGGTTTGACGATCCTTGAGCGAATCGAGCAGTTGCTCAAGCTCTTTGACGCCCGACTTGGCTTTGGCTTGAGCCTTGGATTTGCCAGCATTGGCGGCGTCCTGCAGTTTGGCGCGGGACTTGTGCAGTTTTTCCTGCGCTTTGCCGCGTTGCTTTTCAAGCTTGGCGAGCAATTTCTCAGCATCAGCCAACGCTTGGGAACAAGCGTTTTCCAAATGCTCAAGCAGACTGCCTGAGAGCTGTTGGAGCAAGTGCAACGGCGTATTAACGGGCTTCTTATTGGCCGACATGGTTTACCTCCTGGCTGAAGTGAGTGCGGCTCATACTAGACCTCTGTAACTACCGCCGCTAGGGCATGTTGACACTAAGGATAGCTGTGCGTTGCACGACGTCGAAAAACTTGTGCTGGATCAATCTTTAACCATCACAACGGCTAATTTTTGTGGGTGGTTCAACGTTATCCAAACCCCCCGAATAAATCATCGCCGCACGCTTTAGCGCTGGCATAATCCCTCGCATATCACGCCGGAGAACCACCATGCCGCGTTACTTCTTAATGACGTTGTTGTGCCTTGCGCCTTTGGCTCATGCAGCCCCGGCTCCATCCCCCGATGCCGCGCACGACCTGGCCTACAGCCTGGGTGCCAGCCTGGGGGAGCGCCTGCGCCTGGAAGTCCCGGATCTGCAGATAAAGGCATTGGTCGAGGGCCTGCGCACGGCCTATCAAGGAAAGCCTCTGGCGCTAAGTGATGAGCGTATCGAACAGATATTGATGCAGCATCAGGCCCAAACCGACAACACGCAAATTCCGCCTGAAAGCGAGACTGCAGCCGAGCCTGAACGTGATTTTTTGCTGAAAGAAACACAGCAGCCTCAAGCTCGCGAGCTGGCTGACGGAATCATCCTGACCGAGCTCAAACCCGGCAAGGGGGCAAAACCTGACGCACAGGATTCCGTCTACGTGAGTTATATCGGCCGTCTGCCCGATGGCACAGTGTTCGACCACAGCACCCAGCCCCAATGGTTTCGCCTGGACAGCGTAATCGCTGGCTGGCGCAGCGCACTGGTGCAGATGCCCGTCGGTGCGAAATGGCGATTGGTGATCCCCTCCAGCCAGGCTTACGGGGCTGAGGGTGCAGGGGATTTGATCGAACCCGATACGCCGCTGGTGTTTGAAATCGAGCTGTTTTCTATCCGCAAGTGAATGCTCGAAAACGAAAAACGGTGCGCCATTGCGCACCGTTTTTTTGACTTGCCCACGGCTTAAGCCTGAGCAGCTTCTTTCTGTTTGTGCGCGTTGTGCAGCACTTCGATCAGGCAATCTTCAAGCTCGAAACGCTCATCCAGCAAAGCGCCCAGAACTTTGATTTCTTCTGCCAGCTTATCGCAGTCAGGACGATGGGCCTTGCCGTCGCAATGATCGTTGAAAGCCAGGGCGGCTTCGGTAATCACGTTGATCCGCGGGTAAATGGTCTCGGCCAGGGCAAGACCACGCTCATCATTGAAAGCCTGTGCCTCCTGATTCAGTTGCTCGTAAATTTCGAAATGGCCTGCGGAAACATAGTCGACCAGGATCTGGCAAAACTCTTTTTGAGGCCCACGCTTGGGGTTGTTTTGCTGATCGATCAGAGCAGCATAAGCACTCACAAGTTTACGGCGCTCATGCAACCAGCGATCAACCAGTTGGTGGACGCCGTTGAATCGTTCCTGAGCACTCTCACATCTTTCGAGCATGATGATCTCTCTTCCCTTGTGGGCCCATGCCACCCGACTTCAGCCGGGCCTGTGTGAACCAAAACCTGCGCGATTGCACCGGCATTGGGCGGCATAACTCCAGTAATACGTGCGGGCCAGATTATGCCCGCACGGCAACTGCTTCAAGGTACGTATGAGAGAAAATTCATACAAGCGTTTAATCCTGACTGCTACGTTACGTCGCAGCCACGGCGTAATTTGCCAGCGCGCATTGAGCGCGTAATCTGGAAAATACTCACCACGAGCAGACCGATAAAGGCCAGCAGGCTTAACTCGGGAACGCTCAAATCAAATATGGTCCAGTGAATATGAGTGCAGTCATCGCTGCCCCGATAGATCATCGAAAAAAATTCGCCGGGCGACATGCTGTGCCAGGCACAGGTCAGATCCGGCTGACAGAACATCAACTGTTCAGGCGCCAACACTTGCAGCCTGACCTGCCTCAAGGCACTCGCAGCGCCTCCAAGGGCCAGCAATGTGGAGGCAATGGAATAACACCACAGACCCAAACGCCGTGGGCCATGCACAAAAGCCAGCAGGTTGACGAGACAGAATCCCAGCAGGAAAAATCGTTGAACCTGACATAACGAACAGGGCTTTAGCCCGGGGCCATACTCCAGATACAGAGTTGCACCCATCACCAAGGCGCCGATGAGAAAGGCCAAAAAGAAAATTAAACGTGAGCCTGCCAAAAACATGGCTTTTCCGTAACAAATGAGACAGTTGGTTACGGTAGATGAAAGCCATTGGCCCTTTCAAGATGGGCCTGAGCGGATACTTCTTGAAGAAAGTTGGGAATTACCAACAAGAGCTGAAGGCTTAGAGTGTAAGTAACGTAGGAAATACCGACTCGCACAGCGCCCACATTCTACTTCGGCCAGTCTGGCGTGCGCCGAAACGCAGCCAGACTGCCTTTTTCAGAGAGTCGTGGCCGTCGCTGGCAAAGGAGAGGCCAGCAAGCGTTCATCCAGCAGATTCAACCCTTCCTGAAAGAGCTGATTGCTGCGCGCTGTATCCCCTAACTGAGCCAGCAGTCGGGCCAGCTCTGCACAGGTTTCAGGGTTGCGCTCAACCTTCAGACTGCTTTCGAGATAGTCGCGGGCCTTGCCCCACAAGCTGTTTTGCAGACACAAGCGACCCAGGGTCAAGAGCAGGCTGGCGTCCCCCGGGTGGGTTTTCAACCATCCTTCGGCGACCTGCAACTGCTTGACCGGGTCGCTGCCGCGCAGCAGGCCATAGAGGCGCACTAGATGGCTGTCATAGTTGCGTTTGAGCGCCCCGCGCAACACTTCCTCAGCTTCGGCTTGCGCGCCCAACTGGCGCAACTGCTCGGCGTAGGCCAGAACCAGCGTAGGCTCCTGGCGTTGAGCCGAGGTGAGTTGTTGCCAGGAGCGCTGCAGCGATTGCAGCCCTGCCTCGCCTTCAGTCTCGCGCTGGGCCGCCAGGCTAAGATTTTGTCCCCAGGCCCGACGCTCAAGCTCGGCAAGCTCCTTGAC
Source organism: Pseudomonas sp. RL_5y_Pfl2_69 (assembly GCF_963970465.1). NCBI lineage: Bacteria > Pseudomonadati > Pseudomonadota > Gammaproteobacteria > Pseudomonadales > Pseudomonadaceae > Pseudomonas > Pseudomonas sp. RL_5y_Pfl2_69. The sequence continues at coordinate 28,677 of NZ_CAXAOU010000013.1, read as the reverse complement.
TGGCAACACCTTGTCCTTGCGCAACTCTGGCAGCAAGCGAATCAACGCCGCCCAGTCTCCACGCTGCTGGTGCAGACGCTGCAACTGGCGTAGCACCTGGACGTTATGCGGATGACGCTCGTGCATGGCTTGCAAGGTCACCAGCGCACCATCCGTATCGGCGCGATCCACCTGCAGCTGGGCATGGCTCAAGGCAATGGCCAGCTCGGCTTGGGGCTGACGCTCCAGTGCGCGCTCAAGCAGGTTGTCGCTTTCTTCGTAATGCCCCTGCTCGTTGGCTGCGCGTGCGGCACCCAGGTAGTAGAGCAACGGTTGCGGTTCGGCTTCAGCGGCTCGCGCCAGATGCTTTTGCGCACTGGCCCAGCGACCTTCGGCAAGGTCCATCTGGCCTTGCTCGATGGCGACCTGAACCCGACGGCTGCGATTGCGCCGCGACCACGGGTTCACCAACCCGGTAGAAGCCGTAACCAGCTCCACCAGCAGCTTGACCCCCCAGACCAGCAACCACAGGACTGCCAACAGAGCGAGCGTTGCCCATACGCTGGATTCGTAGCGGAAGTTTTTATAGGCGATCAGCACATAGCCCGCGTCCTCCGCGATTGCCAGGCCGATGCAGGCCGCAGCTGCAATCAACAAAAACACAATCACGTAGAAACGCTTCATGGAAGTGTCTCCTGCGCCGGGCTGGCAGCCGCTTTACCCGGCTCGTCGGCACGGACATGCCGGCGCTCCAGATAAGCCTGCACCGCACTCAAGGTGGCCGCGAGGTCCGGGGTTTTTACCGTGACCGGCTGCTTAGAGAGCTCGACCACCTGCTCAAGAATTTTTTTACTCTGCGGGTTATCCGGGTTGAAGTTGCCTTTGAGGACTTCTTGCGCCTGCGCCAAGGCCTGTGTGTACACCGACTCCTGACCATTGAGGGCCGCCCACTGGGCTTGCTCCAGCGCAAGGCTCAAGGCCAGACGAACTTGCGTCAGGCTTTGACCTGCCAACAGCGGGCGCACGTTTTTGTCGGCATTGAAGTCGATACGAATGTAATGCGAAATCTCATCCCACCACTGCGCCCAACGGCTCGCGCCATCGCCATCTGCCGTCAGACTCGCCAGCGAATCACCTTGATTCTGATAGGCAGGAGCCAGGGCGCTGAGCTGCGCGACCTGGTCACGCAAGGCCGCCAACTGCAAAAACAGGCCAGTGCGATCCGGCTGTTCAATGCTGCGCAGTGCCGCCAGGCTTTTTGCAAGTTGCTCGCGGGCAGCGAAAGAGCCCGGATCATTTTGCTCGCGTAAAATGGCGTCCGCCCCTTGCACCAGCGCCTGGGCGCTGGTGATGTCCTGCAGTGCCGACAAGCGCAACGTGGCCAGCCGCAGCAAGTGCTCGGCCTCGGCCAGACGCCAGTCTTTGCGGCTTTCACCCAATACGGTTTCGAGACGCTGGTTCAGGCGCTGCTGATCGCCTTGCAGCTGCACGACCAATTGACGCTGATTATCCAGCTCACCCGCGGAGGGTAATTGGTTGACGCGCGTCAGCAGTTGCTGCTCGCCCTGCTTGATCGACAGCGTTTGCGCGGCCAAAGCTGGCACGTCGCTCAGTTGCTGTTCGGTGGTGGCTTGCAGCTGTCGTACCTGCCACACCCCCCAGCCGCCGACGGCAATGCCGGCTGCGCCCAGCAACAGGGCGAAAACGGCCAGACCATTGCCTCGTCCCTGCGGCGCAGGGTCAGCATTTTTAGTCGGCGCGTCTGGCGCCGACTGTACGTGTTCTTTGGACAAGACTGTTTCGCTCACGAATCCATCCTTTGCATTAAAAAGCAGGTGCGGGATGTTCCCGCAGCGCCGCCAGCAAAGCCGTGGCACTCGCGCCACGACAATCCACAACGTTTTGCGCCCCGGCGCTGCGTGCCATCTCAGCTACCCGAGGGCTTGGAACAAACAATGGCAGACATCCAAGCTGCGGCCAGGTGTCGCCTGCCAATTGGCGTAAATGTTCAAAACCCTGCCCACTGCTGACCACCAGCGCGTTCAGGCGTTCCACTTTAACTCGCTGATACAGGGTCGCAGGCGGGTACGACGGCAGTTCGCGACGATAGAGTTCAAGATAGTCGACCTGCACTCCAAGGCTACGCATACGGTCCGCCAACATCTCGCGACCGCCCTCCCCGCGCAGGATCAAAACCCTGGGCTGATCACAGCCAACTGCAGCTTCGAACTCAGGCATCGCCAGCAGAGCTTCGCTGTCATCCCCGCATTGAGGGTAGCTAACATCAAGGCCGTAGTCGGCGAGAATCTGCGCGGTGGCGGCGCCAACGCTGAACCACTTCTGCCGGGGCGCTTGCGGCCAGTATTGATTGACCAGCTCAAGCCCCAGACGCGCCGCAGGCTTGCTGACCACAATCACCGCGCAATAACGGTCAAGACTCGCAATCAGCGCCCGCTGCACATCAGTCAGGGCCAATGGCCTGATCGCCAGAAGTGGCAGGCTGGTGCTGAAAATCCCGGCAGCCGCCAGCTCATGGGCCAGGGCTGCCGACTCCTCGGCTGGCCGGGTCAGCAACAAGCGCCAGCCTGTCACTCGTGACCTGCCTCACCATAGACGGCTTTGAGGATATCCCCGGCGCCCTGGGCCAGCAGCGCCTCGGCCACCTGCACGCCCAGCTCGGTAGCCGCCTCACGCGGTGCCCGGGCATCAGCGCTCAGCAGCACGCCACCGCTGGGTTCACCGACCAGTCCGCGCAGCCAGATCTGCTCGCCTTCGAGCACCGCATAGCATGCGATCGGGACCTGGCAGCCACCATTGAGGTGTTTGTTCAGAGCACGTTCTGCAGTAACGCGCACGGCGGTATCGGCATGGTGCAAAGGCGACAGCAAGGCATGGATTTGAGTATCTGCGCTGCGGCACTCGATGCCCACTGCGCCTTGGCCGCCCGCTGGCAGGCTGTCATCGATGCTGATGGCCGAGGTGATGCGGTCTTCAAAGCCGAGGCGGATCAGGCCGGCAGCCGCCAGGATGATCGCGTCGTACTCGCCCGCATCGAGTTTGGCCAGGCGAGTGTTGACGTTGCCCCGCAGAAAGCGGATTTCAAGATCTGGGCGGCGAGTCAGTAACTGGGCCTGACGACGCAGGCTGGACGTGCCGACAACGCTGCCATGCGGCAAGTCATCAAGGCTGGCGAAGGTGTTGGAGACGAAGGCATCACGCGGGTCTTCACGCTCGCAAATGCAAAACAGGCCCAGACCTTCCGGGAAGTCCATCGGCACGTCTTTCATGGAATGCACGGCGATGTCGGCTTCGTTCTCGAGCAGAGCGGTTTCGAGTTCCTTGACGAACAGCCCCTTGCCGCCGATTTTCGACAGCGGCGAGTCCAGCAGCTTGTCACCACGGCTGACCATGGGCACCAGCGTCACCAAAATACCGGGGTGAGCCTGCTCTAAACGGGCTTTAACGTATTCGGCCTGCCACAGAGCCAGGGCGCTTTTACGGGTAGCGATGCGGATTTCGCGAGAGGACATGGATCAATCCGTACTGAAAAGATACGGCTGATAATAACAGCTCAGCCAAAACAGCTTTGACTTGTATCAGAAAGTCCTCGGCCTCCCTGGCCCAAAAACGGCGCACCAGCGCCTTTTTCAGCGCGAACTACAGCTGCTGCATCATTTTGCGTACACCCGCCACATGCCGTCGGCTCACGATCAATGCATCGCCGTTGAGCCCTCTAAGGAACAGCTGGAAGTGCCCCAGCGGCGTGCGCTGCAAACGTTCGATCCGATCCCGCGCCACCAATGCATTACGGTGAATTCGCACAAAGCGTTCACCAAACTCGTCTTCGAGCGCCTTGAGTGGCTCATCGAGCAGCACTTCACCGCCAGCGTGACGCAAGGTCACGTACTTATGGTCGGCTATAAAATAGATCACTTGGTCGATGGGGATCAGTTCAATGCCTTTTCGGGTTCTGGCACTGATATGACTGCGCGGACCACTGCCGGTTTGCGCGGCAGGCCGGGTGAGCGCGGCCAGCTGGATGCGATTGGGCCGGTGAGCCTCTTTCAAGGCGGCGCTCAAGTCCTGAGCAGTGACCGGCTTGATTACATAGCTGACGCCGCTGTCCTGCAGGGCCTGCACGGAGAATTCGTCCGGCGCCACGCAAAACACCACCGAAGGCGGTAGCTCGCGTTCGCATAATTTGGCTGCAACCTGCAACCCGTCCAGGCCCGGCAAGCGGATATCCAGTAAAACGACATCCGGTTTCAGGTTTTCGATCAGGGTGAGTGCCTCTTCGCCATTTGTGGCGCCAGGCTCCAGCAACGTGTAACCCCCAAGCGTGCTGAGCAAGTGGCTCAAATGCTCGCGGGCCAGGGTTTCGTCATCAACGATCAGGACATTCATATAGCGCTGTATTCCTGCGTGAGTCTCGCACAAGGATAGCGTAGACAGGTGAAGTGACGACTGTCACGGCGATCCACGCTAAGACTAGCGCGAAGGCCAAAAAGTGCCGCAAACCTCGCAGCAAAATTCACCTGTCTCGGTTGCTCGATTTAATACCGGATACGTCTGGCAATCTACAAAGACCTGCAATGACTGATCCATACGACCAACTGTAGACGGTTGCCAAGACGAAAGTATTCAAACGATACATTTCGTTTCGGATTTTTGTTTATACCGCACTTCACACAAAAACCTGCCGACCTGCGTCAACGCCTTGATTGGCAACCCTGTTATGATCCGCGGTAACTTTTTGTGTAACTCCCCCTCAGCCGATTACGAGCGAATCCATGAGCACCGACAAGACCAATCAGTCCTGGGGCGGCCGCTTCAGTGAACCCGTCGACGCCTTCGTTGCGCGTTTCACCGCCTCCGTCACTTTCGACCAGCGCCTTTATCGCCACGACATCATGGGCTCCGTGGCTCACGCCACCATGCTGGCCAAGGTCGGCGTGCTGACCGATGCCGAGCGCGACAGCATCATCGATGGCCTCAAGTCCATCCAGAGCGAAATCGAAGCCGGCACGTTTGACTGGCGCATCGATCTGGAAGATGTGCACATGAACATCGAGGCGCGCCTGACCGATCGCATCGGCGTAACCGGCAAAAAGCTGCACACCGGTCGCAGCCGTAACGACCAGGTAGCTACCGATATTCGCCTGTGGTTGCGTGATGAAATCGACGTGATCCTGGCCGAAATTACTCGCCTGCAAAAAGGCCTGCTGGAGCAGGCAGAGCGCGAAGCCGAAACCATCATGCCCGGCTTTACGCACCTGCAGACCGCACAGCCCGTGACATTCGGTCACCACATGCTGGCGTGGTTCGAGATGCTCAGCCGCGACTACGAGCGTCTTGTCGACTGCCGCAAACGCACTAACCGCATGCCTCTGGGCAGCGCCGCACTGGCGGGTACTACTTACCCGATCGACCGCGAATTCACGGCTCAATTGTTGAGCTTTGACGCTGTTGGCGGCAACTCGCTGGACAATGTGTCCGATCGCGACTTCGCCATCGAATTCTGCGCCGCGGCCAGTATTGCGATGATGCACCTGTCGCGCTTCTCCGAAGAGCTGGTGCTCTGGACCAGCGCACAGTTCCAGTTCATCGATCTGCCGGACCGTTTCTGCACCGGCAGTTCGATCATGCCGCAAAAGAAAAACCCCGACGTGCCAGAACTGGTACGTGGCAAAAGTGGCCGTGTATTCGGTGCACTGATGGGCCTGTTGACCCTGATGAAGGGCCAGCCGCTGGCCTACAACAAGGACAACCAGGAAGACAAGGAGCCGCTGTTCGACGCAGCCGACACCTTGCGCGACTCGTTGCGCGCCTTTGCCGACATGATCCCGGCGATCAAGCCCAAGCACGCAATCATGCGTGAAGCGGCATTGCGCGGGTTCTCGACCGCTACCGACCTGGCCGACTACCTGGTTCGCCGTGGCCTGCCGTTCCGTGACTGCCACGAAATCGTCGGCCATGCCGTTAAATACGGCGTCGAGACGGGCAAGGATCTGGCAGAAATGAGCCTCGAAGAACTGCGCCAGTTCAGCGATCAGATCGAAGACGACGTGTTTGCCGTGCTGACGCTGGAAGGTTCGGTCAATGCCCGCGATCACATCGGCGGCACCGCGCCGGCGCAAGTGAAAGCAGCTGTTGTTCGTGGCAAGGCGTTGTTGGCTACCCGCTAACTTCTAAGCAATACAAAAAAACGGGCACCTTCGGGTGCCCGTTTTTTATTCAGCGCCAGTACCCGCGTTATTTCTTGCTACTGATCCAGGCCAGAAACTGCGGCATGGCGGCTTCTTTGTCTGCGCCAATTTTTTGCACGTGCGGGTTTTGCTCCAGCCGCTCCAGCAACGCTTTGGCGCCTGGCATGTCAGCCAGCAGGTCCAGGCCAAACACCTTGTGCCCAACGGCGCAGGCCAGATTGACGCTGCAAGCGAAGTAAATATCAGCAACAGTCAGGGTGTCGCCCGCCACATAGGGGGCGAACTTGCCATGACGCCTCAATGAAGCCATCCCTTCCAAGAGCTCGATGCGCGCTTTTTCCTTGATCGCTTCCGGCACTTTCATACCAAAGAATGCTTCGGGGTAACACGCACGTGCAGGCAGTTCGATGTACAGCTCGATTTCCTTGGCCAGCGCCAGCACTTGAGCGCGCTCAAACGGATCAGCCGGCAACAGTTTAGGGCCTGGCTGGGTCTGTTCGATGTACTCGAGGATCACGCTGGTTTCATTGACGTAACCTTGCTCAACCCCCAGCACCGGGACTTTGCCACGGGGGCTGATAGCCAGTGCCTCAGGGGTTTGACCCGCGAAAAACGGCACTTCCTCAAACGGTACGCCCTTCTCCAGCAGCGCCAGTTTGACCATGTTGTAGTAGTTGCTGACTGCGAATCCATAAAGCTTGAGCATCACAAAGCCTCCAGGCCGTGTAGGGGTTGGCTGCTGCTGTTATAGAGCTTCGTTACTGGACTGGCTAGCAGCATCACCCGGCTGAATACCGTTAGACTGGCCATCTTTACTTAAGGAGCCTGCCATGAGCGAGCCAGTTGATATCGATAACGAAGAAGAAGAGTTCGCCGAGTCCACGTTGATTCAGGCCATTGAAAACCAGATTGAAAGCGACAACCCGCCTGCAGCAAAAGCCACGTTCAACAAGCTGACGCTGGTCGGCTACGAGCGTGAAGACATTCTGCAGATGATGGCCCACGTGCTGGCCGTGGAGATTGACGCGATCCTCGAAGAAGACCGCGCCTTCAACACCGAGTGGTACGAAACAGCCCTGCGCGCACTGCCGACGTTGCCGCCAGAAAAAAACTGAACCCCGGCTCAGCCGCGAATGGCGGGGGCTCGCTGCCAGTCCAGTTCCGTGGCCGGCATCGGGCGCCCGAACCAGTAGCCCTGACCCAGGTTGCAGTTGAGGTCGAGCAGGAACCGCGCCTGCTCGACCTGCTCGATCCCCTCGGCGTGCACCTGCAAGCCCATGCTTTGACCCAGCGCAATGACGGCACGCACGATCGCCACATCGTCATTGTCCCCGGGCAACCCGGCGACAAATCCCTGATCAATTTTCAGTTTCTGTACAGGCAACCGCTTGAGTCGCAGCAACGATGAAAAACCGGTGCCAAAATCATCGATGGCCAGGCGCAAACCCAGCGCTCGCAGACGATGCATCTGTTCCAGTGCGACTTGAGAGTTATCCATCACCGCACTTTCGGTCACTTCCAGCTCCAGCAATGCAGGGTCCAGCCCCGTGTCTGCCAGCACCGTTGAAACCAGCGTGTACAGCTCAGGTCGCGCAAATAACCGGCTGGAAATGTTCACCGCCACAAATGACAATTTCAGGCCAGCCGCTTGCCACTGAACCATCTGCCAACAGGCCTGCTCCAGCACCCAGGCGTCAATTTCTGCAATCAATCCGGTGCGCTCGGCGATCGGAATAAACTCTCCCGGCGACAACAGCCCCCGCAGTGGATGTTCCCAGCGCACCAGCGCCTCAACACCAATCAGGCGACTGGTTTGCAGATCGTGCACAGGCTGGTAATACACACGCAGCTCTTGCTGCTCCAGGGCACGGCGCAAATCCCCGGCCACCTCAATACGGTACTGCGCATGGGCTGTCAGCTCTTCGGTGTACAAGGCATAGCCTTCACGCCCTATGCTTTTGGCCTTGAACAGGGCCGAGTCGGCATTGCGCAGCAATTGCTCGGCATTCAATGCGTCTTTGGGGAATACGCTGATACCGATACTGGCGCTGATAAACAGCTGGTGTTTATCGACATCGAAGGCGCCTTTCATGACCTCCAGCACCTGTTGCGCAGCATTGGCGGCATGGGCCACTTGCGGGCAATTATCGACCAGCACGGCAAACTCATCGCCACCGAGTCGAGCCACGGTAAAGCCTTTGCCAAATACCCTCTGCAAACGGTCCGCGACTGCCTTGAGCAAAAGATCACCGACGTTATGGCCAAGGCTGTCGTTGATGATCTTGAAGTGGTCGAGGTCGACCATCAGCAGCGCACAGCCCGTCTGATGGCGCTGCGCAGAAGCCAGAGCCTGCTCGGTACGGTCAGTAAACAACAGTCGATTGGGCAAGTCAGTCAGGGGATCGTGATGAACAAGTCGTGCCAGTTCGCTCTGGGAGTTCTTGATCGCGGAAATGTCTGAAAAAACCGCGACATAGTGAGTGACCTGACCCTTGTCGTCGGTAATCGAGCGGACTGTCTGCCATTGCGGGTAAATCTCGCCACTTTTACGCCGGTTCCAGATCTCTCCGTGCCAGTCACCGCTTTCGTCTATCGACTTGAAGATCGCCTCATAGAACGCAGGACCATGGCGACCCGACTTGAACATGTTCGGTCGATGGCCCAGCACTTCTTCGGCCGAGTAACCGGTGATCTCAACCAACGCTCGGTTCACATGCACAATTACACCGCGACTATCGGTGACCAGCACCCCTTCGCGCGTGCAATCAAAGACCACGGCCGCCTGGCGCAAGCGCTCCTGGTCCTGACGCTGACGCTTCAAGCCGGGGCTCATGCCCAAAAAACCGAACAGGCGAGCCCGGGCGAAGAAAATCAGTACGGCACTGAAAAAGGCAAAAACATAACCGTTTATCAGCTGCCAATGCGCCAGCTGCGCTGAATCATCGAAATAACTGTTCAATAAATGATCAGTTGTCAACAGCCAGAAAACCGATAGCAGCCCGTATAACAAGGCCGTACGCAAGGCATCTCGGGAGGAAACAGACATAAGAAAGTTAAAGCACCTACAAAAAAATGGGAATTATAGTGTAAGAAACATCCAGCCACTCTTATCTGAAAGGGCGACTGGTTTTATCTGGCTGCATGGTGATAATGCGTGTTGCAGTTTTTTTCATCTTCCCGAGGGCCAAACAGCCTATGTGGTACAACGGTTTTCTCGACTTGTCGGCCTGGCAACTGGTGGCAGTCACTCTGTTGATGACCCACGTGACCATTATCGGTGTCACGGTTTATCTACACCGCTACTCAGCCCATCGCTCGCTGGAGCTTAACGGTGGCCTGAAACACTTTTTCCGCTTCTGGCTGTGGCTGACCACGGCGCAGAACACCCGTGAGTGGACAGCCATCCACCGCAAACACCACGCCAAATGCGAAACCGTCGATGACCCGCACAGCCCGGTTATCAAAGGGTTATCGACCGTTTTGCGAAAAGGTGCAGAGCTGTATCGCGAAGAAGCTCAAAATCCTGAAACATTGCGTATTTACGGCAAAAACTGCCCTGAAGACTGGATTGAGCGAAATGTTTACTCGCGTTACAAAATGCTGGGCGTGGCAATCATGCTGGTCATCGACCTGCTGCTGTTCGGTGCCATCGGCCTGACCATCTGGGCCATTCAGATGATGTGGATTCCGGTATGGGCAGCAGGCGTGGTCAACGGCCTGGGCCATGCTGTGGGTTATCGCAACTTTGAATGCCGCGACGCTGCCACCAACCTGGTGCCGTGGGGCATCATCATTGGCGGCGAAGAGCTGCACAACAACCATCACACCTACCCCAATTCGGCCAAGCTGTCGGTCAAGAAGTGGGAGTTCGACCTGGGCTGGGCCTGGATAAAAGTCTTCAGCTTTTTGCGCCTGGCCAAAGTTCAGCGTGTAGCGCCAATTGCCCACCGGGTGGAAGGCAAAGGCAATCTGGACATGGACACCGCGATGGCGATCCTCAACAACCGTTTCCAGATCATGGCCCAGTACCGAAAGCTGGTCATTGCACCGCTGGTTCAGCAAGAGCTGGCCAAGGTCGATCACTCGGTGCGTCACCAGTTCCGTCGCGCCAAGCGCCTGCTTTCACGGGAGACCAGCCTGCTTGAAGAGCGTCATCACCAGCGTATCGAAACGATGCTGGAGCACAGCCACTCGCTCAAAGTGATTTACGAAAAGCGCCTGGCCCTGCAACAGATCTGGGTCAAGACCAGCACCAATGGTCATGACATGCTGGCAGCGATCAAGGAATGGGTACACGAAGCAGAAGCCAGCGGGATTCAGTCGCTGCGCGAATTTGCTCACCAGCTCAAGACCTACTCACTGCGTCCTGCGACGGTTTAAAGACTGGCCCGCCTCCACCGATCAGGTGGGAGCGGGCTTGCTCGCGGTGCAATCACCGCGACTTGCCTGACAACCCGCGGCGCCTGAATCGCGAGCAAGCCCGCTCCCACTACTACTGTTTATCGATCAACTGCGAAAGTTGCGACATGCCCACCCGCAACAAGCGAGCTGTCTTCCCGCCAGCCACCTGGGCAATCCCTTCTTCTGACTCCAGATTGGCCACTTGCGCCGCAAGATTCATCACCAGCGCTTCGCGCGAATACACCCCGCCACCCAAGTGATAAATCGCAGCTATCAACTCGCGCAACTCCAGCGGCAAGCGCCAGCGCGTGCGTAACGCCGAGCCGTAGGCGGCCCCGAATTCGCTCAGTGATGCGTCAATGGCCTGGGTGTCCAGCTCACCACCGGCCTGCTGCCACTCCTCAAGACTGCGCAACAAGGCCAGATCGCCCAATCGATGCAACAGCCCGGCACAGTAGCAACGCTCCTGATCCAGATTGAGCATGCCCGCGAGCGTACGACCATAGTGCGCCGTACGCAGTGACACAGCCCACTGCTGTTCGGCGTAATCGGCCAGGCAAGGGTCCGTCAGTTGCGGGTTGCGCTTGAGGGTCAGCCCAAGGACCAGATTCATGCTTTGCGCAGCCCCCAGCGACTGCAACGCTTGTGCAAGGGTCTGGGCAGGGCTGGGGCGATGGTGTGCAGCGCTGTTGGCCGCCGCAATCATGACAGCGGTAATTTGCGGATCAGTGCCCACGCCCTGCTCAAGCCGTTCAAGGTCCAGTCCTTCTGGAACGAGACTGCTCTTGAGCGCCGACTGCGCATCAACCAGCAGCGGCGCACCATCAGAAGATGCACGGCGCTGCTCCAGAAACTTCCTGAGGGTCATGCCGGGGGCCAGCGGCGGTGCTTCGCACGAAATCTCTTGCCCTGCATTGAGCAGCAGCCCCTTGAGCCGTATGGTCAGGCCGGCAATGTCCAGCGGTGTCGTCAGGTAGGCTGTTGGCGCCAGCGGCAATGCTTCGCGCACACTGGCGCTGTCATTACGCGCACTCAGCAAAATAAAAGGCTGCGCTGGAACAGCACGGCGCTGACGCACAGTGCGCAACAAATCCAGGCCGCTGACTCCGGGCAAATCACGATCAGCAATCACAAGTCCGTAGTGTTTTTTGCTCAACTGCGCGAGCGCTTGCTGACCATCCCCACATACATCCAGCTGAGCATCACAACGTACCGTCAGCACCACCTGCTTGAGCAAGTCCTGAGTCCAGGGGTCGGCCTCGGCAATCAATACAGTGGGCACCGCGCTTAAATCTACAACCGTCATCCAATTTTCTCTCCGCACAATGCCTGCACCTTAGTCAAAGGCCGCACGCGGTTACAGAAAAAATCACCCAAACAGATAGTTCAAACGCAAAAAAACCGCCGAAGCGGTTTTTTTGTGTCTCAGATCACACCCTCAAGGGTGGACTCAAGCCAGTTCAGCGAAGCACTCTTCGATGATGGCCAGGCCTTTGTCCAACTGCTCGTTTGGCGAAGTCAGTGGAACCAGCACACGCAGCACGTTGCCGTAAGTGCCGCACGACAGCAGGATCAAACCTTTGTCGCGAGCCTTGGCAACCACTTGCGCCACTGCAGCCGCGTTTGGCTTGTGGGAATCGCCGCCTTCGAACAGCTCGACCGCAATCATCGCACCCAGGGCACGCACGTCACCGATCACCGGGTACTTGGCCTGAATGGCCTTGAGGCCAGTGACCAGACGCTCGCCAACTTCTTTGCAGCGATCCAGCAGGTGTTCTTCTTCAAATACTTCAAGCACTGCCAGCGCAGCTGCGCAAGCAATCGGGCTACCGGCATAGGTGCCGCCCAGACCGCCTGGAGCGATAGCATCCATATACTCCGCCTTGCCACATACACCGGCCAACGGGAAGCCACCAGCGATGGATTTGGCGAAGGTGGTCAGGTCGGCAGCAACGCCCATCTGTTCCATTGCGAAGAAGGTGCCAGTACGGCCAGCGCCGGTTTGCACTTCGTCAGCAATCAGCAGGATGCCGTGCTTGTCGCACAGCTCGCGCAGGCGGGCCATGAATGCCTTCGGCGCCACGTAGAAACCACCTTCGCCCTGTACCGGCTCGATGATGATAGCGGCGATGTCTTTAGGCTCGGCATCGTTTTTGAAGATGCGCTCGATGCTGGCGATGGAATCGTCAACCGAGACGCCATGCATTTCGCACGGGAACAGAGCGCGGAAGATGCCGCCTGGCATCAGGCCCATGCCTGCCGAGTACGGTACGACTTTGCCGGTCAGGCCCAGGGTCATCATGGTGCGACCGTGGTACGCGCCGGTGAAAGCGATCACGCCAGCACGGCCTGTGGCAGCGCGGGCGATTTTCACGGCGTTTTCAACGGCTTCAGAGCCGGTGGTGACCAACAGGGTTTTCTTGTCGAAATTGCCCGGCACCTTGGCGTTGATCTTTTCGCACAGCTCAACGTACGGCTCGTAAGCCAGTACCTGGAAGCAGGTGTGGGTCAGCTTGGTCAGTTGCTCTTGCACGGCGGCAATGATTTTCGGGTGCAAGTGACCGGTGTTCAGTACAGCGATACCGCCTGCGAAGTCGATGAACTCGCGGCCTTCAACGTCGGTGACGGTAGCGTTTTTTGCCGATTCGGCGAAGATCGGGTGAATCTGGCCAACACCGCGCGGTACAGCGGCTTCACGGCGTTTCATCAGGGATGCGTTGGTCTTGTTGCTCATGGTGTCCTCATTCGCCGCTCTTCAAACGGCAGGGTTCAAGGCTGACGCGCCTGGGAGTCAACGATGCCAGCATTCGATGATCGACTGGCATGGCGCTCCCGGCCACAGGAACTAACAGTTTGAAACGCAGGGGAGGCATCGCTCTCGTGCCCCCGCTGCCGAACCACCTGCCGGGTTAGATGCCCAGGCAGAGATATTTGATTTCCAGGTAGTCTTCGATGCCGTACTTGGACCCTTCACGGCCCAGGCCCGAAGCCTTGATACCGCCGAACGGCGCGACTTCGTTGGAGATCAGGCCGGTGTTCACACCCACCATGCCGTACTCCAGGGCTTCCGCCACACGGAACACGCGGCTCAAGTCGCGGGCATAGAAGTACGATGCCAGACCGAACTCGGTGTCGTTGGCCATTGCGATCACTTCAGCTTCATCTTTGAAGCGGAACAGTGGCGCCAGCGGACCGAAGGTTTCTTCTTTCGCTACGGCTGCGTTTTTCGGCACGTTGATCAGGATGGTCGGCTCGAAGAAGCTGCCTTCCATGCTGTTGCCACCGGCCAGCAGGGTGGCGCCTTTGCTCAATGCGTCAGCGATGTGCTCTTTGACCTTGGCCACGGCCTTGTCATCGATCAGGGGACCTGTGGTGGTGCCTTCGTCCAGACCGTTGCCGATCTTGAGCTTGGCCACGGCCACTTTCAGTTTTTCGGCGAAAGCGTCGTAGACCGAATCCTGAATGTACAGGCGGTTTGCGCAAACGCAGGTCTGGCCGTTGTTGCGATATTTGGAAATGATCGCGCCTTCGACGGCCTTATCCAGGTCCGCGTCGTCAAACACGATGAAGGGTGCGTTGCCGCCCAGTTCCAGCGACACTTTTTTGATGTCCTTGGCGCATTCGGCCATCAGCTGACGACCGATTTCGGTCGAGCCGGTGAAGGACAGCTTGCGCACGATCGGGTTGCTGGTCAGCTCGCCGCCGATGTCACCCGCACTGCCGGTCACAACGCTCAGCACGCCTTTAGGGATGCCGGCACGGTGTGCCAGTTCAACCAGCGCCAGCGCCGAAAACGGAGTTTGCGAAGCAGGCTTGATCACCATGGTGCAGCCAGCAGCCAAAGCCGGGCCCGCTTTACGGGTGATCATGGCCGCCGGGAAGTTCCACGGGGTGATTGCAGCGGTCACGCCAATCGGTTGCTTGATCACGATCAGGCGCTTGTCTGGCTGATGGCCCGGGATCACGTCGCCATAGACGCGCTTGGCTTCTTCGGCGAACCATTCGATGAACGAAGCGGCGTAAACGATCTCGCCCTTGGCTTCGGCAAGAGGCTTGCCTTGTTCCAGGGTCATCAGGCGACCAAGGTCGTCCTGATTTTCGATCAACAGCTCAAACCAGCGACGCAGCTTGTTTGCACGCTCTTTGGCGGTCAGGGCACGCCAGGCTGGCAACGCTTTGTCAGCGGCTTCAATGGCGCGACGGGTTTCAACCGCGCCCATTTTTGGCACTGTACCGATGATTTCACCGGTAGCCGGGTTGTTGACCTTGATTGTCTGGCCACCGTCCGCATCGACCCAAGCACCATCGATATAGGCTTGTTGGCGGAACAACTGTGCGTCTTTGAGCTGCATGTGGGCTTTCCTTAACAGCACCGCGCAGGCGCGGAGCGAATTATTAATAGTAGAAAGGCGCCATAGAAGGCTGCCGTCAGGAAGTCATTCACTGCCAAAGTATCTAGAAAACGCACAAAGAGTTAGCCGTGCGGTTTAGCACTCAGACAAGAGCGTTTGAAATCTCAAACGAATCCTAGGGTCAAAGGGGGTAAAGGACAATAGCCTGTTCGAAAAAAAGAACAAGCGGCCATCTTTTACCGCTTTTCCCCCCGGCCCACATTAATAGCCCATAACGCACCAACAAACACCTGACGAATCAGCAGCATGGACGGGCGACACACAGATGAGTATTATGGCGCCCGCGTCGCACCAGTAGCTCAGCTGGATAGAGTACTGCCCTCCGAAGGCAGTGGTCGTGGGTTCGAATCCCGCCTGGTGCACCATCTTCTTTCCCTTGTCCAAGGGAACAGCGTCAAAACCAAGATTCCCCAACGCATTTTTGCCTCTCGCCGAGAATCCGGTGAGTCGTCGTGTGCCTGTGTTTCGGGGTTTTTTTCAGCTAAACGTCAGCCAGGTTAAATTTTTATGGGCAACTGACGAAAGGCTGGTTACTATACGCGGCGTTTCGCGGAGAGCTGGCCGAGTGGCCGAAGGCGCTCCCCTGCTAAGGGAGTACACCTCAAAAGGGTGTCGGGGGTTCGAATCCCCCGTTCTCCGCCATATTTACGCCGTCTATAGATGCGTTCCCTTATTCAAGGGAACCGTGTTTACCCCCCTCAAAAATTGAACACGACGTGCAGTTGCGCGTGGTTTTTTCGCGCCTGCATACATCCAGTGGAAGCGGGCTTGCTCGCGATTGAAACGCTGCGGTCTTCAGAAAAACCGCAGCGCTCCCACGAATGATTTACTGCTGGCTGGCGACACCGCCAAAGCGTGTGGTCATTGCAGTGATGAAGTCTTCAAGGCTCATTTTCTGACCATTGAGGTCCACCAGGCCTTCTGCGTAATTGAGCGAAGCCAGGATGTTGTTGCCATCCACTTTGGCCAACCCGGTTTGCACGGCCATCACACCTGCCATCTCACTGTTCATGCTGGCCATTTTGGCAATGGTTTGCGGGTCAGTTTGACCGACCAGTTGCGCCTGAACAGCTGACAGGTCAGCAATCATCGGTTTGGACAACTGCAGTTTTGCATCCAGCGCAGTCAGCATTTGCTTGGTGACTTCGATAGGCGCCGCCTCAAACGAGGTTGGCTTGGCCAGGCTCATGGCAACGTTGAGCTGGCTTTCGCCGTTTTCGGTTTTGATCGTGAACTTTTCCAGCGCCAGCTGCGGTTTGGCGGCCAGCAGTTTTTCAACCTCGACCTGCATCAACACTTGTTCGGCCGGGGTCAGCGGTGTTTGAGGCAAGGTGCCGTCAGCCTGAGGCTGGAATTTGTTTTGGTAGATCTGCAACAGCGCCTGCATGGCCGGGATGTCGAGGCTGCTGGCAGTGAGGACCATTTGCGCGCTGCCCACTGGCTTGCCGTCCAGGGTGATGTCACCCACTTTGTAAGACAGGCGCCCGGACATCAGGTTGCCAGTAGCGGAAGAAGAATCCGCGTACTCGAAGTTTTTGAGCTTGATGACCGATTGTGCGGCGCCATACGTCAGTTGGCCTTCGCTCAGTACCATCACGTTCTGGCCGAGATAGAAGCCAAATGGCGTTTTTTTCAGGTCGCTGGCGAGGGTCAGACCATTGAGTTCGACCAGTACGGGCGGGTTGTCGACCGTGACCGCGTGGAGCTTGAGGTGGTCCATGTAGCCTTTGGCTTTCAGGTTCTGGCCATCGGCATCGGTTTGAGCCTCCATGGTCAGGCCCGAGAAGCTGAAGCTGGAGTTGTCGTCCAGCTTGGTCTCAAGCGCCACCAGTTCCATATGACCATCAACCGAGCGGTTGTAACCCATGGTGACCTGGCCTTTGAGCGGCGTCTGATCCTTGGTTGCAGCGAACCACTTTTCGGTGAAAGGGGATTTTTCCAACGCGTAATTGTTGACTGCCATCACTGGCATCCACTTGAACGTCTTGATGCGCGACCACGGCAGCGGGCCATGCTCGATGTTATCGACAAACAGCAACTCTACAGGTGGTGCGTCCGGGCCCGCTTTGTCGTCCTGAAGTTTCAGGCGATAGTGCGCGGTGCTGCTGTAGAGGTTGCGCTCAATAGACACCAGTTCGAGAGTGCCGTGGGTGGTGGAGCCTTGAAGTTGGGTTGCCAGCTCCTGGTTGGATTGCTCAATCGCGGCCTGCAACACACCTTCGATTTTGCTGCCGGTGTACCACGCCCCGGCGGTATTCAGTGCTCCAACAACAATCACAATCCCTGCCAGCACGCCTAATGGTTTGTTCATCAATTGACCCGTTCAATGTCCGTTGTGTTGAAAGTAAAAGCGGTCTTTGCAAAGCCCTTCATGGGCCCAAAGTGCTAGCAGGTTAACACTGGCGACAGAGCAGGCGCTGCTCTTGAGTGACGCCAGGCCTCATGCGGGTTGAGCGTAACGCTGGTCGATCTCGTCAAGTTGATGATCAAAGCTCTTGAGGCTGGCACTCCAGGTGTACACCAGCACCTCCAGGTCGTGGTCGATGCAGGTTTCTCCTACGGAATTGAAAGATACATCCGAATAATCTAGCTGATAGCGCTCACGAGCCATCGCCGCGGCGACATCCGAGAGCTCACGCGCAGTGTCGAGCCATTGGCGATCTTCGGATGGCAGGGCTTTATCGAGTTGCAGGCATTGGGCTTTAAGGGCATCCAGGCTCTTCTCCAGCGGGGTGCCGGTCAGCTCGCCCATGAACTCCTGGAAGGTTCGGCCCGGCTGCCAGTAGCTCCCCCAGAAATAGCGATCGAATACCGTTTCGACCCGGCGCAATGCAACCTTGGTGTCCCAGATAAGGACACGGGTCTGGCCTTGGGTGATCTGGCGCTTTTTGATTTGCCGGGTTTGCACCAGGGCGCAGGCCACTACCACTATGGCCAGTACGGCAATCAGGGCGCTGGCACTGTCGAGAAAGATCATTGCCTTGTCGATCTGGTGCGCCAGCATGATGCCGTAGAAGTAAGTCGCCGAAAGCAGCACTACCGCCGCTACAGCACACCAGAAACCGGGAGCATAAGGGTTTTTCATTATTAGTATCCCCATCAGGCATAGTCTGCACGATGAGGAGGGCTACAGACCCGCAAACGCCCTGAACCATCGTTCTGATACCGATAGTTCAGAGCATAGCAACGCTGTCAGGGTTTAGCGTTTGCCGGGGCGTGCGTTCGTCCACTTTCCCAGCCGCCACCCAGGGCCAGAAACAGATCGATCTGGCTCATGGCTACCTGGGTATTGGCAGCCGACAATTGCGCGCGCATGTCGGTGTAGGTACGGGTTGCTTGCAAGTCGGCCAAAAATGATTCGCGCCCGGCCTGGAAGAACTGATGGGTCTGATCGGCCGCGGTTTTTGCCGACTGCTCTGCATCTGCCAATGCATCGCGGCGCTGCAACAGCGCGGTGTATTGCACCAGGCTGGTCTGGGTTTCACGGATGGCGTTGAGCACTACGCCGTCGAACCTGGCCAATGCCCCCTGGGTAACAGCCTCTGCTTCACGAATTCGGGCTCGCGAGCCATTGGTCGGAATCGTCCAGCTCAGCATCGGGCCAAAGCCCCAGCGGTTGGTGGGCGCCGTGCCCAGGTTGTCGATGATGCCCACCGTGCCAATGCTGGCACCGATGCTGATGTCCGGGTACAGGGAGCCCGTGGCGACACCTATCTCAGCGGTCGCTGCGGCCAGATGGCGTTCGGCCTGACGCACGTCAGGGCGGCGCTTGAGCAGCGCTGCACCGTCACCTACAGGCAGCAGTTGCGCGATGTGCGGCAGCTCGGCACAGGTGGCAACGCCCGATGGCAGTTGGTCCAGCGGCTTGGCCAGCAACATGGACAGGCGGAACAAACCGGACTGGCGCAACGCCTCGTAACGAGGCAATTCTGCCCGCAACGATTTGAACTGGGTTTCGGAGCGGGTGACTTGAGTTTCGTCGCCGCGGCCCGCATCACGCAGACGCTGGGTCAGGCTGGTGCTTTGCGCTTGCAGCCTGAGGGATTCATCAGCGATGTGGTGTTCTTCATTGGCTGCGCACACTTGGGTGTACGCCCGCACCACATCCGCTACCAGGGTGATGCGCGCGGTGTCGGCGGCGGCCTGAGTTGCGTCGGCATTGGCCAGCGCCGCTTCGATACCGCGCTGCAAGGTGCCCCATAAATCGAACTGATACGAAGTGCTGATGCCCAGGTCGCCGACGTTGGCCACCGGCACCTTATCCGCCAGCAGGAAGGCTTCCCCGGACTCTTGCAGACGCTGGGCGCCCGCCTTCACCGAGCCACTCCAGCCTCCGGCCGACTGCGCCTGCTCAACCTGAGCCCGCGCCCGCGACAGGTTCGCCGCCGCGACCCGCAAGTCGGTGTTGGAGGCCAGCGCCTGACGTACCAGCTCGTTGAGTTTCGGGTCTTGGTAGAGCTTCCACCAATCATCGGGGACCGGCGCGGACATCACATTGGCACCCTCGCCCGCCAGTTCACCCTGCAAGTCCGGGCGTTGCATGGCCGCGTCTTTGGGCAAGTGGTAATCAGGGCCAAGCAACTGGCAACCGGACAGCAGCAAACCCAGCCCTACGGCTGCCAGGTGAACGGCTTTCATCGCGCACTCTCCGGGGCAGGCCTGTCTTTGGACGAGTCTTCGATAATGGACACTGTCGCAGTGCGACCGGCGATCATGCGAAAGTCCTCCGGCACATCATCAAACACAATGCGCACAGGAATCCGCTGCGCCAGCCGTACCCAGCTGAACGCCGGGTTGACGTTGGGCAGCAGGTTCTGGCCGCTGGTACGGTCACGGTCTTCGATACCCGCCACGATGCTTTCGACATGACCACGCAAACGGGCATTGTCGCCAATCACGCGGATATCAACGCTCTGACCGACATGGATGCCATCGAGCTTTGTCTCCTCGAAATAACCGTCGATATGGAAAGAGGTGCTGTCGACAATCGACAGCACAGGCCGCCCCGCCGTGACGAACTCATTGACCCGGGGTGCCCGGTCATTGACGTAGCCATCAACCGGGCTGCGCACGACGGTACGGTCCAGGTTCAGCTGAGCACTGTCCACGGCCACCTGGGCCTCGGTGAGCGCGGCCTGAGCGCGCATTTCACGGGACTGGCTTTCTTCGAGCAGCTCACGGGCGACCAGATTACCCAGCCCCTTGTTACGACGGCTTTCACGCTGGGCTTGCGCCAGGGTTTCCTTGCGATCGGCAACCGTGGCCTGGGCTTGGCGCAACGCCAGTTTGAAGCGCTCCTGATCGATGACAAACAGCACCTGGTCACGGGTGACGAGCTGGTTGTCACGCACATCGACCTGCTTGATCAGGCCCGAGACATCGGGGGCAATTTGCACAATGTCGGCTCGGATGTGGGCGTCGCGAGTCCAGGGAGCAAACATGTAGTACATGGTCATGCGCCAGACCACGACGCAGGCAAACGTCACCACCAATAAGGTGAGAACGACACGGCCCAAGGTCAGTAAAGGTTTTTTCATGTCATCAGATATCGACTAAACGAATCCACAACGCCGAGTAACAGAGCGTAGAGACCGACGTTGAACAAAGCCCGGTGCCAGACCAGACGGTAAAAGTGAACACGCGTGAGTAACCCGTGAACCACCAAAAACAGTAAATAGGTAATGCCCATCAATACCAGGAGCGTGGGCAGGAATACCCCGCTGATATCTACATCACCGATCATAGCGGCGCTCCATCAATGCTTTGAGCCTGAGGATGTGGCAGGTCGTCGTTGTCGACGATAAATTCGACGCCAGGCAGCAAAGCCAGACGCAACCCGCTAAGGGCATGCAGCAGGTGCACCCGCGCTTCGCCTTCGCCTTGCAGGTCGTTGGCGTTGAGGGCGCGGCGAGTGCGGTCCATGGTCATTTGCAGGCCAAGGGGCATTGGCAAACGCTCACCCGCCTTGAGGCAGGCGCAAAAGTAGTCACCCACATCGCTCACCACCTGACGCAACAGCCGTTGCGGTATACCCGTGACCCTTGGCGCATAGGCCAGCAAGTCCAGAAGGTTGAGTGCAACCCGCAGATCACGCAGAGCGCTGCCCGTGTCCTGCCCGGTCAAGGCCAGACGCGGCAAGTGCTGCATCAGGCGATCAAGCATTTGCGCCCCCATGTGCCGGTGCTCGGCCAGAGTCGCGGGCTGGGTCAGGGTGACGATGTCGCGCCAGCTGAAACGCGTCAGACGCTTGGCCGCCAGTTCGGCACCGAACGGACGCGCAAGCAGGGTCCAGACGAAGGCAAACAGCAGACCGATAGGGCCTGCCAGGTTGGCGTTCATGAACACCATGAAGTCCGCATCGTAGGCGCCCTGGATGCTGATAAACGAAGCGGTGTTGACGATGGTCAGCAATGTGCCCAGGTAAAAGCGCGGTTGTACGGTCAGGGTACCCACGCAGATGAACGGCACTGCGAACGCCAGTACCAGCATCGGAAAGTCGTGCAGGTTGGGCAGGATTACAAACAGGTACAGGCTGGCGAACACCACCGACAGCGAGGTCCAGAAAAAGAATCGGTAGATCTGCGGCGCCGGGTCGTCCATCGAGGCAAAAAAACTGCAGGCCACCGCGGCCAGAATCACGGCACTGGCGCCGTCGGTCCAGCCGAGCAATATCCACAGCACTGAGGCGACGACAATCGCAGTCACGGTGGAAAATGCCGAATAGAGCATCAGCCCGCGATCGAGAAACGGCGTCAGCCGCCCAAGGCGCCAATGCCGGTATACGGCACGCCAGACATCCTGGCTGCCGGTCGATATGGCTTTTTGCAGGCTGCGACAGTCTTGCCACAGGTCGATCCATTCGCCCAGTCGATACAGCACGTTGGAAAAGACCAATTGGCGACGATCATCCAGCGCCGCGGCACTGGGTTGTAACGCTTCGAGTTCATGGCGCAATGCTTGCCAATGCTCGATCGAAGCCCCTTCCCGGGTACTTTCAAGCCACAGCTGAGCATGGTCGAGCAAAGGAGTGACTTTATCGAGCAGTTCAGGGGCGCGACGCTCCAGCGCGTAGAGTGCGTCGTCCAGTGCATCGACCACGGGTAACAAGTGGATCATGCGCCCGCGCAACTCTTTGGTATTGCGCACGGTTTGCGGGTGCGCTCCCTCATGGGGCAGTTGGCCAATCATCATTTCCAGACTGTTGAAGGTCGTGACCATCGAGGCGCGCAGGCCGCTGGCTTTGCTCGGCTCAACGTCGCGAGCCAGAAAGTGCTTGCTGTAATTGCTCGCATCGGCGAACCACTTGGCCGCCGAGTCGATAAAAACCGGGGTCAAGCGGCGAGGCCAGAACATGCTGCCGACCACCGCCGCGCAGACTATCCCGAGCATGATTTCCTCGGTACGCGAGACGGCGATGTCAAAGACGTTCAGCGGGTTATCCACAATCGGCAAAGCGATCATGGGCATGGTGTAACCGGCAAGCATGAATATGTAGCTGTTGGCAGTGCGCAGGTGCAGCGACAGAAACAGCAAAATGCCGGTCCAGAGCGCGATCACCAACACCAGCAGAAATGGCGTTTGCACAAATAGCGGGACAAAAAATACGGCAGCCGCAGCCCCGATCAGGGTGCCCAGTGCGCGGTACACCGCCTTGGAACTGGTAGGCCCGACGAAGGGGCTGGAGACGATGTAAACCGTGGCCATGGCCCAATACGGACGGGGCATTTCCATTAACAATGCGATATACAGCGCGATCATCGATGCGGCGAACGTGCGCACACCATAGAACCAGTCACGGGCAGGCGGCATGCTGCTGAAAAACCCGTTCAATTCATCGCTCCGTCAGGCAGTTGACCGGCCGCTTCAAAGGCTTTGATCACACGCAGTGCGGCTTCCTGGTCAGCCAGCGAAATGCCTGCCAGAGCCGTTCTTCTCAGTTGCACGAGTTGGGCTTCAATGGATTGCACCAGGACGCGTCCGGTGTCGGTAAGACTCAGGGTTTTGGCGCGTCGGTCGCTGGCATCTTCACAGCGGCGTACGTAGCCGGCCTTGCACAGCTGATCGAGCAGACGCACCAGCGACGGGCTTTCCATCCCGGCAGCATGGGCCACGGTGACTTGTCTCACCCCCTCCCCCAAGCGCCCGATAATCAGCAGCGGCATGGCACAGGCTTCGGAAATGCCGTAGTTGACCAGCGTAGCCTGGCAGACGCGACGCCAATGGCGAGTCGCAACCACCATGCCGGTGCTGATGCTCATTTGCAGTGGATCGAGAGTGTCAGGCAAGAGGCGTCACATAATGTTAGTTTGCTAACTATTAATATTGCGCGGCCAGATGATCACAGTCAAGTGTTGCCATTTATTTCTGCTTACCTACGATCGGTTTTGTGCGCAGCATGAGGTTCAGTTGGTCGACGATTTCAGCCCAATCGGCATCCTCAAGATGCTCTTCACGCAAAAACGCCGCTTGGGCAGGCGTCCAGAAAAATGCGTCTTCGAGCTTCAGGTCAGGCTTGAGCGGTGAGTGGGTTGTGACAAATTTTTCGATATCTTCGGGGCTGGACGGCAGGCCCAGTTGTTTGAATAAGGACGGGAGGCTATGGGTTGGCTTTTGCATTGAGTTGACTCCATTCAGGTTCAGGGCCGCATTCGGCCCCAAGGCAAGTCAAATATAGTCGAGCCTGGGTGTCATCGACGGCCAAGTCCTGTGCTTTGTGCCAACCTGCTGGAATAGAGCCGAAATCATCCGGCAGTTCTTTGCTACTGATCAGCCAGACCCGCCCCGTACCGGCCGGCAAGTCTGCCAGTCGATCAACATAGATTTTGGCCCCATTGGCGTTCACCAGGGTGCCAAACCCGTAGTTGTTAGGACGTCCGGATGCGCCGCTGTCTGTGGGCGGCGTGTAGAGCAGGGGTTCAATCCCGGTCTTGTTGTAGTAGACGTAACTGAAGTACCAGAACAGGTCACTGACTACGATTCGGTCACCAGGCAGGAACTGTTGGTTTACGTGCTCAACCAGACGATCAAAATGGTCGGCATCGCTGCTGAAGTTACTGCGCAGGCCCACCAACTCAGTGCCAACAAACAGTGACAGAAGTGCGAAGGCCAACGCACGCTTGTGCTTGAGCAGGCGATCCACTGCGATCGCCACAAGCAGTGGCAAGCCAAGTGCGGCAAACATCACGTAACGCTCGATAAACAGCGGCGAGACAAACGACACGGCGTAAATGGCCAGGATCGGCAGCAGGGTGTAAATCACGATCAATCCAGTGAATTTATGCCGGGATGAATCGCGAACCGCCATCCATACCAAGCCGCCCAGCAGTGCAAGCGGTGCCAGCCAGAACAGCGGCCAAGGCAGGTTGTCGCCTTCGTCCTGAATCAAAAGCTGCCAGGTCATGGCGGGCAAAGATCGGGCATCGACTGCAGGCTCCCAGCCCACATCACCGCCGCTCTTGAGGTCGTCCATGTGCTGCAGCAGATCCACCAGGCCGGGGAGCCAGGGTAGAAACAACAACACAATGGCAACATTGGCCAACCACCAGGCGGGACGCTTGATCAACCACCCGGAGCTACGGCCACTGATCAACAGATAGAGCCAGTGGGCGATCACACAGAAAGCGGTGAAGTAATGCGTATAGAACGCTGCCGCCATCAACCCGGTGTAAATGACCGGATAACGGAGTTTATGCGGCGCTTTAACCCAATAGACCAGCGCAATCGTGGCGCCTATCAGCCACAGCCCCATGAGCGAGTACATCCTCACTTCCTGGCTGTAACGCACTGCAGTCGGCAGCAATGCCAGCAGAAGCCCGGCCAGTAACGCGGCTCTTTGGGTTGCAATCAACCGCACGAGCCACATGCCCAGCAATACGGTTGCGATACCCGGCAAGACACTCAGGGCTCGGATGGAGACAAGACCGTCACCAAACAGCGCCATCCAGCCATGCAGCAGCATGAAATACAACGGAGGGTGAACATCGTGCGACGCATGCAACCAGATTTCGGCGAGGGGATAGTCGCTCAGCATCAGGCTGGAGCCCTCGTCGCACCAGACGGCAGAGGCTGTAAAACCATAGAACCGCACCACTGAGGCCAAGAGCAAAATGCACCACAGCCACGGCTGGCGAACTATTTGGGTGAGTGCAATGTGGGGCGACTCAGGAGTACGCAACCGCAACTCCCCCACATCGTTCTTGCTGAGTACGCCCATCCTTCACCTGCTGTGCATTAAGGCTGCGATTTGGGCAGCTTTGATTTTGGCGATTGTAGGGCACAGGCCCTGACAAAAGGGAGCGGGCTGAAGCGTCCTGGAAAAGAAAGATAGTGGCACCATGCAATCTCTTATCTCGCAGTCAGGCTAAACTAAACGTAACAAGGTTTGACAAGGATTGGGTCAGTACCTAACTTGAATTGGATCCAAACAAGCGTGCTGAACTTTCGGCGTAGGTAGTAGCAACGTGGCCGTCAAACTCAATCCTTTAAACAGCATAGTTGTATCAGGCCCCATACCCGCTCATTTGGCGCGGGCGGTGATTGAAGAAACCTTGCGCAACGCCATTCTTGATGGCCGCTTGCCATGCGGCACCGCAATCCGCCAAGAAGCGTTGGCACAGTTGTTTGGCGTTAGCCGAATGCCCGTGCGCGAGGCACTGCGTCAGCTGGAAGCTCAATGCTTGCTGCAGGTCGTGCAATACAAAGGCGCGGTTGTTGCTCCTTTGATCGAGGACAACTCGCTGGAGACCTACGAGCTGCGCCTGTTGCTTGAAGCCCAGGCACTGCGTCTGTCAGTACCACTGCTGACTGACGAAAACTTTGAAACGGCCGACAGCTATATCGAGGCACTTGAATCCGAAACAGATTTCGGCAAGATCGGCACACTCAACCGGCAATTTCATCAGGCGCTTTACTGCAGGGCGCCGAATCGAAAACTGCTGGCGTTGATTGAGGCAGGGCTTATCGAGGAAGAACGCTTTCTGCGTTTTAACCTTGAGCAGATGGACCTTGGCAAATTGTGCCAGGACGATCACAGGGCACTGTTGCGTCATGCCCGAGCCAGAGATGTTGAGTCATGCATTGCAGAGTTGGAGTTACATCTGCAACGCGGTGTTACGGCTATAACCCACTATCTGAACACTCAGAATGCAAAACAGCCCTGACGCTTGAAACGCCAGGGCTGTGGATAAGTCTTGAGCGACTAGCGATCCTCAGATCTTGAAGCTGTCGACCAATTGCTTGAGACGACTGGCTTGCTGCGAAAGGGCATCGCAGTCCTTGAGGGTTTCGTTGAGGTTCACCACACCTTGCTGGTTAAGCAGGTTGATCTGGTTGATATCCACATTGAGGGTTTCGACCACGGCGGTCTGTTCCTCGGTTGCGGCGGCAACCGACTGGTTCATTCCGTCGATTTCTTCGATACGTTGAGTCACGCTGATCAATCGAGCCCCCGCCTGATTCGCGACCTCGACGCTTTCTTCGCTGGAAACCTGGCTCGCATTCATGGTGCTGACCGCTTCGCGGGAACCCACTTGCAGCGAGGTGATCATTTTATGTATCTCCTCCGCCGACTCCTGAGTGCGGTGAGCGAGGTTGCGCACCTCATCGGCCACCACGGCAAAGCCTCGACCCGCCTCCCCCGCACGCGCGGCCTCAATGGCTGCG
The DNA here is from genome assembly GCF_963970465.1 of Pseudomonas sp. RL_5y_Pfl2_69. Taxonomy (NCBI): domain Bacteria; kingdom Pseudomonadati; phylum Pseudomonadota; class Gammaproteobacteria; order Pseudomonadales; family Pseudomonadaceae; genus Pseudomonas; species Pseudomonas sp. RL_5y_Pfl2_69. The sequence goes on along the minus strand of NZ_CAXAOU010000013.1, from coordinate 2,018 downwards.
TTGAGGGCCAGCAGGTTGGTTTGCTGAGAGATGCCTTTGATCACATCCAGAATGTGCCCAATATTGTCGGTGCTGGCATTCAGGGTTTCGATTTGCGCACACGACAGACTGATCTTCTGCGAAAGCTCGGTCATGGCCTGGATGGTCTGCTCGACAACCTTGCGACCATCGTCTGCCTGCTCACTGGCTCCGCTGGCATGCTGTGACGCGTCGGCAGCATTGCGGGCGATTTCCTGGGTGGCAGCGCCCAACTCGTTGATGGCGGCGGCCACGCTGTTGGTTCGCGCACTCTGCTCGTCCGAGCCGACAATGGATGCGTTGGACGATGCCATGACGCGGTGAGACAAATCATGCACATGGCGGGTAGCAGAGGACACTTCGCTGATTGACGCGTGAATACGCTCAACGAACTGGTTGAACGAGCTGGCCAACTCCCCGAATTCATCCTTGTTCTCAATGACCAAGCGCCGAGTCAGGTCGCCTTCGCCTTGCGCGATATCTTGCATCGCACGCCCCATCGTAGTGAGCGGACGCATCAATACCTGGATCAACAAGCTCAGCAGCAGTGCAATCGCGGCCACGGCAATAAACATCGCAATCACTGCCGATGTGCGGAATTTAGACAGCGGCGCGTAAGCCTTTTCTTTGTCGATGGATTGACCGATAAACCAATCTGCGGACGGCAAGCCTGTCACCGGGGTAAAGGAAATAATCCGCTCCTGGCCGTCGAGCCTGACTTCCTGAACACCTTTTTCAATGCGTAGAGCACTGGACGGGTAGATATCCTTCAGGTTTTTCATCACCTGATTTTTATCCGGACTGACGATGATCTGGCCATCGCTGCTCACCAAAAACGCATAACCCAGACCACCTGAATCAACTGAGTTAATGATTTTGACCAGGCTATCGAGGCTCAGATCACCGCCGACCACACCGAGCAGCTCACCGCCTTTTTTAACCGGCATGGCGATGGTCACAATCAAGCCCCCGACAGCTGCCATGTAGGGCGGTGTCAGCATGGTCTGACCAGCGCTTACAGCTTGCTTGTACCAAGGGCGCTCACGGGGGTCATAACCTTCGGGCATTGTGGCATCGGGGCGCTGGGTAAAAACTCCGTTGGCTTGCCCGACGTAGGTGAACTGGAAGTTGGAGGTAAACGCTGGCTGATCGACCAGGCCAGGCAGATCAGCCTGGCTGCCTTGATGCGCAATGCTTTGTGCGAGGCTCTCCAGCACCAGGATGCGGCCACTGAGCCAATTCTGAACACTGCTGGCTGTCAGGTTGCCAGCTTGCTGCACCGAAGACTCGATGTTTTGCTTGATGGTGTCGCGCTGCAGGTAGTCGTTATACAAAGTGAATAATGCAAACGCCAGAACCACGACCCCTGAAGCGGCCAGAAGGATTTTATGGCTGAACTTTAGATTCATAGCATGGGACTTCTTATGCCAAAAGGTTGGATGCGTACGTGGGCACCGTTGTGTGTAACAGCGCAGACAGCCTCTAGGCAGATCTGCTCGTACGCATTGCTCAACAGGCTGTCGGCACCAATTGCGGAATACTTAGCCACTTTTGGTAGCTATGTGTTTAATCCGACGAAAGCGCAGCCGTGGCTTTAAAAAGGGATACAGGAAGGGCTTGAGAACAGAAGGGGCTGGGGATTTATATTGCGCAAAAACAAAACCCCTGTCTGCGTTAGCAGACAGGGGTTTCGGAATTCAATCTTGACGATGACCTACTCTCACATGGGGAAACCCCACACTACCATCGGCGATGCATCGTTTCACTTCTGAGTTCGGGATGGGATCAGGTGGTTCCAATGCTCTATGGTCGTCAAGAAATTCTGTGTCAGATCCGTCATGAAAACGTCTCTGCGAAAACTTGGTACTTCTATAAAAACAAAATCCCCGTCTGCGCGAGCAGACAGGGATTTTGGAATTTAATCTTGACGATGACCTACTCTCACATGGGGAAACCCCACACTACCATCGGCGATGCATCGTTTCACTTCTGAGTTCGGG
>NZ_CAXAOU010000012.1:0-195804 GCF_963970465.1 Pseudomonas sp. RL_5y_Pfl2_69 | reverse complement strand
GAAACGATGCATCGCCGATGGTAGTGTGGGGTTTCCCCATGTGAGAGTAGGTCATCGTCAAGATTAAATTCCAAACCCCCTGTCTGCTAACGCAGACAGGGGGTTTGTTTTTGGGCCGAGAAAAGTTTCGGTAAGTTTTAAGCAGTGATCAGTACGGTTTTACCTTTCGTCAAAGCAAAAAAAACCACCTTGAGAGGTGGTTTTTTGGAGCGATTTATTCAATCACCGTAGTAGATGCAACCACTGGTGCAGGTTTCATGAATTCGTATCGCAGATAATTCTGGTAGCAAAGGCTTGAGCTGTTGCCAGATCCACTTTGCCAGCACTTCGCTGGTTGGATTTTCCAGACCCGGAATATCGTTCAGGTAGTTGTGATCAAGCAGCTCATAAAGTGGTTTGAAAATCGCTTTGATCTCTGAGAAATCGCGAATCCAGCCGGTGGCCGGATCGATATCACCGCTTAAATGGATTGCCACCTTGAATGAGTGACCATGCAAGCGGCCGCATTTGTGGCCTTCAGGCACGTAAGGCAAGCGATGCGCAGATTCGAAGGTAAACTCTTTGAAAATTTCCACAATATTTATAGCTCTTGAAAGGTGACTATCGCCTGAGCGATGAATACAGGGCGGCAGTTTAGCAGTTAACGCCCAGCGCAGGTGCATACCTCCCGCAATCCGGGGGGTGGGGCAGTTGATTCAGCTTCAATTAAGCCAATACATTTATGCTCCATGTTTTTGATATCGCACAAATGACATTGAACGGAGGCCGCAGAGGCGAGTGATGACAGTGAACCTACGAGTTGGCGGATTTATCGTGTTGGTGTTCTCTGCGTTCTGTTCTTTGGCCATTGCGCGGGACCTGGGGCAGGACGAGGCGCTGCGTTTACGTGAGCAAGGCCTGATCCAGCCGCTAGAGCTACTGCTTCAAAAAGCCCTTGAGCGCCACCCGGGTGCAAAATTGCTGGAGGTAGAGCTGGAGGAGGATGACGACGTTTATGTTTACGAGGTCGAGTTACTTACGACCAGTGGCGTTGTGCGCGAGATCAAACTGAACGCCAGTAATGGTCAATTGCTCAAAGACGAGGTAGATGATTAATGCGGTTGCTGCTGGTAGAAGATCACGTTCCATTGGCTGACGAACTGATGGCCGGGTTAACTCGCCTTGGCTATGCAGTTGATTGGCTGGCCGATGGGCGCGATGCTCTTTATCAAGGGCAGAGTGAACCCTATGACCTGATTATTCTTGATCTGGGTTTGCCGGGGATGTCCGGTATTGATGTGCTCAAGCAGTGGCGCACACAAGGGTTGGCCACGCCTGTTCTGATTTTGACGGCACGCAGCTCATGGTCCGAGCGCATTGATGGCCTTAAAGCCGGTGCCGATGATTATGTAACCAAACCTTTTCATCCTGAAGAGCTGCAACTGCGGGTGCAGGCACTCTTGCGCCGCTCTCACGGTCAACCGAATCAGCCGTTATTGAAATCCGCAGGGCTGCAGTTGGATGAGGCACGTCAATGCGTACTCAAAGATGGGGCCGAGGTGCAATTGACCGCTGCCGAGTTCCGTCTTCTGCGGTATTTCATGTTGCATCCGCAACAGATCCTCTCTAAAAGCCACTTGGCCGAGCATCTCTACGACGGTGAGACTGAACGTGATTCCAATGTTTTAGAGGTCCACGTGAACCATTTACGTCGCAAGCTCGGGCGTGAAGTGGTCGAAACCCGTCGTGGTCAGGGCTATATTTTCGGCGCTGTCGGCCAGTGAAGTCGATCCAGAGGCGTTTGAGCCTGGGGTTGGTCAGCGTTCTGCTGGTTGCAGGTCTGGTCGTAGGCCAAGTCAGTCTCTGGCTATTTGAAAGTGGCCTCCAGCGTTATCTGGAGTCAGGCCTGAAAAACGACAGTGAGAACCTGCTGATAGCTTTGAGCCGTGGCCCCCAAGGTTTGCAGTTGGATGAACGACGGTTGTCATCTGCTTATCAGCGGCCATTTTCTGGACACTATTTCAGTATCGAGTTCGGTGATACTCACTGGCGCTCGCGTTCGCTTTGGGACGCTCAACTACCACGTCCCAGTGAGCCTGGGCTGAGCAGTGAGTTACAGCCCGGTCCAGAGGGGCAGATGCTGCTGGTCATGCGCAGTGATTACCAGCGCCTTGGCCAGGCGGTCTCCATCAGCGTTGCCCAGGACTACACACCCATACGTGAAAGTTTCAGGCAGGTTCAGCGGATCGGTCTGGGGGTGGGCGTCATGGCCCTGATTGTTATTTTGCTGTTGCAGCGTATTACCGTTCGCCGCGCTCTGCGGCCATTGGAAACTGCACGTAAACAAATCGCTCAGTTGCAGTCAGGTCAGCGCTCGCAGCTTGATTCGCAGGTCCCCCTTGAGCTTGAACCCCTGGTCACGCAAATAAACCACTTGCTGGCTCATACCGAAGACAACCTCAAGCGCTCGCGCAATGCGTTGGGCAACCTGGGCCATGCACTTAAAACCCCATTGGCGGTATTGATCAGCCTGGCCAACGATCCGCGGCTTGCAGCTTATCCGCAGATACAAACTACATTGCGAGAGCAGTTGGACCAGATACAGCAGCGCATGAGCCGCGAGCTCAACCGTGCGCGTCTTGCGGGCGATGCCTTGCCGGGTGCGCAATTTGATGCTGATACGGAGTTGCCAGGCCTCCTGTCGACCCTTGGCATGATTCACGGCGAGCATCTGCAATTGACGCACAAGGTTGCGCCGGGGCTGCATTTGCCTTGGGATCGGGAAGACATGCTCGAATTGCTCGGTAATCTATTGGATAACGCCTGCAAATGGGCGGACGCCCAAGTCGAACTGAGTATTGGCCAGACCGTGGACGGGTTTGTGATTGAAGTCCAGGATGATGGCCCAGGCATTCCTGAGGCCGAACGTGATCAGGTGTTCAGTCGCGGTACGCGGCTTGACGAGCAAGCCAGTGGTCACGGTCTGGGCCTTGGAATCGTTCGGGACATCGTTGAAGCGTGGGGGGGAGCTATGCAGCTTGAGACAGCTGAGATGGGCGGCCTGATGGTTAGAATCATGCTCCCAGGGCGAACGAAAAAGGCGACGACGGCTTAACACCGTCATCGCACGACGGATCAGACGCGAAATTGATCCATCAATTTTTGCTGCTGGTTGGCCAGTGAGTTCAGCGCCTGACTGACTCGGGCCGACTCATTGGCCTGTTCAGACAAAGACTCTGTTACATCCCGAATAGTGGAAACGTTGTTGTTGATTTCCTCTGCAACGGCACTCTGTTCTTCAGCCGCGCTGGCAATCTGCAAGTTCATGTCGGTAATCACGGTGACGGCATCACCGATTTGCTGCAAGGCCGTCACCGCCTGTCCTACCTGCTCCACACTGCCTTGAGCCTGGCGATGGCTGTTATTCATGGAGCTCACTACTTCCTGAGTCCCGGCTTGCAGTTGTTCGATGACCTGCCGGGTTTCCTCAACGGATTCCTGAGTCCGGCGTGCCAGGTTGCGGACCTCGTCGGCCACCACGGCAAATCCGCGCCCGGCTTCGCCTGCCCGCGCCGCTTCAATGGCAGCATTCAAGGCGAGGAGGTTGGTCTGTTCGGCAATGGCGCGAATGACCTCCAGTACTGAACCGATTTTTTCACTATTGGCAGCCAGCCCTTCAACTTGCGTCATGGCCACGCTCATATCTGCAGCCAGATGGTCGATGCTGGTCGTGGTGCGGTCAATGATCGTCAGCCCTTGTCTGGTCGCCTGATCGGCATCACGAGCGGCCTGAGCCGCCTGTGCCGCGCTGCGTGCGACATCCTGCGCCGTTGCGCTCATTTCATGGGAGGCCGTGGCCGCCTGGTCGACCTGACGGTACTGCTGCTCCATACCAGCGCTGGTCTGGGTGGCAATGGCCGCCGACTGATCGGCGGTGCTGCGCGCGTCCTGTACCGAGCGTTTGACTTCGGCAATGGTCGGTTGCAGTTTGTCGAGGAAGCGGTTGAACCAGCTGGCGAGCTGTCCAAGTTCGTCTTTTTTGTCGTATGCCAGGCGACGGGTCAGGTCGCCTTCGCCGCTCGCAATGTCTTCAAGCATGTTGGCCACGCCAAGAATCGGACGTGTGACGCTACGAGCCAGCAACCACACCAGCAGAAGCCCGATGATGGCTGCCAGAGACCCCCACGCCAGCTCGGTCAAGGCTCCGGCCCTGTTGCGCTCGTCCAGTTCTGCTTGCAGAGCCTGTGCCGGTCCGACCAGGACAGCTTCAGGCACGTCGAGCAATACGCCCCAGGATTTGCTGCCCGGGATCGGCAGGAAGGGAGTCAGGACTTTCAGGCGTTGCTCGCTGCGAATGCTTTGTACCTGATCACCTTTGGCCATCATGCGGATCAATTCAGCGCCATCACTGGTGTCTACCTGATCGAGACGCTGAGCAAGTTTGCTGGCATCTGCACTGAAGCCGGCGAGTATCCCGGCCGAGCTGATAATGCCAACGCGGGTTTCGCCGTCGTACAGTTTTTGGCTGGCTTGCAGGCTAATGGCCTGCAAGCTGTTGAGATTGATATCAACCGACAGTGACGCAATGACTTTTCCGTCAACAATCAGGGGGAAAACGATGCTGGTCAGTAGTACGTTTTGCCCGTCGATCTCATAGAAGTAGGGTTCGATGATGCACGGTTTGCGCGTAGTGCGAGGGCAGGTGAACCATGTGTTGTTGGCCTGGCCGCTGGGCCCGGTGCTGGTATCGACCATGTCTGATTCGGGCAGCGCCATCGAGCTCAGCTTGCCCGGTGTCGGCTGCGACCAGTAAAGGGCAAAGCGTCCTTTGTCATTGCTGCCCAGTTCTTTTTGATGGTCGAACAGTGAGTCCTTGCCATCCAGCGCGTTGGCTTCAAATACCAGCGACAGCCCCAGCAAGTCCGGATTGGCCTGCAGGGCCGCTTTAACCTGGCGCGTCAGGTCTTCACGCAAGTCAAAGGCGTCCAGAAAGCGCTTTTCAGATTGCTCGCGCAAGAAAAGGACTTGTCGGGCGAATCCATTTCCGTACTGGTAGGCATCCATAAACTGGCGACTGATTGCCAGTGCCTGGGCTTCACCTTGAGCCTCGATACGGGCTTGCGCAGACTCGTTCAGCATTCGTGAACTTGAGGCCTCTACCAGATCGGCAGTGTGATCCATGCGATAGAGAGAAAGTCCCACCAGCAGGGTGACTACGCCGATCAGGCTGAGTCCGGCGAGGAGGGTGATTTTCCATTGGATGGAAAGCTGTCTGAGCGACATGGATGCATCCTAAAAAGAGGCTTTCACTGTTAGCGGCCGCGGGATGTTTTTCTTTACGCAAAAACCTGACTTATTAGCGTTTTACCCGGTCTTGAAAACAGCGATTTAGCCCTTTAAATACTAGGGTTAAGGCCTGTCGGGATGGATTGGCCGGATGCCTTTGGCCTGCGCTTTGACAAGGCGCTGGAGGTGCTGCAAAGTGTGCGCCCCCAAAAAGGTCCACCCTTCCAGATCCGGCGATTGGAACAGTCGTCTTTTGCCCGAAATTTTCCGCTTTACGGTGTTTTATCGTGGTGCGCGCTATGAGGTTGTAATAATGAATGCAGTAATTGCCGCGGTCGGCATCATGCTGGTGCTCAGTTTGTCCCGTGTGCACGTGGTCATCGCACTGATTGTGGGTGCCGTTGTTGGCGGTCTCGTAGGTGGGCTGGGTATCGAGGCAACACTCAATGCTTTCAATGGCGGGTTGGGCGGTGGTGCTCAGGTGGCGTTGTCCTATGCCATGCTGGGTGCTTTTGCAGTGGCGATAGCCAAGTCGGGCATGGCCCATGCCCTGGCAGACAAAGCGCTGATGATGGTCAACAGGCAGCATGCGGCCGGTGGCAATCGTGTCAAATGGCTGTTGATTGGCTTGCTGCTGGTAGTGGCTGTTTCTTCCCAGAATATTCTACCGATCCATATCGCGTTCATTCCTTTGCTGGTTCCGCCCCTGTTGTATGTACTGACCAAGCTGAACATTGACCGCCGATTGATTGCCTGTGTCATGACCTTTGGCTTGATCACGCCGTACATGTTCTTGCCGGTGGGGTTTGGCAATATCTTTCTCAATCAGATTTTGCTCGCCAACGTCAGCAAAAGTGGCGTTGATATCAGCGGGGTCAATGTCACCCATGCGATGGCAATCCCGGCTTTAGGGATGTTGTTTGGGTTGTTGGTGGCGGTTTTCATCAGTTACCGCAAAAAACGCGAATATGACTTGGCCAAAATCGAACAGGTTGAACAGGTTGCCGTCAGCTATAACCCGCGCACCTTGCTGGTGGCAGGTGCGGCCATTGCGGCGGCGTTTATCATTCAGCTGTGGCTGGGCTCCATGATTATTGGCGCACTGGCTGGTTTTCTGATTTTTTCGGCTTCGGGGATCGTGCGTTGGCGCGAGACGGATGATTTGTTTACCGAAGGCATGAAGATGATGGCCATGATTGGCTTCATCATGATCGCAGCCTCGGGTTTTGCCGAAGTCCTGAAAGCCACCGGCGAGGTCAAATCACTGGTTGAAGCTTCTGCCGGCTGGATCAATAACAGCAAGGGCGTGGGTGCTCTGCTGATGTTGCTGGTTGGATTGCTGGTCACAATGGGTATCGGTTCGTCATTTTCCACTGTGCCGATCCTGGCGGCTATTTTTGTGCCGCTGTGCGTTCAGCTGGGTTTCAGTCCAATGGCCATTGTTTGCATCGTCGGCACAGCGGGCGCCTTGGGCGATGCGGGTTCTCCGGCATCGGACTCCACCCTTGGGCCCACTTCCGGCCTGAATATTGACGGCCAGCATCACCATATCTGGGACACCGTAGTGCCCACTTTCCTGCATTACAATTTGCCGCTACTGGCCTTTGGCTGGGTGGCGGCAATGGTTTTGTAAGGCCTCTGCGGGCCGGGCTTCAAGGCAGTTCGATGCGACCGGTTTCACCGGGTACTGTCGGCCAATGCCCTGTGGCCCAGCGGGTTCTAGCCTGTTCGATCAGGACTGGATCGCTGGCGACGAAGTTCCAGTTCATGCGGCGCGGACCATCGAGGGCGGCTCCGCCGATCAACACCATATGGCTGTCACTCATGGCGCACAGGGTCATGGCCTCTCCGGCAGGCAGTAGCACCAGGCAGCGTGGCTCGATGGTCTGGCCCTCCAGCTGCACTTCACCTTCCAGCACATACAGCGCACGCTCCGGGTATTCCGCCGGAACAAGCAGCGTCGAGGCCGTTTGCATCTGCACTTCGGCGTACAGGGTCGGTGAGAGCACCGGCACCGGCGAGCTCAAGCAAAACCCGGTGCCTGCAATCAGGCGAATCATTACTCCCAGGGTCTCACTGACGGGCAAGCTATTGGCATCATGATGGCTGTAGTGGCTTGCGCCTTGTTCGTGTTCCTTGGGAGAAGCCAGCCACACTTGCAGCCCATGCAGGCTTGAGCCTTGCGCCAGTATTGAGGCGGGAGTGCGTTCAACGTGAGCAATGGCCGCGCCCGCAGTCATCCAGCTGACTTCGCCGGGGCCAACCTGCTGGTCGGAGCCCAGGCTGTCCTTATGCTGCAGTTGGCCTTCAAACAGATAGGTCAAAGTGGACAGGCCGATGTGCGGATGCTGTCGGATATTCATCCCGTGGCCGGGTGGATAGTGGGTAGGCAGCATGTGGTCGAAGAAAACAAAAGGCCCGACGCTGCGGCACTTGGCCGAGGGCAGGGGGCGCAAGATCGGTTGGCCTTCGACATCTTCGGCCCGTGGCCGAATTATGGTCAATGTGTGCATTTGAAGGTGCCAGCGGGGGAGAAGCGTTGAGCATAACCCAACGCTTCCCGGGCCTGCAGGTAGAACCTGTGCGTTACTGGCTGAAAGCACCTTCAGATAGATGGGTCTCGATGGTGACCTCGGCGGTAGTCATCAATTTATGCACCGGGCACTTGTCGGCCACGTTGTGCAACTCATCGCGCTGGGCATCGGTCAGCACGCCTTTTAGCGTCAGTTTGACGTGCAGGGCGTATTTCCCTTTCTGTTCTTCGCTGGCGTCGTGTTTGACTTCGACCGTGACCCCGGTCAGCGGGATTTCCTTTTTTTGCGCATAGAGCTTGAGTGTCAGCGCCTTGCACGCACCGAGGGCGGCATCGAAGTAATCATGGGGAGAGGGAGCAGAACCGTCGCCGCCCAGGGACGTGGGCAAATCGGTGAAGACTTCGTGATCGTCGATTTTGATGCTGTGACGAAAACCCTCGTGGGATACGGTATTAACGGTAACAGTCATGGCAAACCTCGTAGTGGCAGAGATAACGGTCCTGATCTTTATAGAGCATCCCGGGAGCCATGCGTTCCATCATGCAAAAAAATGCCCCGGACTGGAAAACCAGCCGGGGCATTTTTATTTCGCGAGGGGAGGGCTTATTTGCCAGCCCAGCGCTTCAGTACCAGAGTGGCGTTTGTGCCACCGAAGCCGAAGCTGTTGCTCATCACATTGTTCAACGTGACGTTCTCGCGGGTCTTGGTGAGGATCGGCATGTCAGCGACAGTCGGGTCCAGTTCCTCGATGTTTGCAGAGCCGGCGATGAAGTTGCCTTCCATCATCAGCAAGCAGTAGATCGCTTCGTGAACGCCTGCGGCGCCCAGTGAGTGACCCGACAGGCTTTTGGTCGAGCTGATGGCCGGAGCCTTGTCGCCGAATACCGCGCGAACACCTTCCATTTCCTTGACGTCGCCTACCGGAGTAGAGGTGCCGTGGGTGTTGAGGTAGTCGATCGGGCCGTCAACGGTAGACATGGCCATCTGCATGCAGCGGATGGCACCTTCGCCGCTTGGGGCAACCATGTCGTAGCCGTCGGATGTCGCGCCGTAGCCGACGATTTCGGCGTAGATCTTGGCACCACGCGCCAGGGCGTGTTCCAGTTCTTCAACAACAACCATGCCACCACCACCGGCGATGACGAAGCCATCACGGTTTTTGTCGTAGGCACGGGACGCTTTTTCAGGCGTGTCGTTGTACTGAGTGGACAGCGCGCCCATGGCGTCGAACAGGAACGATTGGCTCCAGTGTTCTTCTTCGCCCCCGCCCGCGAAAACGATGTCCTGCTTGCCCAGCTGGATCTGCTCAACTGCAGTACCGATGCAATGAGCACTGGTGGCGCAGGCAGAGGAGATCGAGTAGTTCACGCCCTTGATCTTGAAGGGAGTGGCCAGGCAGGCAGAAACGGTGCTGCCCATGGTCCGCGTAACGCGGTACGGGCCAACGCGCTTGACGCCTTTTTCGCGCAGGATGTCCAGCGCCTCCATCTGGTTCAGGGTCGACGCGCCACCCGAGCCGGCGATAAGGCCGGTACGCGGGTTGGAGACTTGCTCCTCGGTCAGGCCCGAATCAGTGATGGCGTCTTTCATGGCCAGGTAGGCGTAAGCCGCTGCGTGGCCGACGAAGCGATAGATCTTGCGATCGATCAGCTCTTCGAGAGGCAGGTCAATGGAGCCGGAAACCTGGCTACGCAGACCCATTTCGGCATATTCCGGGTTGAATCGGATGCCAGGGCGACTTGCACGCAGGTTAGCGGAGACGGTCTCTTTGTCATTGCCCAGGCACGAAACGATGCCCAGACCAGTGATAACGACGCGGCGCATGCGGATAACCCTTAAAAGTTGTCAGTGGAAGTAAATACGCCGACCCGAAGGCCTTCGGCAGTATAAATCTCGCGACCGTCGACAGTGACCGAACCATCGGCAATGGCCAGGTTCAGCTTGCCCTTGAGGACGCGCTTGATTTGAATGTTATAGGTGACTTTCTTGGCGGTCGGCAAGACCTGGCCGAAGAACTTCACTTCGCCCGAACCCAGGGCACGACCGCGGCCCGGCAGACCTTGCCAGCCCAGATAGAAGCCGACCAACTGCCACATGGCGTCGAGGCCCAGGCAACCTGGCATCACCGGATCGCCTTCGAAATGGCAGGCGAAAAACCACAGGTCCGGGGTGATATCCAGCTCGGCGACCAATTCACCTTTGCCGTACTTGCCACCCTCTTCGCTGATATGGGTGATGCGATCCACCATCAGCATGTTAGGGGCGGGCAGTTGCGCGTTACCTGGGCCGAATAGTTCGCCGCGGCTACAGCGCAGCAAATCTTCCCGAGTAAAGGCGTTTTGTTTGGTCATGCGAGCTCCTCAATAATCCCATGCGGCAGGGTGGGGCAAATCTTCCCGACCAACTGAAACATACGAGTTCCAGTTCGCCAGCCTACACATAGACTATTGCGTTGTAGTGAAAGTCACAGCGCAAAGGGCAAGAATGTACACTTGTGCACTGAAAATTTAAATCGGGCCGGTTCAGTGGCCCATTCGGGTGCCTAAGACTGCCGCACTTTTGTGTTTAACGCCAGTCGCAGGTGGCCTTTTAGCCATAAGTTACTGGACCCAGCGCAGCAGAATTTGCTCCAGATCAGCTCGTTTGAACGGCTTGGCAAGGTAATCGTTCATTCCGGCTTGCAGGCAGGTTTCCCGATCACCCTGCAAGGCATTGGCGGTCAGGGCAATGATGGGCAGGGTCATGCACCCGGGCAGTTGGCGGATTTGCCGGGTAGCTTCGTAGCCATTGATGATCGGCAGGCGACAGTCCATCAGGATCGCGGCAAAGCGCTCGGTGTTGGCGAAATGAATGGCCTGAGCGCCATCACTGACCATGCTCACTTCGTATCCCAGGCTGCTCAGCATGGCTTCAATGACGGTCTGATTGACCTGGTTATCTTCCACCAGCAAGATTTTACGCCCGGGCGCACACGTCGCTTCCGGCTCAAGTTCAGGCCTTTGGCTGAGCTCTACGGGCTGGTGCAGTTCCAGCGGGATTTCCAGGGTGAACACGGAACCGCGGGTCTCTTCACTGGTGGCGTGCAGCGTGCCACCCATGCGTTCAGCCAACGTTCGGGCGATGGGCAGGCCCAGCCCTGTGCCGCCATAGCGCCGCGAAATCGAGCTGTCGGCCTGCTGGAAAGCGGTGAACATGGAGTCCAGTTTTTCGCTGTTGATGCCAATACCGCTGTCGCGTACGACACAGGTAAACCAGATCAATTCGTGGTCCAGCCGCTGCCAAAGCGGTTCGATACTGATCTGCCCGTGTTCGGTAAATTTCAGCGCATTGCCGATGAGGTTGACCAGGATTTGCCTGATCCGCGTCGGATCCCCCAGTACGTGCAAATCCTGCAAGCCTTCTGAGAGGGTCAGCTGCAAGTGCAGGCCGCGCTGTGCGGCGCTGTGCTGGAAAGCCTGAGCGCAATTGCTGACCAGTTCTGCGAGGTTGAAGGGGATGCGCTCCAGTTCAAGCGCTGACCGTTCGATTCGTGAGAAGTCGAGGATGTCGTTGATGACCTTGAGCAAGTGCTCGGTGGACTCAGACGCCAGGGCGGCATATTCAGCCTGTTCCTCTGTCATCTGCGTGGTTTCCAGCAGTTGCAGCATTCCCAGTACGCCATTCATCGGCGTGCGAAGCTCGTGGCTCATCATGGCCAAAAAGTCGGTTTTGGCCCGGTTGGCCCGTTCGGCTTCTTCGCGGGTCTGAATCAGCTGAGCAATGGCGGCATGTTGCTCTCGGCTGGCTTGCTCAAGCCCATCGGCCAGATTGTTGATGTGCTGGGCCAGACTGCCCAGTTCGCCATCGTCGACGACTGGCAAGGGCGTGGAGTAGTCGCCCTGCTGGATGGCCTTGACCGCTTTGCTCATGTCACTGATGGGCTTGGACAGGTTGGACGCCAGGCGCCTGGCCAACAGGTAGGTGAAGCCCAGGGCAAACAAGGCAAGGATCACGGCCTTGAGCAGGATTTCTTGTTGACGGGTGCTGAACGCCTCGCCGGACATGCCAACCAGTACCCGGCCCAGATAGTCTTCTACCGGTGCTGGTGTCTGATTATGACTGAGCAAGAAATACTCGCCCGAAGGGCTCTTCTGCAATCGCACTGACGCCTGGAACACTTCAACCTGCGAGCCTTGATCAGCGCCGGGCGGGGAGTGTTCTGCCTGTGCCAGCACCTCGTTTGTACGGTTCTGTACCTGCACAAACTGTACGTGGGGGATGTTCAACGAAGCGTTGATCAGGGTTTCCAGAACGTGGGTGTTCCCCGTCATGAGCCCGTACTCGGTGGCAGGCGCCAATTGGTTGGCGATCAACTGGCCTGTGTGCTTGAGCTCCTGGCGCAAATCCTGGATTCGTACGAACGTAAAAAAACTGATCAACAACAAGGTCAATAACAACGCCGGGCCCAGGCTCATCATCTGCGTGCGGGTGTGAATATCCCACCGACTGCGAGCCATCATGGCAGGGTGTCTCCGACAGTCACCTTGCAGCCAGCAAATACCTCTCCCATATACGTTGTCGTCCTTGACCTGCAGTCGTTCATGTTGAAGTGCAGCAAAGCTGCCTCTTGAAGGTGAGTACCTGAGCGGCATGTTAACCGAGGTCTTGCACTTTTTCAGTCAAAGCCATCTATATGCTATGGGGCTGGTCGCGGGGCATGTGCTCCGTATAATGCCGCCATTGCCACGCTAGATGGAAAACGGGATTGCATATGACTGAACAGCACGCTATTGCGGTCTTGGGAGGCGGAAGCTTTGGCACCGCCGTGGGCAACTTGCTGGCAGAAAACGGTCATCGTGTGTACCAGTGGATGCGCGATCCGGAGCAGGCCGAGGCCATTCGCCTGAATCGCGAAAACCCGCGTTACCTCAAGGGCATCAAGATCCATCCCGGGGTGGAGCCGGTTACTGATCTCAAGGCGACGCTCGATGCCTGCGAGCTGTGTTTTGTGGCCTTGCCGTCCAGCGCCTTACGCAGTGTGCTGGCCGAACACGCAGAGCGTTTGAGCGGAAAAATGCTGGTCAGCCTGACCAAGGGCATTGAAGCGCACAGTTTCAAACTGATGAGCGAGATCCTTGAAGAAATCGCCCCGCAGGCACGTATCGGCGTTCTGTCCGGGCCCAACCTTGCCCGTGAAGTTGCCGAGCATGCGTTGACGGCCACCGTGGTCGCCAGTGCCGATGAAGACCTCTGCAACCGCGTGCAGGCGGCATTGCATGGCCGAACATTTCGCGTCTATGCCAGTGCCGACCGTTTTGGGGTGGAGTTGGGCGGGGCGTTGAAAAACGTTTACGCAATCATCGCGGGCATGGCCGTGGCGCTGGGTATGGGGGAGAACACCAAGAGCATGCTGATTACCCGTGCCTTGGCCGAAATGACCCGATTTGCCGTTAGCCAGGGTGCAAACCCCATGACTTTCCTCGGCTTGGCGGGTGTAGGCGATTTGATCGTCACCTGCTCATCCCCCAAGAGCCGCAATTATCAGGTCGGGTTTGCCCTGGGTCAGGGCCTCAGCCTGGAAGATGCCGTCACTCGACTGGGCGAAGTGGCCGAAGGGGTGAATACCCTCAAGGTGCTCAAGGTCAAGGCACAGGAACTGAACGTCTACATGCCCTTGGTTGCTGGCCTGCACGCGATTCTGTTCGAGGGTTACACCCTGGATCAGGTCATCGGGCAGTTGATGCGCGGCGAACCCAAGACGGATGTCGATTTTATCTCCACCAGCGGTTTCAACTAAGCACCAAGGGAGCAGCACATGAACGACACTAAAAACGCACCCAAATACGAGTCACTCGTTTTGCGCGTGCTCTGGATGCTGGTTTTTTTGCTGGTCTGGCAAGTCGCGCAACTGGTGCTTGGCGGGCTGGTGCTGGTGCAGCTGATTTACCGTCTGATCTACGGAGCACCCAACGGTGGCCTGATGAATTTTGGCGACAGCCTGAGCCTTTATCTGGCACAGATTGGTCGGTTCGGCAGCTTTCACACCGAGCAAAAACCTTGGCCTTTTGCTGATTGGCCAGCCCCTCGTGCCCCGGAAGGTGAAGCACCTTACGCGCAGGCCGCCAAGGGCGAAGAGACCAAACCATGAAGATCTGGATCTTGCGTCACGGCGAAGCCGAGCCTCACGCCCGGCGCGATGCCGAACGCGAACTCACGGCCCATGGTCGTGAACAGGTGCTGCACAGTGCAGCCTTGCTGATTGGCCAGCCACTGGACAGCATTCTGGTCAGCCCTTATGTGCGGGCGCAGCAAACCGCTGAGTTGGTGCGCAAGGCCCTTGGTTTTACCAGCGACCTCATCACCGTGCCGTGGCTGACACCCGAAAGTGAGCCCAAGTTTGCGGTCAGCAAGCTGCCGGACAGTGGCAATGTACTGCTGGTCAGTCATCAGCCATTTGTGGGCGACTTGATCAGCCTGTTGCTGCATGGCCATTTGCGTCAGCCCCAGCCGATGCAGACGGCCAGCCTGGTGGAGCTTGAGGGTGAATGGCCGCTGGCTGGCAGCATGACCTTGATCGGTGTTCATCACCCCTGATCATTGCAGCGGTTGCACATTTTGGTCGTAGTGAAAGATAGTTGGGGCGGATGAATGGCATTTTGGTGGCTGTGTTGAGCGTCAATCACGCCGCCGCCCCTACTCACTGACCAAGGAATGACTGCATGATTTCGTGGACGACTCCGCCTGACCTGGCGCGCCTTAATGAATTGCGCAAAAACACCATTTGCGACGTGCTGGACATCACCTTCGATGCCTTCGATGACGACTCCATCACTGCAAGCATGGTGGTCGATCACCGCACCCACCAACCTTTTGGCCTGTTGCATGGCGGCGCATCGGTGGTTCTGGCGGAAACCCTGGGTTCGATGGCCAGTTTTATGTGTATCGATACCCAGAAATTCTATTGCGTGGGCCTTGAGGTCAACGCCAATCACCTGCGTGGCGTGCGCAGCGGTCGGGTGAGTGCAGTCGCACGCCCGGTACACATGGGCCGCACAACCCACGTCTGGGATATCCGCCTGAGCGACGACAGCGGCAAACTCAGTTGCATTTCCCGCCTGACCATCGCCGTTGTACCCCTGGGTGAAAACCCGCCAGCTCGGTGATCAAACGGCCAGATAATGGCCGTATTGTCGTCACTCATGGCGCATACGGTCATTGATATGAAGAATTTTCCTACAGACAATAAGGCGTACTTCCTACATTTGGACGCCTTGTATGTCTCGGCAGATTTTTTTCGCCCATGCCAACGGCTTCCCTTCGGCCACGTATGGCAAGTTGTTCAGTGCCCTTGCGCCGGATTTCAGCGTGACTCACCTGTCACAGCACGGGCATGACCCGCGTTACCCGGTGGACAACAATTGGCACAACCTCGTCGATGAACTGATTTACCACCTGCAACAACAAGTAGAACCCGTGCTGGGTGTGGGTCATTCTCTGGGCGGTATGCTGCACCTGCATGCCGCGATCCGTTGCCCGCATCTGTACAAGGGTGTGGTCATGCTGGATTCGCCCGTGCTGACGCGCACCGATCAGTGGGTGATTCGTGCGGCCAAGCGTTTTGGCCTGATCGATCGCCTGACCCCGGCCGGCCGCACTCTGGGGCGGCGCGAAGAGTTTGCCGACCGTGAGACGGCGCGAGCCTACTTTGCGGGCAAGTCACTGTTCCGCAGCTTTGACCCGGACTGCTTCGAGGCTTACCTGGAGCACGGGTTGCAACCTGTTGATGACCGCTTGCGGTTGAGCTTCGACCCGGCGACCGAAATCGATATCTATCGCAGCGTCCCTGACACCAGTCCCGGCAGGGCCTTTCAGTTGCAGGTCCCGCTGACGGTGGTGCGAGGGCGCGACAGTCGAGTGGTCATGAATCATCATGCCAAAGCCGTTTCGCGCATGCCCAATGGCGAGTCGCTAAGCGTACCGGGCGGGCACATGTTTCCGCTGGAGCAACCGCAGGACACCGCCCGCCTGCTCAAACAGATTTTTGCCCGCTGGGAACTTCGTCATTCCGGCCTTTGAAGAGCACTTTGCATGAGTCCTGTGGTTGAAGAAATTCGTCTGAGCCTGCCGCATATCGAGTTGGCTGCGCACATTTTTGGTCCCGAGGATGGCGTGCCCGTGATTGCCCTGCACGGTTGGCTGGACAACGCCAATAGCTTCGCCCGGCTGGCGCCAAAGCTTTCGGGCCTGCGCATCGTGGCGCTGGATCTTGCCGGACATGGCCATTCGGATCATCGCCCGCGCGGGGCAGGGTATGGGTTGGCGGACTACGCCTTTGATGTGCTGTGTGTGGCCGAGCAATTAGGCTGGGAGCGCTTTGCACTGCTGGGGCATTCGCTGGGGGCGATTGTCTCGGTGGTTTTCGCCGGATCGTTTCCGCAGCGCGTGACCCGACTGGCGCTGATTGATGGCATTGTGGCGCGCAGTGGCCCCGAAGGGGACGTGGCTGAGCGCATGGGCCAGGCCCTGCAGGCGCAACTCGGCCTGGAGCACAAGCGCAAGTCGGTGCACCCGACCCTCGGTCGCGCCGTTGAAGCGCGGATGAAAGGCCTGGTCGCCGTCAGCCGGGAAGCTGCAGAGTTGCTGGCCCAGCGCGGTTTGATGCCGGTCCCCGGAGGTTACAGCTGGCGTAGCGACATCCGCCTGACATTGCCCACGCCATTGCGCATGAATGACGAACAGGCCATGTCCTTTATTCGGCGTGTGAGTTGCCCTGCGATGCTGGTGGTGGCCGAGCAGGGCATGCTGGCCAGCCATCCCGAGCTGCTGGATCGACTACCCTTCAACCTGGAACGGTTGCCGGGTGGCCATCATTTGCACCTGAATGACGAAGCGGGGGCGATCCTTGTTGCAGACTGTTTCAATCGGTTCTTCGCCGTTCCTTGACTTGCGGCTACCAACTGTCGAGGCTTGGCGGGTTGAAATGGGAGACGACCATGATAGATCTCTACACCGCTGCGACCCCGAAAGGCCATCCGGTCTCTATCGTGAGGATGCTGAGCCACACGCTAGCTCTCGGTGAAGTATGCCGATGAAAATACCCAATCGTTTTATCCTGGCCTTGAGCCTGAGTTGCCTGAGCCCGCTACTCTGGGCCAGCGATGTGCCCGGTAGCCAGGATTTGCCTGACGTACCGCGTCTCGCGGATGCACAAATTGTCGATTATTCCGTCAAGCCTGACATCGAACGCATTTACCCGATGGGCTCGATCCGCAAGATCAGCGGTCGCCTGCGTTTTGAGGGGCAGGTCAATACCCGTGGCCTGACCACGGCCATCACCTACGAGCTGCCTGCAGAGCACTCGGCCACTGAAGCCTTTACCGCTGCCCGTGAGGCGTTGCAGGAACAGGGCGCCGAACTGTTGTTCTGGTGCCAGGCCCGTGACTGTGGCGAAAGCAGCCTGTGGGCCAATGAGGTTTTCGGTAACTCCAAACTGGTCGGTTCCGATGAGCAGCAATCCTACTTGTTGTTACGTCGCGCAGCTCCCCAGCAGAACCAGCTGGTTGCCCTGTACGGCATCAATCGCGGCAGTCGCAAAGGCTACCTGCATGTCGAGCAACTTCAGGCGAGCGCCGATCTGGGTGAACTGCTGCCTACTTCGGCTACCTTGCAGCGCCAGTTGAAAAGCACGGGTGAGCTGGACTTTCCCAAGCTTGCAGGTGAGCCGGATGCACAGTGGCTGACATTAATCTCCAGGGCATTGAACCTTGATTCAACTTCCCGAGTCAGTTTGACCGGGGCCAAGGCTTCCGCCTGGCGCGATGCGTTGATCAACAACGGTGTACGGGCTGCCCGAATGGAGCTTGGTGACAGCGATGCCAAAGGGCTGCGTATCGAGTTACTGCGCTAGACCCTTGTAAACGACGGCTACACTCTGGGTAGTCGTCGTCCTTCTTTGATTTCTGAATTTTCTGTGGAACACACATGCTCAATAACGATCGCCTGCTGGTGCAGATTCTGCTCCTGGTGTTGTTCGGTGCCAGCCTGTGGGTGATGGCGCCATTCTGGTCGGCCTTGTTCTGGGGCGCGGTGCTGGCGTTTGCCAGCTGGCCCCTGATGCGCCTGCTGACACGCTTGCTCGGAGGGCGCGAGTCGCTGGCTGCGGGCATCCTGACCCTGGGCTGGATGTTGTTGGTGGCCGCGCCGCTGGTGTGGCTGGGGCTCAACCTGGCAGACCATGTGCGCGATACCACAACCTTCGTCAAGGATGTTCAGCTCGAAGGCTTGCCCGACGCTCCGAGCTGGCTGGGCGGTATTCCCATCGTGGGCGAGCGCCTGGTCGGCATCTGGAACACCATCGACGAGCAAGGCGCTGCGCTGCTCCTGGCAGTCAAACCTTACCTGGGGCAGGTGGGCAACTGGTTCCTGGCCCGAAGTGCGCAGATTGGCGGCGGCATTCTTGAGCTGACGTTGAGTATTGTCTTTGTGTTCTTTTTCTACCGTGACGGGCCGCGGCTGGCGAGCTTCGTCCATGGTCTGCTTGAGCGACTGATTGGCGACCGTGCCGACTACTACCAGGAACTGGTGGCGGGCACCGTACAGCGTGTGGTCAATGGTGTGATTGGTACCGCCGCAGCCCAGGCGTTGCTGGCGCTGATCGGCTTCCTGATCGCGGGCGTCCCCGGCGCACTGGTGCTGGGGCTGGCAACGTTCCTGCTCAGCCTGATCCCGATGGGGCCGCCGCTGATCTGGGTTCCCGCCACAGCCTGGCTGGCCTGGAAAGGCGAGTACGGGATGGCGGTCTTCCTCGGTATCTGGGGCACCGTGATCATCAGTGGTGTCGACAACGTGCTCAAGCCTTACCTGATCAGTCGCGGCGGCAACCTGCCGCTGGTGATCGTACTGCTCGGTGTGTTTGGCGGGTTGATAGCCTTCGGCTTTATCGGCTTGTTTATCGGTCCGACCTTGCTTGCCATTGCCTACAGCCTGCTGGTGGACTGGAGCTCCAGCCAGCAGAACAAAGGCAAGGTCTAGCCGAACTTGGGGCCGGAGCGGGTGTTGTTGCCCTTGGCCAGTCGGTCGTAAAGCACCACATTGACCGTGGCTGCGAGGTTCATGCAGCCAGTGGTCGGGATGTAAATCACGTCTTCGCACCATTCCAGCACGTCTTTGCCCAGTGAGCCGTCTTCGGGGCCGAAAATATAGATCGCCCGGTCCGGATGGGTGTATTCAGGCAAGGAACGTGCGCCCTCGACCATTTCTACCGCGACCGGAATGCAGCCCAGCGGGATGATCTTTTTCAGGTCGTCGATGCCGATCAGCGGGATGTCCTGATGGATTTTCTTGGTATCGGTGACAAAGTCGCGAGCACGTTCGTAACGCTTGCCGGTGTAAAACACCGAGGCAACGCTGTAGCAACCAGCCGCACGCATCACCGAGCCGACGTTTTCTGGCGATTTGGGGTTATACAAACCAATGCAGCTGTACCGTTTGTTTGCCACTTGCCCGAGCCCTTGCGAAAAAAAGACGCGAGTATACGGCATTGGTACAGGGTGGGCTGCTATCTGTAGTCGCTGCCCCAGGCTGCGAAGGGATCTGTGGGGACTCCAAGAAAACGGGTTGCTCCGCAACCCTTCGCAGCCTGCGGCAGCGACTACAGCACAAGGCTATTCGTCTTTTTTCATCAGGCCGGCCAGTGCGGCGAACGGGTTGTGGGTGGCCTTGGCAATTTTCGGGCTGCTGGTGGAGCCTTCCGCAAAGTACTGCTGGTCGGTGTAGCGCGAGTGCTCATTGTCATGGCAGTACAGGCACAGCAGCTCCCAGTTGGAGCCGTCTTGCGGGTTATTGTCGTGGTTGTGGTCGCGGTGGTGAACGGTCAGCTCGCTCAAGCGCTTGCCGGCAAATTCACGGGTGCAACGGCCGCACACGTGGGGGTACATTTTCAGGGCCTTGTCGCGATAGCCCATTTCACGGTCACGCTGGGCATCAGCCAGAATGCGGTCCAGCTTGGCGGTGTGGGAGGGTGGATTCACCGAACTCATGGGTTCACCTTGTAAGACAAATGACGGTTATGTCGTTAAGTTTAGCTGTTGATCAGCCTTTGATTTTTTCTGCAATCCAGATGGTGTGTCGGGTGCCCTTGTTGCCGTGGGCAAACACCTGGACTTCTTCAGCCTTGAAACCGGCTTTGCGCAGCTTGTCCGAAAACTGTTTGTCGGCACTGGCAGACCATACCGCCAGGACGCCTTTTGGGCGCAAGGCCTTGGCGCAAGCACTCAGGCCACCCGCCGAATACAGCCAGCTATTGGCTTTTTGAGTCAGGCCTTCGGGGCCGTTGTCGACGTCGAGCATGATCGCATCAAACCCGTTGGGCTCGGCTTGCAGCACCTTGGCCACGTCTTCCATGCGGATCACGGTACGCGGGTCTTGCAGGGGGTTGCCCGATTTTTCGCCCAACGGTCCGCGATTCCACTCCACTACGCCTGGCACGAGTTCGGCGACCACCACTTCGGCAGCCTTGCCCAAATGCTTGAGTGCCGAAGCCAAAGTGAAACCCATGCCCAGACCGCCGATCAGTACCCGCGACTGCGGGCGGCCAGCGACTTTGCGGCAAGGGATCTCGGCCAGCGCGTCTTCGGAGCCGTGCATGCGGGTGTTCATCAGTTGGCCGCCGTCGCCGCCCTGAATCTTGATCACGAAGTCTTCGCCATACTCGAACAGGCACAAGGCGCCGCCGTTTTCGGGGATCGGAGTGGTGTCGAGCAAAACAAAACGTTTCATGGAAATCTCATTGAGGGGGGCAAAAACCGCAGGTTACGAGTAGCCTGAGGGCAGACAAGCCGGTCTGGCAACGGAGTGATTGATGAAACGCACTATTCTAACGGCCATTGCAGGGAGCGCGCTCTTGATAAGTGCAGTCCAGGCAACGGAATTGACGACTGTCCCGAGTGCCCCCGTGACTGCCGCGCCGGGTTCACCGGGCACTGCCACGCCAACCCCGTACCCGCAAATCACCCCGCGCGCCGTGCCCAAGCCGGTTGCCGGGAGTGGCAGCCTGATCCCGCTGCCCCCGATTGATCTGCCGCAACCGCCCAAAGACCAGCCGCTGCCGGGGCTTGAACTCAAGGACGGGAAGGGTAAGGCACTGCAAGACTGACCGTTCACAAGCCGCTGACGAGCAAAGCGGCAGATTTCATCGTCTGCCCCGCGTTTTTGTAGGAGTTGACGAGTAGAGCGAGGCTACGATCGAGATGGTGCGCCACTGCGACGCAGCGGTCGCAAAACCGGAACACGCGGTGTGCCTGATAAACCGTGAAAGCCGACTTTACGACTGCTTCGCAGCCGGACGCAGCCTCGCGCAACTCGTCAGCTGCTACGAGATGGTTAAATCCCCAGCACCTTGAACACAAATGCGTACTCCAGTGCCACGTCGCGCAAACCCTGATAGCGCCCGCTCATGCCGCCGTGGCCAGCTTCCAGCTCGGTCTTGAGCAGTAGCAGATGGTCGTCAGTCTTGGTGGCGCGAAGTTTGGCCACCCACTTGGCTGCTTCCCAATACTGGACGCGGCTGTCGTTGTACCCGGCAATCACCAGCATCGCCGGATACGCTTGTGCCGTGATGTTTTCGTACGGTGCGTAGGCTTTGATCCGGTCGTATACCTCAGGCTCTTGCGGGTTGCCCCATTCGTCATACTCGGTGACGGTCAGCGGCAAGTCCGGGTCGAGCATGGTGTTGAGCACGTCCACAAATGGCACTTCGGCAATCGCCGCCTTGAACAGCTCGGGGCGTTGATTGAGCACTGCGCCAATCAGCAGGCCGCCCGCACTGCCACCACTGATGACCAACTGTTCGCTTCGGGTCAGGCCCTGATCGATCAGGTGTTCGGCACAGGCGATGAAGTCGCTGAACGTGTTGTGCTTGTGTTCCTGCTTGCCTGCGCGGTACCAGGCCTCACCCAGTTCGCCGCCCCCGCGCACGTGGGCAATGGCAAAGGCTACGCCGCGATCCAGCAGGCTCAGGCGGGCGTGGGAAAACCACGGGTCGAGACTCTCGCCGTAGGCGCCGTAGCCATACAGGTAGAGCGGCACAGGCTGGCCCACTACGTCGCGCTTGACCACCAGGCTGATCGGCACCTGGGTGCCGTCCGGAGCGGTGGCCCACAGGCGATGGCTTACATAATCATCGGCATTGAAGGGTCCCAGCACCGGGGTTTCCTTGAGTACGACTTGTTCGCCGGTATTGAGCGTCAGTTGCCGTACTTGCGCAGGGCGATTCAGCGCCTCATAGCGCAGGCGGATGTGGGCGCTATCAAATTCCAGGCTGTCCTGAACATACAAGCTGTAAGCGGCGTCCGGCAATTGCACGCGATACGACGGCAAGCCGTTGGGGCGGACTTCGATGATCGGCAGCCCACCTTCGCGCAGGCTCAGGCACAAAGCTTGGGCGTTCAGGCTCAAGCCTTCCAGCATGACGCTGTCGTGATGGGCGATCAGAAGCTGCCAGTCATTGCGTGTCGGCACCTCGCCAAAGGCGTAATACAGCGCAAAGTTGATTCCGTCCTGGTTGGTGCGGATAAACCACGCCCATTGCCCCTCGTGCAGGCCGTGATCGACGCTGTAGTCGTGCCCTTCAACCCGTGCCGCCAGGCAGCTAAAGGCCTGGCGCGGCTGATTGGCGTCCAGTACCCAGCTTTCACTGGTGGTTTTGCTGTTGAGCAGCAGAATCAGCTGGCGCTCGGAACTCGAACGATAGCAATGCAGGAAAAAGCGTCCGTCCGGCTCATGAAATACCTCGTGGGCGTCTGTCTCGCCCAAGGTATGACGCAATAGTTTGTGCGGGCGATGGGTGTCGTCCAGTTCGGCAAAAAACAGCGTCTGGCTGTCATTGGCCCACGTCATGCTGCCATCACACTCTTCAAACGGCAGCTCGGTGACTGCGCCGGTGCTCAGCTCTTTGACAAACAGGCGATAGACCTCTTCGCCGCTGGTGTCCAGGCTATAGGCAAGGCGCTGGTGATCCGGGCTGATGCTGAAGGCGCCCAGAGAAATAAAGCCGCCCGCGGCCAAGGCGTTCGGGTCCAGCAGCAAGTGTTCTGCGTTTTCGTCGACCTGCTGGCTGTCATCGGCCGGGCGCGGGCAGCGGTAATGGCGAGCATACTCATCACCGGCGTTGGTGCGCGTGTAATACAGGTACGGCCCCCAGGGCGAGGGCAGCGACAGATCGGTCTCGCGAATTCGGCCCTTGATCTCTTGAAACAGCGTCTCACGCAATTGGGCCTGGTCGGCGAGTTGCTCCTCCTGATAGCTGTTTTCAGCTTTCAGGTAGTCCAGAACCTCATCGCTATCGCGATTTTGTAACCACGAGTAGGGGTCTGAACCCTCGACTTTATGTGCGATAGGGGCGCTATTTGCGTAGGCTGATTCGGTCATTGAGTGTTCTCTGAAACCTGCATGAAAAGAAGTGGAGCTGACGGCGTTGCAGCCGCACTGTCTAAAAGCCGTTATCATAGCGTCTCATTGCCTGCCGACCATGGATACCATGACCGAGAACGACTATCTGATCGCATGGGGCCTTTACGCCTTTGCTGCTGCGGGCTGCCTGCTCGTATGGTGCCGAATGACCCGCTTCATGTGGCGCTGGTTGCGCGAGCCGCTGCGTGTGTTAATGGCTGTATTGCTGTTTAGCCCGACCATCATTGACCCGGTCAAGGAGCAGTTTGCACCTGCAGTGGCGATCACCGCCCTGGACCTGGCCTTCAAAGTCGGCAACAACGTTTGGCGCGCCGTCTCTGACTTGCTGATGTACACCATTATTGCGTTTTGTGTGTACGCCGTATTTGCGTTGATCCGCTGGCCCATCGAGCGCGCCAGCAAGGCTCGCAAGGCACAGGCCGACCCGTCGGCACAAGCGGCTAAACACGATCCTGAAGACGACCAGCCTTTTGGCTCGGCTGGCAATGATCGTTATGTGCCACCTGGCGCCTCGCGTGCATCGGCCCCGTCCCGGGTCGAGCCGCGGTTGTAATCCTATTTCGTCGAGCCTGAATGCGAGTGTGCGAGCGTGTGTGAATTATTGGGCATGAGCGCCAACGTCCCGACCGATATTGTGTTCAGTTTCACCGGCCTGATGCAGCGTGGCGGGCGTACCGGCCCGCACCGTGATGGCTGGGGCATTGCCTTCTATGAGGGGCGTGGGCTGCGCCTGTTCCAGGACCCGGCCGCCAGTTGCGACTCCGAAGTCGCGTTGCTGGTTCAGCGTTACCCGATCAAGAGCGAAGTGGTCATCGGGCATATCCGACAGGCCAACGTGGGCAAGGTATGCCTGTCGAACACGCATCCGTTTGTCCGTGAGCTGTGGGGGCGCAACTGGTGTTTTGCGCACAATGGCCAATTGGCCGATTTGTCGCCGAGCACCCGCTTTTACCGCCCCATTGGCGACACCGACAGCGAAGCGGCGTTTTGTGACTTGCTCAATCGGGTGCGCGAAAAATTCCCCGAGCCGGTTGACGTCGAAAGCATCCTGCCGGTGCTGGTAGAGGCCTGCGCCGAGTTTCGCAGCAAAGGCGTGTTCAACTGCCTGCTCAGCGACGGAGACTGGTTGTTCTGCTACTGCTCGACCAAGCTGGCGCAAATTACTCGCCGCGCTCCATTTGGTCCGGCACGCCTGAAAGATGTCGACGTGATCGTCGATTTTCAGGCCGAAACAACGCCCAACGATGTGGTCACTGTGATCGCCACCGAGCCTTTGACCGAAAACGAAACCTGGACGCGCTACGAGCCGGGCCAATGGAGCCTGTGGCGACGCGGCGAATGCGTCAGCCAGGGCACAACCGAATAAGGATGGGCGGACATGTTCTTGAGCTACCTGCGGTTGGTGTTGTTTACCATTGGTTTGTTGATGGGTGTGCAAGTACCAGGGTTCATCAATGATTATGCCAATCGCGTCGAAGCTCATCTGATCGAGGCCCAGACCGGGCTGGCGGGTTTCCAGAACACTGCCAACCAGTTTTTCAAGGGCGACCTGCAAGCGTTGGTGGCGCATTACCAGGCCAGCGACGACCCGGTGTTTCGCAGTGATGCCACGAGCCTGGGCACCTTGCTGAACCGTCAGCGCCTGCTCGATGATCAGTTCCAGGCCATGCAAGGCCCGTGGTACATGCGCGCCCTGCAAGTGGCCTATGCGGCCGACCCGGCCATCCGCGAAGAAACCCTGAACGCCTACACCTATCAGGTGTTGCTGTCGCCGGGGGCAATCGGCTGGGCGATGGCGGGGGCCTTGTTGTTCTCCTTCGTCATTGAAGGGTTCTTGCGGCTGGTGGATTGGGTCGTGCTGGGCGGCAAACGCCAGCGTGAACGCCTGGCCCGTCGCGAGCGCAGTTACTAAGCTCACCCTGTTCCAGGGGCAGAGCGTGTTAAGCAATCAAATTTTTCTTATGCCCGAGTCCGGCTTTTATTAGTTGGACGAACGGCGTGCACCTGTCGAAAAATGGCCCGCACTTAAACTATAAAAAGACCACAGGAGCATCATCGTGAGCCGCCTGTTATTGAATTGCGACATGGGTGAGAGTTTCGGCAGCTGGACCATGGGCCTGGATGCCGACGTCATGGCGTTTATCGATTGCGCCAACATCGCCTGCGGCTTCCACGCGGGAGACCCGGGCATCATGCGCAAAACCGTGGCACTGGCCGTGGCGCATGAGGTGACAATCGGTGCCCATCCGGCGTATCAGGACCTGGCGGGCTTCGGTCGCCGCTCGATGGCCTACTCGGCGCAAGAGCTGCAAGACCTGCTGCACTATCAGATCGGTGCGCTGGACGGTATTTGCCGTGCCCAGGGCACACGGGTCAGCTACGTCAAGCCTCACGGCGCGATGTACAACGACATGATGGCTAATCCCGCGCAACTGCGGGCAGTGATCCAGGCCCTGGCCGCTTACGATTCAAGCCTGCCGCTGATGCTGATGGCCACACGTGACAACAGCGCTGCGCAGGCCATTGGTGATGAGTTCGGCGTGACCCTGTGGTTCGAAGCCTTTGCCGACCGCGCTTACGACAGTGCCGGGCGCTTGGTCTCCCGACAGTTGCCGGGTGCCGTGCACCACGAGGCGGATGTCATCGTGCAACAGGCCCTGACCATCGCAGCGGGCAAGGCGCTGATTGCCAGTGATGGCAGCGCCTTGCATCTGCACGCCAATACCCTGTGTGTGCATGGCGATAACGCCAGTTCAGTGGCTGCAGTGCAGCAGATTCGCGATGCCCTGAATCAGCAGGCGCAGGCATGAAGCCGCGTATCGAAGTGGTGGCTATCGATTGCCTGATGCTGCGTTTGTTCGATGAGATTGCCGAAACCAACATGCCCTGGATGCTGGCGCTCAGCGAGCGGCTGCGAGCCAGCTTTGCCGGGTACCTGATCGATCTGGTGCCGTCTTACACCACTATGATGGTGCATTACGATGGCCTGGCGCTGAGCCCGACCCAGGCCCGCGAGTTGATTGCCCTGGCGCTGACTGACCTGCGCCCTGAGACCCAAAACCTTGGGCAATGCCATGTTCTGCCGGTGTGGTATGACGTGAGCGTTGGCCCGGAGCTTACGTTGCTGGCCCAGCGCGCAAGTTGCCCGGTCAGTGAGGTTATTCGCCGTCACAGCGACCATGAGTATCAGGTGTTTGCCTTGGGGTTTGCCCCAGGTTTTGCCTTTATGGGGCTGGTGGAAGAAGCCCTGGCCGCACCGCGGCTGGCGACTCCGCGAAAACGCGTGGCCAGCGGAAGCGTCGGCATCGCCGAGCGCCAGACCGCTGCTTACCCGGCGCAATCACCCGGCGGCTGGAACCTTGTCGGGCGTACACCGAGCGCGCTGTTCGACCGTGAACGGGATGGCTACAGCCTGATGCAACCCGGCGATACGGTTCGGTTCGAGCCTGTTTCCCGCGCCGAATTCATTCGTCTGGGTGGCGACGATACTCCTCAGGAGGCACTGGCATGAGCCGTTTATTGATTCAGGCCAGCACCCCATTGTGCCTGTTGCAAGACCGCGGGCGCTTTGGCGTGCGGCATCTGGGCGTGACCCAGGGCGGGGCAGCGGACTGGTTGTCGATGGCGTGGGCAAACTGGTTATTGGGTAATTCGCCGGATGCGGCTGTTATCGAGATCACCCTTGGCGGCTTGACCCTGGTTGCGCAAGACGATTGCACCCTGGCACTGGCGGGCGCTGACCTTGCTGGCGCAGTGGACGGGCAGGTACTCAAGCCTTGGCGCAGTTTTGCCCTGAAAAAAGGCCAGACCCTGACCCTTGCCCAGCCGCTGCTCGGTGCCCGGGCTTATCTGGCCGCTCCTGGGGGATTTGAGGCGCCCCAAGTATTGGGCAGTTGCGCCACCGTGGCCCGCGAACAACTGGGCGGGCCGGATGGTTTTGGACGCGGGCTGGCGGCAGGCGCTGAATTGAATTATGCCGGGCATGGACAGCCGTTGCGCGAACTGGCCCGTGAGCTGCAACCCGTGTTCAGCCCCAATCCCGCGCTGGACGTGGTATTGGGTGCACAAATCGGTGCCTTCAGCGGCCAAAGCACGTTCGATGCCTTCAACAGCCCTTGGACCCTGGACACCCGTGCCGATCGAATGGGTATCCGTTTACTGGGGCCGGCTCTGGTCTATCAGGGCGCACCGATGATTTCAGAAGGGATACCGTTGGGGGCGATTCAGGTACCGCCCGATGGTCAGCCGATCGTGCTGCTCAATGACCGTCAAACCATCGGTGGCTACCCGCGACTGGGGGCATTGACGCCATTGGCACTGGCGCGACTGGCCCAGTGCTTGCCAGGGGAGGGGGTGACTATGCGCCCGACTACGCAAGAGGCTGCGCAGCGTCAGATGGTCGGGTTCATGCAGCGGTTCGTGCAGTAAATCTTGCAGGAGCGGGGTTGCTCGCGATTTCAGTCAACCCGGTGCATCAGGCATGTCGCGTTGATGCCATCGCGAGCAAGCCCGCTCCCACACGGTAAGCGCGTACTACTTGGCCAAAAACCGCATCCCTTCTTCCAGCCCCTCAAGGTTCAGCGGGTACATGCGGTCTTCGATCAGATCGCGCACGATCCCGATGGACGCCGTGTAGTTCCAGGTGTCCTTGGGGTACGGGTTAATCCAGATGAGCTTTTTGTACTTATCCATAAAGCGCTGCATCCACTTGTAACCCGGCTCTTCGTTCCAGTGTTCGACACTGCCCCCCGCATGGGTGATTTCATACGGCCCCATCGCCGCGTCGCCGATAAAAATCACTTTGTAATCGGCTCCGTACTTGTTCAGCAGGTCCTGGGTTGAAATGCGCTCAACCTGGCGTCGCTGGTTGTTCTTCCACACCGATTCATAGATGAAGTTGTGAAAGTAGTAGTACTCCAGATGCTTGAACTCGGTCTTGCAGGCCGAAAACAATTCTTCGCAGGTTTTCACATGGGAGTCCATCGAACCGCCGATGTCGAACAGCAACAGCAGCTTGATGTTATTGCGCCGCTCGGGACGCATCTGAATGTTCAGCAGGCCGGCATCGCGGGCGGTGTGATCAATGGTGCCGTCAATATCCAGCTCATCCGCCGCTCCCTGGCGGGCGAATTTGCGCAGGCGGCGTAATGCGACCTTGATATTGCGCGTACCCAGTTCGACCTGGTCGTCGAGATTTTTGTACTCGCGCTGCTCCCAGACCTTGGCAGCCTTGCCCTGGCGCGCGCCCGCATCGCCCACACGAATGCCTTCGGGGTGATAGCCACCCGAGCCGAACGGGCTGGTGCCGCCCGTGCCGATCCATTTGTTGCCACCGGCATGGCGCTCCTTTTGCTCCTCAAGACGTTGCTTGAATGCCTCGATCAGCTTGTCCAGACCACCCAGGGACTGGAGTTGCGCACGATCTTCGTCGCTCAGGGATCGCTCGAATTCCTTGCGCAGCCAGTCTTCCGGAATCAGGGCCTCAAGGTGTTCGTTGAGGTTTTGCAAGCCATTGAAGTAGGCGCCAAAGGCACGGTCGAACTTGTCGAAATGACGTTCGTCCTTCACCAGAATCGTGCGCGCCAGGTAATAAAATTCGTCCATGTCGGCGAAGGTCACGCGGTGTTTCAGGGCGTTGATCAGGTCCAGCAGTTCACGCACTGAAACCGGCACCTTGGCCGCACGCATTTCATTGAACAGATTAAGCAGCATGCTTATCGCCTTCTTGAAAAATCAGCGATTGGGGCGACGGCTCATAAACGCCAGGCGCTCAAGCAATTGCACGTCCTGCTCGTTTTTCACCAGCGCACCGGCCAGTGGCGGGATGGCCTTGGTCGGATCGCGTTCGCGCAATACCGCTTCGCCAATATTGTCGGCCATCAGTAGCTTGAGCCAATCCACCAGCTCGGAGGTCGAAGGTTTTTTCTTCAGGCCAGGCACTTTGCGCACGTCGAAAAAGACGTCAAGGGCTTCGCTGACCAGCTCTTTCTTGATGTCCGGGAAGTGAACATCGACGATTTTCTGCAGCGTGGTGCGATCCGGGAAGCTGATGTAGTGAAAGAAGCAGCGACGCAAGAAAGCGTCCGGCAGCTCTTTTTCATTGTTGGAGGTAATGATGATGATCGGGCGGACCTTGGCCTTGATCGTTTCATCTGTCTCGTAAACGTAGAACTCCATCTTGTCGAGTTCTTGCAGCAGGTCGTTGGGGAACTCGATGTCGGCCTTGTCGATTTCGTCGATCAGCAGGATGACCCGTTCTTCAGCCTCGAAGGCTTCCCACAACTTGCCCTTTTTCAGGTAATTGCGAACATCGTGCACCTTGTCGACACCCAGTTGCGAGTCACGCAGGCGGCTGACGGCGTCGTACTCGTACAGGCCCTGGTGGGCCTTGGTCGTGGACTTGATATGCCAGGTGATCAGCTTGCAGCCAAAGGACTCGGCCAGTTGCTCTGCCAGCATGGTCTTGCCGGTGCCGGGCTCGCCCTTGACCAGCAGCGGGCGCTCCAGGGTGATCGCTGCGTTGACCGCCAGCTTCAGGTCATCGGTGGCCACATAGGCGCGAGTGCCTTCGAACTTCATCTGTTATTCCTCAAACCATGACCCGGGCCCTGCATGGGGCAGGGCGGGGGAACTGAAAAGTATGTCCGACTATAACGCGCCGCCCGCCGAACATGAACGCAGACGCACCATTCAGTCTCTGAATGAAGCGTCACGTCATGACTGGACGCATGTCGGCGTGAGGCCTACCCTTGGGATCTTCCCAAAAGGTGCACAAGGACCCCGCCATGAGCCGCATTTTTGCAGACAACGCCCAATCCATCGGCAACACGCCTTTAGTGCAGATCAACAGCATTGCACCCCGTGGCGTGACAATCCTGGCCAAGATCGAAGGCCGTAACCCCGGTTATTCGGTCAAATGCCGAATTGGCGCCAACATGATCTGGGATGCCGAAAGCCGCGGCGTGCTCAAGCCGGGCATGACCATCATCGAGCCTACGTCGGGGAACACGGGGATCGGCCTGGCGTTTGTCGCAGCAGCGCGCGGTTATAAATTGACGTTGACCATGCCGTCATCGATGAGCATCGAACGGCGCAAGGTGCTCAAGGCGCTGGGGGCCGAGCTGGTGTTGACCGAGCCGGCCAAGGGCATGAAGGGCGCTATCGACAAGGCCGCAGAAATCCAGGCCAGCGACCCGGCGCGGTACTTCATGCCGCAGCAGTTTGAAAATCCGGCCAACCCGGCGATTCATGAAAAAACCACGGGTCCGGAAATCTGGAACGACACCGATGGGGGCGTTGACGTGCTGGTTTCTGGCGTCGGTACCGGCGGTACGATTACCGGGGTTTCGCGCTATATCAAGCACACCCAGGGCAAGCCGATTTTGTCGGTGGCAGTTGAGCCCATCACTTCGCCGGTGATTACCCAGGCGCTGGCGGGGGAAGAAATCAAGCCTTCACCGCACAAAATCCAGGGTATCGGTGCCGGTTTTGTGCCCAAAAACCTGGATCTGTCGATTCTCGACAAGGTCGAGCTGGTCAGCGATGACGAATCCAAAGCCATGGCCCTGCGCCTGATGCAGGAAGAAGGCATCTTGTGCGGGATCTCCTGCGGGGCCGCGATGGCTGTGGCAGTACGCCTGGCTGAAACCCCGGAAATGCAAGGCAAGACCATCGTCGTGATCCTTCCGGATTCGGGCGAGCGCTACCTGTCGAGCTTCCTGTTCAGCGACATGTTCAGTGAGCAGGAGCTGCACCAGTAAACACGGGCCTGTAGCCGCCGGCGCAGCCTGCGCCAGCGGCTACGGATGTTGCTGACCCACGTCAAACCGATTTGCTCCTCAACGTGCATAATCATTGGCTTTCGGAGGGTTCATTGCTCCGAATAATGGATTTGATGGGTTTTGTCCTACGTCGCTAGTGTTTATCATGGCCGGCTGCCACGTCGGGCTATTGGTGCCGCACGGTATTTTCGAGGAGTTGTTGCATGACCTTATCCTTCGCCATCAAGGCAGGGCTCATACTGCTGTTTGTCGGCAGCATCCTTTACGTGCATTTTCGCGGTAAGGCACGGCTGCCGGTGTTACGCCAGTTCGTCAACCACTCAGCGTTCTTTGCGCCCTACAACGCCCTGATGTACTTGTTCTCCGGCGTACCGTCCAAACCGTACCTGGACCGCAGCAAGTTCCCTGAGCTGGATGTCCTCAAGGACAACTGGCAAGCGATCCGCGAAGAAGCCATGCACCTGTTCGACGAGGGCTACATTCGCGCCGCAGAAAAAAACAACGACGCCGGCTTTGGCTCGTTTTTCAAAAAAGGCTGGAAGCGTTTTTACCTCAAGTGGTACGACAAGGCGTTGCCATCGGCCGAGTTGCTGTGCCCGAAAACCGTTGAGCTGGTCAACAGCATCCCCAATGTCAAAGGCGCGATGTTTGCCTTGCTGCCGGGCGGTAGCCACCTCAACCCGCACCGTGATCCGTTTGCCGGATCGCTGCGATATCACCTGGGGCTGTCGACCCCCAACTCCGATGCCTGCCGTATCTTCGTCGATGGCGAGGAATACGCGTGGCGTGATGGTGAAGACGTGATGTTCGACGAGACCTACGTGCATTGGGTCAAGAATGAGACCGACATGACTCGCGTCATCCTGTTTTGCGATATCGAACGCCCGCTTACCAGTCCCTTCATGACCCGTATCAACCGCTGGGTCAGCGCGCAACTGGGTAAAGCCACGGCGCCGCAGAACCTCGATGATGAGCGCGTAGGCGGCATCAACAAGGCGTACGCCTGGAGCAAAACCTTCAGCGATCGCTTCAGCGGCGTGGTCAAGCAGTGGAAGCGCCGCAATCCCAAGTTGTATCGCATAGCCCGCCCGATACTGGCAGTGCTGGTGCTGGTACTGCTGTGGCGTTGGTTGTTTGGCTGATTTCACAAGATAAAAAAACCGCTCATCAGTGAGCGGTTTTTTTTGGGGATTATTAAAGCGGGCTGCCTGCTAAAACACCTGCAGGTTCATCTGCTTTGCTGCCATTGACTGCAACGCGTAAAAAACGCTGCTGAGTGGCTGAAGTGGCCGCACCCAGGGGTTTACTCTCACTGTGGGGCTTGGTCTTTGGTAAGGCGGGTGTTGGGGTCGTGACCGGCATATCGCCACCATTTTGGTTGTTTATTGTACAGCGCAAATGATGCTAGTCCTTCTTCAGATCTATAACAAGCCGTCCGAATGCATCCAATTGAAACCCCAGTTCCTGATAGACCTTCATGGCTCCCTGGGCCGGTTCTTGAATTTCCAGCCATCGACTTCCCACCTTTTGCGCATAGTGCTCCACGGCAAGCATTGCCACTGCAGCTACGCGGTTTTTCAGCGGATGTCGGCTGTCGGGGTTGCCTTCCGGCCGGATAATTTTGGTTCGCAACCGGCTCTGGTTGGGGTTGGCGAAACACAGTCCGCAGAGCTCTGAGCCGCACCAGATGGATAAGTCGAATGACCAGGGTTCCCTGGCCTTCTACAGGGGGACTTCTTCCCATGAAAAGTGAACGCCATCCCCCCACCCATTGAATGCGTCAAGTGCCAGGGCGTCGATGGGTCTGAACACTATGGCTTCACCGGACTGTGTTGGCAGTGCGTTGGTCAGCATTGAGCAAGCTGCTGTCCTGGCCTGTGATTTAAAAAGCTGGTGCTTGAGCCGGATTCTGGGTTTTGGCATAGAGCTGTCTGAGCGAATGTGTAGCTCTTCGTGTTACTCGACTCTCGCCCATTCTTAATCAGTTGAGTCGTTGCATTTAATGTCGGGCGCTGGTTATAGTCGGCGCTCGATATCCTCTCTTCAAAAAGATCAGCCCATGCCGGTTTCCTTTCCACATAGCGTTGTCGTTTCAGCAGTCACTGCTGGCGTCGTGCCGTGTGCAAACCAGCAGCCTGCGCAGATCAGTCACTACCCACCTCCTGTCAGCCGCACTGTGGTGTACGTCGTCGTATCGCCACCGGGTGTTGTTGCGGGCTGAGCTGATCGCTCGGCTGCCCGTACCCGTCTAAAAAACCATTGAACTTCAGTTTCGGCTGAGTCGGCTTTTTTGCCTGATGACAGGTGTTATCCATGTTTTATATGACTAAAGAGTCCGCGCTGGCGGCTGCTTCCACGTGCCTGTTTGTACTGCTGTGGAGCAGCGGTGCGATTTTCTCCAAATGGGGGCTGGCTCACGCCTCGCCGTTTGCCTTTTTGTTGATCCGTTTTGCCATTGCCTTGATGGCTTTGGTGCTGATCATCCCGTTGATGAAGTTTCAGATGCCCCGTGGCGCCAGGGCGATCAGTTATGCGATGGCAACGGGTGTGGTGTTGCTGGCGGCGTATCAGATTTTTTATCTGTTGGCCCTGGACCTGAAAGTGACGCCCGGCGTCATGGCCACGGTGATGGGTGTGCAGCCGATTCTCACTGCCGTGATCATGGAGCGTAAACACTCCTTGAGCCGCTCCCTCGGGTTGCTGCTGGGGCTGGCCGGGCTGGTTCTGGTGGTGTACCAGAGCATCGGTCTGGCGGGTTTGTCGTGGGCCGGGATGTTGTTTGCCCTGTTGGCCCTTGCCAGCATGACGGCAGGGACTTTGATGCAAAAACGCATCACCCAGAATCCCCTCGGCACACTGCCGTTGCAATACCTTGCAGGTCTGCTGGTGTGCGCGGTGTTTGTGCCGTTCCAGCCATTTCACTTCGAGCACGGCGCGGGCTTTGTGGTGCCGGTGTTGTGGATGGGGCTGGTGGTTTCGGTGATGGCAACCTTGTTGCTGTACCGGATGATTGCCCGAGGCAACCTGGTCAACGTCACCAGCCTGTTCTATCTGGTGCCCGCCGTGACTGCGGTCATGGACTACCTGATTTTCGGCAACAAGTTGGCAGCGTTGAGTGTGCTCGGGATGGCCATGATTATCATCGGGTTGATGTTTGTGTTCCGTAAGACCACCTGAGTAAACCAAGCCCCCGTAGCAGCTGCCGAAGGCTGCGTTCGGCTGCGTAGCAGTCGTGAAATTTGTCACCTCGGTGCGGCTGATACACCTTGGATTCGGATTTCACGACCGCTTCGCGCTCGAACGCAGCCTTCGTACCTCGGCAGCTGCTTCGGGTGGAAAGGTTCAGGCAGCTTGTCTGGCTCCAGGCTTGAGCACCAGCCACAGCGCCACGGCGATCAGCAGCCCGCCATACAGGTGCGCCATTGACAGCGGCTCACCCAGGAACAGCGCGCCCCACAGCACGCCAAACGGCGGGATCATGAACGTCACGGTCATGGATTTGACCGGTCCAATACTTGTCAGTAAGCGGAAGTACAGGATGTAGGCAAATGCCGTGCACACCAGCCCCAGTCCCAGCAACGATAACCACACACTCATTCCACCCCAGCTCACCGGTGGCTGATTCATCACACTCAGGCCAAACAGGGGCAACAGGAACAGGGTTGCCCCAAGCATGCTGCCCAGGGCCGAAAGCCGTGGGTCAAGACCGCCTTGCTGGTCCAGCCAGCGGCGGGCCAGAAAGCCGGCAAAGCCATAAAAGGTGGTGGCCAGCAGGCAGGCGAGGGCGCCCATCAGCAAGTCCAGATTGAAAGCAACCGGCCCGGCCCGGGTCAAAATCCCTACACCGAGCAATCCCAGAAACACCCCGGCCATTTTGGTCAGGGTCAGTTTTTCGCTGAAAAACAGACCGCCAATCAACACGCCCATCAACGGGGTGGTGGCGTTGAAAATAGATGAGTAACCGGCAGGCAATACCTGGGCCGCCACCGAATACAGGGTGGCCGGAACGCCGGAGTTGATGACCCCCAGAATCAAAATGACCTTGAGCTTGCCGCCGAAATCCCAGCGCACGCGCATCAGCGCCAGGATCACCACCAGGCCCGTAGCGGCGATGGATACCCGAAAGAATGCAGTAGGAATGGTCCCAAGCACTGGTGCGATGATCCGCATAAACAGAAAGCTGGCGCCCCAAATGCCTGCTAACGACAGCATGCGCACCAAATCGACAAGTCTCACGGGATTTTCCTTAAAAGGTTTAAGCCGCGCAGTGTAGGGGATGCAGCGGACAAGACAACGCGCTAATTCCTACAGATTCGTGCATAAGCGCCCAAATCTGCGACAATCCGCCCCCTGCATTTACGAAGATTTTGCGCACCTGATGACTGACGAATCGCCTGCTATCGACCAACTGTTGAAAAACCTTGATCAAGCCATGATCGCCGATCGCCACAAGCTGCGTCGGCAACTCCATGAGCTGCGCAAAAAGCCTGACGAGGCCAAGCTGGCCGTTTGGGCCGAGCGGGTCCAGGCATCCTGTGCGCAGGTGACAGCACGGGCGGCCAGTGTGCCGTTGATTCGCTATGACGAAAATCTGCCGATTGCCGCCAAGCGAGATGAGATCAAGGCGGCGCTGCTCAAGCATCAGGTGTTGATTCTGGCGGGTGAGACCGGCTCGGGCAAAACCACCCAGTTGCCGAAAATCTGCCTTGAAATCGGCCGTGGACAGCACGGTCTGATCGGCCACACTCAGCCGCGCCGGATCGCTGCGCGCAGCGTTGCCAGCCGGGTAGCCGAAGAGCTGGGCACGCCACTGGGCGCATTGGTCGGCTATCAGGTGCGATTTGAAGATCAGAGCGATTCCAATACCCTGGTCAAGTTGATGACCGATGGCATCCTGCTGGCCGAAACCCAGCACGACCGCTATCTCGAGCGCTATGACACGATCATCGTCGACGAAGCTCACGAACGCAGTCTGAACATCGATTTCCTGCTGGGTTATCTGAAGATTCTGCTGCCTCGCCGTCCGGACCTGAAAGTCATCATCACGTCGGCAACCATCGATCTGGAGCGCTTCTCCAAGCACTTCAATGACGCGCCAATTGTCGAGGTGTCGGGCCGTACCTTCCCGGTCGAGACCTGGTATCGCCCGTTGACCTCCGAGCAGGACGAAGAGGGCAACAATGTCGAAGAAGACCTGAGTGTCGATCAGGCCATCATTGCCACGCTGGACGAAATTGCGGCCTTCGAGCGCAGTGAGCGCAAAAGCCCTGGCGACGTGCTGGTGTTTTTGCCCGGTGAACGCGAAATTCGCGATGCCGCCGACATGTTGCGCAAGGCGCAGCTCAAGCACACTGAAATTTTGCCGTTGTACGCGCGGCTGTCGCCTGCCGAACAGCAGCGGATTTTCCAGTCGCACCCGGGCCGTCGTGTGGTACTGGCGACCAACGTGGCGGAAACTTCGCTCACGGTTCCGGGCATTCGCTATGTGATCGACAGTGGTACGGCCCGTATCAGTCGTTACAGCTACCGGGCCAAGGTACAGCGCCTGCCGATCGAGGCGATTTCCCAGGCCAGCGCCAACCAGCGCAAGGGTCGCTGCGGCCGGGTCGAACCGGGTATCTGTGTGCGGCTGTATGCCGAAGAAGACTTTAACGGCCGCCCGGAGTTTACCGATCCCGAGATTTTGCGTACCAACCTTGCGGCAGTAATCCTGCAGATGCTGCACCTGCGTCTGGGCGAAATTACCGCATTTCCGTTTATTGAGCCGCCGGATGGCAAGGCGATCACCGACGGTTTCAACCTGCTGCAAGAGTTGTCGGCGGTTAACCGCGAGAATCAGCTCACGCCGCTGGGGCGCCAGTTGGCACGTTTGCCGGTGGACCCGCGCATGGGCCGTATGTTGCTCGAAGCCGCCAAGCTCGGCAGCTTGCAGGAAGTATTGATTGTCGCCAGTGCGATGTCGGTGCAAGACCCGCGTGAGCGACCGCCGGAGCGCCAACAAGCGGCGGATCAGGCCCACGCGCAATGGAAAGATGTCGACTCTGACTTCGCCGGTCTGATCAACGTATGGCGCGGCTTTGAAGAGCAGCGCCAGGCGTTGACGGCCAGCCCGTTGCGTAACTGGTGCCGCAAAAACTTCCTCAACTACCTGCGGTTGCGCGAGTGGCGTGATTCCCATCGGCAATTGAGCCTGATCTGTCGCGATATGCAGCTCACGGTCAATCAAGAGCCCGCCGACTACCCGAAGTTGCACAAGGCGGTGCTGTCCGGTTTGCTGAGCCAGATCGGTCAAAAAACCGAAGACGGCGATTACCTGGGCGCGCGTCAGCGCCGGTTCTGGATTCATCCCTCGTCGGGTCTGGGCAAAAAGCGCCCGCAGTGGTTGATGACCGCCGAACTGGTAGAGACCACCAAGCTGTATGCGCGCATGGTGGCCAAGATCGAGCCGGACTGGATCGAACCGCTGGCCGGGCATTTGATCAAAAAGAACTATTTCGAACCCCATTGGGAGAAGAAGCGCGGGCAAGTGGTGGCTTACGAGCAAATCACCTTGTTCGGCCTGATCGTGGTCGGTCGCCGTGCCGTGCACTACGGGCCGATTGACCCGGTACTGTCCCGTGAGTTGTTTATCCGTGAAGGGCTGGTGCGTGGCGAGATTCAGTCCCGTGCCAAGTGCCTGACCGCCAATGCGCAGTTGCTGGAGCAGCTCGACGAGCTGGAAGCCAAGGCCCGGCGCAGGGACATCCTGGCCGACGAAGAAACCCTGTATGCGTTCTATGACGCCCGCCTGCCCGCCGAGATTCATCAGACCGCGACCTTTGACAGCTGGTACCGGGTCAACAGCCAGAAAGACCCGCAGCTGTTGATCATGCGCGAAGAAGACGTGCTGGCCCGTGAAGCCACCGAAATCACCGCCCGGCATTACCCGGACACGCTGCACTTGGGTGATCTGACCCTTGAGCTGAGTTATCACTTTGAACCCAACCACCCCCGTGATGGTGTGACGGTCAAGGTGCCTGCGCCGTTGCTGCCGGTATTGCCGCCTGAGCGGCTGGAATGGCTGGTGCCCGGCATGATCGAAGCCAAGTGCATCGCTCTGGTGCGCAGTTTGCCCAAGGCGTTGCGCAAAAACTTTGTACCGGTGCCTGACTTCATCAAGGCGGCATTGGAGCGCATGGAATTTGCCCAAGGTTCACTGCCACAGACCCTGGGCCGCGAACTGCTGCGCATGACCGGTGCACGGGTCAGTGACGAAGCGTGGGCAGAGGCCGCGCAGCAGGTCGAAAATCATCTGAAGATGAACATCGAGGTGGTCGACGCTGATGGCAAGTTCCTGGGTGAGGGACGTGATCTGGCCGAGTTGACGGCGCGTTTCGCCCAGGCCAGCCAGGCGGCACTGGCCGTACCGCAAACGGCGAAAAACCAGCAGCCGGTGGAGGCCAAGGTGTTCGCCCCGGTTGCCGAGAAGACCCAGCAAAAGATCGCGGGCCTGTCGATGACGGTCTATCCGGCGTTGGTGGAAGAGGGCAATACGGTCAAGGAGGGGCGTTTCTCGACTCCGGCCGAGGCTGAATACCAACATCGCCGAGCCTTGCAGCGCCTGTTGATGCAACAACTGGCGGAACCCGCGAAGTTCTTGCGCGGCAAGCTGCCGGGGCTGACCGAACTGGGCTTGCTGTATCGTGAGCTTGGCCGGGTCGAAAGTCTGGTCGAAGACATTCTGCTGGCCAGCCTCGACAGCTGCATCCTTGAAGGCGAAGCGGTATTGCCTCGTGATGGTGCCGGGCTGGCCTCACTGGCCGAGCGCAAGCGCGGAGCCTGGACCGAGCATGCCGAAAAGCTGGCCAGGCTGACGCTGGATATTCTCAAGCTCTGGCACGGTCTGCAAAAACGCTTCAAAGGCAAGATCGATCTGGCCCAGGCGGTTGCCCTGAATGACATCAAGCAGCAGTTGAGTCATCTGGTGTATCCGGGTTTTGTCCGCGAAACCCCGGCCATATGGCTCAAGGAGCTGCCGCGTTACCTCAAGGCGATAGAAATGCGTCTTGAGAAACTGCCGGGCCAGGTTCAAAAAGACCGGGTCTGGAGCGGTGAGCTGAGCGGGCTTTGGGCGCAGTATCAAGCGCGTGCCACCAAGCACGCCCAGGAAGGCAAGCGCGACCCGCAGCTTGAGTTGTACCGCTGGTGGCTGGAGGAATACCGCGTGTCGTTGTTCGGCCAGCAACTGGGTACCAAGGTGCCGATTTCGGACAAGCGCCTGGGCAAGCAATGGAGTGTGGTGGACGCTTGAGCCCCTGTGACTTGTGGGAGCGGGCTGGCTCGCGATGCAGGCAACGCGATCGGGTACCTGTACCGTGTCGATGCAATCGCGAGCAAGCCCGCTCCCACGGAGATTGACCGTAACATCCGCAAATAACGCCAAATGCTGGCATTTATGGCAAACTTCGCGGCTATCGACAGCTGAATACATATAGAGGAACGACCGTGCATAACGTCGTCATTAGCGGCACCGGCCTGTATACCCCGGCCAACAGCATCTCCAACGAAGAGCTGGTGCAGTCTTTCAATACCTATGTGCAACAGTTCAACGCGGACAACGCCGAGGCTATCGAGGCCGGTGATGTCCAGCCTCTGGCCGAATCGAGCGCTGCATTTATCGAAAAGGCATCGGGCATCAAAAGCCGCTTTGTGATGGACAAGGACGGCATTCTTGACCCGCAACGCATGCGCCCGCACTTGCCGGCCCGTAGCAACGACGAAATGTCGGTGCTCTGCGAAATGGCCGTTGGCGCCGCCAAACAGGCGCTGGAACGAGCGGGCAAAACAGCTGCCGATATCGACGGCGTGATTGTGGCGTGCTCCAACCTGCAACGCCCGTATCCTGCGATTGCCATCGAGGTGCAACATGCGCTGGGCATTCAGGGTTTTGGTTTTGACATGAACGTGGCTTGTTCTTCGGCGACCTTCGGCATTCAGACCGCCAGCAACAGCGTCCAGTTGGGGCAGGCCCGCGCAGTGCTGCTGATCAGCCCTGAAGTGTGCACCGGCCACTTGAACTTCCGTGACCGTGACAGCCACTTTATCTTTGGTGATGCGGCGACGGCGGTGGTTGTCGAGCGTGCAGACCTGGCAACGTCCGAGCATCAGTTCGATATCGTCAGCACCAAATTGCTGACCACGTTCTCGAACAATATCCGCAACAACTTCGGCTTCCTTAACCGTGCTTCTGACGAGCCTGCTGACAGCCCGGACAAACTGTTCGTACAAGAAGGCCGCAAGGTGTTCCGTGACGTATGCCCGATGGTGGCTGAGCTGATCGGTCAGCATCTGCAAGAGAACCAGCTGGACGTTGAGCAGGTGAAGCGCTTCTGGCTGCACCAGGCCAACCTGAGCATGAACCACCTGATCGTGCGCAAATTGTTGGGGCGCGAAGCTTCCATCGAAGAAGCACCGGTCATTCTCGATACCTACGCCAACACCAGTTCGGCCGGTTCGGTCATTGCCTTCCATACGTATCAGGACGATCTGCCAAGCGGTGCGTTGGCGGTACTGAGTTCGTTCGGTGCCGGTTATTCGATTGGCAGTGTGATTTTGCGTAAACGTTAATCGCGCAGTGCTCGATCAGACGAGGTATCCATGACCGCTGCTGATGACTCAGAACTGCTCAAACGGCTGTTGAGTGGTGAGCAGCGGGCTTTTCGCGATCTGGTTAGCACCTATCAAAGCGCGATGCGTGCCGTGGCCTATGCGATCGTCGGCAATCGACATGCCGACGAGGTGGTACAAGACGCATGGCTTTCCGTAGTGCGCAATCTGTCCGGGTTTGAGGGCCGTTCCAGCCTGAAAACCTGGCTATTGACCATCACGGCCAATTCCGCAAAAAACCGCTACAAGCAAAATCGCCGTGAAGTGCTGCTCGACGATTTGCCTTCGCCTCACGGCACCATAGACGATGACCGGTTCAGCAGTGATGGCCACTGGTTGCTGGCCCCGTTTGCCTGGCACCAGGACACCCCCGAAGCCCTGCTCACGGAAGACGAGTTGCGCGAATGCCTTGAGCAAACCCTTCTCAGCCTGCCGCAGCTGCAGAGCAGTGTGCTGGTGTTACGCGAGCGTCAGGGACTTGAACTTGAAGAGATCTGTAATATTCTCGAACTGTCGCTCTCTAATGTGCGGGTGCTGGTGCATCGAGCCCGACTAAAAGTCTTTGCGACTGTGGAACACTTCGAGGAAACCGGCGAATGTTGAGCTGCAAACAGCAAGTAGCGCGCTCAAGCGACTATCTGGATGGCCAGCTGAGCGTTCGTGAGCGGTTGCTGGTGCGCCATCATCTGATGTTTTGTCCTAACTGCCGCCGTTTCATCAAGCAAATGCGTTTGATGAGCGCCGCGTTGAAAAAACTTCCCGAACCGTTACCCTCGGACCTTGAGCAAACGGTTGAGCGAATGATGCGCGAGCAATCGCGCTAAAGAAGAAGCATGGGCGAGGGTGTCGTCGGTGGATGTGATGGGGGGCCGACGCCAGCCTCGCTCTGCTGTTCTGACACAAAACGCCGAACGGGTTCGGCGTTTTGTTATGACGGGACGCTTTTAGAACTTGGCTTCCAGGTCCAGTTGCAAGGTGTTGGCCTTGGCATCTTTCTGGGTGGACGTTACGTAGTCAGCCTTGGTCAGGAAGTACGTCAGGCCAACACCAAAGTTCTTGTCGATTTCGTAACCCACTTTGAACTTGTGACCGCGTGAACCGGTAGTACCGTTGGCAAAGTCGGAGTCGGTGAAGGCGCCGACCACGGCGTTACGCTGAAGGTCGCGGTAGTTGTAGTCCAGGCTGAAGGCATTGAGCTTGCTTTTGAAACCCACCAGCCAGGCGTCGTCCTGATCGCTGTCGGTGGCGGCGTTGTGTACGTACTGGCCGTAAAGGGACAGAGGCAGCGGCAGGTTGGCGATATCGACCTGGCCGAAGCCTTCGTACAGGCGGAACTCGCTGGTGCTGTTGCCGTTAACGGCCAGGGCGCAAGGGGTTGTCTTGGTCCCGGTGGTAGGGCAGGCACTGTCCTTGTCATTGTCGTAGCTGTAAACGCTACCGCCCAAGGTCACTTTCAGGCTGTCTGTGGGGGCGAATTTTGCACCCAACTGACCTGCGTACAGACGCAAGTCATGACGGAATTGCACGCCGTCGCCGTCGACGTTGTCCTTGAGGGTGTAGTAACCGGCGCTACCGAACATCTCG
This sequence comes from Pseudomonas sp. RL_5y_Pfl2_69, assembly GCF_963970465.1. Taxonomy (NCBI): domain Bacteria; kingdom Pseudomonadati; phylum Pseudomonadota; class Gammaproteobacteria; order Pseudomonadales; family Pseudomonadaceae; genus Pseudomonas; species Pseudomonas sp. RL_5y_Pfl2_69. Next base: position 153,548 of record NZ_CAXAOU010000012.1, on the reverse strand, counting down.
ACGCCGCTGTTCCCCAGGTTGTGCTTGTAAGTGGCAGCCAGGCCTTCGGGGTTGATATCGCTATCCCAGATCACATCACCCATGCTGACCCAGGGCTGAGCCATCTTGCCGGCGATCAGGTGCAGGTCCTTGACGGCAGTCGGGTGATAGTCGATGAACGCCATGTCCAGCCACAACTGCTTCTTGTCGAAGTAGTTATCCAGATCCTGGTTGGTGGAGCGCGCATCGTCGCCGCCGCCAGTGGCGATACGAATACCGGTGTTCACTTGCGGGTTGATTTCGGTGTAGGCACCCAGACGGGCACGAATGCGCTGACGATCCTTGTTCTTGCCATCGGACTCGCCATCAATCTTGATGTTTTCGTGACGAACCCGGACATCCCCCTTGAGTTCGGTTTTAGCTGCCCAGGCGACTTTTTGTTCGAAGGCGGTGAGGTCGGATTTTTTGACCTGATTGGCCGCAGCTTCTTGCTTGGCTTGATTCTCACTGGCGAGTTCAGTTTGCAGCTCGGAGTACTGAGCTGGCGAAATGGAACCGTTGGCTTTCAGCATTTCGAGCAGTCGGGCATCGACTGCTGCGCTGGCCGGAACGCTCATGGCCAGTACCAGGCCACCACACAGTCCAGCCGCAACCCGTGTAGAAACAAGACGCATTGTGAATCTCCCAGTGCAGAGGTGGCCTTGGCCACCTCAAGAAAAATCGGCCCTATACGGGCTCACGTTAACGAGGCTTGGGTGTGTCATGAGCGTGTTGGCAAACAGGTCACTCATAACCTCGTGATCTAAGAAGCGGCGCCAGTATCGCGGCTGGATATGACAGAAAAGTGGCAGTCTGATAGCAAGTCAGTGACACTCGCGGAGGTCGCCAAACCTGCAGGAGCCGGGCTTGCCCGCGCAGGCATCACGGCGTGACACCAGCGCCCACCTCGGTTGCGGTGCTACCATCGCGGCTCACATGTCGCGCCCGGGGATTCTCAATGCCGTTACAACGACTGGACAGCCTGTCCGCCATCACTGCTCAGGAATGGGATGGGCTGGTGCCGGTGGAGCAGCCGTTCTTGCGGCACGCTTTTCTCAGCGCGCTTGAAGACAGCGGCTGCCTGGGCCCGCATTCCGGCTGGCAGCCCGAGCACTTGCTGCACTACGAAAACGGGCGGTTGCAAGCAGCGTTACCCAGCTACCGCAAGTGGCACTCCTACGGCGAATATGTGTTCGATCACGAATGGGCGCAGGCCTGCGAGCGGGCGGGCATTGAGTACTACCCCAAGCTGTTGACGGCCATACCGTTCAGTCCGGTCAGTGGTCCTCGTTTGTTGGCCGCCAGTGCCGAGGACGGGATGGAGTTGCTGGCGGCTTTGCCCGGTTATCTTGAGATTGAAGGGCTCTCCAGTGCCCATATCAATTTCACCGATACGCTGGCCGATACAGCCCTGGCGCAACAGCCCGGCTGGATGCAGCGGCTCGGTTGCCAGTTTCATTGGCAGAACCGCGAGTACCGCGATTTTCAGGACTTTCTTGATGCCCTGAGCTCCCGCAAGCGCAAGCAGATGCGCAAAGAGCGCGAGCAAGTGGCCGCTCAGGGGTTCGAGTTCGAATGGTTGGAGGGTCAACAGGTCAGTGAGGCGCAATGGGACTTTGTCTACGCCTGTTACGCCAATACCTACGCAGTACGGCGACAAACACCTTACCTGACGCGGGCGTTTTTCAGTCTGCTGGCCGAGCGTATGCCCGAATCCATTCGCGTGGTCCTGGCCAGGCAGGGCTCGACCCCGGTAGCGATGGCGTTCAGCCTGATCGGTGGTGACAGTTTGTATGGTCGTTACTGGGGGTGCCTGGCCGAGTTTGATCGCCTGCATTTCGAGACATGTTTCTACCAAGGCATGGATTACGCCATTGCTCAGGGCATCAAGCGTTTTGATGCCGGTGCCCAAGGCGAGCACAAGCTGATCCGCGGCTTTGAGCCGGTGATCACTCACTCATGGCATTACCTGCGTCATCAGGGGCTGAAATCGGCTGTCAGTGACTTTCTGCAGCGTGAGCGGGCAGGGGTGCTGGCGTATGCAGAGGAGGCGAGGTCGGCGCTGCCCTACCGGCAGGCCTGAACCTCGCCGCCTTGATGCTCAGCTGTCCTGTTTGCCCAGCCATCGATAGGTCAGTGCGCCAATCGCTGCGCCCACCAGTGGCGCCAGCCAGAACATCCACAGTTGTTGAAGCGCCCAGCCGCCCACGATCAAGGCCGGGCCTGTGCTGCGTGCCGGGTTGACCGAGGTGTTGGTGACCGGGATCGAGATCAGGTGGATCAGCGTCAGCGCCAAACCTATGGCGATCGGAGCGAAGCCTGCAGGGACTCGCGTGTCAGTGGCGCCCATGATGATGAGGATGAACATGGCCGTCATCACCACTTCGCAGACCAGTCCCGAGATCATCGAGTAGCCACCGGGAGAATGGTCGCCATAGCCATTGGCTGCCAGCCCGCTTGCAGCCAGATCAAACCCGGGTTTGCCGCTGGCAATGAAGTACAGCAGTGCGGCGGCGATGATGCCTCCCAGAACCTGGGCCACGATGTAAGCGGGTAGCTCTTTTGCAGGGAACCGGCCACCCACCCACAGCCCGAAGGACACGGCGGGGTTCAGATGACAGCCTGAAATATGCCCGATAGCGAATGCCATGGTCAGTACGGTAAGGCCAAAAGCCAGTGCGACCCCTAGCAGCCCGATACCCACGTTGGGGAAGGCTGCAGCGAGTACTGCGCTGCCACAGCCGCCAAGAACCAACCAGAAAGTGCCTACCAACTCAGTTGCCGAACGTTTGAGCAAGGTCATTTGAAGGTCCCGGATAGATAAATCTATCGAGCAATTGAAGCTGCGTCGCGTCCTGCGGTTAACTACAGAACTCTCCCGAATCCTGTTTTAAGTACAGCACTCGCCCGGGTTTTTTCCAGTGCCATAAAAAACGCCAGAGACCTTTGAAACCGGGCGCTGGCGTGGTGTTTCACGGGCTTTACACTTGCGTGTTTTTGGTCTCAGTCGATGCCTACAAAACCACCCGTTTGATGTTGCCAAAGCCGTGAGTACAGACCTCCCCGTGCGAGCAGTTCACTGTGGGTTCCGGTTTGAGCGATATGGCCGTTTTCCAGCACCACCAGACGGTCCATGCGGGCGATGGTTGAAAGGCGGTGGGCGATGGCAATGACGGTTTTGCCCTGCATTAGGGTTTCGAGGCTTTCCTGGATCGCGGACTCGACTTCGGAGTCCAGTGCCGAGGTGGCTTCGTCCATGATCAGGATCGGTGCGTTCTTGAGCAGTACCCGTGCAATGGCAATGCGCTGGCGTTGACCGCCGGACAGCTTGACGCCGCGCTCGCCCACGTGGGCGTCAAAACCGGTGCGGCCCTGAGCGTCGGACAGAAGCGGGATAAACTCATCGGCCCGGGCTTTTCGCACGGCTGCCCACAGTTCTTCGTCGGTAGCGTCAGGTTTGCCGTACAGCAAGTTGTCACGAATCGAGCGGTGCAGCAGCGAAGTGTCCTGGGTAATCATGCCGATCTGTTCGCGCAGGCTTTCCTGGGTTACGTCGGCGATGTTCTGATCGTCGATAAGGATGCGACCGCCTTGCAGGTCGTACAGGCGCAGCAAGAGGTTGACCAGGGTCGACTTGCCCGCGCCGGAAGGTCCGATCAGGCCGATTTTTTCGCCGGGTTTTATCACCAGGTTGAGGTCGCTGATGATGCCGCTGCGTTTGCCGTAATGGAAGTCGACGTGCTCAAAGCGCACTTCACCGCGGCTGACAGTAAGGCGTGGTGCCTGTTCGCGGTCAGTGACGGCAATGGGTTGTGCAATGGTTTGCAGACCGTCCTGCACCATGCCGATGTTTTCAAAAATACCGTTGACCACCCACATGATCCAGCCGGACATGTTGACGATGCGGATCACCAGGCCGGTGGCCAGGGCGATGGCACCGACGCTGATCAGCGACTGGCTCCACAGCCACAGCGCCAGGCCGCTTGTGCTGACGATCAACAAGCCGTTCATGGTGGTGATCGTGACGTCCATGCTGGTGACCACGCGGCTGGCCAGCCGGGTTTTTTCGGTTTGCTCGATAATGGCTTCGCGAGCGTACTGTTGCTCGAAATTGGTATGGGCAAACAACTTCAGGGTGGTGATGTTGGTGTAGCCGTCGACGATACGGCCCATCAGTTTTGAGCGCGCATCGGAGGACACCACGGAGCGCTCTTTGACCCGGGGGACGAAGTAGTACAGGGCGCCGATGTAGCAGGCGATCCAGATCAGCAGCGGAATCATCAGGCGCCAGTCGGCTTCGGCAAACAATACCAGTGAGCTGATGGCGTAGATCAGCACGTGCCACAGGGCGTCGACCGCCTGAACGGCCGAGTCACGCAGCGAGTTGCCGGTTTGCATGATGCGCTGGGCAATGCGGCCGGCAAAGTCGTTCTGGAAGAAGTTGAGGCTTTGCTTGAGCACATAGCTGTGATTTTGCCAGCGGATCATGCTGGTCATGCTCGGGCTCAGGGTCTGGTGCACCAGCAGGTCATGCAGGCCGAAGAACACCGGGCGGATGATCAGGGCCACCACGGCCATCCAGATCAGTTCGCTGCTATGGACCTTGAAGAATTCGGTATTGGGCGTGCCCTGGGTCAGATCGATCAGCGTGCTCAGGTAGCTGAACAGCGAGACTTCGATCAGTGCCGCTATCAGCCCGATCACCAGCAAGGCGACAAACATGGGCCAGACCTGGCGCAGGTAGTAGAGATAAAACGCCCAGACAGTGCTGGGAGGGGCTGCGGTAGGGGCTTCGCGGAAGATATCGATCAGTTGTTCGAAACGGCGATAAAGCATGGGCACTGACGCCCGCAGCGCGGGCTCTCCTTTAGTTGACGTTACCCATCCCGTAGCAGTAACGCAGCCTCGTTCCTTCGGCAGCTGCTACGGGGCACAGGTCAAAGCTCCCTGCTGTGTGCAGCCTGTCAGTCGATACGCTTGGCCGACTTGATCAGCACCGGGTCGATCGGCACATTCTGCATGCCTTGTTTGGTGGTGGTTTGCGAGTTGACGATCTGGTCAACCACATCCATGCCATTCACCACCTTGGCAAATACGGCGTACCCGGCGTCACGGCCCGGATCCAGAAACGCGTTGTCTGCCACGTTGATGAAGAACTGGCTGGTGGCAGAGTTCGGGTTGGAGGTGCGAGCCATCGACAGGGTGCCGCGCACGTTATGCAGGCCGTTACTGGCTTCGTTCTTGATCGGATCGCGGGTCGGCTTTTGCGCCATCTGCGAGGTGAAACCGCCGCCCTGCACCATAAAGCCCGGGATCACACGGTGAAAAATGGTGTTGTTGTAGAAGCCGCTGTCCACATACTTGAGAAAGTTGTCAGTGCTGATCGGAGCCTTGACCGGATCCAGTTCGATTTCGATCTTGCCGAAGCTGGTATCCAGAACGACATGAGGTGCCTTGGATGTATCGGCAGCCATCAGGTTGGCAGCAAACAGCATGGCGCCAGCGGCAAGTGCAATTTTTTTAAGCATGGTTCAGTGATCCTGGAAAGTGGGGTGACTGTTCAATGCCACAAGGCAGTGGCGCCCTGTGGATTGAACCAATGCCCGTGCTACATCCGGTAGTGGCAGATGTTCACGGGCGGCGGGTGTTGGACAGGATATTCTCGAATCGGGTTCCTGCCCACTGATCTTCACGCTTGCTGCGGTGCTGCAAACGGTGCATCCAGCGGGGCCGTGTCAAAAGTTTGCAGCAGTTCAACCAGGATTTGTGTGGCAGGGCCCAGAGGCTTGTCCTTGTTGGCGTACAGGAAAAATACCGGGTGACGCTTGCCGCCCTGATTGAGCGGCAACGGTTTGAGCACACCTTCCTTGAGTTCGCGCTCGATCATGTGCCGCGGCAACCAGGCAAAGCCCAGCCCGCTGCCCACGAAGGCGGCCGCCGTAGCCAGGCTGCCGACGGTCCAGCGCTGTTCGGAGCCGAGCCAGCCCACGTCACGGGGCTGTTGGCGCCCGGAGTCACGAATCACGACTTGCAGCTGGCTTTCGAGATCCTGGAAATGCAGTTCCCGTTGCAGGCGATGCAGGGGGTGGTCGGGGTGAGCCACGGCAACAAACTCCACGGTGCTCAACTCGGTGCCCAGGTAACCGGGAATATTGAAGCTGCTGATGGCCAGGTCAGCCACGCCTTCGAGCAGGACTTCTTCGACGCCGGACAGCACCTCTTCGCGCAGGCGCACGCGGCAACCACGGCTTTGCGGCATGAAGGCGGTCAGGGCACGCACCAGCCGTGCATTGGGGTAGGCCGCGTCGACCACCAGGCGGACCTCGGCTTCCCAGCCTTGCTCCATGTGATGGGCGAGGTCTTCGAGCTGGCTGGCCTGCTTGACCAGTTGCCGGGAGCGGCGCAGCAGCACGCCGCCCGCCTCGGTGAGCACCGCCTTGCGTCCGTCGATCCGCAGCAGCGGCACGCCGAGTTGATCCTGCATGCGGGCCACGGTGTAGCTGACAGACGACTGCGAGCGATGGAGGACTTCGGCGGCTTGAGCAAAGCCGCCGTGGTCGACCACCGCTTGTAGGGTACGCCATTGATCAAGGGTCACGCGGGGCGCTTTCACGATGATTACCTCTGAATGGGAGTGCTGACAGGATACCGCTAAATAAACAGGTTTATAGATAGGTTGTAGCAAATAAATGCGCTTTTTAATCGAACCAATGCTCTCTATTCTCTGCGCCATCGCCTTACCGTATTTACAGATGGAGCTTATCCGCCATGTCCAACGTTCTGATCATTGAAAGCAGCGCACGCCAGCAGGACTCATTCTCCCGACAGTTGACCCGGCAGTTCGTCAGCCAATGGCAAGCGGCACATCCAACTGATCAAGTGACCGTTCGTGACCTGGCCCTGAACCCGGTGCCGCATCTTGATGCCAACCTGTTGGGTGGCTGGATGAAGCCCGAAGCGCAACGCAGCGCTGACGAGCATGTTTCCCTGCAGCGCTCCAATGAGCTCACCGATGAGCTGCTGGCAGCGGATGTACTGGTACTCGCGGCCCCGATGTACAACTTTGCGATTCCGAGCACTCTCAAGGCCTGGCTTGACCACGTACTGCGGGCTGGCGTGACGTTCAAGTACACCGAAACTGGTCCGCAAGGACTGCTGGTCGGCAAGAAAGCATATGTTTTGACTGCACGCGGCGGGCTATACGCGGGTAGCACCTCGGACCATCAGGAACCCTATTTGCGTCAGGTCATGGCCTTTATCGGAATTCACGATGTGACCTTTATCCATGCCGAAGGCATGAACCTGGGCGGTGACTTCCAGGAAAAAGGTTTAAACCAGGCCAAGGCCAGGCTGTCTGCAATCGCATAGGCTGTTAATCGACAGATAATCGCTGAATGGCTTAATCGCTTCATTGCTCCTTCAAGCATGCGGTTCGCGCATCGAACCTCCCTTTGCACTTTTTTGAGTGCTCGTACCCGATCAGCCATAGCGCCGGATCGGGTTTTTTTTGTCCGGGTTTTGCAGGGTGATGGTAAAGGTTGATGGAAAACCGCTAAGGTCGCGGACTTTCTGATGCGCTCGCGGGTGTTTTTGCCGGCAAGCCGTTTCGATTTCCTGGGCGAGAGATTCATGGGCTATCTGTTAATTGTCACCTTGATTCAAGCATTCTCCTTCAGCCTGATTGGCGAGTATCTGGCTGGACATGTCGACAGCTACTTTGCGGTGCTGGTGCGTGTGGTGCTGGCGGGGCTGGTATTCATCCCCCTGACGCGCTGGCGTCAGGTAGAGCCTGGCTTTATGCGTGGCATGCTGCTGATCGGTGCCCTGCAGTTCGGCATCACTTACGTCTGCCTGTACTTGAGTTTTCGGGTGCTTACAGTGCCGGAGGTGCTGTTGTTCACCATCCTCACTCCGCTGCATGTGACCCTGATCGAAGATGCCCTTAATCGCCGTTTCAACCCGTGGGCGCTGGTGGCGGCACTTGTAGCTGTGGCGGGGGCGGCGGTCATTCGCTTTGACAGCATCAGCCCGGACTTCTTTGGAGGCTTCCTGTTGCTGCAATTGGGCAATTTCACCTATGCCGCCGGGCAGGTGTTGTACAAGCGCCTGGTGGCGCGTTACCCGAGCGACGTGCCGCATTACCAGCGGTTTGGTTTCTTTTATCTGGGGGCTTTGGCAGTGGTGTTGCCGGCCTTCCTGCTATTTGGCAAGGCCAACTTCCTGCCTGAGGCTCCCTTGCAGTGGGGTGTTCTGGTATTTCTGGGGCTGATTTCTACGGCGCTGGGCCTGTACTGGTGGAACAAAGGCGCGTGCATGGTCAGGGTTGGCACGTTGGCTGTGATGAACATTTTGCATGTGCCGGTCGGCCTGTTGATCAGTTTGCTGATCTGGAACCAGCACGAGCCGCTGGGGCGACTGTTCATCGGCGGGCTGGTGATTGCATTTGCCGTGTGGATCAGCCGGCTAGACCGCAGGGCTGTGACGGTCTAAGGTCAACCACAGTCCATCTATCGCCTAAAGGGAGAGTCGGAATGACAGTCAGGGTGTTGATCTTGCCGGGCCTGTTCAATTCGGGAACAGAGCATTGGCAATCTCACTGGGAACAGCGCTACAGCGGGCTGCACCGGGTCAAGCAGGAGAACTGGGAAACCCCCGTTTGTACGGATTGGGTGCAGAACCTGCAGAAAAAGATCACCAAGAGTGAGCGTCCTGTGGTGCTGGTGGGCCACAGCCTTGCCTGCACGCTGATTGCCCGTTGGGCGCAGCAGCACCCCAAAGAGGCGCGACGTGTGCGCGGGGCACTGCTGGTCGCGCCCAGCGATACCGAAGCTGACAGTTGTCCGCCAGGCACAACGGGTTTCAGCCCGATGCCGCTCAATACCCTGCCTTTTGACGCAATTACCGTCGCCAGTACCAACGACCCCTATGTCACCCAGGAGCGGGCCAGCGCATTCAGCGATGCCTGGGGCAGCGAACTGGTATGGCTGGAAAATGCCGGGCATATCAATGGTGAGGGGGGGTATGGCAACTGGCCCCAAGGGATCGAGTTGTTGTTCAAGCTCACAGGCGATCCACAGTTCAAGCAAGCCTGAGCTCATTCCGGGTGATGGAACTGTGGGAGCAGGCTTGCACGCGATGGCATCACCCGAATCGCGAGCAAGCCCGCTCCCACAGGGTTCAATCGTCTTTGGACAGCTCCAGCGGAGTATTCAGCTTGCTCAGCAATCCTTTGCGCAGGTCATTGCCGCTCGGTTGCTGATACATGCTGAGCCCGAATTCGGGCAGCACTGACAACAGATAGTCGAAAATATCGCCCTGGATTTGCTCGTATTCGCTCCACACCGTGGTCCGGGTAAAGCAATACACCTCAAGGGGTACACCCTGTGGCGTGGCTTGCATCTGGCGGACCATGCAGGTCATGTTCGGTTGAATGTCGGCATGGCTTTTCAGGTAGGCCAGGGCATAGGCGCGGAAAGTGCCTATGTTGGTCATGCGCCGACGGTTGGCAGACATGGCCGCGACATTGCCCTGGGCTTCGTTCCAGCTTTTGAGCTCTGCTTTCTTGCGATGCAGGTAATCGCTCAACAGGCGTACCTGTTCCAGGCGCTGCTCCTGCTCATCGGTCAAAAAAGCAATGTCGGCGGCGTCAATAAACAGGCTGCGCTTGATCCGGCGTCCGCCGGACTGCTGCATGCCACGCCAGTTTTTGAACGATTCGGACATCAAACGCCAGGTCGGAATCGAGACAATGGTTTTGTCGAAGTTCTGTACTTTGACGGTGTGCAGGGTGATGTCGATTACATCGCCATCGGCACCGACCTGCGGCATCTCGATCCAGTCGCCTACGCGCAGCAAATCATTGCTGGTCAACTGCACGCTGGCCACGAACGACAACAGCGTGTCCTTGTAGACCAGCAGAATGACCGCAGACATTGCGCCAAGGCCGGAGAGCAGCAGCATTGGCGAGCGGTCGATCAGGGTTGCGACAATGATGATTGCGGAAAACACATACAGCAGCATTTTAGTCAGCTGAATGTAGCCCTTGATCGGCCGGGTCTTTGCGTAATTGGTGCGCGAATAAATATCGAGCAAGGCATCCAGCAGTGAGCTGATCACCCGCGTGAGCACAAAAATGGTTATGGCCAGCGCCAGGTTGCCAAGGAAGTGGCGACCGTTGTCGCTCATGTCCGGCACCAGGTTGCGTCCGAACTGCACCATCAGGGAGGGGGTCAGTTGCGCCAGGCGATGGAACACCTTGTGTTCGCGTAAATCGTTGATCCAGTGCAGGGCCGGCTGACGGCCCAGGATTTTGGTCACGCGCAACACCACGATGCGTGCTAGGTAACCGGCCAGCAGGGCAATGCCCACCAGAACGATCAGACCCAGCATGGCACTGACCCAGGGATGTTGATCCAGGTTTGCCCACAGGGTCTGGATTTGGGTCCAGAGTGGTTGAGTTTCCATAAGCTAAAACGATATCCCAGTAATAAATGGCCATGGGATTAGAGCACTTCAGAGCAATTTATGGGCTCAGGTTGGACTAAAGACCCTAAAAAACCATTTGTTTCATGCCGTTCGTGCAAAGTAACTCGGCCTTGGCGCTCGAAACCGTTACTCTATGCCGCTGATTTTTTGTATTTCTTCGAGGTAGCACCCGTGTTTTCCGATTTCGCCCTGCACGAACGCCTGCTTAAAGCTGTGGCCGAGCTTAAATTTGTCGAGCCTACGCCTGTGCAAGCAGCGGCCATCCCGCTCGCGCTCGAAGGGCGTGACCTGCGGGTTACAGCTCAAACCGGGAGTGGTAAAACTGCCGCTTTCGTACTGCCGATTCTGAATCGTCTGATTGGTCCAGCCAAAATCCGCGTAAGTATCAAAGCGTTGATTCTGCTGCCGACCCGCGAGCTGGCACAACAAACGCTCAAGGAAGTTGAGCGTTTTTCGCAGTTCACGTTCATCAAGTCCGGCCTGATCACCGGCGGTGAAGACTTCAAGGTCCAGGCCGCCATGCTGCGCAAGGTGCCGGATATCCTGATCGGCACCCCGGGGCGTTTGCTGGAGCAACTGAACGCCGGCAACCTCGACTTGAAAGAAGTTGAAGTGCTGGTACTCGACGAAGCCGACCGCATGCTCGACATGGGCTTCTCCGAAGACGTCCAGCGTCTGGTCGACGAGTGCCCTAATCGCCAGCAGACCATGCTGTTCTCGGCCACCACCGGTGGTTCGGGTCTGCGCGAGATGATCGGCAAGGTGTTGAACAATGCCGAGCACTTGCAGCTCAATCAGGTCAGCCAGCTGAACGCTACCACGCGTCAGCAAATCATCACCGCTGACCACAACCAGCACAAAGAGCAGATTGTTAACTGGCTGCTGGCAAACGAGACGTATCAAAAAGCGATCGTTTTCACCAATACCCGCGCTATGGCGGACCGTATCTACGGTCGTCTGGTGGCTCAGGACTACAAAGCGTTTGTCTTGCACGGTGAAAAAGACCAGAAGGACCGCAAGCTGGCCATCGACCGCCTGAAGCAGGGCGGCGTCAAGATTCTGGTAGCCACCGACGTGGCGGCCCGTGGCCTGGACGTTGAAGGCCTGGATCTGGTGATCAACTTCGATATGCCACGCAGCGGCGACGAATACGTGCACCGTATTGGTCGTACGGGTCGTGCGGGTAACGATGGCCTGGCCATCTCGTTGATCTGCCACGGCGACTGGAACCTGATGTCCAGCGTCGAGCGCTACCTGAAGCAGAGCTTCGAGCGCCGCACCATCAAGGAAGTCAAAGGCGTTTACGGTGGTCCGAAAAACGTCAAGGCCTCGGGCAAAGCTGTTGGTGTGAAGAAGAAAAAAACCGACGCCAAGGGTGTCAAGAAGAAGTCGGGCGCCAAGGCTCCGACCAAGCGCAAAATTGCCAACCGCCCGAAGACCGATGCACTGTCGTTGGTCAGCAAGGACGGCATGGCTCCGCTCAAGCGCCGCAAGCCAGAAGCACCGGCTGCTGAATAAAGCGCAGGTGTAACCTACAAAAAACCCGGCCTGTGCCGGGTTTTTTGTTGCCTGAAAAGCCTGCTGGCGCTGCGGTTTTTCAGGTAAGTCGAGGTGATGCCATCGCGAGCAAGCCCGCTCCCACAGTGAAGGGGGAAATCACAGGTTTTGAAGACGCCCCAAAACCTGTGGGAGTTGGCTTGCCTGCGATGCTGGCGCTGCGGTTTGTCAGGTAAGTCGAGGTGATGCCATCGCGAGCAAGCCCGCTCCCACAGTGATGGGGGAAATCACAGGTTTGAAGACGCCCCCAAACCTGTGAGCTGACTTGCCCGCGATGCTGGCGCTGCGGTTTGTCAGGTAAGTCGAGGTGATGCCATCGCGAGCAAGCCCGCTCCCACAGTGATGAGGGAAATCACAGGTTTTGAAGACGCCCCAAAACCTGTGGGAGCTGGCTTGCCTGCGATGCTGGCGCTGCAGTTTGTCAGGTAGATCGACTTCGCGAGCAAGCCTGCTCCCACCATAAATCAGGGCTCAGTAAAAAGTCCGTTCGGCCTTGAATGTCAGCAAGCCATCACACTGGGCGTTTTGCCCCGAATACGCTGAACAGTCTGTGCCGTCCAGGCTGGAGTCGCTGTAGATCAGGTCCAGGTCGATGCCCATCCAGGGGCGGGAAAATTTTATCGACCAGTCATTGAAAGCACTCACGCGGCCACCATCGGCAATGGATACGGGGGAGCCCAGTTGGTGGGTGGTGTATTTCATGCTCACTCCGATACCGAAGGGCTGGTTGACACCCAGGTCGGCAAACAGCGTGCTGTCGCGTCGGTCCGGGTCGTTGCTGAAGGCGGCGCCAAAGCGCGTGCCCAGCACGGTCAGGCCGGCAAAAATCTGCTGACTGTCCAGTGAGTCGAGTTTGGGGTAGCTGTAGTGGATTACCCCCAGCTCATAGCTCAGGGTTTGGTCGAAGGGGTGTTTGTAGCCCAGGTAGGAATCAACTTCCAGATTGCTGCCAGGCTTGATGCCCATGGTGGGTGCCCATTGGCCTGCGTACCAGCCACTGTCATGGGTCAGGTCCAGGCCGCCATGAAAGGTCGAGCCGGGGCTTGTAGGCTTGACCAGGCCCTGAGCCATGCTGCGGCTGGGCTGTGTGGCCAGTTTGAGGTCGAAGTTGCCCAGTGCGCGGGAAAAGACCTGTGCATCCACAATCGTGCTGGCCAGCAACGTGCCGGTCAGCAGTACCGCCCGTGTGAGCATAATCGGCTCCCTATATGGGCTCAAAGGCTTGATTCAGAGCCTTTGGAGCATACGCAGGAATATCGGCAATAAAGTGCCGTTCGTCGATTTATCGATTCGAATCAGGGATGTGGCGCAAGGGTGGGATAAATCGATAGTCCTAGCGCCTTGGAAGGCAAAGCGCAAGAGGACCAGATGACGCGAGGGGGTATTACTTCTTGCCGAGCGTGATTTGCTTGGACGGGCCAAAAGTTTGGCCGCTGACGCCTTTGTTGATTTGCTGGATCTCGCCGCCGGATTTCAAGAATGCTTCGATTTGAGCATTGATGGAATCACTGGTTTCTACAGCGGGAGCTGGCTTTGCTTTGCTGGCAGATGCTTTAACGCGCATGGCGGCTATTGACCTTTAGAAAATAACTTGGCCAGCGATAGTACCAGAAATACTTGACAATTGCTTGTTAAATATCTTCGTAAAATAATAGAGGTGGTGTCGGCGAAGACATAAGCAAGTGTCTAATTGCCTGCTAACTCGCTGTTTTAATTCATAACAGTGGAGGGATTTTAAACATGTTCAGGTGCTGCCGGACGGGAGGGTGGCCTCCTGCAGGCTGACGAGTGGCAGCCTGACAGCGTTAGAAAATCCTGATAAATCAAACCTTTCACAGATTTTTTGAATACCGGGTCGCGGCGCTCCAATTTGCCCCCCTAAACTCGGGTAGAATGCCGCCTACGTAATGAGGGTATTGGACATGGCTTTAATCGGTCGCTACAACAGTTTGCAAGTGGTTAAACATACAAGTTTTGGTTTGTATCTCGATGGCGGGGCAGACGGCGAAATCCTGTTGCCGAATCGTTATATTCCCAAAGATATTCCCAGTGAAGATGAAGACTGGCTCAACGTATTTGTTTATTTGGACAGCGCTGACAAGTTAATTGCCACCACTGAAAAACCAAAAGTTCAGGTCGGTGAGTTCGCCAGTCTTAAAGTGGTTGAAGTTAACAGCATTGGTGTATTCCTCGATTGGGGTCTGCCAAAAGATTTGCTGCTGCCGTATTCCGAAGAAAAACGCCAGATGACCGCCGGCGAATATGTCGTGGTGCACGTCTACCTCGACAAGCACACACGCCGTATCACCGCGACTGCCCGCCTGGACCGTTATCTGGACAAAACCCCGGCCAACTATCAGGTAGGCCAGGAAGTTGATCTGTTGGTGGCCGAGGCCACGGACATGGGTTTCAAAGCCGTGATCAACAACAAGCACTGGGGTTTGATCCACAAAAATGAAATCTTCAAGTTCATGCGTGCGGGCAAGCAAGAGAAAGGTTTCATCAAGGAAATCCGCGCTGACGGCAAAATCAGCCTGAGCCTGCAACCGGTCGGCCAGGAAGCAGCCAGCAGCCTGAACTCAAAGATCCTCAGCAAGTTGCGCGACAATAACGGTGTGCTGGCAGTCAGCGACAAAAGTGCTCCTGAAGTGATCAGCAACCATTTTGGCGTCAGCAAGGGCAACTTCAAAAAAGCCATTGGCGCGCTGTACAAGGAAGGCAAGATTGCGATCCACCCGGACCGCATCGAATTGATCTGAACTGACGCAGGGAGGCTGGCGAGATGAGCAAGGCAGTGTGGGCGTATATCGGTGCGTTACTGGCTTTTCTGGTGCTCGACGGCCTGTGGCTCGGCGTGCTCATGAGCTCTACCTATAAAGAGCTGCTGGGCTCGTTGATGCTGGCGCAGCCCAAATGGGGCCCGGCCATCGTGTTCTATCTGATGTACGTGCTGGGCGTGGTGTTCTTTGTCGTGCTGCCGGCCCTTGCCCGGGCCAGTGCGCGCAGAGCTGCACTGGCCGGCGCGTTCTTCGGGCTGGTCGCCTATGGCACTTACGACATGACCAACTGGGCGACGCTGCAAGGCTGGTCTGCCCAGTTGGCTTTGATGGACATGGCGTGGGGCGGGTTGTTGACCTGTCTTGCTTCATTGTCGGGTTACTGGACGGCCCGCAAGCTGGCGTCCTGACTCTATTTTTTTGCACGTTAAACACTGTGCTGTTCTGCATTTGTGCGGGCGTAGCTTTTTTTCGGGTGGACTATGAGTGTTACGCGGCGTGCAACGGATGCATTCGCACTGCAGGTCATGCTGGGCTTATGCCTGATCTGGGGCGTGCAGCAAGTCATCATCAAAATTGCCGCACCCGACATCGCCCCCGTGATGCAAGCGGCCTTGCGCTCAGGTATTTCGGCGCTGCTGGTGGGTCTGTTGATCTGCTGGAAGGGTGGCTGGAGCCAGGTGCCCGCCACCTGGCGTGGCGGCTTGCTGGCCGGTAGCCTCTTCGGCCTTGAGTTCTTTTTCATTGCCGAAGGGCTGCAACTGACCAGTGCTGCGCATATGTCGGTATTCCTCTATACCGCGCCCATTTTTACCGCCCTCGGAATCAACTGGCTGTTGCCCAGCGAGCGTTTACGGCCGTTGCAATGGCTGGGGATCATTCTCGCGTTTGCCGGGATAGCCTTTTCTTTTGCCGGGGGGATTTCGTTCGCCAACATGGACCGCAACATGCTGCTGGGCGATGTCTACGGGATTCTGGCAGGCATGGCCTGGGGGGCGACCACGGTGGTAGTGCGCGGCTCCCGGTTGTCGGAAGCGCCAGTCACCCTGACCCTGTTCTACCAACTTGTCGTAGGTTTTTTCGGATTGTTGGTAATTGCAGCGGCCAGCGGCCAGATCACCCATGTCAGCCTGACCACCGTCGCAGTGGCCAGCGTGTTGTTTCAGGGTTTGGTTGTGTCGTTCTTCAGCTACCTGGTGTGGTTCTGGCTGCTCAAGCGCTATATGGCTTCCAATCTGGCGGTGTTCTCATTCATGACGCCCCTGTTTGGCGTGACCTTCGGTGTGCTGGTGCTTCACGAGCCCCTGAGCGTCAACTTTGTGGTGGGTGCGATTCTGGTGCTGTGCGGCATCACGTTTGTCAGCGCTGAGCAGTGGGTGCGCCGCAAAGTGCGCGCTCTGCTGGGGCACTGATCGACTTCCAGGCAAGCACGCCAGCAAGCAACAGCCCGCTGGCGGCAATGATCAACGCCGGTTGCAGTCCACCGCTGAAATGGCTGCTGAGGGCTGCCAGCAATGGTCCGGACAACTGGCCCACGGCAAAGCAGGCGGTCAACAGGGCTGCGTTTCGGGCGGTGGCGCGGGGCGCCAGATCCCGTGAGCGCTGCATGACCAGCGACATGCAGGCCAGAAACGGCGTGCCGCACAGGATCACACCCAGGGCCAGGCCCGCGCTGCTCGGTATCAGGCACGCAAGTACGCCAAAGGCCTGAACCCACAGCGCGCCCATCAGCCAATAACGGGTGGTGGCAGGGCGATGACGACGAAAACTGATCAGTACCACGCCAATCGCGGCGCATAGCCCGAAGGCAGGCCAGAACAGATCGGCTTGCCATTGGCCGTGAAACCGTGCGTTTGCCATCTGTGACAAAAACGTCGCAGGAATGATGTACCCCAGGCCATACAGCCCATAAATCGCCCCCAGTCGTGCGATTCCGGGTTGGCGGCTGTCAGGTGCTGAGGTGTGGGTTTGTGCGGCAGTCGAAGCCGGTTGTGGCAGGGCGGGCCAAATCACCAGCAGCATCAGCAGCGCCGCCACGGCATAGATCATCCAGAGGGTGGCCGAGTTTTGCCCGGTTACATTGGCTGCCAGTGCCAACAAGCCGGTAAGCATCACGCCAAGACCGGGCCCGGCAAACACCAGGGCGCCCAGGCGTGGCCGATTTTCAGTGAGAGCTATGTGCTGACTAAGCGCGGTAATCATGACCATCACCCAGGCACTGGCGATACCGGAACCAAACCGCAAGAGCAGGTGCGGCCAAAAACCGTAGGCCCAGTACGAAACCAGAGTCAGCAGGACACACAGCCACAGGCCAGTGTGCAAACGGCCGCGCACCTGCTCCGGGCGCCGGGCGCGCATGGCATCCAGTGCACCGAGCAGATAGCCAAGGTAGTTGGCGGCAGCAATCAGCCCGGCGCCGGTCAGGTCGATCTGTCCTTCACCAATCAAGTGAGGCAGTTGCGGGGTCAGGGAGAAGCGTCCAATGCCCATGGCCATCATGAGCGCGATAAAGCTGGCGAGTAAGCGGATCAGGGGCGACATGCTGCAGGTTCCTGGGTGAAGGCAATGACCGTCAGGCTAGTGCTGTTTGACTTTCCTTAAAAATGAATAATAGTGAGTGACTTATTCAGTTTTGGAGAATGCTGTGGAATTCAGCCAGCTACGGATTTTTCAGGCTGTGGCCCAGGAAGGATCGATCACCCGTGCGGCTGAGCGCCTGCATCGTGTGCCTTCAAATCTGTCGACTCGGCTCAAGCAGCTTGAGGAGCAGATGGGCGTCGAGCTGTTCGTGCGTGAGCGCCAGCGCCTGCAGTTGTCTCCTGCGGGGCAAGTGTTGCTGGACTACACCGCACGGCTATTTGCCCTTCACGATGAAGCCCTGAGCGCCGTTCAGGGGGGCGTGCCTTCGGGCAAGTTCACGCTGGGGACGATGTACAGCACGGCGGCGATCCACTTGCCGGGTCTGCTGGCGCACTATCACCGCACGTATCCGGCAGTGAGTTTGCACGTTCAGTCGGGCCCCAGCGGCGAGTTACTCGAAGGGCTGCTGACGGGGCGTCTGGATGCCGCGCTGGTGGATGGCCCGCTGGAGCTGGCCGGGCTGGACGGTGTGGAGTTCTGTGAAGAGAGCCTGGTGCTTATCAGCGATCTGGACCATCCACCGATTGGCCGTGCCCGGGACGTACAAGGCAGGGAAGTCTTTACCTTTCGTCAGGGCTGTTCATATCGCGCCCGGCTTGAAGCCTGGTACGCCAGCGACCGTGCCTCCTTGGGGCGGGTGATGGAGATCGAGTCCTATCAAGGGATGCTGGCGTGTGTGGCGGCGGGTTCAGGGGTGGCGCTGATGCCAGCGTCGATGCTGGCCAGCTTGCCGGGGCGAGAAAATGTCAGGATACATGCCTTGAAACAACCTTTTGCCAGCGCCACAACATGGTTGATGTGGCGAAAAGGCATGATGGGCGCCAACTTGAATGCGTGGATTGAGCTGCAGCAGACGGCGCCGTTGCCAAATGGGGCTGTGTCGCCGCAACTCAAGGTGCTGCCTTGAGTCAGATATGTAGGAAATTAGCCTAAAGTTCATTGACCTTAGGCAAGCATTGAGTAGGACTTAGGACTATTATCTGTGTGAAGCGACCACAGAATTCCCGTCGCCAGAGTGACCCCAAGGGGGATATATGAAAGACAAACTGCAAACCTGGCTTCATGACGTTGGTGTTGCGCTTGGCCTGATCGAGCCGCCACTGCAGCCTGTGCCGATTCCTGTCGATGACACGCGTCGCCGTCCACAACGTCGCCGCTAAGGCCTGATTGCACGTTAGACCAGCGCGCTGGTCGTGTTTCTTTCGGTCCTTGATCGGCGAAAGGGTTGTGTGCTGCAAAAAACAAAAAGGGCAGTGTGAGCTGCCCCCTCCCTCCAGGGTTTTTCAGCCCATGGTGAAGCGCACGCTGTAATTGAGTGGCGCTTCGTCTGTTTTCTCCGTTACCCGCGCTTCACATTTCACATCGTCCATGCCTGTAGAGGTTGCGCTGGCTGATCGCGTAGCGCTCAGTGCCGGCTTGAATACGCCGAATGACTGGGTAACTCTCAGCGCCGTGGTAAAGGTGCATTCCCGATCGCCATTGGCATATGAAATGACTTCGCGCAGTGTTGCAGGGGTTTTTCGCGGGTACCCGAAGTTGGTCTGATAGTTCGCTTCAAAGGAATGCTCGCCATACGGGTCTACATCAAAGAAGCCGGGGGCGGCCAGTGAAAGCTCCCAGCTCGAACGGTTGAGCTTGAGCGCTCCCGAAGTGTTATTGACGACTTCGAATGTCAATGTGGTGACGTCGGCTTGAGCGTTGACGCCGGTTAGCGCCAGGGTGCAAGCCATGACAGCGGTGGCCAGAGAGTTGTTTGAGTGGGTCATGTGTTAAGTCCATTTAGTGAGTTGCACGTTGCTTGAGGGTGTGCGGCGACATCCCATGTGGCCGCTTTTCAAGCGTAGTTGGACTCATTGATGGGCTGGCAGAGATAAGGCGATGTATGGGCGGGGTATTGGTATTCGGGGGTGTATGAAAGAGGAAAACGGGTACGACCTGTCACGTCGTACCCGTCGAACAAAGGGTTTATCAGGCGGCGCTCACCACCGAAGCAGGGCGTCGATCCATCAGGCTGACCACGACAAAGCTGATCAGCGCCACGCCCAGGCTGTAATAAATGGGCGTGTTGGCTTCCAGGCCATCCTTGAGCATGAACCCCAGTGCCGTGACAAACCCCAGGCTCATGCTGGTGATGGCGCCCGCAGTGGTGGCCCGCTTCCAGAAAATCGCCCCGATCAATGGCACCAGCATGCCGCCGACCAGCAGGTTGTAAGCCAAGGTGAGGGCGCTGATGACATCAGAAACCACTAGGGCGATGCCCAGTACGGCAAAGCCTGTCAGCAAGGTAAACAAGCGGTTGATATTGAGGCTCGATTGCTTGCCGCCACGCAGCCTTGGCAGCAGATCCTCGGTCAGTACGGTGGAGGCTGCCAGCAAGCCAGCGCTGGCGGTCGACATCATGGCCGCCAGGGCCGCAGCGATCACCAGGCCGCGAATACCATCTGGCAGCGAGACTTTCACGATGGCGGCGAAAGCGTTGTTGACGTTGTCCAGGTCCGGTAGCAGCACGTGGGCGGCCATGCCGATCAGCGCGCAGGTCAGGCCGTAGAGGATGCAATACAGGCCTGCGAATGTGCCCGCGTACTTCGCCACCCGGGCCGTTTTGGCGGTAAACACACGCTGCCAGATGTCCTGGCCGATCAGGATGCCGAAGAAGTAGATCATGAAGTAAGTGATGATCGTGTCCCAGCCGATGCTGGTGAAGCTGAAGTTCGATGCGGGCAGCTTGCTGACCAGCTCGTCCCAGCCGCCGACGCGGTACAGGCAGATCGGCAGCAGTACGAACATCAGGCCGATGGTCTTGATCGCAAATTGCACGATATCTGTCAGGGTCAGCGACCACATGCCGCCAATGGTCGAGTAAATCACCACCACGCCGCCGCCCAGCAGAACGGAAATCCAGAAAGGAAGATCGAACAGGACTTCCAGTACGGTGCCAATGGCCAGAATCGAGGTCACGCCAATCATCAGCGCGTAGGCCAGCATGATCACCGCGCTGGCCTGGCGGGCCATCGGGTTGTAGCGCTTCTCCAGTACCTGGGTCACGGTGAATATTTTCAGCTTGAGCAACGGCTTGGCCAGGAACAGGTTCAGCGCGATGATCCCGCAACCCAGTGCGGCACACAGCCAGAAGCCTGAAATCCCGTGCACATACCCCAGGCGCACGGTGCCGACGGTAGAAGCCCCGCCCAGTACCGTCGCGGCCATGGTGCCCATGTAGAGGGTCGGGCCCAGGTTGCGGCCTGCGACCAGATAGTCTTCGTGGGTCTTGGCCTTGCGCATGCCGTAGTAACCCAGCACCAGCATTGCCGCAGCGTAGATAAGGACGACCAGTAGATCTAAAGCCATGATGGCGAATCTCCGATTATTTTTTTTATGGATGCAGCAGGCACGGTGGCTTGGTGCCGTAAAGCGCAAGGCTTGATGGCATCGCAAGGATGTCCTTATCGATGTACAACGCCGGGCAGCACGCAGAGCATTTCGTACAGCAGGTTGGCGCCCAGTAACGAGGTGTTGCCGGTGGTGTCGTAGGGTGGCGAGACTTCTACCAGGTCGCAGCCGACCAGGTCGAGGCCTTGGCAGCCGCGGATGATTTCAATCGCCTGAATGGTGGTCAGGCCGCCGATTTCCGGAGTGCCGGTGCCGGGAGCCCAGGCCGGGTCGATGCCGTCGATATCAAAGCTGAGGTAGACCGGGCCGTTGCCGACTTTTTCGCGCACCTGTGCCATCAGGGGCTCCAGGGACTTGTGCCAGCACTCTTCGGCCTGCACCACGCGAAAGCCCTGGTTGCGGCTCCAGTTGAAGTCTTCGGCGGTATAGCCCTGGGCGCGCAGGCCGATCTGAACCACGCGGTCACAGTCCAGCAGGCCTTCTTCAACGGCGCGGCGGAAGGTCGTGCCGTGGGCGATTTTCTCGCCGAACATATGGTCGTTCACATCGGCGTGGGCATCGATATGCACCAGCCCGACCTTGCCGTGTTTTTTGTGCATCGCCCGCAAAATCGGCAGGGTAATGGTGTGGTCGCCACCCAGGGTCAGGGGGATGACATCGTGCTCAAGGATTTCGTCGTAGGACGCTTCGATGATGCGCACCGCATCCAGCAGATTGAAGGTGTTGATCGCCACATCGCCAATATCGGCCACGGACAGCGAGTCGAACGGCGCGGCGCCGGTGGCCATGTTGTAAGGGCGGATCATCACCGATTCGGCGCGGATTTCCCGAGGACCGAAACGGGTGCCGGGGCGCAGCGAGGTGCCGATATCCAGGGGCACGCCGACAAAGGCCGCGTCCAGGCCCTTGGCCGATGGCAGGTGGGGCAGGCGCAGCATGGTGGCGATGCCGGCGAAGCGCGGCATTTCATTGCCGCCCAGTGGTTGATGAAGAATTTTGTCCACGGGTAAGGCCTCGTCGTTTGTTGTGGTTATGGCGTTCGATTCTGCGAAAGGCGCGAGGCGGGAAGAATCGCTGTGGACAAATACTTAGTTCAGGTTTTTCTAAACTAATGGCGGTAGACTCTGGCTCTCAACGTCGCCTGTATGGTGAGCAAGTCCGCTCCCGCCGTGGCAAGTGAGTGATTGATGGCCAGCGCTTTACCCGATCTGAAACTATTACGAATATTTGCCAGCGTGGTCAGGCACCAGGGTTTTGCCAATGCGCAACAGGCGCTAAACCTCTCGACCTCGGCCATCAGCACCTATATGAGCCAACTCGAAGCCAGTCTGGGCCTTGTGCTGTGCCATCGCGGGCGCGGCGGGTTCAGCCTTACCAGCAAGGGCGAGCTGTTTCACCAGGAAACTCTGCGCCTGTTGGGTGAGCTGGAAGGTTTTGAACAGTACGCCGCAGCACTCAAGGGTGAGTTGCGCGGCACTCTGAACCTGGGGGTTATCGATTCCACGGTCAGCGACAAGGCCTTGCCCTTTGCCGAGGCCATTGGCGCCTATAGCCAGGAGCACCCGGCGGTGCATCTGCATTTGTCGGTGATGAGCCCCTACGAATTGCAGCTTGGCGTGCAAGATAACCGCCTTGATCTGGCCATCGGTGCGTTTTCGACGCGCATGAGCGGGCTGGTTTACCAGCCCCTTTATCGTGAGCAGCACTGGTTGTACTGCAGCACACGGCACCCCCTGTTCAGCGAGCGGCGCATTCCCGAGCCGGTGATTACTCAGCAGAGGATGGTGGGGCGCGGCTATTGGAGTCAGGCCGAACTGGCGCGTCACGGCTTCAAGCACAGCGCGGCGACGGTCGACAGCATGGAAGCACAGCTGATCCTGGTGCTTTCGGGTGCTTACATTGGTTATTTGCCCGAGCATTACGCAGAGCCCTGGGTAGAGAAGGGCGACTTGCGGGTGCTGCTCCCCGCGACCTTTGGCTATCAGGCGCCGTTTTCGATGATCGTGCGCCGTGGTCGCAGCCGAGAACCGCTGATTCAAACCTTCCGCGACCTGCTCAAAGCACAGCTTAATCAACCTTGAACGAGAGCTTTATTCCCATGTCACGCGCCCAATGCCCTCGCTGCTTGCGCCCGCAATCGCACTGTTTGTGCGACTTGATTCCACGCCTCGACAGTCGCACCCGTGTGTTGCTGTTACAGCATCCGAGCGAGGTCAATCATGCGTTGAACACTGCACGGCTGGCAGCGCTGGGTTTGATCAATGCCGAGTTGCTGGTGGGCGAAGTGTTTGAGGATCTGGACAGGTTGCTCAATCCGCCGGGGTATCAGGCGCGGTTGTTGTTCCCGGGGGATGATGCACAGTTGCTCCAGGCGAGCACTGCGCCAGGCGAAAGCCTGCCATTACTGCTGGTAGTGCCGGACGGAACGTGGCGCAAGGCCCGCAAGTTGTTGCACCTCAACCCTTTGCTGGCACAGTTGCCACGGGTCACGCTGCCCGAAGGTGCGGTGTCGCGCTACCGACTGCGCAAAGCGCCGGGGCCGGGCGCATTGTCGACTCTGGAAGCCATCGTGCAGGCGCTGGAAATCCTGGAGCCGCCCACGTCGTTTGCGTCGTTGCTGCGCCCGTTCGAGGCGTTGATCGAAGGGCAGATCAAAGCAATGGGCGCTGAAACCTATCTGAAAAATCACGGGGACAAGCCGTAACGTGTGGGAGCGGGCTTGCTTGCGATGCGGGCGGGGGGTATGTCAGGGAAACCGGGTTGATGCGATCGCGAGCAAGCCCGCTGCTACAAAGGTTTCAGGGTTTTTCGAGGGTTTTTTGACGCAGGATGTAAATGCTCACCAGCACCGCGCTGGTCAGCATGAACCCACGTGCCCAGGGTAAAGGCACCAGATAACACGACACGCCGATACTCAACCACATCAGGCCAATGGCGTAGACCTTGCCTTTGAGCGGGATGCCGTTGCCATCAAGGTAGTCGCGGATCCACGGCCCGAGTCGAGGGTGTTCGACCAGCCAGTGATAAAAGCGCGGCGAGCTGCGGGCAAAGCACGCGGCAGCCAGTAGCAGAAAGGGCGTTGTGGGCAGGACAGGGAGGAAGATGCCGATCACTCCCAACGCCACGCTCAGCCAGCCGATGGCAAACAGAACGTGGCGCAGCAACCGCGAACGGTTGCCGAAATCGGGAGGTGTCACTGAATCAGTGGTGACGTGGCTTGAGGATCGCAGGCTTTTCGTCCGGCGCCTGGCACAGCAGGTACAGGGCAGTCAGCGCTTCCGGGATCTGGACGATCATGTCGTCCATCAGGTTGGCATCCTTGGCGATGTCTTCGAACTCAGGCTGATCATCGAACAGGCCCGAACCCACCATGATTGGCAGCAGCATTTCGCTGACTTCTTCTTCAGCGGTTTCGAACCAGGCGGCTTCGCGCATGAATACGCCTTCCATGAAGCCTACACACCAGCCGCGCAGGTCGGAATCATCCGGCTCGTCGCCCAGGTCCAGGTCGCATGGCAGTTCGAACTCTTCATCGGACGCCAGTTGGCGGGCGATGTGAGCCTTGAGCTGGATCAGCGTGCCTTCGATTTCGGCGCGCTGGGCGTCGTCTTTGTAATGTGGGGCTTCGGAGAAGATTGCGTCGATCCACTCACGCTCAGGCACTTCTTCGGAGCAAATGGACAGGGCAGTCAGATAGCCGTGGGTGGCCACGTAGTCCAGCGCCTCGTCATGCAGCTCGTCGGCGTCGAGGAAGGCTTGCAGGCGGGTTAGTTGCTCAGCGAAGGACATTAAGTGCTACCTAGTAAATAAACGATAGTGAATTCTAGGCTTTCTTGAGCTTCCAAGCCAGTCGCAGGGCACATTTGCCATCAGTTCCCGGTTATCGGTGTTGCAATTACACAACCCGCAGCGGGGGAGTGCTCGGGTATACTGCCGCGTTTTGTGATGCCCTGCGTCAAATGTAGCGCGCCGGTGGCCAGTGCCCGAACCTTTTCAAGGTTTGCGGCCGTGCCGGATCGCGCTGGCGCAGGGGTGTTTCGGCGATTTCTGGAGTTTCTATGCTCGAACAGGCTCAACGCGTACTCAAAGACATCTTCGGCTACGACAGTTTCCGTGGTCGTCAGGGTGACATCATTGAGCGCGTGGCCAGTGGCGGTGACGCCTTGGTGCTGATGCCTACCGGCGGCGGCAAATCCCTGTGCTTCCAGGTACCGGCATTGTTGCGTGATGGCCTGGCCGTGGTGGTTTCGCCGTTGATCGCCCTGATGGACGATCAGGTGGCAACCCTTGAAGAACTCGGGGTGGCGGCTGCGGCCCTGAACTCGACCCTCAGCGCCGAACAGCAGCGTGATCTGGCCAACCGCATCAAGCGCGGTGAGGTCAAAATGCTCTACCTGGCGCCCGAGCGTCTGGTACAGCCGCGCATGATGGCGTTTTTGCAGAGCCTGGACATTGCCCTGTTTGCCATCGACGAAGCCCACTGCGTATCGCAGTGGGGCCACGATTTCCGTCCGGAATACCTGCAACTGGGCCAGTTGGCCGAAGTGTTCCCCAATGTGCCGCGTATCGCCCTGACCGCCACGGCAGACAAACGCACCCGCGAAGAAATCGTTACCCGCCTGCATTTGCAGAACGCCGAACGCTTTCTGTCGAGCTTTGACCGGCCCAACATTTTTTATCGCATCGTGCCTAAAGAGCAGCCGCGCAAGCAGTTGCTGGCGTTCCTCTCGGAGCGACGCAGCGACGCGGGCATCGTGTATTGCCTGTCGCGCAAAAAGGTCGATGAAGTGGCGAAGTTTCTGTGCGAGCAGGGCTTCCCGGCCTTGCCGTATCACGCCGGTTTGCCGAGTGATACCCGGGCCGCCAACCAGAAGCGCTTCCTCAACGAGGAGGGGCTGATCATGGTGGCGACCATCGCGTTTGGCATGGGGATCGATAAATCCAACGTACGTTTTGTCGCGCACCTCGATTTGCCCAAGTCCCTTGAAGCTTATTACCAGGAAACCGGTCGGGCAGGGCGTGATGGCCTGCCGGCTGACGCCTGGATGGCCTACGGTCTGCAAGACGTGGTGATGCTCAAGCAAATGCTGCAAAACTCCGAGGGCGATGAGCGACACAAGCGTCTGGAGCACCACAAGCTCGATGCCATGCTGTCGTTGTGCGAAGAAACCCGCTGCCGTCGTCAGACCCTGCTCGCGTATTTTGATGAAGACATGCCGCAGCCTTGCGGGCATTGCGATAACTGCATGGATGGCGTTCAAACCTGGGATGCCACCGAGCCTGCACGTCAGGCGCTTTCGACGATTTATCGTACGGGCCAGCGTTATGGCACCGGGCATTTGATTGACGTGTTGCTGGGTCGAGAAAACGAAAAAACCCGCAGCATGGGTCATCAACACCTGTCCGTATTCGGTGTTGGCAAAGACCGCAGCGAAGGCGAATGGCGCACGCTGTTCCGCCAGCTGGTAGCCCGTGGCCTGGCCGACATTGATATCGAAGGCTATGGCGGCTTGCGGTTGAGCGACACCTGTCGCCCGTTGCTGCGTGGCGAAGTGACCCTGGAACTGCGTCGCGAGCTCAAGCCGCAAACTTCGGTCAAGAGCAGTTCTGCCAGCCCTGCCAGTCAATTGGTGCGCGGCGAAGAGCGCGAGCAGTGGGAAGCCCTGCGTGCGTTGCGGCGCAAGTTGGCGGAAGAACACGGCGTGCCGCCTTACGTCATCTTCCCCGACTCAACCCTGCTCGAAATGTTGCGCAGCCAGCCGACTTCCTTGTCCGAGATGGCAACGGTCAGCGGTGTGGGCGCGCGCAAGCTGGAGCGTTACGGCGAGGCGTTCCTCGAAGTGCTGGGCGGGCAGGCCGAAACGCCAAAAGTGGTGGCCGATATCCGTCACGAGCTGATCAGCCTGGCCCGGGCCGGCATGACTCCGTTGCAGATCAGCGGGCAATTGCAGTGTTCTGAAAAGAATGTTTACACAATGCTGGCCGAGGCCATTGGTCGTCAGGAGCTTTCGCTGGAACAGGCGCTGGACTTGCCTGAAGACCTGATGGAAGAAGTGCAGGATGCCTTCCTGGATGGTGAAGGTGAATTGCCGAGCGTGGCCAGCATCGCCGAGCAGTTCAAGGGCCGTGTACCGGAAGGTGTGCTGTATTGCGTACGTGCGGCGCTGCAATCTGAGTTTGAAATGTGACCATGTTGCTGATTTTGTAACGAATGATTGACTTGCACCTCTTGCCTATGAGCAAGCGGCATGCTTAGCTGACTAATAATTAGCTTCACTCTATTTTCAGTCTAATCATCGAGTTTTTTATGCCGTTAACCGATCAGCACCGTTTTGGTATGCAACTGGCCCAAATGTCTCGTGGCTGGCGTGCCGAGCTGGATCGTCGTCTTGCCGGTCTGGGGTTGTCCCAGGCGCGTTGGCTGGTGCTCTTGCATCTGGCCCGCTTTGACGAAGCGCCGACTCAGCGCGAACTGGCCCAAAGCGTTGGCGTTGAAGGTCCGACCCTTGCTCGTTTGCTCGACAGCCTTGAAGCCCAGGGCCTGGTTCAGCGTCACTCGGTGGTTGAAGACCG
Organism: Pseudomonas sp. RL_5y_Pfl2_69; assembly: GCF_963970465.1. Classification (NCBI taxonomy): domain Bacteria; kingdom Pseudomonadati; phylum Pseudomonadota; class Gammaproteobacteria; order Pseudomonadales; family Pseudomonadaceae; genus Pseudomonas; species Pseudomonas sp. RL_5y_Pfl2_69. The sequence goes on along the minus strand of NZ_CAXAOU010000012.1, from coordinate 126,108 downwards.
TCGCGCCAAGAAAATCGTCCTGAGTGATTCTGCCCGTCCGTTGATCGAGCAGATCGAAGCCATCGCCACGGCGTTGCGCCAGGAGCTGTTTGTGGGCATCGATGAAGAAGAGCAGCGCATTTGCCTGCGCGTCCACAAGCGCATTCTGGATAACCTCGAGAAGAACTGATGTAGACCCGTGGGAGCGGGCTTGCTCGCGATGCAATCGCGGGCAAGCCCGGTTCCCGCAAGTTCTGTGCTGTTTACAGCTCACTGTGAGCGGGCTTTCAGAACGTCTGCCCCAAGTTCAGATACAACGCCTTTTGGTCATCATCGTTAAAGCCATAGCTGAAGTTCAGCGGGCCCAGCGGTGTGTCGAAGCCGATAAAAATACTCGCCGCATTGATATAGCCGCTGTCGAACTCGTTGTCGTTGTTCCAGGCGCGCCCACGCTCCAGCGAGGCACCGGCATACAGCGGGAAATCAAACGGCAAATATGAGCGCGGTGTGAGGCGACGATAGTACACGGCCCGCATCAGGCTGATGTTCTGCCCCGAGATCCCGTCCTCCCTGAACCCGGACAATTGCCGTGCTCCGCCCAGCAGGAAGCTGGAGGTCACCACATTGGCCTTGTCCAGCGTGCGCCCGTAGCGCCCGCCCAGAATCCAGGTGTCGGGCCCTGAACTCAGGGCCTTGTCCAGATTGAACTCCCACTGACGATAACGCTCATCCGAGCCAAGCCCCGGTTCGAATTGGCGCACGCTCAGGCTGATGTCTTCACCCGAGTGGGGGAAGTACACGTTATCCAGAGAGTCGAAGGAGTATTTCAGGTCGTAGAAGCCTTCGTTGAAGCTGGTACTCGGCAAGTCACGGTCCCCAATTCGCACGTCGGCCTTGCCCCATGCCTCGCCCACTCCCAGACGGATCTCGCCGCTGTTGCCGATTTGACGACCAAAATTGAGGCCAAAGCCGTAACGCTCAAGTCGGTATTCGGCAATGGGGTCGTTGTCGAGGATGGCTTCCACGTTTTGTGACTGGGCGTTGATGTAGGGCGCAACGAAGTAGCGCGATCCCGCATCCAGCGGCTGGTAAAACTCGCTGTACAGCTCTTGCTTGTCGCCAATCTGCACCCGCGTCAGCCACTCTGCGCCCAGGGTATTGATGCCGTTGATGCGGTAACTGGCGCCGATATTGAACGCGCTGTCGCCGCGCATATCGTCAGACAGGTTCAGTCCCAGGCGCAGATAGTCGGTGCCGCTGCGTTTGCCGCGGGCGCTGATCACCAGGGTGCGATCCTTGCCCTTGTGCACCACGCGGTATTGCACCTGATCGAAGTAGTCCAGCCCGTACAACGTGCCCATGTCCCGTTGCAGGCGGCCCAGGTCCAGCGGTTCGCCAATGGGCTGGCGAATGTAATAGCGGATCACCGAGTCGCCGATTTTAGAGTCGTTTTCGATCTTGATCGCGGTAATGACCGGGGTGCGCTCTTCGGCTGAACGGGCCTCGGCCAACTGCGTGCTGGAGTCATGGCGCAAGCTGGCCAGGCGTTTTTCGAGAATCTGCGTGGCGCGGTAGCCGGCGTTGATAATGTCTTGCGAGCGACCAAAATCAGTGGCGCCATAACTGGCCAGTGCGGGCTGAATCAGGATGTCATCGGGCTTGAGTGACGCAAGCTGTATCTCGGAGTTGCTGCGGGTCATCAGGGTGATGGACTGATTGAGGATGTCGAACACGGTATTAAGTTGTTTGCGCCCGCGAAGCGGGGTGCCGATATCCACCACGATGACCATGTCCACGCCCATCTCGCGGGCCACATCCACGGGAATATTGTCGACCATGCCACCGTCAACCAGCAGTTGACCGTTGATCTCAACCGGGGCGAACACCGCCGGGATCGACATGCTGGCGCGGATCACCTGGGGTAGATGGCCTTTGCGAAACACCACCTTTTCACCGTTGACGATATCGGTGGCGACGGCGCGGAACGGGATCGGCAGCTTGTCGAAATCACGGATGTCGCTGCTGTGGGCCAACAGGCTTTCGAGCAGCAACGCCAGATTCTGGCCCTGAATCACGCCCAATGGCAGGCCCAGACTGCCATCATCGCGGAAACTGAGTTTTTGTTTGACCAGAAAATCGCGGTCATCCTGCTTGCGCCGAAACGGTACGTCTTCGCGGGCCGGGGCATCTGACAGGGCTTCTTGCCAGTCGATACCCAGCGCGAGCTTTTCCAGCTCATCGATCTTGTAGCCCGAGGCATACAGGCCGCCGATCACAGCTCCCATGCTGGTCCCCGCAATGGCATCGATCTGGATGCCTTGCTCTTCAAGGGCCTTGAGTACGCCGACGTGGGCCAGACCGCGGGCCGCCCCTCCGGACAGCACCAGGCCGATTTTGGGCTTGCCCGCTTCGGCGGCAAACAGCACCAGGGGACATAAACACAGGAGTAAACAGCTCAGCAGGCGGCGCATCATGAATCTCTGGGCAAGCGACAAAGGCGGCTATTATAGCGGCGCCTTTCCTACAAGAGCCTTTGAAATCATGCCGTCGAACAAACCCGAAATCGTCATCACCTACTGCACCCAATGCCAGTGGCTGCTGCGTGCTGCCTGGCTGGCCCAAGAGTTGCTCAGTACGTTTGCCGAAGACCTTGGCCGGGTCGCGCTGGAGCCTGGCACTGGCGGGGTGTTTCGCATCACCTGCGACGGCGTGCAAATCTGGGAGCGCAAGGCCGATGGCGGTTTTCCCGAGGCCAAGGTGCTCAAGCAGCGGGTTCGCGACCAGATCGACCCGCAGCGCGACCTTGGGCACAACGACCGGGCTCAGTGAGCCGCGGCATCCAGCGCGGGCTTGCCTGGAGCAGGGCCGCCGGCCATGCGGCTCGACACCACGATCGCGACAATAATCAGCAGCCCGCCCAGTAGCATGCGCAGCGAAGGTGTTTCGTGGAACAACAGCCAGGCCAGGGTGATGCCATAGACCGGCTCCAGGGCAAAGACCACGGCGGCAGTGCGCGCCTTGATCACGGCGAGGCTGGCGACGAACAGGCTGTGAGCCACGCCCGTGCACAGCACGCCCAGCAGGCAGATCCACAGCCAGTCCAGCGGGCGGACATCGCTTAGCTGCGGGGCGGCAAATGGCAGCAGGCACAAGGCGACCACCGCGTTTTGCCACATCGCCGCCTGCACGGCGGGCACCCGGCCCGAGTTGGCCCGGTTGTTCAGTGACAGCAGGGAGAACAGCAGGCCCGAGGCGATCGACCACAGCAGCCCTTCGGTCGCCTGGCTGGCCAGATCGAAGCTGGGGGTGACGAGGATCAGTCCGACGCTGACCAGTACCACCAGAATGATTTCGTTGAGCCGAATGCGTTCGCGAAAAATCAGCCCTTCGAGAATCACCGTGAATGCCGGAAAACTGGCAAAGCCCAGGGTGGCAATCGCCACCCCGGCGATCTTGACCGAGATAAAAAAACTCACCCAGTGCCCGGCCAGCAGTAAGCCGCTCAACAGCAGGTTGCGGGCATCGCGCAGGGTCAGCGTGTACCAGCTGCGTTTGGCCAGACCGGCGAAGCAGACAAGGGCCAGAACCGCAAAGGCGGCGCGGCCAAAGACGATGATTGCAGCCGAAGCGGCCGCCAGCTTGCCGAATACGCCCGTCAGGCCAAACAGCAAGGCACCGATATGCAGGGCACCCAAAGCGGTACGCGGAGTCATTGCAATCCTTAAATCAATACGGGCAAGGCGTTCAGTTTAAGGGGCGGGGCGGCGGGCTGTCTGTCGTGAGACTGGCGTCAGTTGTCGCCAGACTCGCGGCGCAGCACCGAAGGCGAGGCTCCGAATTCCCGGAGCATGGCGGCTGCAAAAGCGCTTTGTGAACTGTAACCGACGCGGCTGGCGACTTCGCCAATGGGCAGGGTGCTGTGGCGTAACAGCGTCAAGCCGCTGTACAGGCGGCGTTGGCGAATGTAGTCCATGGGCGTTTGCCCGCTCTCGCTGACAAAGCGACTGTGCAAACGGGCGCAGGAAAGACCGGCAATCTGTGCCAGATCTGCAACCTGAAGCGGGTAGGCTGCATTTTGTGCGATGTAGGCATCCATCGCGGCATAAGGCAGGCGTCGGGCTTGTGCCTGATCAGGCGCGAGCGGGTTCAAGCTGGCCAGCAGCAGAATCGCACCTTGGCGGGCAATCAGCGGATCACTCACAGGACTGCTGGCCAGCCAGCTCACCAATTGGTGTTGCCTGGGGTCCAGGACCAGGTGACCGGTCGTGTCGAGCAAGCGACGGCTGGCATCGGCGTGCTCGCCCAGGGTTTGCCCGAGCCAGTTTTGTCCCGGAACATCAAGCACCAGGCAGTGGCTGCCTTGCGGGCTGCCGCAGGTGTGGTGAGCGCCTGCGGGAATAATGATCAGATGCTGCTGACGTAACAGGCTGGCGCGTCCGTCCACTTCGAAATCGAGTTTGCCGGACAGACTGATCACCACCTGCGCGTGCTCATGGCTGTGAGCAATCACCTCTTGGCGGTAATGACGCAGTGACAGGATTTGGTCCATGGCGACCTCATGTGTGGATCAGTGCCGCCAGAATGCCGGAATGCACAGTACGAACACGGTAATGATCTCCAGGCGACCTAGCAACATGCCCAGGGACAGAATCCACTTGGCTGCATCCGGCAGGCTGGCGAAGTTGCCGGAGGGGCCAATGGTTTCGCCCAGCCCCGGTCCAACGCCGGACACTGTACTGGCGGCGCCGGTGAGGGCGGTCATCCAGTCCAGCCCCAGCAGCGAAAGGGCCAGGGCGATCACGCAAATGGTGATGGCAAAGAAGAACGAAAAGGTCAAAATCGAGCGTACGATTTCTTCGTCGAGGCGGTGGCCGTTGTACTTCTGCTTGATCACTGCACGAGGGTGGATCAGCTGATTAAGGTTGGCCTTGAGCAGGATGTAGGCGACTTGAAAACGGAAAATCTTGATTCCGCCAGCAGTCGAGCCCGAACATCCGCCAATAAAGCCCAGATAGAAGAACAGCATAAGCGAGAAATTGCCCCACAGGCTGTAGTCGCCCAGAGCGAAACCTGTGGTTGTAACAACCGACGTCACGTTGAGCGCCACATGGCGGAAGGCGTCCCAGTAAGGCATGTTGGTGGTCCACCACAGCCAGGCGCTGAGTACGATCCAGGTCACCAGCAGCAGGCCCAGCAAGCCTTGAACCTGCTGGTCCTTGATCAGCGCCTTGCGATGGCCGCGCAAGGTGGCGACATACAGGGTAAACGGCAAGCTGCCCATGATCATCACGGCGATGGCCACCCAGTGCACTGCCGGTTGTGACCACTTGGCCAGCGACTGGTCGGAGGTCGAGAACCCGCCGGTGGAAATGGCCGACATGGCGTGGTTGATCGCGTCAAACACACTCATGCCTGCCCACCAGAACGCCAGGCTGCCGATGATGGTGATGCCGACATAAGCGGCCACAATCAGTCGCGCCACCATGTGCGAGCGGGGCATGACCTTTTCGGATCGGTCAGACGATTCGGTCTGGAACAGGCGCATGCCACCGATTCGCAGCAGGGGCAAAATCGCTACCGCCATGCCGATAAAGCCAATGCCACCCAGCCAGTGCAGCATTGAGCGCCACATCAGAATGCCGGGGGACATGGTGTCCAGCCCGCTCAGGACCGTGGAGCCGGTGGCGGTAATGCCGGACATGCTTTCGAAAAATGAGTCGGTGTAGCTGATGTGCTGCGTCAGCAAAAATGGCAGTGCGGCGAAGATGCACACGATGACCCAGCTGGACACCGTCAGCAGGTACATGTCCCGTGGACGCAGGTGAACCTGCTCGGGGCGCCCGGGTATCACCAGCGCCAAACCTGCAATAAAGGTAATCAGGCTGGCCCACAGGAAAGATGGCAAGTCGCCCAGGTGGTCGTAAATCACCAGGGTCAACATGGGCACAGCCATGCTGATCGCGAGCGTAATCAGGAAGATGCCGATAATAAAACCGATGATGCGTAAGGTCGGCAACGCCATGAAGTCAGCTCGGGGATGAAAGAGGGGCGCCATTCTACCTGTGGTCTGGGCTATGTAAACTGCCAGGCCCTCGGGAGATACCGTTAGAATAGCCGCACATTTTCTTCAGGAGGTGGCCAATGGAGGCTCTCGACGCTTTGCTCAACCGTGTTTCTGCCCCGCGCTTGCTTGATCCGGCGCCGACGGCCGAGCAACGTGAAGTACTGTTTGCGGCCGCCTTGCGTGCGCCGGACCACGGGCAGTTGCGTCCTTACCGTTTTTTGACGGTTGAAGGCGAAGCGCGCAACCAGCTGGGTGAAATACTTGCCGAGGCCGTGCAGGCCCAGGGCGGCGAGGTGACACAAGCGGCATTGGACAAGGCTCGCGCCATGCCTTTGCGCGCACCGTTGGTCGTTGTGGTGATTGCCCGTTTGCAGGATCACTTCAAAGTTCCGAAGTCCGAGCAACTGATTACGGCAGGCTGTGCAGCCCATGCCATTGAACTGGCAGCTTTTGCCCAGGGCATTGGTGCGGTATGGCGTACCGGTGAATTGTCCTATGCGCCACATGTGGCCAAGGGACTGGGGCTGGGCGAGGGCGAGGAAGTGGTCGCGTTCTTGTATCTGGGGACCGCGCAGAACGAACTGCGTACCGCGCCGAAAGTGGATAGCGCCGAGTTCGTGAAGGCGTGGCCGGTCAAGTAATCCCGGATCTATAAACCTGTGGGAGCGGGCTTGCTCGCGAGGGCATCACCGCGGTCATCCAGACAAACCGCGTCGTCTGCATCGCGAGCAAGCCCGCTCCCACAACAGCAGTGCAAATGCCGCATCAGATTTACAGATTGCCGTTGGGCTCCAGCGGCAACTCCAGCGTGGCAATAAATCCGCCATCCGGATGATTGCCCAGCACCAGGCGCCCGCCATGACGTTCCGCAGCACGGCGGGCAATGGCCAGTCCCAGTCCGTGCCCGGCGGCCGTCTGGCCAGGCGCGCGGAAGAACGGTTCGCCCAGTTGTGCCAAGTGCTCCTCGGCGACCCCGGGCCCGTGGTCGCGTACCTTGATGGTGATGTGCTCGCCCTCGCGCGCCGCACTCAACTCGATCGGCTGACCGGGCGGGTTGAAACGTTGCGCATTGCGCAGCAGGTTATCCACCGCCCGCTCGATCATGGTTGGCCAGCCATTGAGGCTCAAATCCGGCTCGGCAAGCAATTGCACCGCTTGCTCGGGGGCCGCCATCGACGCATCTTTTTGCACCGCGCCGAGCAGGGCATTGAGCTCCACGTGCTCTGCGCTGGCCTGGTCGGCATCAACCCGGGCCAGGGTGAGAATCTCACTGATCAACGATTCGAGCCGATCGCATTCGCGGGTCAGCCGTGGCCACAGTTTTTCCCGCTCCTCAGGTCCGGCGCGCTCAGCCAGTGCCAGGGCGATTTTAAGGCGGGCCAGTGGCGAGCGCAGCTCGTGGGACACGTCGCGCAGCAACTGGCGCTGACTGCCGATCAAACTCTGCAGGCGGGCGCCCATGCGGTTGAAATCGGTGGCCAGTACGCCAAATTCATCGCGGCGCGAGGCCAGTCGCGCCAGGCTGTTCTGTTGATAGGTGGTTTGCCCCAGATCATGCACTGCAACCCGCAGGCGGCTCAGCGGCCGGGTGATGGAGAGGGTGACCATCAGGCTGAACAGGGTCAGTACCACCAGGGCAATTCCCAGGGCACTCAGCGGCCAGATCAGGCTCTGGCGATGCCAGGCATCCAGTTCCGGGTGTGGAATGCGATAAATCAGCAGGTAGGTTTCGGCGGTTTTTGGGCTGGTGTATTCGACCGTCAGGCGGCGCCAGGGCAACTGCTCTTCGCCCGGATGCTGGCGAGCTTCCCAGGCCGCTGCCCGGCGAGGAAACGTGCCGCGAACCACGGGGTCGCCACTTTCGTTAAGTACCTGCACGTCGATGTGATAGCGACGTTTGCGCTTTTCGAGGAAGTCTTGGGCGGCGTCGGCGCCCTGGGTTTCGTAGCGCTCAGTCCATTGTTGCGCCAGGTTGGCGATCCCTGGATGGCGGGAAAGAATCCACGCATCCTGATTGAGCATGTGCCCCATCAGGATCGAAAGCCCTGCGACCAAGGCAATCGCCAGCCAAAAGCTGGCAAGAATGCGCCAAAACAGTGATCGCACGGTAATTCCTCGCGGGTAATGGATTAAAACGAGTAAAGCCCAACGGCCAAAGGCCGTTGGGCTTCATGTGCGCGTGGATTATTGCGCTTTAGGAGCTTGCTGTGCTTTCCATTCCTTGAACTGCTTCCACTCAGCCTGACGCTCGGCGCGTTTCTGTTGCATCTCGTCGAAGCGTTTTTGCTGATCAGGCTTGAGCAAGGCACGGATATCGCTCTGGGTCTTGTCGTGCTTGGCCTTGATCTCGTCTTTCAGTGCTTTTTGATCAGCGGCTGGAAGTTTTTCCAGGTACTTCTCGACCAACTGCTTGCGGTCATGCATTTGCTCGCCCATCAACTTGCCAATCTGCTGGCGTTGTTCGCGGCTCAGGTCCAGTTGGCTGTAAGGGGCTTCGCCGCGACCGTGGTGCTCGCCACCGTGACGTGGGCCCATTGAGCCGTCGCCACCAGGCATGGCCATTGCGACGGTTGGCAGTGCTGCAGCAAACATCAAAGCAATTAGAGTCTTACGCATGGTGTGTCTCCTTCGATTACGTTCCGGTGAATCCGGATGCGCCCAGTTTAGGGAGATCAAGGTCAAGCGCTGTCAGCCCTGCGTAAAGCTTTGGTAAAGACGGTTTTGCGGGGTATTTACATACGCTCCCGGCAAAAAGGGGTTATGCGCTGTAAAAGTAACCGCGGCTGCGCAGCGCCACAATACGGGGGCTGCCGTCGGGGTGGGGGCCAATCTTCTTGCGCAGGTTGCTGATGTGCATGTCCAGGCTGCGGTCGTACAGGGTCAGCTTGCGGCCCAGGGCAATCTGCGCCAGTTCCTGCTTGTCCAGCGGCTCGCCGGGTTGACGCAGCAAGGCTTCAAGAATCCGGCTTTCAGACACGGTCAGCGTGATGTCGCGCTGGTCGATCGTGACCACGCCGCGCATGGGGCTGAAGCACAAATCCCCCAGCTCCATCTGGCTGGATACCGCTGCCGGGTGGCTGCGGCGCAATACAGCGCGCAGGCGGGCAGTCAGTTCCCGGGGGTCACAGGGTTTGGCCAGGTAGTCATCGGCGCCCAGCTCGAGCCCCAGAATGCGGTCCAGGGGTTCGCCACGGGCTGACAGCATCAGCACCGGCAAGTCCGGATGATCGTTGCGCAGTTGCTTGAGCAGCTCAAGGCCACTGCCATCTGGAAGCATGACATCCAGTACCACGGCATCGGGGCTGGACTCGTTCAACGCCTTGCGGGCGCTTGAACCGTCATGGCAAGCGCGAACCTGGAAGCCTTCCTGGCTCAGCCAACTGACGAGAAGCTCACACAGCTCCTCGTCATCATCTATCAGTAACAGGTCGCTCATGACTTACTCGATTTAACCAGTGCCGACGTTGTCTACGTCGGCTACCGGCAAAGATACCCCAGGGAGGCGGGTTACGGCAGGACTTGCTTGAACGGCTTGACGATAACGCTGGCATACACGCCAGCAGCAACGAAGGGATCAGCCTCGGCCCAAGCCTGGGCGATGGTCAGGGATTCGAACTCGGCCACGATCAGGCTGCCGCTGAAACCGGCAGCGCCCGGATCATTGCTGTCGATGGCCGGATGAGGGCCGGCCAGCACCATGCGACCTTGCGCGTTAAGCTGTTGCAAGCGCTCAAGGTGCGCAGGGCGGGCAGCCAGGCGAGCTTCAAGCGAGTTGGCGACGTCTGTTGCAATGATGGCGTAGAGCATGTCAGTCCTTGGTCTTGGGGGTGGTTGGATCGGTGTCATGCAGATGGCGCGACAGGTAAATGCCTTGGCCGATCAGGAACAGCACGGTCATGCCCAGGCTGCCGAACACTTTAAAGTCGACCCAGAAGCTTTGATAGGTGAACGCAACGTAGAGGTTGGCCGCGCCGCAAAACAGGAAGAATGCGATCCAGGCCAGGTTCAGGCGTGTCCATACCGCGTCGGGCAGGGTCAGTACATGACCCATCATGCGTTTGATCAGCAGTTTGTCGCCGATAAAATGGCTACCGGCAAACACCAGTGCAAACAGCCAGTTCACCACCGGCGCTTTCCACTTGAGGAAGGTTTCGCTGTGGAAGGCGAGGGTCAGGCTGCCGAACACCAGGCAGGCTATCAGGGTCAGCCATTGGCTTTTTTCGAGTTTGCGCTGTTTAAAAAACAGAATGCCGTACACCACCAGCGAACTGGCAATCAGCATCGCCGTAGCGCTGTAGATACCCCCGATCGACAGGCTGTGCCCGCCGATTTCGATGACGCGTGGGTCGGTTTTGTAAACGATGAAAAACAGTAGCAGCGGGATGAAGTCGATGAATTGTTTCACAGTGGCAGCCAGAAGCAGGATGTGGCGGCATAATAACAAACATCAATGACAGCGAAAGTGTCAGCTAGAGGTTATTAAATCCCCGTGGAAATTGACTTGCATTGCCATAGCACAGCTTCCGATGGCGCCCTGGCGCCTGCGGTACTGGTCGCGCGTGCGTTCGAGAAAGGTGTGCGAGTCCTGGCCCTGACCGATCACGACACACTTGAAGGTCTGGACGAAGCCCGCACAGCGGCGCAGGCGCTGAACATGACCTTGATCAACGGCGTCGAATTGTCGTGTACCTGGGGCGGGGCCACGATTCATGTGCTCGGCTACGGTTTTGATGTCAATGCCCCGGCGTTGGTCGAGGCCATTGCCAAACTGCATGAGGGCCGCTGGCTGCGGGCCGAGGAGATCAGTCGCAAACTGGCGCTCAAGGGCATGCCCGGCGCACTTGAAGGCGCGCGGGCCATCCAGCAAGGGCTGGGTGACAGCGGTAATGCCCCGGCCCGTCCGCACTTTGCCGATTTTCTGGTCGAGGCCGGGTACGTCAAGGATCGCGCCGAAGCGTTTCGCAAGTGGCTGGGGGCGGGCAAGCTGGGCGACGTCAAACTGCATTGGCCGACCCTTGAGGACACGGTCGCCACCCTGCGTGCAGCCGGGGCCTGGGTAAGCCTGGCGCACCCGTCGCACTACGATTTCACCCGCAGCAAGCGCCGACGGCTGATTGGCGACTATATTCAAGCTGGGGGTCACGCTATTGAAGTGGTCAACGGGTATCAGCCAGCCGATCAGGTAGGCAGCCTGGCGATCCTTGCGCGTGAGTTCGGTCTGCTGGTCAGTGCCGGCAGTGATTTTCATGGTCCGGGAGGTTGGTCCGAGATTGGCGAGTACCGCCCGGTCCCGGAAGATCTGCCGCCATTGTGGTGTCGATTCAAATATGAACAGCCCACTGCTAACGTCTGAACAGGTAAACACTGTGAGTCAATTTTTCCAGATTCATCCGGAAAACCCTCAAGCGCGCCTGATCAAGCAGGCCGTCGAGATCATCAAAAAGGGTGGGGTGGTGATTTATCCCACCGATTCGTCCTATGCCGTGGGTTGCCAGATGGGCGACAAGGGTGCGATCGAGCGGATCAAGCGCCTGCGTAACCTGGACGACAAGCACAACTTCACCCTGATGTGCTGCGATCTTTCCCAGCTGGGGCTGTTCGCCAAGGTCGATACCGGCACGTTCCGTTTGCTCAAGGCCCACACGCCGGGGCCTTACACCTTCATTCTCAACGCCACCCGCGAAGTGCCGCGCCTGCTGCTGCATCCCAAGCGCCGTACTATCGGCCTGCGGGTGCCGAGCCACCCGATTGCGCTGGCGCTGCTTGAAGAGCTGGGCGAGCCGCTGATGAGCGTGACGCTGATTTTGCCGGGCGAAAGCGAGCCGATGGAAGATCCGTACGAGATTCGCAATGCCCTGGAAAAACAGGTCGACCTGATTATCGATGGCGGTTTTGGCGGCAACAAGGCCTCGACCGTGATCAGCCTGGTCGACAGCGGTGATCCCGAGATTGTCCGTGTGGGTTGCGGCGATCCTGAACCGTTTATGGTCGAGGCCTGATGTCTGACGTTCAAGCTCCTGAGGCGGTAGAGGCCCAGGCCGGTGTCCAGCAAGAACTGTCGCTCGCTATGGTCTATGGCCAGGCGGTCATCGAAATGCCGCAAGACCTGTACATCCCTCCGGATGCGCTGGAGGTGTTCCTCGATGCCTTTGAAGGCCCGCTCGACCTGCTGCTGTACCTGATCCGCAAGCAAAACATAGACATCCTCGACATTCCGGTGGCAGAAATCACCCGCCAGTACATGGGTTATGTCGAGCTGATGAAAACCGTGCGCCTGGAGTTGGCCGCCGAGTACCTGGTGATGGCCGCCATGCTGGCCGAGATCAAGTCCCGCATGCTGTTGCCTCGCTCGGTCGAAATCGAAGAGGACGAGGGCGACCCCCGTGCCGAACTGATTCGCCGCTTGCAGCAATATGAGCGTTTCAAGGCTGCCGCTGAAGGGATTGAAGGGTTGAGCCGGGTAGGGCGCGAGGTGTTTGTGCCCAAACTCGATGCCCCTGAAGCCCGGGCCCGCAAGCTGGTGCCGGATGTGGCGCTGGAAGAGTTGCTGATGTCCATGGCTGAAGTGTTGCGCCGAACCGACATGTTTGAAAGCCATCAGGTCAGCCGTGAGGCCCTGTCGACCCGCGAACGCATGAGCGACGTGCTCGAACGCCTCAAGGGCGGCGGCTTTGTGCCTTTTGTCGAGCTGTTTACTGCCGAAGAAGGCAAGTTGGGCGTGGTCGTGACGTTTATGGCCGTGCTTGAACTGGTCAAGGAGTCGCTGGTCGAGCTGGTGCAAAATGAACCCTTCGCGCCGATCCATGTGCGGGCAAGAGCCGAATAAAGAGCTGAAACCATGAATTTGACTGAACCCCGCGAGCTTGCCTCCTTGCTTGAGGCCTTTCTGTTGGCCTCGGGAAAGCCGCAAAGCCTTGAGCGCCTGTTTGAACTGTTTGAAGAAGGTGAGCGTCCGGAACCGCCTGTATTCAGGAAGGCCCTGGAACTGCTGCGCAAATCCTGCGATGGCCGTGCGTTTGAACTCAAGGAAGTTGCCTCGGGCTATCGCCTGCAGATTCGCGAAAAGTACTCGCCGTGGGTCGGGCGTTTGTGGGAAGAGCGCCCGCAGCGCTACTCGCGAGCCATGCTTGAAACCATGGCGCTGATTGCCTATCGCCAGCCCATCACGCGGGGCGAGATTGAAGACGTGCGGGGTGTGGCGGTTAACAGCCACATCGTCAAAACCCTGCTTGAGCGAGAGTGGATCCGCGTAGTGGGCTATCGCGACGTGCCGGGCAAGCCTGCGATGTTCGCAACCACCAAGGGGTTTCTCGATCACTTCAACCTCAAGAGCCTCGACGAGCTGCCGCCGCTGGCCGAGTTGCGCGAGCTTGAGCCTGATCCGATCCTCGATTTCGACGACGCTCCGGTGCCTGCGCACCTTCAGGCCCTGGCCGACGAAAGCGCCGAGCCGGAAGAGCCCAAAGATGAAACCAGCTTCCGTACCCTGCTGACGGAACTGGATTCGATGGAAGAAGGTCTCAAGACCGACTTTGACGACTTGCTGCGCGACGCTGTGCCCGTCGATGTTCCGGAGCCGGAAGTAGCGGTAGAGGTGGCGGTAGAGGTAGCAGTAGAGGTCGAGGTAGAGGTGCAACCACAACCGCCGCGACCCTCTGCGGCCGAGCTGGCCCGCGAACGATTGCGCGCTGCCGTTGCGGCCCTTGAGCAGCGATCGGCCTTGAGCGATGAAGAACTTGAGGCCCAGGCACTGGCTGAAGCCATCGAGCAGGAGCGCCGCGAGCAGCAAGATTGACGCATAACCCCTGTGGGAGCGGGCTTGCTCGCGATTCGGGCGGCGCGGTGTAGCGGTGCCACCGCGGCGATGCAATCGCGAGCAAGCCCGCTCCCACAAAAAGTACTTGAGGTTTAACCATGACTTCACCCAAAGACCCCTGCATCGGCGTCTGCAAATTTACCGATGACATCTGCATCGGTTGCGGGCGCACCAAGCGTGAAATCAAGGCCTGGAAGAAACTCGGCAAAGACGAAAAGCGTGCAGTGCTGGCGGAGTCGGCGCTGCGTTTGCTGGCGTTTGAGGCCACCGGTCGGCGGAAAAAGAAGTAAGTCGGCCACTTCGTGACTAGCCTTTGATGCGCAATGGCCAACATCAGCGTATGATTCGCGACCCTTTGGCGCTCGATAGAGCCCCAAGGCCCATTTTTAACACTTCAGGCGTTCGCCTGAATTGACACACCGGGAGGTGCCCAGATGAGTGATCTAGACCCTAAAGACAGCCAGGAAATTGGCCCAGCAGGCGAAAAACTGCAAAAAGTCCTCGCCCGTATTGGCGTTGGCTCGCGTCGCGACGTAGAGAGTTGGATCAGCCAGGGCCGTATCAAGGTCAATGGCAAGGATGCAACCCTGGGTCTGCGCGTAGACCTGCACGACGCCATCTCCATCGATGGCAAGGTGATCAAGCGTGAAGAGGCAGCCGAATCGGTTCGCCGCGTGATCATGTACAACAAACCCGACGGCGAAATCTGCACCCGTGACGACCCTGAAGGCCGTCCGACCGTGTTCGACAAACTGCCGCGTCCAAAAGAAGGCCGCTGGATCAACATCGGCCGCCTGGACATCAACACCACCGGCTTGCTGATGTTCACCACCGACGGTGAGCTGGCCAACCGCCTGATGCACCCTTCCTACGAAATGGACCGTGAATACGCGGTACGTGTACGTGGCGAAGTGGATGACGAGATGATCGAGCGCCTCAAGGCCGGCGTTGTGCTGGAAGACGGCCCTGCGCGTTTCACCGACATCAAGCAGGCTCCGGGCGGCGAAGGTTTCAACCATTGGTACCACTGCGTAGTGATGGAAGGCCGTAACCGTGAAGTACGTCGCCTGTGGGAATCCCAGGGCCTGGTGGTCAGCCGCCTGAAGCGCGTGCGTTTCGGTCCTGTGTTCCTCAACTCCGACCTGCCGATGGGTCGCTGGCGCGAAATGAGCCAGTTTGAGGTCGATATCCTCAGTGCTGAAGTTGGCCTCACGCCGGTTGCCATGCCGCAGATGAACGCCAAGAGCAAAGACAAGCTGGAACGTATGCAGCGTAAATCCTCGCGCCCTGTGGCTCGTGGTGATCGTGTTGCCCGCGTTCTGCGTCCGGCCGAAGGTGCCCCGTTGGCTCCGCGTCCAGCCCGTCAGCCACACATCGAAGGCGAGCGCCCGGCGCGTCCTGCCCGCGATGAGGCTGCTCGTCCGGCACGCAAGCCGGCAGGTCGCACTGACCGCGTACCTGCGGGTCGTGGTGCACCGGTTGCCGAGCGTCCGAGCGAAGTCAACAAGCGTCCAACCAAGCCAAGCCGTTCAGGCCCCAAGCTGGTTGACGATGCACCGTCGGGCAAGCGTCGTGGCGCTCCGGCCGGTTCAGGCCAGCGTCCAGGCTTTGGCCGTCGCAAGCCGCAGTAAGCGTTAAGCGCTGTACAAAAAACGCCAGCCCCTCGGGGTTGGCGTTTTTTTATGTCTGAAAAACGCCTTCGGCAGGTGCAGCAGGCAATAAATTAGGTGGAAAATAATCGTTACAGCTCGTCAATAAATCCATACGAATTCAGCCACTTACCGCCCTTAAACCGCTGAAATCACCTCGCTGTAATGAAAATTTGCCGAGTTTTATAGACTTAGGACACTTCCTACATAGATTGCGGCTTGTTTCGTCTTGCTATCGGCTGTGTGATGGGATCTTGCCTACGTGCGGGTGTACAATGCGCCGCGTTTTAACTGTGACTCAATTGCGTACCCGCGCATTTTGCCAAGGCTGCACGCCTTGAAAATTCCGCAATGCCACAAGCGTTGCGGGTTCGATTCCGTCACAGATAAAAACAAACAGGTGACGCATGACTCGTGAAACAACCTTGGATTCCTGGCGCCTGCGCTGGGGTTTGATTTGTGTTGTAGACCCTTCGATCACTGCCTCTGGTGCTCAAGCTACAACGCACTGAATCACATCAAACCTTGTGTGGGACCTTTTCAATGAGTGGAAATACCTCGCATTCGGGCGAGCTTAAACGCGGCCTGAAAAATCGTCATATTCAGCTGATCGCCCTCGGTGGCGCGATTGGTACTGGCCTGTTCCTCGGTTCGGCCGGGGTGCTGAAGTCAGCCGGTCCATCGATGATTCTGGGCTATGCGATCTGCGGCTTCATTGCCTTCATGATCATGCGCCAGCTCGGCGAAATGATCGTCGAAGAACCGGTCGCCGGTTCTTTCAGTCACTTTGCCCATAAGTACTGGGGTGGTTTTGCCGGCTTCATGTCGGGCTGGAACTGCTGGGTGCTCTACATTCTGGTGGGCATGTCGGAACTGACCGCCGTCGGCAAGTACGTGCACTACTGGTGGCCGGAAATCCCGACCTGGGCCTCGGCAGCAGCCTTCTTCGTCCTGATCAACCTCATCAACCTGACCAACGTCAAAGTGTTCGGCGAGGCCGAGTTCTGGTTCGCGATCATCAAGGTCGTGGCGATCGTCGGCATGATTGCCCTGGGCAGCTACCTGCTGGTCAGCGGCAGCGGCGGACCTCAGGCATCGGTCAGCAACTTGTGGGAACACGGTGGCTTCTTCCCGAACGGGACGACCGGTCTGATCATGGCCATGGCCTTTATCATGTTCTCTTTCGGCGGTCTGGAAATGCTCGGTTTCACCGCAGCAGAAGCCGACAAGCCGCGCACCGTGATCCCCAAGGCGATCAATCAGGTGATCTACCGCATCCTGATTTTCTACATCGGTGCCCTGGTAGTTCTGCTGTCGTTGACTCCGTGGGACTCGTTGCTTGAAACCCTCAACGCCGGTGGCGACAGCTACAGCAGCAGCCCGTTTGTGCAAGTGTTCTCGATGCTGGGCAGCAACACGGCGGCCCATATCCTCAACTTTGTGGTCCTGACCGCAGCGTTGTCGGTGTACAACAGCGGCACCTACTGCAACAGCCGCATGCTGTTGGGTATGGCGCAGCAGGGTGATGCACCTAAAGTGCTGGCCAAAATCGACAAGCGCGGTGTGCCGGTCAACTCGATCCTGGCTTCGGCTGCCGTCACGGTGATTGCGGTCCTGCTCAACTACCTGATGCCACACGATGCGCTGGAACTGCTGATGTCCCTGGTAGTGGCCACTCTGGTGATTAACTGGGCGATGATCAGCTTCTCCCATGTCAAGTTCCGCCAGCACATGGACAAAACGGCGCAAGTCCCGCTGTTCAAGGCCTTGTGGTATCCCTACGGCAACTACATCTGCCTGGCATTTGTAGCGTTCATTCTGGTGATCATGTTGTTGATCCCGGGGATTCGCGTGTCGGTGTATGCGATTCCGGTGTGGGTGGTCTTTATGTGGGTGTGCTACCTGATCAAAAACAAGCGCGCGGTGCAGGCATCGGCTGCGGCTTACAGCTCTGCCAAATAAGCTGAGCGGTTAATCCGACAAACCCGGCCATTGCGCCGGGTTTGTTGTTTGTGGGGTATCCTGCACGCCCCGAAGACGGACCCATTTTTGATGCTGGTGATTTCCAATAACGTGCACATCCCCGATGCCGAGATCGAACTGACGGCAATCCGCGCCCAGGGTGCGGGCGGGCAGAACGTCAACAAGGTGTCGAGCGCCATGCATTTGCGCTTCGATATACCCAACTCGTCGTTGCCGCCGTTTTACAAGGAGCGGCTGCTGGCGCTGCGCGACAGCCGGATCACCAGTGATGGCGTGCTGATCATCAAGGCTCAGCAATACCGCACCCAGGAGCAAAACCGGGCGGATGCGCTGGAGCGTCTGGTGGAGTTGATCGTCAGTGCGACCAAGGTGGAGAAAAAGCGCCGTCCGACCAAGCCCACCCTGGGTTCGAAGAAGCGTCGCCTGGAATCAAAGACCAAGCGTGGCAGCATCAAGGCAGGGCGGGGCAAAGTAGATTTCTGAAGGGGTCAGGCTCGGGCTCTCTGAGCCTGGCGATACAGATAAACACTCAGGAGCAACCCACTGAACGCTGCCAGTGCCGCGAACAAGAAGATCGAAGCAAAGCCAAAACCTGCCGCCACAGCGCCCACCAGCGGGCCGGTAATGCCCAGTGACAGATCGATGAACAGCGAGTACGCGCCCACGGCCGCACCACGGCTGGAGGCGGGCACCAGGTTGACGGCTTCAACCCCCAGCGCCGGGAACACCAGCGAGAAGCCGAAACCGCTCAGGGCCGCGCCCGCCAGTGCCAGTTGCGGGTTCGGTGCCAGCCACAGCAACAGCAGGCCCAGGGTCTCGACGCCCAGGCAGGCAATCGCCACCCGAAAACCGCCGATCCTGTTGATAAAATTGCCGAACACCAGGCGTGCACCGATAAAGCTGGCACCGAACAGGCTCAGGCACAGCACCGCGTTTTCCCAGTTGTTGGTCGCGTAGTAAAGGGTGATGAAAGTCGCAATGGTGCCAAAGCCGATCGAGCCGAGTGCCAGCCCGGCCCCGTGGGGGAATACGCGCCCCAGGACATGCAGGAACGGCAGTCGCACACCGCTGACGATGGGTGCTGCCCGCTTGGGCCATGCCAGCAGCAAGCCCACCAGCGCCAGCAATATAATGCTTACGCCCATGCTCCACATGCCCAAGTGCCCGACCATCACCACGCCTAATGGCGCGCCAATGGCAATGGCGCCGTAACTGGCGATGCCGTTCCAGGAAATCACCTTGGCGGTGTTGGCCGCGCCGACCCGGCCAATGCCCCAGCCGATGGAGCCTGAGCCCACCAGGCTTTCGGCGCTGCCCAATACCAGGCGTCCGACCAGCAGGCTGGCAAGGCTAAGCGCCGGCATCGCGGTCAGCCAGCTGGAAGCCAGCATGAAGACGCCGCTCAGGCCGCAGCCCGCCAGGCCGTACATCACGGCGCGCTTGCTGCCCAGGTTGTCGATGATGCGGCTGGCGTAGGGGCGGCTCAGCAACGTGGCCAGATATTGCACACTGATCACCAGCCCGGCGATGACGGTGCCATAGCCCAGGTGGTTGTGTACGTATCCGGGCAACACGGCCAGCGGAATGCCGATATTCAAATAGCCAATAAAGGTGAACAGAACGATGGAGACCACTTGCAGGGTGATCGCCATAGGACGCTGTGTTTCGGGCATGGGGTAGGGGTCCTGCGGGGTGCGGTTGACGCAGATTACAATGGTGCAACCAATTGTGTCGCGATTAAAGCGGCCAAGGCGTTTTCCTGGGTGCCGAAACGCTTGAGCAAGGTTGCTTGCTTCTCGGGGCTGAGACGCTCCCAGAGGTCGATCATTTTTTCGGCGGTGCCGATCAGGACGCTGGCTTGGGTTTCGCTGAAAGTGTCAGTCACGCTTGAATCCGGAATAGGGGGGTGGAGCGATTGTGTCAGACGGTATGAAAAACAAGATGCTTTTCGCACCGTCTGATTGTGAGCCGTCAGTCTTCGCTGTCGGCCTGGAGGCTTTCTGAGGCCTCATCCAGAGCGCTTATTTCGCCACTGGTGTGTTGCGGGACTGGCTGCTCGGTTTCGTGCAGGCTTGGGAAGGGGAGGTTTGGGATCTCGTGCATCGTCGCGCTCCTCGCAAGGTGTGTTTTAAGTAGCTTGCTAAGGATACAGGACAGAGTGTGACAATTTGTCTTTTTATTGCGTCTGGGGGGAATTTAGACCTATGGCTGGGACAGGTCGCGGCAGTCTGCCAGTTCTGTGGGAGCGGGCTTGCTCGCGATGCAGGCGGCGCGGTCTCGCAATCGAACCGCGCTGATGCCATCGCGAGCAAGCCCGCTCCCACAGAGTGCCCGCTAGCGGGTACAAACCTGCGCAATCGCCTTGGCCAGCAGGCTCAGGCGGGTGCCGTCTACGCCGGCCATGTTGGCGCGGCCAGAACCGACCATGTAGACGCTGTGCTTCTCGCGCAACAACTGGACTTGTTCCTGAGTCAGGCCGGTGTAGGAAAACATCCCGCGTTGCTCAGTGATGTGAGCGAAGTGTTCGGCCAGCCCGAATGGCGCCAGTGCTTCCACAAGCCCGCTGCGCAATTGCGCGATGCGGCTGCGCATGGCTTCCACTTCGTCGATCCACAGGTTTTTAAGCGCTGCATCGCCGAGGATGGTAGCGACCACCGCCGCACCATGATCCGGCGGGTTGGACCATAGGTTGCGCGCCAGGTAGGCCAGCTGGCTGCGGATATCAGTCAGCTTTTCGGCATCATTGGCACACACGATCAAGGCGCCAACCCGCTCGCGGTAAAGGCCGAAGTTCTTCGAGCATGAGCTGGTGATCAGCACTTCCGGCAATTCGCTGACGAACAGGCGAGTTGACCAGGCATCTTCCTGCAGGCCGTCACCGAAGCCCTGGTAAGCGAAGTCGATCAGCGGCAGCAGTTCGCGACGGCGTACCACCTCCAGCACCTGCAGCCAGTCAGCCTGGGACAGGTCGAAACCGGTCGGGTTGTGGCAGCAGGCGTGAAGCAGAACCACATCGCCTTTTGGCGCGTGTTCCAGTGCCTGAAGCATCGCCGCAACGTTGAGCTTGTTGTCGCGGCCCACGTACGGGTAGTGGCTGATCTTCAGCCCGGCAGCGGCAAAGATGGTTTCATGGATCGGCCATGTCGGATCGCTCAGCCAGATGCCCCGGCCCGGCAGGCATTGCGCGATAAAGTCGGCGCTCAGGCGCAGCGCGCCGGTGCCGCCCGGGGTTTGGGTGGCTCCCGCACGTTTGCCCGCCAGCAGCGGCGAACCCTCGCCCAGTACCAGCTCGCTGATCAGTTGCCCAAAACGGCTGTCGCCATGACCGCCGATATAGGTTTTGGTCAGTTGCTGGTCGACCAGGCGCTGTTCGGCTTTCTTGACCGACTGCAAGATCGGCGTCAGGCCATTGGCGTCCTTGTAGACGCCCACGCCCAGGTCGAACTTGTTCGGGTTGCTGTCTTGCTGATAGGCATCCATCAAACCGAGAATCGGGTCGCCCGGTACCCGACCTATGGCGTCGAAGTGCATTATTTGCGGCCTTCAGCGGTTTTGGCGACTTCGTCAGTGCGTGCGGCCATGATGAAATCGTTGCGGTGCAGGCCCTTGATCGAGTGGCTCCACCAGGTCACGGTCACCGAGCCCCACTCGGTCAGCAGGCCAGGGTGATGGCCTTCGGCTTCTGCGATTTCGCCCACGGCATTGGTGAAGGCCAGTGCGAACTTGAAGTTCTTGAACAGAAAGACCTTTTCCAGCTGCATGATGCCGTCGCGAACTTCGATGTTCCAATCCGGAATTTGCTTGATCAGTACCGGCAGTTCTTCGTCGCTGACCTGTGGAGCATCGGCGCGGCAGGCTTCGCAGTGGGCTTGGTTCAGTGCGTTCATGGTGGATTCCTGAATTCAGTTTTTATTGATATGTAAAAAGACGTGTTATGCCGCTTTCGGTTTAGGCGCAAATTTGGGCGCATGCAGGCCCATTGCCATGCCTTTTTCGACCATGCCCATGATGTCTTCGTGGGCCAGATCAAACAGACGCTTCAAGTCCGGCAGGACAAAATACAGCGGCTGCAAAATATCGATGCGATACGGCGTGCGCATGGCTTCCAGCGGATCGAAGGCCTGATGTTCCGGTTCTGACGACAGGCTGTAAACCGTTTCTTTGGGCGACGAAAGAATCCCGCCGCCATAAATGCGTTTGCCTTCCGGGGTGTCCACCAGGCCAAACTCGATGGTCATCCAGTACAGGCGGGCCAGATACACCCGTTGTTCCTTGCTCGCTTGCAGTCCCAGCTTGCCGTAGGTGTGGGTGAATTCGGCAAACCACGGATTGGTGAGCAGGGGGCAGTGGCCGAAAATCTCGTGGAAAATGTCTGGCTCTTGCAGGTAATCCAGTTCTTCAGGGGTGCGAATGAAGGTCGCTACCGGGAACTGCTTATTGGCCAGCAATTCAAAGAAGGTCTGGAAGGGGATCAGTGCGGGAACGCGGGCAACTTGCCAGCCAGTGGTGGCACCCAGTACCTGATTGATTTCGCTCAGTTGCGGGATGCGGTCGTGGGGCAGGCCCAGCTTTTCGATGCCTTGCATGTACTCTGGGCAGGCGCGGCCTTCCAGCAGTTTGAGCTGACGGGTGATCAGCGTATTCCACACCGCGTGTTCGGCAGGTGTGTAGTCGATAAAGCCATTGGCATCCGGCTCACGGGCGACGTATTTCGTTTGCTTCATGGGGCTCTCCGCAAGGAAATCGTTTTTATTATTCGGTGTTGTTGCGATGCCTTAGTGATACCCCAAGTGATTGCTCCGTGCAGCTAGCCTAAAGCCAGTAATGCTGGGATGATGGCGATTATTCGTAAAGTATTCGTTACGATGTGAGGGTTTGGCTGTCATTGCTCAGTTTTAAACAGCGCAACTGTCACAAAATCGTGACGATGAAATGCCTGTCAGCGCATTAAATATCCCCCAATGTGGGAGCGGGCTTGTTCGCGATTGCAGCCATGAGGTGTGCCCGCCAGATCGCGGTGCCTGAATCGCGAGCAAGCCCGCTCCCACCTTTGATCTTCATTTTCAGGAACTGCCGAGCCATCCCCATGCGTATCAAAGTCCACTGCCAAAACCGGATTGGCATCCTTCGCGACATCCTTAACCTGTTGGTCGCCTACGGCATCAACGTGAAGCGGGGGGAGGTCGGGGGCGATCAGGGCAACGCGATTTATCTGTACTGCCCCAATCTGATCAACCTGCAGTTCCAGGCCCTGCGTCCGAAGTTTGAAACCATCGCCGGAGTGTTCGGAGTCAAGCGCGTAGGTTTGATGCCCAGTGAGCGCAGGCATATGGAGCTCAATGCCTTGCTCGGGGCCCTGGAGTTTCCGGTGCTGTCCATTGACATGGGAGGCTGCATCGTCGCCGCCAACCGTGCAGCTGCGCAGTTGCTGGGGGTACGGGTCGACGAGGTGCCGGGCATTTCCCTGTCCCGTTATGCTGAAGACTTCGACCTGCCCGAGCTGGTGCGGGTCAACAAGTCGCGGATCAACGGCTTGCGGGTCAAGATCAAGGGACTTGTGTACCTGGCTGACATTGCGCCCTTGCAACTGGAGCACGATGAAAGCGAAGCGATGGCCGGTGCCGTCTTGACCCTGCACCGTGCCGACCGCGTGGGCGAGCAAATCTACAACGTGCGCAAACAGGAGTTGCGAGGCTTCGACAGTATTTTCCAAAGCTCCAAAGTCATGGCTGCCGTGGTGCGTGAAGCCCGGCGCATGGCGCCACTGGACGCGCCTCTATTAATAGAAGGCGAAACTGGCACCGGCAAAGAACTGCTGGCGCGCGCCTGCCACCTGGCCAGCCCCCGTGGGCAGTCGCCACTGATGGCGCTCAACTGTGCCGGGCTGCCCGAGTCGATGGCTGAAACCGAGCTGTTCGGGTATGGGCCGGGGGCATTTGAAGGCGCACGGGCCGAAGGCAAGCTCGGCCTGCTTGAGCTGACAGCAGGCGGTACGTTGTTTCTTGATGGCGTAGGCGAAATGAGTCCGCGCTTGCAGGTCAAGCTGCTGCGCTTTTTGCAGGATGGCTGCTTTCGACGTGTGGGCAGTGATGAAGAGGTGTATCTGGATGTGCGGGTAATGTGCGCCACCCAGGTCGACCTGTCCGAGCTGTGCGCCCGCGGGGAGTTTCGCCAGGACCTCTACCATCGGCTCAACGTGCTGTCCCTGCATATTCCGCCGCTGCGCGATTGCCTTGACGGGCTGGAGCCTCTGGTCGAGCACTTCCTGGATCAGGCCAGCCGGCAGATTGGTTGTTCGCTGCCGCGTCTGGCGCCTGCCGCAATGGACCGCTTGAGCCACTACCACTGGCCCGGCAATGTGCGTCAATTGGAGAACGTGCTGTTCCAGGCGGTTTCGCTGTGTGATGGCGGCGTGGTCAAGGCCGAGCATATTCGCCTGCCGGACTACGGCGTGCGCCAGCCGCTGGGCGAGTTCTCGCTGGAAGGCGGGTTGGACCACATTGTCGGTCGTTTCGAAAAGGCGGTGCTGGAACAACTGTATTCCGAGCACCCCAGCAGCCGATTGCTGGGCAAGCGACTGGGGGTTTCCCACACCACCATCGCCAACAAGCTGCGTGAGTACGACATCATCAAGCCGGGCTAGTGTGTGAGGTGTCGCCTTGGGGAGTGCTCGGTAACTAGCCCTTGAAACTTCCCGCCACGCCCTTTGCCTGATCCAGCCAGCCTTTGGTTGGCTCGGCCTGGGGTGTTTGTGTTTGCAGCGCTTGTTCCAGCAGGTTGTTGGCTTCAAGTGCTTGCGCGGCCTTGAGGATCGCAATCAAATTATCCGTAGTGGCGGTTTTTTCGGTCAGTGCAGGTGGCACGGGCAGCGCCTGGGCCGCTTTCACCGCGTCGCCGGTGTTTTTGGTAAAGGCGCATACGGTTTCTATGTTTTCGATCATCGGCAGTGACAGGCGGGTCACGGTGTCAAACGCATTGATAAACGGGAACTCCACCTTGCCGCGAAGCACCGGAGTGCCCAGGCTTGGCAGAATCAGCCCCACCAGATAACGCGGGTTCTGGCGCCTGATCGTCAGGCCGACACTGGCCACCGCCAGGGCCACGCCCACCACGCGCCCAACGTTCACCAGCAGCGACAGTTCGTTGTTGGATTGAGTGTCGAAGAAGATCCCGCGGTACCGAAAGTAGTCGCTGAACACCTCCCGCTCGTTCAAGGCCGCGTTCATGAACCAGGCGCGTGAATCATGCACATGCTCGTCAAACAGGCCCACGATCGCCCAGGCTTTGTCGTTCACCGGCTTGCCGTTGGCGCCGAACAGCAGGGCGTAATTTTCTTCACCGGCCTGGCGCAGCTGGGCATAGTGCTCGGCCTCATCCTGGCCGTTGGTCATATACACCAGCCCGCCCACCAGGGTGTTGGCGAGGGTGCCAAAGCTGATCATTTCGCTCAAGGTCAAGTTCCACTCCGGCACGTAGTCGCGCCGAAAGTCGGCCATGGCGTTGCTCAACTGCCGGTAATCCAGGTTGGGCTCGAACACTTTGCTGGTGTTGAACGAGGCAGCAGGTTGGGTGCCGGTGCGCTTTTCATAAGCCTCTTTTGTGGCTTGATGTTTTTTTTGTGACGCCCGCTCGGCGTCGGACCAGACCGGCGCTTTAGAGCCGGCGCGCATGGCGGCATCTTCTTCGAGCTGCATGGCGTGCAGGGCCTCGAACGCGTCGACTTCGTCGCCGTTCATATCGCTCGCGGGGCCGTTTTGCAGCACCCGCCGATTGAGACTCGTCCACTTGATCCAGTTCATGGCGTAACGGCTGATGCGCCAACCGGTAATCACTCCGGCCTCGCGGGCCATGACCTCTTCCAGCGGGCCGTTGTCCATATTGTCGAGCCAGGTGTTGAAACGTTCGATCAGGGTGGGGTCGACTTGAAATTCAACCGCCGTCGCGCCATCCATCACACGCCATGGCCAGCGCCTTTCCAATTCGTTTCCGAGAGCATCTTTGGGTGCCTGCAACGGAGCGCCAGCCTTGTAGGCCTCGTCATACATATGGTGCAGGGCAATTTGCGATAGCACCTCTTTTCCCCCAGCTGCAGCTTTGCCTTGATCGCCGGGCGGATAACCTCCGCCAACGTCGGAGTGCATGCCGGGGTAGATATATTCCCTGGTGCCGTTGCGATAGGTGGACAGGCAGTTCGGGTCATTCGGGTTGGCCTGGCGCCGGATCGAGTCTAGGGGGAAGCAACTGCGCTGCTCGTGGGCTGCCACCATATGCACGCAGCGCTCCAGAAATTCTTCGGAGTCGGACAGGCGCAGGGTGCCGTCGGCCCAGCCCATGTGACCTGCGGCAAATGGCGCCAGATAGGGGATACCCACTGAGGCCACGGTGTCGAACAGCCCCATGAACACAATCTTGATCGGCAGTCCGGCAAACAAGTAGCAAGTGGTGCCTTCCACTTCGACCTTGGTCAGGGCTTCCAGCCAGTTGGCAAATGCCCGCGCCTGGGCGGCGCCCCGTGAAAAGCCGTACACGAACAGGCGTATGGCCTTGATGGTCGGGATGGTCTTGCCGGTATGGGCGGCGTCGATCTGGGCTTTGAGTTCGGCCAGGGGCTGGGCCAGCACTTCCTTGCGGCGGGTATAGCTGTTTTTGAAAACCGATGCTGCGAGCATATCTTCGGTGAGACTGGTGCCCATTTTTTGTACGAGAGCGTAGGCGTCTCCATTATCAAGATAAGTATCGCCAGATGCCCTCTTTAGAGCGTCAATTAAACGGGTTAGCCCCCAATTGATCCGGTTTTCGCCGCCTGTCGACATCGTCAAACCTTGGCTATCCGGTTTGAATTCGCCTATTTCCTTGAACTCGGTGCCGACGCCTTGCATGTAATAGGCATAGAGGCCTTCATTCTCAGACGCGTCCTTGTCATCCCTGCCCAAACTTGCGTGGTACAGGCGAGCCACATTGGTAGTGGTCGAAGGTAAAGCCAGGCTGTCTGTTGGTTCATGGTTGTTGGTACCGTCAAAGCAAAGCGTGATCGTCACGATCTGCATGCAGGGCCGGCCCGCGTAAGCCCATCCTGCTGCATGAGCAGCGTCCATCGCCTGTTGTTCGAACGGATCGAAGGCTTGCTGTTGCTTTCGATAATTGAAAAGCACATCTCCCGGTGTTTGCGGTAAAAGCCCGCCCATTTTGAAGTCGGGGGTCAGGCTGAGAAACTCGCCAGTGGATCTTTTAGGGCGCGGCGTCATGGTTTCGGACATGTGGCAGGCTCCTGCATTTTTTGTAGAAATTTATAGGGGTAGTTGGGTGAGCGGGGCGTCATCAGACCTGCCGTAACAGCGACTTGGTTGCAGGGTAGAAAATGCACATTGACGACGCCTAAGCGCTCATATGGCGCCACTGCCGCAACGGCGCGATGGCGGGTGTATTGAGCTTCGTGCTCTTGAGCTGCCTTGGACCAGGCATCGGAATAGCGGGGCTTGGGCCAGTCGGCATATGCATGTGGATTAGGGTCTTTCACCCACTCGACCACCACGGTCAAGCCGGGGTGCCATTTCACGGGAAGCGTGGCGCAGCAGTTCTGTTTGGCGCCGCCGCTATAGGGGCTGATATTGGGCCCGCCATTGCCATTGACCGAAAACCGGTTGATCGCCGCCGAGGTATGGCTATAACCCTCGATTGGCGCGCCCAGTCGGTCAGGCAGGGAGTCGGCACAGCCCTGTAGCGCCATCCCGGCGATAAACATCACCAGCAGTGAGCGAGTCATGGTTTCGGACATGTGGCGGGCTCCTGCATTTTTTGTGGAAATTTATAGGGGTAGTTGGGTGAGCGGGGCATCATCAGACCTGCCGTAACGGCGACTTGGTTGCAGGGTAGGAAATGCACATTGACGACACCTAAGCGCTCATACGGCGCCACTGGCACAACGGCGCGATGGCGGGTGTATTGAGCTTCTTTCTCTCGGGCGGCTTTTAACCAGGCATCGGAATAGCGGGGCTTGGGCCAGTTGGCGGAATCATACGGATTGGGGTCTTTCTCCCACTCGACCACCACGGTCAAGCCGGGGTGCCATTTCACGGGAAGCGTGGCGCAGCACATTTGGCCGCCGCCGTATCCGTAGGGCGCCAGATTGGGTCCGCCATTGCCATTGACCGAAAACCGGTTGATCGCCGCCGAGGTATGGCTATAGCCCTCGATTGGCGCGCTGAGTCGGTCAGGCAAGGCGTCGGCACAGCCCTGTAGCAAGAGTGCGCTGATTGATATCAAAAGATGCAAGCGGTTCATGAGTGGGTCTTGTCTCTTGTCAGGCTTATTGAAAGAACAGCGCCCAGTGCAATGCCAGTGGGTGTTTGCCAAGTGTCTTTGAAGTATCAGTGAGATTATTAAGATGCCCGCGAGCGCAGCTGAAGTTCGGGCGTCTTGTAACTATCAAGTCTGATGTCGATAAATCAAATGCTCTTTGGTTGTTGATATAAGTTTGCTGGTGCAAGAGAGCTGAAGTGTATAAACAAATAAACGAAACTTATAAAAGTGCGCAAGAAGTTGCGCAGTACTGTTCGGTTTCTTGTGTTTTAGTCGGCAGATAACTGTTCGTCAGTTTGTTCTTGTAATAAGTGTGCAACTTCTTGCGCACTGGTTAATACCGAGCATTTACGTGAATTGTCGGCGTCAGGGTTGTCAGAGGCAGGTTGGGGGCAAGGGATGCGCAAGGCTTTGCGGGTTTTGCGTCGTCAGCGACACGTTTCTGGCCATGCATTGCCGCAACCGGCATAACTCCGCCGTTTTCATCCCGCTGATCTTGCCCGGCATCGCACCCCATCTCCTCGCAAACCCGCGCCGCACGGCGTCAAAAAATAGTTGGTGCGCAAATTGCTTTAACCACGGCAGTACAGCGGTGGGCGGCAAGCGTCCGTCAGACAGAGGAAAGACTGTGGACAAGTACCTATATGTGGCAATGACCGGCGCCAGTCAGAACGCTCTGGCGCAAAAGGCCCATGCCAACAATTTGGCGAACATCTCGACCAACGGTTTTCAGCGTGACCTTGAACAGGCCCGTTCGATGCCGGTGTTCGGTGACAGCTTTCCTGCGCGTGCCTTTGCCTTGAGCGAACGCCCCGCGACCGACTTCACTCCCGGCGCTCTGGTTGAAACAGGGCGGGATCTGGATGTGGCCGTGTCCGGCGATGGCTGGCTGGCCGTGCAGGCACCCGACGGCAGTGAAGCCTATGTGCGTACCGCGAGCATGAATGTGGATGCCCTGGGCATTCTGCGTGCTGGCAACGGGATGCCGATCATGGGCAACGGCGGGCCGATCGCGGTGCCGCCCCAGCAACAGATCGAAGTCGGCCAGGACGGCACCATCAGCATTCGTGCCCAGGGCGAAGGCCCACGGGTGATGGCTCAAGTGGACCGCATCAAGCTGGTCCAGCCAGACCTGAAAACCATGAGCAAGGGCCTGGACGGCCTTATCCACACCAACGACGGCCAACCGGCGCCAGCCGATGCCAACGTGCAGGTGGTCTCGGGGTTTCTGGAGGCGAGCAACGTCAATGCGGTCGATGAAATGACCTCGGTGCTGGCTCTGTCCAAGCAGTTCGAACTGCACATCAAAATGATGAACACCGCCAAAGAAGACGACCAGGCCATGACTCGGGTCTTGTCCATCAGCTAATTACTTGAACGCAGCGCCGAAAAACCGGCGCGCGAGGAGAGCACCATGCTTCCGGCACTGTGGGTTGCAAAAACAGGTTTGGCTGCACAAGACACTAACCTGACCACCATTTCCAACAACCTGGCCAACGTTTCGACCACGGGTTTCAAACGTGATCGCGCCGAGTTCCAGGACTTGCTCTACCAGATCAAGCGCCAGCCAGGTGCCCAGTCGACCCAGGACAGCGAACTGCCGTCGGGGCTGCAAGTGGGGACCGGGGTGCGCATCGTAGGCACACAGAAGAACTTCTCCGCCGGTAGCCTGCAGACCACCGACCAGCCGCTGGACATGGCAATCAATGGTCGTGGTTTTTTCCAGATCATGCAGCCCGACGGGACCACGGCCTATAGCCGCGACGGTACTTTCCACCTGGATGCCAACGGCCAGATCGTCACCGCCAGCGGCTTTGCCCTGGAGCCGGCGATTGTGGTGCCCGCCGATGCCCAGACCTTCACCGTTGGCCAGGACGGCACCGTGTCGGTGACCATCGCCGGCAACCCGGCCGCCCAGGTGATCGGCAACGTGCAGACCGCCGACTTTATCAACCCGGCCGGTTTGCAGTCCCAGGGCGGCAACCTGTTCCTGGAAACCGCGTCCAGCGGCGCGCCGCAAATTGGTACCCCCGGCCTCAACGGCTTTGGTTTGACCATGCAGAGCATGCTTGAGACTTCGAACGTCAGCACCGTGGAAGAGATGGTCAACATGATCACCACCCAGCGCGCCTACGAGATGAACTCGAAAGTGATCTCCACGGCTGACCAGATGTTGTCGTTCGTCACGCAAAACCTGTAATTACGTGAAATAGCGGGAGAGCTCATGAAGCGCTTGTTTTCTGTTCTGGCACTGGGCGCCATTACCTTTGTGGCCGGTTGCGTCAGTCCGCCGCCGCGGGCCAACGATCCGTACTACGCGCCGGTCCTGCCGCGCACGCCGCTGCCGGCTGCGGCCAATAACGGTTCGATTTACCAGGCTGGCTTCGAGCAGAACCTGTACAGCGACCGCAAGGCGTTCCGCATTGGCGACATCATTACCATCACCCTGAACGAGCGGACGCAGGCGAGCAAAAACGCCAACTCGGCCATCGGCAAAAACAGCAACACCAGTATTGGCCTGACTTCGTTGTTTGGCAGCGGCCTGACCACCAACAACCCTCTGGGCAGTGGTGATCTGAGCCTCAATGCCGGTTACAGCGGCAGCCGAGCCACCAAGGGCGACAGCAAGGCCGGGCAGGGCAACAGCCTCACCGGCTCCGTCACTGTGACCGTGGCCGACGTGTTGCCCAACGGCATCATCGCCGTGCGCGGCGAAAAGTGGATGACCCTGAACACGGGTGACGAACTGGTGCGCATTGCTGGCCTGGTGCGCGCCGATGACATCTCCACCGACAACACCGTGTCTTCGACCCGCGTGGCCGATGCGCGCATTACCTATTCGGGGACCGGCTCGTTTGCCGATGCGAGTCAGCCAGGCTGGTTTGACCGATTCTTCCTTAGCCCGCTGTTTCCCTTTTAGTGATGAACTTCACCATGCCCAACCTCAAGCATCTGCTGGCAGCCGTGTTGCTGTTGTCGACCTCCCTGGGCGTGCACGCCGAGCGGTTGAAAGACATCGCCAGCATTTCTGGCGTGCGCTCCAACCAATTGATTGGTTACGGCCTGGTGGTCGGGTTGAATGGCACGGGCGACCAGACCACGCAAACCCCGTTCACCCTGCAAACCTTCAACAACATGCTGTCCCAGTTCGGCATCAAGGTGCCGCCAGGCTCGGGCAATGTGCAGCTTAAAAACGTTGCAGCGGTGTCCATCAGTGCCGACTTGCCAGCATTTGCCAAGCCGGGGCAGGTGATCGACATCACCGTTTCATCCATCGGCAATTCCAAAAGCCTGCGCGGCGGTACGCTGTTGCTGACGCCGCTCAAGGGGATCGATGGCAACGTGTATGCGGTCGCCCAGGGCAACCTGGTGGTGGGCGGTTTTGATGCCGAAGGCCGCGACGGCTCGAAGATCACCGTCAACGTTCCGTCGGCCGGGCGCATTCCGGGCGGGGCCTCGGTGGAGCGTGCGGTGCCCAGTGGCTTCAACCAGGGCAACAGCCTGACCCTGAACCTCAACCGTTCGGACTTCACCACGGCCAAGCGCGTAGTGGACAAGATCAACGACCTGCTCGGCCCGGGTGTGGCGCAGGCGATTGATGGCGGCTCGATCCGTGTGACCGCGCCGCTGGACCCAAGCCAGCGGGTTGATTACCTGTCGATCCTGGAAAACCTCGAAGTCGATCCGGGGCAGGCGGTGGCCAAGGTCATCATCAACTCGCGCACTGGCACTATCGTGATCGGCCAGAACGTCAAGGTATCGCCTGCCGCCGTGACCCATGGCAGCCTGACCGTCACCATTACCGAAGACCCAATTGTCAGCCAGCCCGGGCCGCTGTCCAACGGCGAAACCGCTGTGGTGCCGCGCTCGCGCCTCAATGCCCAGCAGGAAGCCAAGCCGATGTTCAAGTTCGGCCCGGGCACCACCCTGGACGAGATCGTACGGGCGGTGAACCAGGTCGGCGCGGCCCCAGGGGACTTGATGGCGATTCTCGAAGCACTGAAACAGGCCGGCGCCTTGCAAGCCGACCTGATCGTGATCTGAGGTCGACATCATGGACATGCGTAAGAGCGGGGTGGTCAGTGGCAGCGATTCGGGAGCGTTTACCGACCTTAATCGGCTGAACAACCTGAAGGTCGGCGACCGTGAAAGCGATGCCAACATGCGCAAGGTGGCGCAGGAATTCGAGTCTCTGTTCCTGAATGAAATGCTCAAGTCCATGCGCTCGGCCAATGAAGTGCTGGGCAAGGACAACCCGCTCAACACCCCTGCGGCCAAGCAGTATCAGGAAATGTACGACCAGCAACTGTCGGTGACCTTGTCCCGCCAGGGCGGCGGTATCGGTCTGGCTGACGTGCTGATGCGTCAGATGTCGAAAAACAAATCAGCCGTGCCGGGGGAGGCTGCGGCGACCACGGCACTGACCGCCGAAGTCAAAACCCCGACGGCCACCGCCACCGGTGACAGCCCGTTTGTTCGTAGCAGTGGCCAGCGGCCGTTGTGGGCTTCGCGGGTCACCCTCGCGCCGGATGCGGCAGCCGGCGGGCACAAAAATGACATGGCCATGCTCAATCAGCGGCGCCTGGCGTTGCCCACCAAACTGACCGACCGCTTGTTGGCCGGGATCGTACCTTCGGCCGACCCGGCGCGCTCAACGCTCAATACGGGCGCCGTGCCGGGCCGCACCTCGCCGGGGCTGGACGCGGTGCTCAAGGGCGGTCGCCAGCCGATGCTCAGCGCCAGTGGCGCTCAAGGGCGGATGCAGATTTACGGTCGTGCCGTGGCGCAGCCGCCACTGGCCCCGGCCAAGCAGGCGTTCAGCTCCCCCGATGCGTTCGTCGCGACGATGTTGCCGATGGCGCAGCAGGCTGCCGACCGTATTGGTGTCGATCCGCTGTATCTGGTGGCGCAAGCGGCACTGGAAACCGGCTGGGGCAAGTCGGTGATGCGCCAGCAGGACGGCAGCAGCAGCCATAACCTGTTCGGCATCAAGGCCACCGGCAACTGGCAGGGTGCGCAAGCGCGGGCCATCACCAGTGAGTTCAAGGGCGGGCAGATGGTCAAGGAGACGGCGGACTTTCGCTCCTACGATTCCTATCAGGACAGCTTCCACGATCTGGTCACGCTGTTGCAGAGCAACAATCGTTATAAAGAAGTGCTCAATGCGGCCGATAAACCGGAGCAGTTTGTACGTGAGTTGCAGAAGGCCGGTTACGCAACCGACCCTGAATACGCGAGCAAGATTTCTCAGATAGCCAAGCAAATGAAAACCTACCAGAGCTACGCCTCGACGGGTTCTCTCACGAATTTATAAGGTTTGAACCATGGCGAGTTTGATCAACATCGGGATGTCGGGGCTGAACGCCAGCCAGGGCGCATTGGCCACCGTGGGCAACAACATTGCCAACGCCAATACCTCGGGCTATTCGCGTCAGCAAATTGTCCAGGGCAGTGGCGCCTCGCAACAGGTGGGTGGGGTGTTTATCGGCACCGGCACCACCCTGGCCGACGTGCGCCGCGTGTACAACGCCTACCTCGACGCCCAGTTGCAAACCACCACCTCGCTCAATGGCGATGCCCAGGCGTATCTGGACCAGATCGGCACGGTCGACAAGCTGCTGTCGGATAAAAACACCGGGGTTTCGGCCGCACTCAGCAGCTTTTTCAGCTCGCTGCAAACCTCCGCCGCGGCCCCCGGTGATGTGTCCGCGCGCCAGTTGCTGCTGACCAGCGCGCAAACCCTGAGCAACCGCTTCAACTCGATTTCGTCCCAGCTCAATCAGCAGAACGAAGGCATCAACAGCCAGCTGGACACCCTGACCTCGATGGTCAACCAGCACACGGCAACCATTGCTTCGCTGAACAAGCAGATCGCCCAGGCCACCACCGGTGGCAATACGCCGAACAACCTGCTGGATGCGCGCAACGAAGCGGTGCGCACGCTCAACGAGCTGGTGGGCGTTACGGTTCAGGAACACGACAACGTTTACGACATTACCCTGGGCACCGGGCAGGCGCTGGTGCAAGGCTCCACCTCCAATACCCTTTCGGCGGTGCCGGGCCAGGTCGATAAAAGTCAGTACAGCATCCAGATCAATTACCAGCAGTCCAGCTCCGATGTGACCTCGGTGCTCAGCGGCGGCAAGATCGGCGGCCTGCTGCGCTATCGCGATGATGTGCTTGCACCGGCGATCAACGATTTGGGGCGCACGGCAATAGTGGTGGCCGATGCCATCAACCAACAGTTGGGCCAGGGCCTGGATGCCAACGGCGAGTTTGGTTCGTCGCTGTTCACTAACATCAACAGCGAAAAGGCCATCACCCAGCGCAGCCTGGCGGCGACGGGCAACAGCGTCGGCTCAAGCAACCTGAACGTGAGCATCAGCGACAGCAGCCAGCTGACGGCTTACGACTACAAGGTGACCTTCACCAGTGCTACCGAATACACGATCCAGCGGTCTGACGGCCAGGATGCCAAGGGCCCGTTCAAGCTTGGTGACAAGCAGGTGATTGACGGTTTTACCCTTCAGCTCCCGAAGGACGGTGCGGTCGCGGCGGGCGACACTTTCAAAGTCAGCCCCACCCGCAGCGGCGCGAGCAATATCGGTGTGCAAATGACCGATGCCAATAAGTTGGCGTTCGCAGGACCCTTGGTGGCGGGGGCGGGCGGCTCCAACACCGGTACCGGGGCGGTGGGCGGTCTGAACCTGTCATCGGCGCTGGATATTTACAGCGGCACAAACCTGGGCCAGTCCCAGATCGAAGCCGCGATGCCGGTGCGTATTGTCTTTGATGGCGTGAATGGCGATGGCGCCCATGCTTACCGGGTGCTGAACGAAAAAGGCGAAAAAATCAGCGACGGTACCTATGTGCCGGGCCAGGACAACGCGGTCACTATCAAGGTGCCAGTCACCAATGCTGACGGCAGCGTGACCGATGTCAGCTTCGATGCCACCCTCAGCGGCTCGCCGGGCAAGGGCGACAGCTTCGATATCCAGTTCAACAAGGACGGCAAGGCCGACAACCGCAACGCCAACGAACTGCTGGGCCTGCAGACCAAAGCGACGGTGGGGGCGGACAGCCAGGGCAATGGCGGCGTGAGCATGGCCACCTCCTACAGCCAGTTGGTGTCCAAGGTGGGCGGCAAGGCCAGTCAGGCCGCCGTCGACGGCACCGCCAACGGCGCGGCGCTGGCGTACGCCAAGGAAGTGCGCAGCTCGGTGTCCCAGGTCAACCTGGACGAAGAAGCGTCCAACCTGGTCAAGTTCCAGCAGTACTACACGGCCTCGTCGCAGATCATCAAAGCGGCGCAAGCAACCTTCAGCACGCTGATCAACAGTCTTTAAGGGAGCCCGCGACGATGCGTATTTCTACTTCGCAGTTTTTTGAATCGACCAGTGCCACCTACCAGAACAACTTCTCGTCGGTGATCAAGACCCAGGGCCAGATCGATTCCGGCGTGCGTATCCAGACTGCCGCAGATGACCCGGTGGGCGCCGCCCGCTTGCTGCAACTGCAACAGCAAAAAGACATGCTGGGCCAGTACTCCACCAACATGAACAGCATCAAGTCTTCCCTGGGGGCTCAGGAATCGGTGCTCGACAGCATCAACACCGCCTTGCAAAAGGCCGGTGAACTGGCGCTTGGGGCAGGCAGCGGGAAAAGCGACGCGGATCGCACGGCCATCGCCAACGAACTGGGCAGCATTGAAGAGCAGGTGTTCAGCCTGCTCAACAGCAAGGACTCCGCAGGCAACTACATGTTCTCGGGCTCCAAGACCGATACTGCGCCCTACACCCGTAACAACGATGGCACCTACAGCTATCAAGGCGACGACACCCAGCTCAACCTGAAAGTCTCGGACACCCTGACCCTGGCCAGCAGCGACACGGCCAAAAGCTTTATGGAAGGTTCGGTCAATACCGGGCGCACCCAGGCGACTTTCGTACCGGTGCTGGACGCTGACGGCGTGGCATCGGTCAATGATGGCAAGCTTTCCGTCTCGGCTGGCCTGGTCACTTCAAGCCCGGTGTTCAACAAAAGCTTTGCCGAAGGTCAGCCGTACACGCTGACGTTCAGCAGCAGCACCCAGTACACCCTGACCGACCGCGACGGCAACGACCTGACCTCCCAGGTAGCGGGCAATGGCGTGTTCGACCCGACCAAGGATGGCTCCCAGAGCATCAGCCTGCGCGGCGTGTCGTTCGACATCACCCCCAACCTCAAGGACATCCCGGCGACGGATCTGGATGCGGCAGTGGCGGGGCGCACCTTTACCCTTGAGGCCAAGCCGGACTCGTTCAACACCTCGCGCACGCCGGGCAACGGCTCGACCGCACAGATCACCAACGCGACCGTGACCGACCCCGGGGTCTACGGCGATAGCTTTCCGAGCAATGGCGCGGTGATCAAATTCACCAGCGCAACGGAGTATGAGGTCTATGCCCAGCCGCTGACGGCCGACAGCAAGTCGATTGCCCAAGGCAACGTTGCCGACGGTGCGCTGGGGATCAAATTCGACTTTACCGGTACGGCGCAAGCGGGCGACCAGTTTGCGATCAACCGCAACAACCACCAGAGCCAAAGCGCGCTGGACACCATCAGCCAACTGCGCAAAGCGCTGGTGATCCCGAGCGACAAAGACCCGCTGGCCCAGCAAACGCAAAAGGACGCGATCAACTCCGCGATCGGCAACCTGAAAAACGCCAGTGCCGGCGTCGACAGCGCCCGGGGTTCGATTGGTGCGCGCTTGAAGACGGTGGACATCCAGGCTGACGAAAACATCAGCCTGGGCCTGGCCAACGACTCCACCACAGCGGCCATTGGCAACACCGACATGGCGGGGGCATCCATCGAACTGGCATTCCAGAAAGCCATGCTCGAAGCCTCGCAACTGGCGTTCGTCAAAATCTCCCAGCTGAGCCTGTTTAACCAGCTTTAAACAGCTGCGCTGATGCTTCTGTGTGGGAGCGGGCTTGCTCGCGAAGGCATCAACGCGTTGATACAGGCGCGTCGCGTCGCCTGTATCGCGAGCAAGCCCGCTCCCACACAATCTGCGTCTTGCCTGAAACCTTTTGTATAAAACCACACAAAATAGCGTGACCTATGAGTCATAACGGGCATCTTCACTGTATCGTGTGAAACGTACGGGCGGGTGCCGGGCCTTTTTCAGGCTGTTTTGTCTATTTTTATGCACCCACATTCGCCGCATTCCTGCGCGATAAAGCCCTTTTATTGTCAGCGCCCCTCGATTGTGCGAGCGGGTGATCTCCAGCTATTCAGTATTGGGAAGCCACAATGATTGGCATTAAAAGCATCGCCAGTTACGTGCCAGCAAGCGGTGTAGACAACTACGCGCAAGGCGCGAAGTTCTCCAAGGACGAAGAATTCATTCTGGGCAAGATCGGTTCGGCCTTTCTGCCGCGCAAAGAGGCTGACCAGGAAACCTCGGACCTGTGTGTCGAAGCGGTTAACGCGCTGTTCGCCAACAATCCGCAGCTCAAGCGCGAATCCATCGACGCGCTGATCGTCGTCACCCAGAACGGCGACGCCGAAGGCCTGCCGCACACGGCCGCCATCGTTCAGGACAAACTTGGTCTGCCGACCCACGTGGCTGCCTTTGACATTTCCCTGGGGTGCTCGGGCTATGTCTACGGCATCTACGCGATGAAAGGTTTTATGGAAGCCACGGGCCTGAAAAACGGCCTGCTGATCACCGCAGACCCGTATTCGAAAATTGTCGACCCTGAAGACCGCAACACCACCATGCTCT
This sequence comes from Pseudomonas sp. RL_5y_Pfl2_69, assembly GCF_963970465.1. Lineage (NCBI taxonomy): Bacteria > Pseudomonadati > Pseudomonadota > Gammaproteobacteria > Pseudomonadales > Pseudomonadaceae > Pseudomonas > Pseudomonas sp. RL_5y_Pfl2_69. The sequence continues at coordinate 88,546 of NZ_CAXAOU010000012.1, read as the reverse complement.
TCGGCGACGCGGCCACCGCCACCTGGATGGGCGAAGACGCTCCCTGGCAGCTGGGCAAGGCCAAGTTCGGCACCGACGGTTCCGGCGCTCCGCACCTGAAAGTCAGTGATGGCGTGTTCTTCATGAACGGCCGCCAGGTCTTCAACTTCGCGCTGCTCAAAGTGCCTGCGCACCTGAACGAGCTGCTGGAAGAGTCCGAACTGACCTCCAAGGACATTGACGCCTTCTGCATCCACCAGGGCAGTGCGGCCATTGTCGACGCCGTGGCCCGCCGTTTTGAAGGTGAGCCGGAGAAGTTCATCAAGGACATGGTCGAGACGGGCAACACCGTGTCGTCGAGCATTCCTCTGCTGCTGGAAAAACACGTCATGGAAGCCAGCTGGAAGCGCGTAGCGCTGAGCGGTTTTGGCGTGGGCCTGTCGTGGGGCTCGGCGATCATCTATCGCCCATAAGCTTCAAGCCGACACACAAAACGCCCGTGGCCCAAAAAGCCACGGGCGTTTTGCGTTCTGACAGGGGGGGATGCCATCTGTGGGAGCGGGCTTGCTCGCGATGGCACCAACCCGGTTTCCCTGAAGTACCGCGCCGCCCGAATCGCGAGCAAGCCCGCTCCCACATCAAGGGATGCTTGGCAGGTCATCCCTCGCTAACCCCCTGAAATACAAGGGATGGCCTCCTGCCAGTAAAAAAATTCAAAAAACCCCTCAAGCAACCCGCTTTGACGACGATAACTATTACGAAGGTTCTCTAGGCCACACCCGGCGGTTGCCAGGGCCGGAAGCCGCAGTATTCATCCAATGAGGATTTCGTCATGGCTTTATCAGTAAACACTAACATCACGTCCCAGACCGTTCAGAAGAACCTGAACAAAGCCGGCGATGCACTGAGCACCTCGATGACTCGTCTGTCTTCCGGCCTGAAAATCAACAGTGCCAAAGACGATGCTGCTGGCATGCAGATGGCCAACCGTCTGACCTCTCAGACCAAAGGCATGACCGTTGCCATCGCCAACGCCAACAACGGCACCTCGATCGCGCAGACCGCTGAAGGCGCGATGCAAGAGTCGACCAACATTCTGCAACGTTTGCGAGAACTGGCCCTGCAGTCCGCGAACGGTGATAAAAGCGACGCCGACCGTGCGTCCCTGCAACAAGAATTTACTGCGAAAACCGGTGAACTGACCCGTATCGCACAAACCACTACCTACGGTGGTCGTAACATTCTGGACGGTTCGTTCCAGAACCAGGCGTTCCAGGTGGGTGCTGATGCCAACCAGACTATTTCGTTTGGTATGACTGATATCAGTGCTACTGCTTTGAAGGGTTCTTACAGTGAAGCCTCCGTGGGCGGCGAGGCAATGAAAAACTTGTCAGCCACTTCCGTCGGTACTGCGCTGGCGACTTCTACCACTACGACTACTTCTCGTACTGTAACTGCTGCGGCTGTTACCGGTGCAGCTACGGCAACCCTGCAGACAGCAGGTACTTCCACAATTGCTGTGGCCGATGACATCACGGTTAATGGCAAATCCGTTGCACTGACGGCAGGCATGAAGGGTGCCGATCTTGCTGCGGCCATCACTACCGCAGATAGCACCGTTAAGGCCTCGTGGGATGAAGCCGCAGGTAAGCTGACGCTGAATTCCGCATCGGCTATTACGATGGGTGGTGCGGATATCGCTAAAAGCGGTCTTGGTGCAACAACAACTGCCGTAACAACTGGCGCTACAGCCACTAGTGCTGCTGTTTCGACCTTGACTACCGGTGGCGCTGCTTCGACCCTTGCTGCGACAGACGAAATCACCATCAACGGTAATAAAGTTGCCATTACCGATGGGATGAAAGGTGCCGCGCTGGCGACAGCAATCACTGCTGCCGACAATACAGTAACCGCAACCTTCGATAACGCGACCGGCGTGATGAAGCTGACCTCGGCTGCCGCAATCAACGTGGGCGGTGCTGATGCAGCGAAATCCGGTCTGACCGCTACTTCGGCCAACACCACCGCGACCACCACCACGACGCCTAAAGCAGCCGGTTCTGCAATGGGTACCGCGGGCGAGATCGCAATCAACGGTAAGTCCGTTTCGTGGACCAAGACTGACACCGTTTCTCAAGTCATCGACAAGATGAGCGCGATTGAAGGCATCAAGTCCGCTACCTTCAACTCAGAAGGCCGCGTCGAACTGACCTCCACTGATGGCAATGACATCAAGCTGACCAACACCGCTGGTGGTTCGCTGGCTCAGTTGGGTCTGTCGGCGGGTACTTCTCAGGCTAAATTGAACGCCGATACGTCGATCGAGCTGAACGGCGTTGAAGTCAAGTTCAAGAAGGGTGATTCCGCTGACGCGATCGTGTCCTCGATCAACAGCGCAAGCACCGGTGTAACCGCCAGCAAGAACACTGACGGAACTCTGAAGCTGTTCTCCAACAAAGACATCACCGTCAAAGATGGCAGTGCAGGCACTGGTCTGGAAGCTTTGGGTCTGACCGCAGCTGCCCAAGCTGGCACTGGCACCGGTAAAACCACAGCCACAACCGTGGAAACCACTGTTGCCGACCTGAGCGTCCTGACCGCCGCTGACTCCCAGCGTACCGTCCAGGCCCTGTCTGATGCGATCCAGCAGATCGACACCCAACGTTCCGCCCTGGGTGCCGTACAAAACCGTTTCACCAGCACCGTGGCCAACCTGCAGAGCATTTCCGAGAACTCCACCGCTGCACTGGGTCGCGTTCAGGACACTGACTTCGCCTCCGAAGCTGCCGAGCTGACCAAGCAACAAACCCTGCAACAGGCTTCCACCGCGATCCTGTCCCAGGCTAACCAGCTGCCTTCCGCTGTCATGAAATTGCTTCAGTAATTTCAGCGTTTGGTTGAGAACAAAAGGGCGCGTTTACGTGCCCTTTTGTTTTTTCAGCGTTTGGTACTTGAAGGTGGCACGAAATGTGAAGCTGCCTGCAGCCTTGGCACTTGCTTCGTCAATAAAGCGATAGCCACCGTACAAGGAGAATACAGATGGCCAGTTCAACGATTACCGGTGTCGGCTCGGGTTTTGACACCATCGGGATTGTGAAAGCCTTGGTGGACGCTGAAAAAGCACCCAAGCAAAGCCAGATTACTGCGCAACAAAAAGACACCACGATTCAGCTGTCCGCTGTGGGCACGGTCAAAGCTTCGCTCGAAACCTATCGCGCAGCCATTGCCAAACTCAACAGTGTCTCCAGTTTCAACGGTTTGACCGCTTCGTCGACTGACGAAAAAATTTCTAAAGTCACCATCGATGACAAGGCGTCCAGCGGCAAGTACGCGCTGGAAGTCACTCAGTTGGCGACTTCTTCCAAAATCACCAGCAAGGTGTTCGAAGGGGGGGCATCGGCATCGGTCAATTCGGGCGATAAAGACGAAACCCTGACCATCTCCCAGTCCGGTGACAGCTATGACGTCAAGATCCCGGCTGGCGCGACCATGCAGCAGACCCGGGACGCGATCAACACGCAGCTGCAGTCCAAGGGCATCAGCGCCAACGTTCTGACCGATGCCAACGGCTCGCGTCTGGTGATCGGCTCGCAGACCACGGGCAAGGGCACCGATATTACCGTCAGCGGTGATTCGGAACTGGCCACTGGTTACAGTGCCGGTAAGCCGCCAGTGAACGCCGAGTACACCATCGATGACATCGCCATGGAGTCGTCGAGCAACAAGATCACCTCGGCCATCAGTGGCGTGACCCTTGAGTTGCTCGATACCAAAGCGTCCACCATCACCGTGGCTTCGAACACCGACACCCTGAAAACTTCGGTTCAGTCGTTTGTCAGCGCCTATAACGCGCTGCTGACCAGCATCAACACCCAGACCAAAGTCACCGCCACCGGTGATGCGGCGACCACCACTGCAGGTGCCTTGACGGGGGACGCGTCGATGCGTCAGCTGGTCAACGGTTTGCGCGGCGAGCTGCTGCAAAACTCGGGTACGTCGAGTGTCGGCAACCTGTCCCAGATGGGCATCAGTACCGATCAGAAAACCGGGCTGCTGACCCTGGATGACACCAAGTGGAAAGCCGCGGTTGCCACACCCAACGGTGCAATCGAGATTGCCAAGGTGTTTACCGGCGATACCGGCCTGATAACCCGTATGACCAAGGCGACCGAAAGCTATGTTGGCAGCAGCGGGTTGCTGGCGGCGCGGGCCACGGATCTGAACACCAAGCTGACCACGCTGACCACTCAGCAAGCAGACCTGGACCGGCGCATGGAATCCATGAAAAGCACCCTGACCGCCAAATACACGGCCATGGACGGTCTGATCGCCAAAATCAACGCCAGCAGCTCCAGCATCATGACCACGCTCAACTCCTTGAATAACCCTAAATCCGACTGATTTTGCCCGGCCCTGGCACTAAAGCTTTGGCCGCTTCTGTCGATAAAAAGATCAAGAACCCGCGATTTTTGCCAGTCACCGTAATGAGGTCGAAACATGAACCCGATGCGCGCCCTTCGTCAGTATCAGAAGGTTAATTCCCACGCTCAAATCTCCGAAGCCAGCCCCCATCGCTTGATTCAAATGCTGATGGAAGGCGGTCTGGATCGCATGGCCCAGGCCAAAGGCGCAATGAGCCGTGGTGATATCCCGCAGAAGGCCATGTTGATCACCAAGGCCATCGACATCATCACCGGCCTGCGTCAGGGCCTGGATGAAGACAAGACCGATGACAAGGCTGCGTTGCAGCAGCTGGACAGCCTGTATGAATTCATGGCGGTGCGTTTGACCCAGGCCAATGCCAAGAACGACCCTGAAATCATCGATGAAGTGGCTCGCCTGCTGATCACTGTAAAAAGTGGTTGGGATGCCATTGCCCCGCAATAAGCCCGAGGAGTGTGTCATGAGCCAACTGCAACGAATTCAGGAAACCCGCGTAGCGCTGATTGATGCTCTGGCCGAGCGCAATTGGGATGCCATCGGCGAGCTGGACTCGGCTTGTCGGGTGTGTGTCGAGAGTGTTCTGGATGAGGCGCCGCTGGATGAGGCGGTGTTGCGCGAGAATCTGGAAGGGCTGTTGGTGGTGTATCGCATGCTGCTGGAAGCCGCGACCGATGAGCGTCAGTCAGTCGTTGAGCAAATGGGGCAGATCAATCAAGCAAAAAATGCGTCAAAGGTTTACCATCTATTCGGTTAAGGCCTAAAGAATATGTGGTTAATCGCGTTTTAAACCGCCATAAATTTGACTATGCACAGTTTTTTGACTTAACTAGCTCGTTATTCTGTATTCAGTCGTCTTAGATATCCAACAGGGTTAGGGCGTCTACATATGTCCTGCCATCCGGGGCATTGAGTTGACTAGGGAAGTTGCTATTGCATGTGGCGTGAAACCAAAATTCTGTTGATCGATGACGATAGCGTCCGCCGCCGCGACCTGGCGGTGATTCTGAATTTTCTTGGCGAAGAAAATTTAGCCAGTCCTAGCCACGAATGGGAGCAAGCCGTCAAAGTCTTGCCGTCCAGTCGTGAAGTACTCTGCGTGCTTGTAGGCACGGTGAGTACTGCGGGTGGTCTTTCAAGCTTGCTTAAGACACTGGCTGTGTGGGATGAGTTCCTACCGATCATGCTTTTAGGTGAAGTTTCTTCAGTCGATTTGCCTGAAGACCAGCGCCGCCGGGTGTTGTCCAGTCTTGAAATGCCCCCCAGCTACAGCAAATTGCTTGATTCCCTGCACCGTGCCCAGGTCTATCGCGAGATGTACGACCAGGCCCGCGAGCGCGGTCGTCATCGTGAGCCCAACCTGTTTCGCAGCCTGGTCGGTACCAGCCGTGCGATTCAGCATGTGCGCCAGATGATGCAGCAAGTGGCCGACACCGATGCCAGCGTCTTGATCCTCGGCGAGTCCGGGACCGGCAAGGAAGTGGTTGCACGTAACCTGCATTACCACTCCAAGCGCCGTGACGCGCCGTTTGTACCCGTCAACTGTGGGGCGATTCCTGCCGAGCTGCTCGAAAGCGAGCTGTTCGGGCATGAGAAGGGCGCCTTCACCGGGGCAATCACCAGCCGTGCCGGGCGTTTCGAGCTGGCCAATGGCGGCACGCTGTTTCTCGATGAAATCGGCGATATGCCGCTGCCGATGCAGGTCAAGCTGCTGCGCGTGTTGCAGGAACGTACCTTTGAGCGCGTGGGCAGCAACAAGACCCAGTGCGCCGATGTGCGGATCATTGCTGCGACCCACAAAAACCTCGAAAGCATGATTGAAGTCGGCGCCTTCCGCGAAGACTTGTATTACCGCCTCAACGTATTCCCGATCGAAATGGCGCCCCTGCGCGAGCGGGTCGAAGATATTCCGCTGTTGATGAACGAGCTGATTTCGCGCATGGAGCACGAAAAGCGCGGCTCGATCCGCTTCAACTCTGCCGCGATCATGTCGTTGTGCCGTCATGCATGGCCGGGCAACGTCCGTGAGCTGGCCAATCTGGTGGAACGCATGGCGATCATGCATCCCTATGGCGTGATTGGCGTGGTAGAGCTGCCGAAGAAATTCCGCTACGTGGATGACGAAGACGAGCAGATGGTCGACAGCCTGCGCAGCGACATGGAAGAGCGCGTGGCCATCAACAGTGCTACTACCGATTTCGTCGCCAGCGCCAATGCGATGCTGCCGCCCGAAGGCCTGGACCTCAAGGACTACCTGGGTGGGCTGGAGCAGGGGTTGATCCAGCAGGCGCTCGACGACGCCAATGGCATCGTCGCCCGCGCGGCAGAACGCCTGCGGATTCGTCGCACCACTCTGGTGGAAAAAATGCGCAAGTACGGCATGAGCCGTCGTGAAGGCGAAGAACAGGCAGACGATTGACGCCTGTCTCTGTGGGAGCGGGCTTGCTCGCGATAGCATCACCGCGTTATTCCTGACACTGCGAGGCGCCCAAATCGCGAGCAAGCCCGCTCCCACATAAGTCGGGACCGGCATTGCGGTTCGCTAGTGTTATCTATTCAGGCACGGGTATTGCTTCGCTTGGTTCAACGAACCGTTTTATGACGGTCAGCCAAGCGAGCACGCACCATGCCTCAAGCCGCCGTCCAGCTTTCTTCCGTTCCTGATCCCTACAGCCTGCTCCAAGCCCGTGTTTCGGAGCTTACGGGGGAGCTGGCGGTGGTCAGCGAACAGCGCATGGCTGAGCTGGCGGAAAAAGAGCGGCTGGCCAATCGCCTGCAACACCTGCTTGATCTGCTGCCGGGCGGGGTCATCGTCATCGATGATCGCGGACGGGTGCGCGAGGCCAACCCTGCGGCCTGCGAGCTGCTGGGCCTGCCCCTTGAGGGCGAGTTGTGGCGCCGTGTGATTGCCCGCTGCTTTGCACCCCGCGAAGACGATGGTCACGAAGTCTCCCTCAAGGACGGTCGGCGCCTGTCGATTGCCACCCGTTCGCTGGATGCCGAGCCGGGGCAACTGGTCTTGCTCAATGACCTGACAGAAACCCGGCGCCTGCAAGATCAACTCGCCCGCCATGAGCGCTTGTCGTCTTTGGGGCGGATGGTTGCCTCCCTGGCCCACCAGATTCGTACGCCACTGTCGGCAGCGCTGATCTACGCCAGTCATTTGACCGAGCAGGCGCTGCCGCTGGAAACCCAGCAGCGCTTTGCCGGGCGCCTCAAGGAGCGACTGCACGAGCTTGAGCATCAAGTGCGCGACATGCTGGTGTTTGCCCGGGGCGAATTGCCGCTGACAGATCGGGTCAGCCCCAAGGTCCTGATGCAAACCCTGCAGGCCGCCGCGCAAACCCATGTTCAGGGCGTGTCGATACGCTGGCAGTGTGATGCCTATACGGGGCAGCTGCTGTGCAATCGCGACACCCTGGTGGGCGCGCTGCTGAACCTGATCGAAAACGCCCTGCAAACGGGTGCTGTGCAGGTGCGGCTTAAAGTCCATTTATACCGCCGTGATAACTGCCTGAGGCTGTGCGTGAGCGACAGTGGCGGTGGCATTGAACCCCGAGTCCTGGCGCGTTTGGGCGAACCGTTTTTCACCACCAAGGCGACCGGCACCGGCCTCGGGTTGGCGGTGGTCAACGCGGTGGTACGGGCGCATCAGGGCCACTTGCAGTTACGTTCGCGGCTGGGGCGTGGCACCTGCGCCTTGCTCAGCTTGCCGCTGATTCCCGGTGTGGCGGAGGCAAACTGATGGTGATGCGAATTAACGTGCTGTTGGTTGAAGACGATCACGCGTTGCGCGAAGCGCTGGCGGACACGCTATTGCTGGCCGGTCACGGCTTTAAGGCGGTCAGCTCGGGGGAAGAAGCCCTGGCGGCGGTCACTTCGCAGGCGTTCAGCCTGGTGGTCAGTGACGTCAACATGCCGGGCATGGATGGCCATCAGTTGCTCGCTCGCCTGCGCGCCTGTCAGCCCCAATTGCCGGTGTTGCTGATGACGGCTCATGGCGCCGTGGAGCGTGCAGTGGATGCCATGCGCCAGGGGGCGGTGGACTATCTGGTCAAACCGTTTGAACCCAAGGCCTTGCTCGATCTGGTGGCTCGTCATGCCCTGGGCAGTCTGGGGGTGGCGGACACTGAAGGCCCGGTGGCGGTTGAGCCGGCCAGTGTCCAGCTGTTGGAGTTGGCGGCGCGGGTGGCGCGCAGTGATGCGACGGTGCTGATCTCGGGCGAGTCGGGTACGGGTAAAGAAGTGCTGGCGCGTTATATCCACCAGCATTCCCGTCGGGTTGATCAGCCGTTTGTGGCGATCAACTGCGCGGCCATCCCCGACAACATGCTCGAAGCCACTCTGTTTGGTCATGAGAAAGGCGCCTTTACCGGCGCCATTGCGGCCCAGGCCGGCAAGTTTGAGCAGGCGGATGGCGGCACCTTGCTGCTCGATGAAATTTCCGAGATGCCCCTGGGCCTGCAGGCAAAACTGCTGCGGGTGCTGCAAGAGCGCGAAGTGGAGCGGGTAGGCGGGCGCAAGCCGATTGTGCTGGATATCCGCGTGGTCGCCACCACCAACCGTGATCTGGCGGGTGAAGTGGCTGCGGGACGGTTTCGCGAGGATCTGTTCTATCGCCTTTCAGTGTTTCCGCTGGCCTGGAGCCCGCTGCGCGAGCGTACTGCCGACATCCTGCCGTTGGCTGAGCGGCTGCTGGCCAAGTACATCGGCAAAATGAAGCACACGGCAGTCGGGTTTTCGCCGGATGCCCGGGCGTGCCTGGGCGCATACCCCTGGCCCGGTAATGTGCGCGAACTGGATAACGCGATTCAGCGGGCGTTGATTTTGCAGCAGGGCGGCCAGATCGAAGCGGCAGATTTTTGCCTGGCGGGGCCTGTGGCCTGCGCGCCCTTGCCGCCACTGGCTTCGCCGGTCGAGGTTGTGGAGTCGGCGGGGGCGCTGGGTGATGATCTGCGCCGACGTGAATTCCAGCTGATTATCGACACCTTGCGAGCCGAGCGGGGGCGACGCAAGGAGGCTTCCGAGCGCCTGGGCATCAGCCCGCGGACCTTGCGCTACAAGCTGGCGCAGATGCGCGATGCGGGGATGGATGTTGAGGCTTATCTGTTTGCCGCAACCTGAGAGCGCCACTAAACCAGTGTGGGAGCGGGCTTGCTCGCGATTTGATCGGCGCGGTGCATCAGACGTTGCGCGGTGATGCCGTCGCGGGCAAGCCCGCTCTCACAGGGGTGGGTGTGATCCTTGTCTGCGACGTTTTGTAACGGTAATTGTTATAAAACGACAAAGAGCTGGCACCCTTGTTGCTATACCTCGGTAAGCGCTGTGAAAGTGTCAAAAAATTGCGGGTCGTCGGAGGCAGTTGTCCATGAGCCAAGGTATTGAATTTAATCGATTGATGTTGGACATGCGGGCCATGCAGATGGACGCCATGGCTCAGCCAAAATCGGCTGTGCAGGCGGTTCCCGAAGCCGGTGCCAGCAACTTTTCCGACATGCTCGGCAATGCGATCAACAAGGTCAGCGACACGCAGCAGGCATCGAGCCAGTTGTCGAACGCCTTCGAAATCGGCAAGACCGGCGTAGACCTGACGGATGTGATGATTGCTTCCCAGAAGGCCAGTGTTTCTTTCCAGGCGTTGACCCAAGTCCGTAACAAGCTGGTTCAGGCATACCAAGACATCATGCAGATGCCGGTTTAAGGGCGATATCAAGTCATGGCAGATGCACTCCCGGATAACGTTCCGGCCCAAACAGGTCCAGCCGGCGGCAAGCCGCCGCTGTTTGGCCTGTCTTTTCTGGACAACCTGGCCGATATGACCATGCTGCGTCAGGTCGGCCTGATGGTCGGTCTGGCGGCGAGCGTGGCCATTGGTTTTGCCGTTGTGTTGTGGTCCCAGCAACCTGATTACCGGCCGCTGTATGGCAGCCTGGCCGGTATGGATGCCAAGCAGGTCATGGAAACCCTGGCCTCCGCCGACATTGCCTACACCGTTGAGCCCAACTCGGGCGCCTTGCTGGTCAAGGCCGACGACATTGCCCGTGCCCGCCTGAAACTGGCGGCCGCAGGCGTCACGCCGACCGACAGCAATATCGGTTTCGAGATCCTCGACAAGGACCAGGGCCTGGGCACCAGCCAGTTCATGGAGGCCACGCGTTATCGTCGTGGTCTGGAAGGCGAGTTGGCGCGCACCATTTCCAGCCTCAATAACGTCAAGGGTGCACGGGTTCACCTGGCGATTCCCAAAAGCTCGGTGTTCGTGCGCGATGAGCGCAGGCCCAGTGCGTCGGTCCTGGTTGAACTCTACGCGGGCCGCTCGCTGGAGCCGGGCCAGGTGCTGGCGATCGTCAATCTGGTCGCCACCAGCGTGCCTGAATTGAGCAAGTCCCAGATCACCGTGGTCGACCAAAAAGGCAATCTGCTTTCGGATCAGGGTGAAAACTCCGAACTGACCATGGCCGGCAAGCAGTTCGACTACAGCCGCCGCATGGAAGGCATGTTGACTCAGCGCGTGCACAACATCCTGCAGCCGGTGCTGGGCAATGACCGTTACAAGGCAGAAGTGTCGGCCGATGTGGATTTCAGTGCCGTCGAGTCCACCTCCGAGCAGTTCAACCCCGATCAACCGGCGCTGCGCAGCGAGCAATCGACCAGCGAGCAGCGCACCGCCAGTAACGGCCCCCAAGGCGTGCCCGGTGCCTTGAGCAATCAGCCGCCGAGCCCGGCCACTGCCCCTCAGCAAACCGGCCAGGGCGCCGCCGCAGCGGGCATGATCCAGCCGGGTCAGCCTTTGCTCGATGCCAACGGTCAGCAAATCATGGACCCGGGCACCGGCCAGCCAATGCTGGCACCGTACCCGGCAGACAAGCGCTCGCAATCGACCCGCAACTTCGAGCTGGACCGCTCCATCAGCCACACCAAGCAGCAGCAGGGCAGGGTCAATCGCCTGTCGGTGGCGGTGGTGATCGACGACAAGATCAGCGTCAATCCGGCCAACGGTGAAATCACCCAGGTACCGTGGAGTACCGATCAACTGGCACGCTTTACCCGCCTGGTGCAGGACGCCGTGGGTTTTGATGCCAGCCGTGGCGACAGTGTCAGTGTGATCAACGTGCCGTTTTCCACCGAGCGCGCCGAAGTGATCGCCGACATCCCGTTCTATTCGCAGCCCTGGTTCTGGGATGTGGTCAAACAAGTACTGGGCGTGCTGTTTATTCTGGTGCTGGTGTTTGGTGTGTTGCGCCCGGTGCTCAACAACATCACCGGCAACGGTCGCAACAAGCAAGTGGCAGGCATTGGCAGCGATGCCGAGATGGGCGGCCCGGGCGGACTCGATCGTGAGTTGGCCAACGACCGTGTCAGCCTCAGCGGTCCGCAGAGCATCATGTTGCCAAGCCCGAGCGAAGGCTATGACGCTCAGTTGAACGCAATCAAAAGTCTGGTCGCAGAAGATCCGGGCCGTGTGGCTCAGGTAGTAAAAGAGTGGATCAATGCCGATGAGTGATAACCGTGCGGGCGCCAACGCCAAGTTGACCCGGGTCGACAAGGCCGCCATTTTGCTGCTGTCCCTGGGCGAATCCGACGCGGCCCAGGTGCTGCGCCACATGGGCCCCAAAGAGGTCCAGCGGGTGGGGGTGGCGATGGCGCAAATGCGCAACGTTCACCGTGAGCAGGTCGAGCAGGTGATGAGCGAGTTCGTCGAGATCGTCGGCGACCAGACCAGCCTTGGCGTGGGCTCGGACAGCTACATCCGCAAAATGCTCACCTCGGCCCTGGGCGAAGACAAGGCCAACGGCCTGATCGACCGCATCCTGCTGGGTGGCAACACCAGTGGCCTCGACAGCCTGAAGTGGATGGAGCCGCGTGCCGTGGCCGACGTGATCCGCTTCGAGCACCCGCAAATCCAGGCCATTGTGGTGGCGTATCTGGACCCGGACCAGGCGGGTGAAGTGCTGGGTCACTTCGACCAGAAGGCGCGCCTGGACATCATCCTGCGGGTTTCGTCGCTCAATACCGTGCAGCCGGCGGCGCTCAAAGAGCTGAACCAGATCCTCGAAAAACAGTTCTCCGGCAACTCCAATGCGGCGCGCACCTCTCTGGGCGGCGTCAAGCGAGCGGCCGACATCATGAACTTCCTCGACAGCTCGATGGAATCCCAGTTGATGGATTCGATCCGCGATATCGACGAAGACCTCTCGGGTCAGATCGAAGACCTGATGTTCGTGTTCAACAACCTGGCCGACGTAGACGACCGGGGGATCCAGGCGTTGCTGCGCGAGGTGTCCTCGGACGTGCTGGTGCTGGCGCTCAAGGGCTCCGACGAGAACGTGCAGGAAAAAATCTTCAAGAACATGTCCAAGCGCGCGGCCGAACTGTTGCGTGACGACCTGGAAGCCAAGGGTCCGGTACGTGTCAGTGATGTTGAAACTGCGCAGAAAGAAATCCTCACCATCGCCCGCCGTATGGCCGAAGCCGGAGACATTGTTCTCGGCGGGAAGGGCGGCGAAGAGATGATCTAAGTGAGCAGCGGTGACTCCCCCGGAGATGTGATCCGGGCCAAGGATGTGGGTGCCTTCGATGTGTGGGGGCTGCCCAGCTTTGACCCTTGGCGCGAGCCCGAAGAGCCTGAGCCCGAGCCGGTCGAAGAGCTGCCGGTGGAAAGCGAAGAAGTGCCGCTGGATGAAGTCCAGCCACTGACCCTCGAAGAACTCGAAAGCATTCGCCAGGAGGCCTGGAACGAAGGCTTTGCCACGGGCGAAAAAGAAGGTTTTCACAGCACTCAGCTCAAGGTTCGCCAGGAAGCCGAGGTTGCCCTGAGCGCCAGGGTGGCCAGCCTTGAACGCTTGATGAGCAGCTTGCTGGCGCCGCTTGCCGAGCAGGACCAGCAACTTGAAAAAGCCATGGTCGGGCTGGTCGAGCACATGACCCGGCAAGTGATCCAGCGAGAGCTCAAAACCGATTCGACCCAGATCGAGAAAGTGCTGCGCGAGGGTTTGAAGCTGTTGCCGATGGGTGCCGAGAACATTCGGCTGTTCATCAATCCGCAGGATTTCGATCAGATCAAGGCCTTGCGCGAGCGCCACGACGAACACTGGCGGATTGTCGAAGACGACACCCTGCAGCCCGGCGGTTGCCGAATTGAAACCGAGCACAGCCGCATCGATGCCAGCATCGAAACCCGTATCAAACAGGCCATGAACCAGTTGCTCGACCAGCTCCACGAGCAGTCGCTGCATCCGGCGGCGCCTGACATCGACATCGACATCGACCTCGATGCACCTTAAGCGCACCAGCTTTGCCAAGCGCCTGAGCACCTATGCCCCGGCCGTGTCTTTGCCCGCGCAGCCGGTGGTTGAAGGCCGATTGCTGCGCATGGTTGGCCTGACCCTTGAGGCCGAAGGCCTGCGCGCCGCCATGGGCAGCCGTTGCCTGGTGATCAACGACGACAGCTTTCACCCGGTGGAAGTCGAAGCCGAGGTGATGGGCTTCTCCGGTGGCAAAATCTTCCTGATGCCCGTGGGCAGCGTCGCCGGGATCGCGCCGGGCGCCCGTGTGGTGCCCCTGGCCGATAATGGCCGCCTGCCGATGGGCATGAGCATGCTCGGTCGGGTGCTTGACGGCGCCGGGCGTGCACTGGATGGCAAAGGGCCGATGAAGGCCGAAGACTGGGTGCCGATGGACGGGCCTGCCATCAACCCCCTCAAGCGTGACCCGATCAGCGTGCCGCTGGACGTGGGCATTCGCAGCATCAACGGTTTATTGACGGTCGGGCGCGGCCAGCGTCTGGGCCTGTTTGCCGGTACGGGCGTGGGCAAGAGTGTGCTGCTGGGGATGATGACCCGTTTTACCGAGGCCGACATTATCGTGGTTGGCCTGATCGGTGAGCGGGGTCGTGAGGTAAAGGAATTTATCGAGCATATCCTCGGCACCGAAGGTCTCAAGCGCTCGGTGGTCGTGGCATCGCCTGCCGATGACGCGCCGTTGATGCGTTTGCGTGCAGCCATGTACTGCACGCGAATCGCCGAATATTTTCGCGACAAGGGCAAGAATGTCCTGTTGCTGATGGACTCCCTGACCCGATTCGCCCAGGCCCAGCGGGAAATCGCCCTGGCTATTGGCGAGCCGCCAGCGACCAAGGGCTATCCGCCTTCGGTGTTCGCCAAACTGCCCAAGCTGGTGGAGCGGGCCGGTAATGCCGAGGCCGGTGGCGGTTCGATCACGGCGTTCTATACCGTGCTGTCTGAAGGCGATGACCAGCAGGACCCCATCGCCGACTCGGCGCGGGGCGTGCTCGACGGCCATATCGTGTTGTCCCGGCGTCTGGCCGAAGAAGGGCATTACCCGGCCATCGATATTGAAGCGTCCATCAGCCGGGTCATGCCGTCGGTGGTCACGCCAGAACACATGCGTCGTGCGCAGCAGTTCAAACAGCTGTGGTCCCGCTTCCAGCAAGCCCGCGACCTGATCAGTGTGGGCGCCTATGTGCCGGGTGGCGACCGTGAAACCGATACCGCCATTGCCTTGCAACCGGCAATGGTGGCGTACCTGCGCCAAGGGCTGAACGACAACATCAGCCTGGCCGAGAGCGGCGGGCATCTGGGCAGCATCTTCGCCCCGGCAGAGGGTGGTTAATCGACGATGGCCGGTGATTCAAGGGCAGTGCGCCTGGCGCCAGTGGTCGATATGGCCGAAAAGACCGAGAAGGCGGCGGCCCAGCGATTGGGGCACTTTCAAGGGCAAGTCAACCTGGCGAACAGCAAGCTGGGGGACCTGGAAAACTTCCGTGGCGAATACCAGGCGCAGTGGGTTGATCGCGGCAGCCAGGGCGTGTCGGGCCAATGGCTGCGCAACTATCAATACTTTCTTGGCCAGCTGGAAACCGCCGTCGGCCAGCAGCGCCAGAGCCTGGTGTGGCATCAGAACAACCTCGAAAAGGCCCGTGAGACGTGGCAGACGGCCTATGCCCGCGTCGAGGGGCTGCGCAAGCTGGTTCAGCGTTACGCCGACGAAGCCCGCCAGTTGGAAGACAAGCGCGAGCAAAAATTGATGGATGAACTGTCCCAGCGATTGCCGCGCAGGGACAGCTATTAGAATTGACCCTGTAGAAGCAGTCCCTGGAATAAGGTCGTTCGGCAAAGCCGTTTATGAGTCCGCGCCGCCCCTGTCCTGTTTCCCTATCGCAAAAAGCTCACGGCCCGGACTGTCGAGTCAGCTCATGGCCATGAGTTTTTATATTTTTCGCTGGGCTATTTGGACCTATCTGCATCCAGCTTCTGGCTGTCACACGCTCAAGGGTGTCACGCTGAGTGGCCATCAAGCGTCTAGGGCCTGTTGCAGTTCGTTTTGGGTCCGGATTTGTAAAGAAATCGAAGAAACGTGTTGCTGAATACAAGTGCTGTTGAAAGAAATCGTGTTGAGCTTGACCAGGCTGACGCGGTTTGCGGTCGGATATAAATGTATCCTCGAGGCTGGCACCCTGAGATTGAATGAAATCCAGCGTATGTAGCTTCTGTTCCATAAAGGGTTTGTAGTGACCACTTTTGTTTTCGATATAGGCTACTTTCCCTTCAGACACTACCATCATGCCCGCATCAATGATGCGCTTGCCTGCCATGGGCGAAGAGTGATGGAGGGTGTCAGTGACAGGTTTGAAAACATACATTTTTTTCTCCCCTGCTTTGTTATAAGCCAACACATATCCCCACATGTGTTTGTGCCAGGTATTGCTGCTGACCCACGTGTCATTGTTACTTAACGTTGACACTGGCTTGCCCGAAAAATACATGGATCCGTACTCAAAAGTGACCGCTGCTTTGCTTCGGACTTTGTCGTCCAGGTATTTGACACCTTTATATCGTCTGGAGCTTTTGGTTTGAGAGGCAGGGTCAAGCACGTTCTCAAATAAGTACTCTGCCCCGGGAACCTGATTGTCGCGGCGGCGTAACTTGTCTCGTATTTTTTCCCAGTTTGCCAATGCTCTTTCCCGTGTCTCTCCTTTCGTGTCGATGGAGTTGGTTGGATCGTTTTTAACCATGCAGTACAGATTTAATCCGTCCACATTCCCTGCTGGGTCCGGATTGATCCAGCGTTGCAGCCATGGCGCGTAATATCTGAACCCGTAGTAATACAGCCCAGTTGCGTCCAGTTCCTTGCCGCTATAACGCGCTGTCTTGTATTTCGCGTCAATAACACTCCTGGCCGCCCACCATGCAGTCCCGCCAAAGGGGTAATAACTTTCCTGGCTAATCAGTTCAGCGTGTTGATCCAGTTCCAATACGCTGCTTTCAAGATGATCACTTAGGCTGTACCGAAACTGGTTGTTGGTCACGCTTTTGGGTAATTCGTTTTCCCAGTGCAGCCAGCGCACATTACTGCGCCCCGCCTGGGCGATGACGACGTGCAGTTGTTCGCCCGTGGTCCGGGTACGAATCTCCAATCCGGGCAGGTAACGCACTTCGTTCACCTGCTCTGCACCTCGGGTTTTGGCTCTACGTACTTTGCGTACCCGCTGTTTGTCGCCGTCATAGATGTAAGTTTCTACATCGTCATCCCGACCATCAGGCTCATCACGCTGCACCTGAGTCACCTGATGCAATTGATTACGGGCGTTCCATTGAATGGATTGGCCGGGGGACAAAATCTTTTGATTGCCATTAGCGTCAAAGCCCTGGGCAAAATCAATTGGCGAGCTGCCCTTTAACAGGCTGCGATTACTGTGTTCGTCCACGACCATTTCGCGGTTATAGGAATTACCTGCACCGGCATCGTGCTTGAGCACGCTCAGATTGCCGCCACTATCGTAGTGATAGGTTTGGCTGTAATTGCGCCACCGACTGTCGTCCTGGGCACCGAATGTCTCCAGATTCGGCAGCCCCTGCCCAATGGTCTGACTGGCGTTTTCGCGGCCCGTGGCGCTTGTCAGTTGGTACAAGGTGTCGTAGGTATAGGTTCTGACATCCTCTACCTGCTGCTGAGCAAACCACTGCACCGGTTGGGCAACGTCTTCAATGCGCTCGATATTGCCCACAGGGTCGTACTGGAAGTGCAAATCCTGCAGCAGCTTGCCCCCAGGTTTACTTGCCTTGAGGTTGAGGGGCTGAGAATTTTCTGGCGAATAGATAATCGATGTGACTACTTCATTTCCGGTCTGTTGAAATTCAACCTGGCCAAATGCGTTGTAAAGGGTGCTTTTGAGTAACGCCACGTCATCCAGGTACGAAGCACATGGCCGGCCTGAAACATCTACTTCAAAACGCTGCACATGGTTGAGAGCATCGGTTTGTTCCAGCACTGCGCCCAAGGCATCGTAGCGCCAGTGAGTGACGTAGGTCTTTTCCTCGATTTCCAGCAAGTCATCTCGACCGGCTTCAGCCTCAGGCCAGTTGGGCGATGCCAGCGATCCGCAAAAACGTCGTTTTTCATTGAGTGGCTGGCCTGATATCCCAAATACCTCGTTCCACCGGCTGCCAGCGGGATCATCGTGTCGTATCAGCTCCCCACAGCGATTTTTGCGTGCATCCTCCAGGCTTGCCTGGGCATAGGTCAGGCGTTCGACGCAACATGCTTCGCCCCCTTGCGGCTGTTCAAATTGCGCCACGGGACGAAGCTGCAAGTCGTATTGGGTCGCGTGCCGATTATGTTGGCTATCCCAGGTCTCAAGCGTTTGTCCCGCGTCACCCAGCAGAGAAATTTTCCAGCCAGCGTCTACGCTTACGCTGGCAAGTAGCCGTGCGCCAAGGTCGTAAGCGTTTTTCAGATTTGGCGCGGTCTGTTCTCCTGCTTGTGCCTTGGCCCACAGACGTGTATCCCACTGGGCTGTATTGCGCTGTGCAGCATCGAATTCATTGAGTTCAATACGTGTCTGGGATTGCTCTCCCGCTTTTGAGCGACAGTACTTGACGGTACGTAGCATCATCCCGTGAGGGCCAAGGACACTCAACGTGGGCGTATGCACATGCAGTTCAGGGGAAAGCGAAGTGCTGGATGGAGTGGCCATGGGTATCTCAGAAGCTAGCGGTCAGAAGGGTTATCCCCGGTATGTCTACGCACGCAATGGGGAGGTATTAGTTAAAACCTTTAGATCGCAATCTTAGGGAAAGCAAATCTCTGTCCGACGAACGTAACTCCTTTTTCGCAGTCGTCTATAGTTTCGAAGTTGACTCGATACCTGACGCGGGAGCATCCACATGGCAGTGACATCTGAAGTCTCCGAAGATGGCAGCAAGCTGACAATCGCAATCAAGGGCCGGTTCGACTTTGCCAAACATCAGGAATTTCGCAGTGCCTATGAGGAATTGAACCCCCGGCCCGCTTGCGTGGTAGTGGATTTGAAAGACGCGACCTACCTCGACAGTTCGGCGCTGGGCATGTTGTTGCTGTTACGCGAGCACGCCGGTGGCGATGAGTCGGATATCCGGGTGGTCAACAGCAGCCCGGATGTGCGCAAGATTCTCGGTATTTCCAACTTTGACAAGCTGTTCGATATCAATTGAGCCGCTCAATGGAGCGCCTGCGGCGATTGCAGCAAACCGTGCTGCAGCAGCGTGACTTGATCGCCGAGCACAACGATTACCTGCTCAACGAGCAGCGGGTAGCCAAGGCGGTGTTTGATCGGGTGGCGCATTCAGGGTGTCTGGATGCGCCCAATATCCGCTTCTTGCAATCGCCCTATGCCTTGTTCAATGGTGATCTGTTATTGGCGGCCTACACCCCATCTGGGGATACCCACCTGCTGCTCGCTGATTTCACCGGCCACGGTCTTCCTGCGGCCATTGGCGCAATGCCACTGGCCGAGGTGTTCTACAGCATGACTGCCAAAGGCTATGGCCTGGCCGAAATCCTCCGTGAAATGAACGCCAAGCTTAAGCGCATCCTGCCCGTCGACATGTTCTGCTGCGCCACGTTGCTGTGTGTCAGCGCCCAGCGCCGTTGTGTCGAGGTCTGGAATGGCGGGATGCCCGACGGCTACTTGCAGTCCGGTGGTGAGCGTACGGCATTGACGTCGCAACACCTGCCGCTGGGGGTGTTGCGCGCTGAAGTGTTTGACCATGCCACTCAAGTCTTTGCGATGCTGCCCGGTGATCAGGTGTTTTTGTTGACCGACGGCGTGATCGATACCTGTGGTCCGGATCAGCAACTGTTCGGGGTTGAACGTCTGGAGCGGGTGCTGGATGCCAATCGCCATCCGCTGCAACTGATTGCCGAGGTCGAACAGGCGTTGCGCGATTTTCAGGGGCGGGCCCGGGATGACGTGAGCATGGTGCATATCACCTCACAATTGCCGCAGTTTCTGGGGGTGCCAGCCATCGTCTATTCAGACAGCGGCCAATGCAGCCCGCGGGACTGGTCGTCCCGTTTCGAGTTTCGGGCGCGAACCCTGCAGCAGTTCAATCCACTGCCTTTCTTGCTGCAATTGCTGATGGAGGTTCACGGATTGCGTGCCCAGGGGCCGGTGATCCATGCAGTACTGTCCGAGCTTTACAGTAATGCCCTGGAACACGGGGTGCTGGGCCTCGACTCTCGGCTCAAGCGCGATACAGAAGGGTTTGCCCATTATTACCAGCAGCGCAGGGAGCGTTTGGCGACCCTCAAGAGCGGATTTGTGCGGGTGTCGTTGCAGGTCGAGCCGATCGGGGAGAGCGGGCGGCTGTTTATCCAGGTTGAAGACAGTGGTGCCGGCTTCGATGTCGACAAAGTCATGTCCAGACCCCTTGATTCAGACCGTCTGTCGGGGCGTGGCGTGAGTTTGGTCCGTCAACTGTGCCCTGCAGCCCGCTGGGCACCAGATGGTCGTAGTGCGACCGTAGAGTTTTCATGGGGGGGTCTGGCATAATCCGGCCATTCTTGATCAAGGAGTGAACAAGTGTCTGACATTCATATGGATCCGAAAGTGGTCGATGCGTTGCGAGACGTGATGGAGGGCGGTTTTGCGGACCTGCTCGACACCTTCCTCTCTGACTCCGAAGAGCGCATTGGGCAATTGCACAACACCCGCGAAGCCGACGACCTGACCCTGGTTGCCCACAGCTTTAAAGGCAGCAGCAGCAACATGGGTGCCATTCGTTTGGCGCACTTGTGCGGCCTGCTCGAAGAGCGTGCGCAAAAGAAGCAACTGGCCGGTATCCAGGAGCTGGTGATCAAGATCGACGATGAATACCAGATGGTTCGGCGACTTTACCGTGCCGAGCGCCATCGCTCAGGGCCTCCGTATTTCGCGATCAGCTGATTGCGCAAAGCTGGCCCGAACCTTGCTCTGACTCTCTGACCTGTACCCATGCCAGCCGTACAGCGGAGACCCGTTAATGCCCGTTGCCGCCCAACCCCTGCTTCAGACACCTGCCGTCGCTGCGCCAAAAGCAGCGGCGGGCAGCCCTGCGCAACCTGTCAGTCCCCAGGGTCAACCCTTTGCCCAGGTGTATGCCAGCGCGACTGAACCGGAACCAGCCGTTGCCGATAGCGGCAACCCATTGCCTGGCGGCAAGACCAGGGATGCAGCCATGACTGATCAGGATGACAGCGCTGGCCAGTCGGGCGGTGACTTGGCCGTTGTTGATCCACTCATGCTGCTGCCTGTGACGGCGCCTCCCGCGGCGGTTGTCGAGGCGGTACCCGAGACACCAGAGGTGCCGGTAGCTGCGCAGGCCCAAGCGGCACAGCCAGGGGTGGCTCAAGCTCAGGTTCAGTCGCTACTGCAACCGGCAGCCGACGACACCTTCGACCCCGAAGCGGATCCTCTCGACGCGATGCCAGCCGTGCGCCTGGCGATGGAGCAGGGCGGGCATGTATCAGCCAGCAGCCAGAGCCCGGTCAAAATTCCGTCGAACGAAACCCCACCGCCCACGGTTCAGGGGCAGGCCAGCAGCATCGCCATGCTGATCGATGGCAAAACCGGTGAGTCAGCGACCGGTGATGGCGGCGAGAAGGCTTTCAAGGGCTTGCTCGATGACGGTCTCAAGGACCTGAAAAGTACGTCCAGCGATACGCGGGTCGATGACTTCGCCAATCGCCTGGCGGCCCTCACCCAGGCTGCAGTGCCCAAGACCGTGAACACGCTGCCGGTCAATCAGCCCCTGGCCATGCATCAGGGTGGCTGGTCTGAAGAGGTCGTCAATCGGGTGATGTACCTGTCCAGCGCCAATCTCAAATCTGCCGACATCCAGCTGGAGCCAGCTGAGCTGGGGCGCCTGGATATTCGGGTCAACATTGCCGCCGACCAGTCGGCGCAGGTCAACTTTGTCAGTGGTCATGCTGGAGTGCGCGAAGCGCTGGACAGCCAGATGCACCGCTTGCGCGACATGCTGGCACAACAGGGGATGGGGCAGGTGGACGTCAACGTCTCCGACCAGCCGCGCAACTGGCAAGGGCAGCAGGGCCAGGAGCAACAGGCCCGCAGCGGTAGCGGGGGTCAGCGGCTGGACAGCGTCATGGATGACGAGCCAGTGGACGTCGCGGCGGTCGCGCCAAGCGTAGTACTGGGCTCCAGTGCAGTGGATTACTACGCGTAAAGCCCTTAACCACACCAACCCTGTGTAGCCGCTGACGAGCCGTGCGAGGCTGCGATCGGCGGCGCAGCCGTCGTAGAGCATGAGAGCCAGTTTAGCCAGACACACCGCGCAACCCGATTTTGCGACGGCTGCGCCGCCGATTGCAGCCTCGCTACGCTCCTCAGCAACTACAACCACTTCTGGCATAACACTTGCTGTGCCTACCCCGGCATCTGTGAAAACCAAATAGTGACGGATTATTGGCATGGCGACGAGCGACGCGGTAAATGAACCGGCCGGCAAAGGCAAACTCAAGCTGATTATCCTGATCGTCGTGGCTGTACTGCTGGCGATTGGTCTTTCCGTTGGCGCCACCTGGTATTTCATGCACAGCCCCAAGAGCGAGCCTGTGCCGCAAGTGGACAGCAACGTCAAACCGGCCGCGCTCTATGAGCCCATGGCCCCGGCCTTCGTGGTCAATTACAACGCCAATGGCCGCCAGCGCTACATGCAAGTGAGTGTGACCTTGCAGGCCCGCGACCCTGCCGATCTGAAGGCGCTCATGGTGCATATGCCGGTGATTCGCAACAACCTGGTGATGCTGTTTTCCGGTCAGTCCTTTGACGACCTCGCAACGCCGGTGGGCCAGGAAATTCTGCGCCAGAAAACGACTGCCAGCGTGCAGGACGTAGCACAGAAAGAACTCGGCAAAGTGGTTATCGACCAGGTGCTCTTTACTAACTTTGTATTGCAGTAGGATCACGACATGGCCGTGCAAGACCTGCTGTCCCAGGATGAGATTGACGCGCTGTTGCATGGCGTCGATGACGGTCTGGTACAGGCCGAAACAGCTGCCGAGCCCGGCAGTGTCAAAAGCTATGACCTGACCAGTCAAGACCGCATTGTCCGGGGGCGCATGCCGACCCTGGAAATGATCAACGAGCGTTTCGCCCGCTATACCCGTATCAGCATGTTCAACCTGCTGCGCCGCTCGGCGGACGTGGCGGTGGGCGGGGTGCAGGTCATGAAGTTCGGCGAGTACGTGCACTCGCTTTACGTGCCTACCAGCCTGAACCTGGTCAAGATCAAGCCGTTGCGCGGCACGGCACTGTTCATCCTCGACGCCAAACTGGTGTTCAAGCTGGTGGACAATTTCTTTGGCGGCGACGGCCGTCACGCCAAGATCGAAGGCCGGGAATTCACCCCTACCGAATTGCGCGTGGTGCGCATGGTGCTGGAGCAGGCCTTCATTGATTTGAAGGAGGCCTGGCAGGCGATCATGGAGGTCAATTTCGAGTACATCAACTCAGAAGTTAACCCGGCCATGGCCAATATCGTCGGCCCCAGTGAGGCCATTGTGGTGTCCACTTTCCATATCGAGCTCGACGGCGGTGGCGGCGACCTGCACGTGACCATGCCGTACTCGATGATCGAGCCGGTGCGCGAAATGCTCGATGCCGGATTCCAGTCCGACCTCGACGACCAGGACGAACGCTGGAGCAAGGCCCTGCGCGAAGACGTACTCGACGTCAGCGTGCCGCTCAGTGCCACCGTGGCCCGCCGTCAATTGCGCCTGCGGGACATCTTGCACATGCAGCCCGGCGATGTGATCCCCATCGAACTGGAAGATGAATTGGTAATGCGCGCCAATGGCGTGCCTTCGTTCAAGGTCAAACTGGGCTCCCACAAAGGCAATCTTGCCTTGCAAGTGGTTGAGCCCATCGGGCGGCGATAAGCCGCTCCACACCCATCCAATGATTGACTGCCCGCCGAGGACACCCCATGGCTAACGAACACGATACAACTGCTGCAGACCAGGCGCTGGCTGATGAATGGGCTGCGGCGCTGGAAGAAACCGGCGATGTTGGCCAGGCAGATATCGATGCTTTGCTGGCGGCTGATGCAGTCACCAAACCGGCCCCCAACCGTCTGGCAATGGAAGAATTCGGCAGTATGCCGCGCAACAACCAGCCGGTGACGCTGGATGGGCCCAACCTGGACGTGATTCTGGATATCCCGGTGTCGATTTCCATGGAAGTGGGCAGCACCGACATCAATATCCGCAACCTGCTGCAACTCAACCAGGGGTCGGTGATCGAGCTGGATCGCCTGGCTGGCGAACCGCTGGACGTGCTGGTGAACGGCACCCTGATTGCTCACGGCGAAGTGGTGGTGGTCAACGAAAAGTTCGGCATCCGCCTGACTGACGTGATCAGCCCCAGCGAACGCATCAAGAAGCTGCGTTAAGTGAAGCGGTTACTCGGCGGTTTAGTGGCCTTGCCCTTTAGCGTGCTGGCGGCCGAACCTGTGGCCACGGCTGTCGCGGCTCCGGTGGTGGGCACCAGTATTGGCGGGCAATTGACGCAATTGGTGCTCGGCCTGCTGCTGGTGCTGGGGGTGATATTTGCCCTGGCCTGGCTGCTGCGCCGTGTCCAGCAGGCGGGCCCGCGTCAGGGGCAGGTGATCGAGCTGATCAGTACCCGTGCCCTGGGCGCGCGGGATCGGCTGGTACTGGTGCAGGTCGGCAATGAACAGATCCTGCTGGGCCTGACGCCGGGCCGTATCACCCCGCTGCACGTGCTCAAGGAGCCGGTGCAAGTGCCCGGCACAGCGCAACCTGCAACCCCCGAATTTGCCAAGCGCCTGATGGAAATACTGGGTCAGCAAAAGGACAAGCCGTAATGCGTTTAGTTGTCGCGCTGTTGTTGGCGCTTGTCGCGCCGTTGGCGTCAGGGGCTGACCCGCTGTCGATTCCGGCGATAACCCTGGGCACCGGGGCCAATGGCCAGCAGGAATATTCAGTCAGTCTGCAAATTCTGCTGATCATGACCGCGCTGAGTTTCATTCCGGCGTTCGTCATGCTGATGACCAGCTTTACGCGGATCATCATCGTGTTCTCGATCCTGCGTCAGGCCCTGGGCCTGCAGCAGACACCGTCCAACCAGATCCTCACGGGCATGGCGTTGTTTCTGACGATGTTCATCATGGCCCCGGTATTCGACCGGGTGAACAACGACGCCCTGCAGCCTTATCTTGCCGAAAAGCTCTCGGCCCAGGATGCGATTCTCAAGGCTGAAGTGCCGATCAAGGACTTCATGCTGGCCCAGACCCGGACCAGCGATCTGGAGCTGTTTATGCGCCTGTCCAAGCGCACCGACATCGCCACTCCGGATGCCGCTCCCCTGACCATCCTGGTGCCCGCGTTCGTCACATCGGAACTGAAAACCGCGTTCCAGATCGGGTTCATGATTTTTATCCCGTTTTTGATCATCGACCTCGTGGTGGCCAGTGTACTGATGGCCATGGGCATGATGATGCTCTCGCCGTTGATCATTTCGCTGCCGTTCAAAATCATGCTGTTTGTGCTGGTGGATGGCTGGGCGTTGATTATCGGCACCCTGGCCAGCAGTTTTGGCGGAGTGTGAGTCATGACCCCAGAAGTTGCAGTTGACCTGTTTCGCAGTGCGCTGTGGCTGACCACCCTGATGGTCGCCGTGCTGGTGATCCCCAGCTTGCTGGTCGGGTTGCTGGTGGCCATGTTTCAGGCGGCGACCCAGATCAACGAACAAACCCTCAGCTTTCTCCCGCGACTGCTGGTGATGCTGATCACCCTGATCGTGGCAGGGCCCTGGCTGGTGCAGACCTTTATGGAATACATCCTGCAGTTGTACGGCAGCATTCCGCAGTTGATCGGTTAAATGTCGCTTCTGGCCCTGACGGACGCGCAGATCAGTACCTGGGTCGCCAGCTTTATGCTGCCGCTGTTTCGGGTGGGCGCACTGCTGACCACCATGCCGATCATCGGCACGACCCTGGTGCCCAAGCGGATCAAGCTGTTTCTGTCATTGGCGATCACCCTGGCGATCATGCCCAGCCTGCCGCCGCTACCCGTCGTCAACCCGCTGGACCTTAGCGGCCTGATGCTGATTGCCGAGCAAATCATCATTGGTGCATTACTGGGGTTTTCGTTGCAGCTTTTTTTCCAGGCGTTCGTGGTGGCCGGGCAAATTGTCGCGATTCAGATGGGCATGGGCTTTGCGTCCATGGTCGATCCGGCCAACGGCGTTAACGTGGCGGTGATCGGGCAGTTTTTCACCATGCTCGTGACCTTGTTGTTTTTGTCCATGAACGGCCATCTGGTGGTGTTTGAGGTACTCACCGAGAGCTTCACCACCTTGCCGGTGGGTGGCGGGTTGCTGAGCCATCACTACTGGGAAATCGCCAACAAGCTCGGTTGGGTGCTGGGGGCAGCGCTGCTGCTGGTGCTGCCTGCCATCACCGCGTTGCTGGTGGTCAACATCGCCTTTGGCGTGATGACCCGGGCCGCGCCGCAACTGAATATTTTTGCCATCGGCTTTCCGCTGACCCTGGTGCTGGGCATGGTGATTCTGTGGATCAGCATGGCGGACATTCTCAACCAGTATCAACCGCTGGCCTCCGAGGCCCTGCAGTTTTTACGTGAACTGGCACAGGCGAAGTAGACCGCTATGGCAGAGAGTGAAAGCGGTGCCGATAAAACAGAAGACCCCACGGAGAAACGGAAAAAGGACTCCAGGGAAAAGGGCGAGATCGCACGCTCAAAAGAGCTGAATACCTTGGCCATCATGTTGGCCGGCTCGGCGGGTTTGCTGATTTTTGGCGGTGCGCTGGCCCAGGACATGATGGAGCTGATGCGCTACAACTTCAGCCTGAGCCGCGAGGTGCTGCTCAATCCTGACTCCATGGGCCTGTTTTTACTCCACTCGGGAAAAATCGCCCTGCTTGCCCTGCAGCCGGTATTGGTCACCTTGCTGATCGCCGCTCTGGTCGGGCCGATTTCCCTGGGTGGCTGGCTGTTCGCCGCTGGCAGCCTGGCCCCTAAATTCAGCCGCATGAACCCCGCAGCGGGGATCAAGCGCATGTTCTCGGCCAAGGCGCTGGTCGAGTTGCTCAAGGCCCTGGCCAAGTTCTTCATCATCCTGATCGTGGCCTTGCTGGTGTTGAAGTCCGATATCGACGACCTGCTGCGCATCGCCCATGAGCCGCTGGAGCTGGCGGTGATCCATAGCCTGCAAGTGGTGGCCTGGAGCGCCTTGTGGATGGCCTGCGGGTTAATCCTGATTGCCGCCGTGGACGTGCCGGTGCAGCTGTGGGAAAGCCATCAGAAACTGCTGATG
Organism: Pseudomonas sp. RL_5y_Pfl2_69; assembly: GCF_963970465.1. Classification (NCBI taxonomy): domain Bacteria; kingdom Pseudomonadati; phylum Pseudomonadota; class Gammaproteobacteria; order Pseudomonadales; family Pseudomonadaceae; genus Pseudomonas; species Pseudomonas sp. RL_5y_Pfl2_69. The sequence continues at coordinate 61,488 of NZ_CAXAOU010000012.1, read as the reverse complement.
ACCAAGCAGGAAGTGCGCGACGAACACAAGGACCAGGAGGGACGGCCCGAGGTCAAGCAGCGGATTCGCCAGTTGCAGCGCGACATGTCGCAACGGCGGATGATGGCGGCGATCCCGGATGCGGATGTCATTATCACCAACCCGACCCATTACGCCGTGGCCCTCAAATACGACCCGGAGAAAGGCGCGGCGCCGATGTTGCTGGCCAAGGGCAGTGATTTCCTGGCGCTGAAGATTCGCGAGATTGGTGAAAAGCACAACATCCTGCTGCTTGAGTCTCCTGCGCTGGCGCGTTCGATCTACCACTCCACCGAACTGGAGCAAGAGATTCCTGCCGGGCTGTACCTGGCCGTGGCCCAGGTGCTGGCCTATGTGTACCAGATCCGCCAGCACCAGGCGGGCAAGGGCAAGCACCCGGACGCGCTCAAGGACCTGCCAATCCCGCCGGATTTGAAGCGCGATGATTGAGACGCCGTTAATTCTTTCATTGCATTAGATAGTGCTTGAATGAAGTGCGTGTAAGTATTCTTAAGTAACAAATATAGTAGAGTTGAAGTGCTTGCGATATGTTTCGTGGAAGACATATAGTCATTACTTCAATGCGCCGGTGATTGAGAAGCTTTCAATTATTACTGGTTTCCTACGTTTGCATTCGAAGTTTCCTTATTTTTTATAAAATTATCCTGCGTGCCGGTAATAAAATTCCTGCGCCTTGTTAGTCAATGTCTTGCATATTTTTTAATGATTTGATTGTTAAATTCCCTCCGCTCTTTTTATAGGGCTGCACTCGATCACAGGAAAGATATTTGACTGTGTTCTGAATTAAATAAACAACTCAACTCCATATTCGTTCCATATGGTTTAACAGTGTTTGTATGGGAGACATTTTAATGAATGTTGTTTTTAAAACAGTCATGGCATCCATGGCCATTCTGGCGGCTTCTATATCGGGAGTTCATGCGGCAGGTGCCGGTACAGGCACGATCAGTTTCGAGGGGGAAATCCTCGAAGCGGCGTGCTCTATCCAGCCAACCAGTGTTGATCAGACGATTCCACTGGGGCAAGTTGCCAAGTCGCAACTGAGCACTGGTGGTGTTACCAGTCCTGAGAACTTTCAAATCGAACTGACCGGATGTGCGCTGACGGCACTCACCGACAAAACAGTCACGGCCATCTTTACAGGTGCAGCCTCGACAGACGTGACAGGGGCATTGGGTATTGCCGGTACGGCCCAAGGCGCGGGCATTATGATTGTCGATGGTGCTGGAACCCCGATCGTTCTGGGAGCACCGACCAGGCCGCAACTCCTTCAGACGGGCGAAAATACCCTGACCTTTGGTGCCTACTTGAAAGGCAAGGCCACGGGCGATATCACACCGGGCGTGTTTACTGCTGTGACCAACTTCTCCTTGGCTTATCAGTAAGTGATTGCCCTGCTACCGCTCACCCGGTAGCAGGGCAACTACAGGTGGGAGTTGGGTGTGAAAATACTCTCGAAGTTGGAAGTTGTCGGCGCGTTTATTCTATTTGCTGTTTCATTCGATACGGTCAGTGCAGAGTAGCTGTATCAGGGGAGCGGTCGGGTCACGTTAGCTGGGCAAGTTATTGATTCCGCGTGCGCACTGGATGCGAACAGTCTTTATCAAGTGATCGAACTTGATCCTCTGCCCATGGGGCAACTTATTCGCCTGGGTGAAAGTGCACCGCGTACATTCACATTGCGTTTAGTCAAGTGTTCATTGGTACGGCCTGATCCTGGTCGCCCGGGTGCGTTTCTGCCCGATTGGCAGCATGTCAGGGTGACCTTTGATGGACAGGCCGACAGTGGCGGCAAGTTGTTTGCCGCTGCGGGCTCCACAAGAGGTCTGGCCTTGCGCATTACGGACTGGCAAGGGCAGCAAAGTGTTCCGGGCGTACCCATGTCCCTGATATCTCTCTCCGGAGGAGATCAGGAGTTGCGATACACCCTTCAAATGGTTGGCAACGGAAGCCCTATGGCGGTTGGATCTCATCGTGCGGCGGTGCGTTTCAGGCTGGAGTATTTCTGACATGTACGGGCTGCTTGATTTGCGAGACCACTCAGTTGCCAAAACGCTTTTTTGGACGGGCGTATTGAGCGGGCTGATGACAATGGGAGGCAAGGTGCTTGCCGTTGAAGACATTCAGTTCAATACCGACATTCTCGATCTGAACGATCGCACCAACATCGATTTATCACAGTTTTCGCGTAGCGGATTTATCTTGCCGGGTACTTACCCAATGCAAGTGCAGATCAACACGCAGTTGCTGGCGGAGCAGCGCATTGCCTTTTATCCGCCGGACGACGACGCCAAAGGCAGCCAGGCTTGCCTGTCACCTGATCTGGTAGAGCAACTGGGCCTCAAGGGCGAAAAACAAGTCGGGCTCAATTGGTGGAGGGGTACAGAGTGCCTGGATATCAGCGGCCTGCCGGGGATGGAAGTCAGCGGCGACCTGAGTACTTCCACGCTGTATATTTCCGTACCCCAGGCTTACCTGGAGTACAACGCCTTGAACTGGGACCCGCCTTCGCGGTGGGATGACGGCGTGCCCGGTGTATTGATCGATTACAACCTGACGGCGCAGTCCATCAACCAGCGCGACACGGCCCGGCGCACCAACTTGACGGGCAATGGTACGTTTGGTGCCAACGCAGGCCCTTGGCGCTTTCGCGCTGACTGGCAAGGTCGTATCGAAGAGGCAACTAACAGCCGTGAACAACGGCTTGAGTGGAGCCGCTTTTATGCGTATCGCTCGTTGCCGTCCATCCAGTCGCGGCTGATGCTGGGGGAGAACTACCTCTACTCGGACCTGTTCGACAGCTTTCGTTTCAACGGCATTGCCCTTAACTCTGATGACAACCAGTTGCCGCCTAACCTGCGCGGCTACGCGCCCGAAGTCGTGGGTGTGGCCAAGACCAATGCCAAGGTCATCATCAGTCAGCAAGGTCGGGTGCTTTATGAGGCGCTGGTCGCGGCGGGGCCCTTTCGCATTCAGGATCTCAATGAGGCCGTCACCGGTACGCTCGATGTCCGGGTCGAAGAGCAGGACGGCAGCGTCACCACTTTCACGGTTGAGTCCGCCAGCATTCCCTACCTCACGCGGCCCGGCACCGTGCGCTACAAGCTGGCCACCGGCCAGCCCTCAAGCCTTCATGATGGCGGGCAGGGGCGTACCTTCGGGACGGGGGAGTTTTCCTGGGGGGTCAGTAATGGCTGGTCCCTGTATGGCGGTGGTATCAGTGATAACAATTACACAGCACTTTCTGTCGGGGCAGGGCGCGACCTGCTGGCTTTCGGTGCGATGTCATTCGATGTCACACGGGCCAGTGCCACGCTTCACGACAAGGCCTTGTCGGGTGACTCCTATCGCCTGAGCTACTCGAAAAAATTCGACGAGTACGACAGTCAGATCACGTTTGCCGGATACCGTTTTTCCGAAAAAAACTACCTGAGCATGAGTGAATACCTGAACGCCCGTCATTACGGAGGGCCTGTGGGGGGCAGCAAGTCACTCTACACGGCGACTTTTAACAAGCAGTTTCGCGATGCAGGGCTTTCCGTCTATTTGAATTACAGCAACCAGTCCTATTGGGATCGACCGGCCAGTGAGCGATGGAATCTGTCGCTGGCCCGCTATTTCAGTGCGGGAACGGTTAAAAACATGAACCTGTCACTTAACGTGTTCAGAAATCAGGAACGCAACCAGCACAACGGCATCTCCAACAACAGCAACGGGATGTACCTGTCGCTCAGCCTGCCGCTGGGCCGCTCGGGCACCCTGACCACCACCGCCAGCAACTCGCTGGGCAAAAACAGTTACGCCGCACGTTTCAGTGACCGACTGGATGAGCGCAACAGCTATCAACTGTCAGCCAGTAATACGTCAGTCAGCGGTTATCTGAGCCATATCGGTGATCAGGCTGAAATCTCTGCGAGTGTCGCCCAGCAAGAAAACAACTACACCAGCCTCAATGTTTCTGCCCGAGGCGGTGCCACGCTCACGTCCAGGGGGGGAGCAGGGCATAGAACGTCCGGCACCGGTGGCACCCGGTTGTTGATCGACACCAGCGGTGTGCCCGATGTGCCGGTGCGGGGGTATGGCACGCCCACCCGCAGCAATGTGTTTGGCAAGGCGGTGATCGCCGATGTCAGCAGCTTTTTGCGCACGGGCGCCAGTATTGACCTGGAGAACCTGCCCGCCAATGTCGAAGCGACGCAGTCCGTGACCCAACTGACCCTGACTGAAGGCGCCATCGGCTATCGCACGCTGGATGTGATTGCCGGCCACAAAGCGATGGTGCTGCTGAGTCTGCCTGACAGCAGCGTCCCGCCATTCGGGGCCACGGTGAAGAATGAAAAACAGCAGGACACCGGCATCGTCAATGACGGTGGCAGCGTCTACCTGAGCGGAATTCGCCCCGGGGAACGGATGACTGTCAGTTGGGGAGGGGCCGAACGCTGCACGCTGATCATGCCTTCAAGCCTGCCGGATGACGGACTGACCACGACCCTGAAGCTGCCCTGCCAAATCCTCGACCCTGCGCCAGCGCCGCTGACCTCACTTATCGATACGGAGAAAAAGTCCACATGATTCTGAATTTGCGCTGTGCGCCTGCAACGCTGGCCCTTTTGACGTTGAGTCTGTTCAACAACGCGAATGCTGCCATAGGCCTTGATCGCACCCGGGTGGTGTTTGATGGCAACAAAGATGCCGTCAGCATGAGCATCACCAACAACAACACCCAGTTGCCTTACCTGGCCCAGGGCTGGGTCGAGGATGAGCAGGGCAACAAGATCACCTCGCCGCTGATCGTGCTGCCGCCGGTCCAGCGCCTGGAGCCCGGCAAGCGCAGTCAGGTGAAAGTCCAGTCGCTACCGGCAGTCAAATCGTTACCCCAGGACCGTGAGACTATCTATTACTTCAATCTGCGGGAAATCCCGCCCCGCAGCGACAAGGCCAACAGCCTGCAAATTGCCTTGCAGACCCGTATCAAGCTGTTTTACCGCCCGGCTTCGATAGTCCCTGGCCAGCAGGAGCAATCAGACCCCTGGCAGCAACAACTGACCCTTACCCGTGAGGGTGATCACTATCGGGTCAATAACCCCACCCCCTACTACATCACCCTGATTGATGCCCGTCGGGGCAAGGGCGCAGAAACCGCCCCGGGTTTTGAGCCGCTCATGGTCTCGCCAAAAGATTCATTGAAGTTGGGGGCGACGGTGACTGCATTGGGTACCGCGCCCTTGCTGACGTATGTCAATGATTACGGTGGCCGTCCGACGCTGGTGTTCAGTTGTACCGGTGATACCTGCAAGGTGGACCAGCAAGCGTCTTCAGCCAATGAATAGCTGGCGCAGACGCCCCATCACACCCGGCAGGGTAGCGGCGCTGAGTTGTTTGTGGTTGGCATTGCATGCCGTGCAGGGCCGTGCCGAGGTTGAGGGCATGGGCGGCGTTCTGGATATATCGGGTTCACTACACAATTCCCCTTGTGTGCTGGACATGGCTTCGGCGGATCAGGCCATAGACCTTGGCAGCGTGCCACGCAGTCAATTGATGCGCCCTGGTGATCAGGCATCCCCCGTGGCTTTTCAGTTGCGCTTGCTCGATTGCCAGCGTGCTTCCGGGAGCAGCCTGAATGCCCGCACAGGCAAGCTGGTGTGGAGCGCCTATCAGCCTGTGGTGTCCGTAGCTTTTGTGGCGCCAGCCGATGCGCACGATCCGCGGCTGGTCAAAGTGCAGGGTGTTACAGGCATGGGACTGCGACTGACCGATGCCCTTGGGCGAGACGTGCGCCTGGGATCTGGCGGTGAACCCTTGTTTCTGGAGCGCGGCGATGACGCTCTGACGTGGCAGGTCCAGCCAACCCGCACCTCGGCTGCACTGAGCAATGGTGCCTTTCGGGCCACGGTTGATTTCAGGCTTATGTATGAGTGAGGAAAAACGATGAGCATGCCATCTGTTTCACGGGTTCTGCTCGCCTGTGGTTGTTTGCTGCTGATCCTCTGCGAAGGTGCTCGGGCAGACGTCAGTGTGTCTATCCGTGGCGTGGTCATGGCGCCTGTGCCTTGCGTTGTTAACGGTGGCAGCACGCTTGATATTTCATTCGGCAACGAGGTAGTCACGAACCGGGTTGACGGTTTGAACTACCGCGTGACGGTGCCCTATACGGTGACGTGCGGGCCACAGCCAACGAACAGCATGACGCTGACCTTGCGTGGCAGTGGGGCCGGGTTTGACAGTGCAGTTCTGCGTACCAGCAAGAATGATCTCGGGGTCAAGCTTCTGGTAAGCGGTGTTGCCTGGCCCCTCAACCGTGCGTTGAATTTCACATACCCCACTTTGCCAAGAATGGAAGCGGTGCTGGTAAAAAAACCTGGCCGCACACTGACTGGCGGGGCGTTTTCAGCCACCGCTACGTTAGTGGTTGCCCTGCGATAAGAAGGATTCACATATGAAACGTTGGCAACTCTCTGCTTTTTTTACCCTGTGCGCTTTGGGTTTTGGCCCCGACGCAATGGCAAACCTCTCGTTCCGCGGCACGCTGGTAGAGCCGCCACCCTGCACCATCAGCAGCGGCAGTACGATCGATATCAACTTCAACTACGTGGGCATCAATGCCGTCGACGGTGTGAACTACCGTCAGCCCTTGAGTTATACGATCAACTGCGCTGCCAGCCCATTGCCCTGGAGGATGATGTTGACGGTACAGGGCACGGCAACGACGTTTGACCCGGCCGCGGTGCAGACCAGTGCTGCAGACATGGGGGTTCGACTCTTGCGAAATGGCATTGCCTTCACCCTCAACACACCTGTGTCGATCAATCCGTCGAGCCCTCCGGTATTGGAAGCGGTTCTGGTCAAGCGCTCGGGGGGCTCGCTCGCATCGGGAGGGTTTACGGCCTCCGCAACGTTGCTGGCCTACTACGAGTGAAGGCGGGTATTCCATGCGCATTCAGATAGAAACCAGAGGCTGGAAACCCTTGGCATTGGCACTGCTGATGGGGGCGCCCTTGTTGTTGCCCGCCAGTGCCAGGGCTGCGGACAATCTGCGTTTCAGCGGGGGGCTTGTGGCCGAGGCGTGCTCGTTCAGGCCCGGCGATGAGGCGATCGTGCTGGATCAGCTGGAAGCTTCGAGCCAGTACCTTTACCTGAACACCCGCACGGTCAGCAAGCCTTTCCAGATCCACCTTGAAGGGTGCGACACCCGTATCAGCAGCTTTGTCACGACCAGGTTCAGCGGTAATGAGAGCCCTGCGTTGCCCGGTTTGCTGGCGCTGGGCGGTGGCAGTACAGCTGCGGGAGTCGCCATCGGAATAGAAACGCCCGGCGATAATCCGGTGCCGTTAAATGTGGTCAGTGACCGGCAGCTATTGAGTAATGGCGCCAATGTCATTTCCTTTAAGGCATTTATTAAAGCTGAGCCACAGGCCATTGCCAATCGATCAATAACGGCCGGTAACTTTACGGCTACTTCGATTTTTATGTTGAACTACCCCTAAGGCCGCATCCCTTTTGTCAGGCTATTTTATAGTGAAGAGATGTATATGAGATATCTAATTGGAATGATGTTGTTGATGCTGGTTAATGTCGCCAGCGCTGTAGAATGTCAAGCGGGTGGTTCCGCCTGGACGAATGTTGAAGTTGATGATCTTAGAGCTGATGCTCTGTTTTTAAGTGGTCTTGTCGCTGCTGAAGGAGGGAGGCTTGTGCCGAATTTAGGCGTTGCCTGCAGGCAGTTAGGCAGCGATAGGGTCGAAATATGGACTACTTACGATCCTGTTTTATTGGCGCCACGATTTGCTCATTACAAAACTGGCTTAAAGCTGGGTGGTAGTTATCACTCATCACCTGTGTCCAGTATTCTCATAGGGGATCAGCCACTTGGGAATACATTGGTACTTAGTAGGGGGAGCCCTTTTATAGTTGTTAATTCACCGCCTAATGGTTATATTGAAATACCTGCGGGAGCAAAGGTGTTTGCGTTTCGTATGTGGATAAAGGTCTTTAGAGGTTCAGTAAAAATCAAGGAGGTCTTTACGCAAGTCCATGTGTATTCGATCTATGCAATCAATTTAAATCCCTCAACCTGTGCGATTAATAATAATAACCCAATTAATGTGGACTTTGGTTCGGTGGATCCTGCTGTAATCGGGGGGGACATACCTGCCGGCACACCCTACAGGCAAAGTGTCACTCTGAATTATTCATGTCCTGATAGGGCTATCGACTCACCCATAGATATCAAGCTGGTGGGGGCGGCCTCTTCGTTTAACTCAAGTTCCCTTGCCACAAGCAACCCTAATCTTGCCGCTGGCATGCATCGTCTTAGCGCATTGGTCCCTCCGGGAGGTTCTTTCAGGACTCGCATAACGAACAGCTCAGGCAGCGACGCGGTATTGTTTACGCTTTTTCGCAAACCCGGCAGCTTCCCTGCCGCAGGGCCTTTCACGGGAAGTGCCACGCTGGTAATGAGTGTGCCTTGAACCTGGCCGGCGTGTGCGCAAACGACGGTTTCAGTCGTATTGGCCAACGTTGCAAGGCTTCTTGAACAGGCAGGTTCCACGGCACACTTGGCGTCAAAAGTTTGCTAAAGGTTTGTCGCAATGTCACTGGATCGCTCTCAGTTAATCAACACCGCGCGCAGCGGTCTGGCCGGCCTGGGTCGGAGACAGTTGGGTGTGCCGCTGTTGTTGCTGGCAATGATGATGTTGCCCGTTCCGCTGTTTCTTGCCAATCGATCACTAACGGCTGGAAACGTGACGGCTGTTTCGATCTTTACCTTGGCCTGTCCTTGAAAGTTCACCACTAATGTAATGCTGTTTTACAGTGGAGAGATTGATATGAAGCATTTAATTGGGCTGATGATACTGATGCTGGCTCGCGTCGCCAGCGCAGCGGAGTGTCGAGTCAATGGCGGCGCCTGGCTTAATGCGGATACTTATGGGTTTAATGTTTATGTCGATGTGACAGCAAACACCAGTCTCGGAAAAATTGTGCTCGATGGTTATACGATGGACTGCAGACATGGAATGCCTAGCTCTTTAAGTCCCTATCAACACGTAGTGACCTATCCCGGAGCTGTAAGGCTGAGTCCAAGTTACAGCAGTCTCGAGGGCGGGTTGAGCGTAAGCGGGAGTGCTTATTATCCGATACCTGTGAGGGGCGGTATTCTCCTTTCGGTACAGAGAAATGAGTCTTATGTGAGTGTGCCAGGTCGGCCATATTTAAACATCACCACGACACCGGGGAGTTATATCAACATCCGATCAGGGACACTCATCGCGACCATTACTTTGACTATACGTCCCTTTACGTTTTGGGGGGCGGAGAGGGAGTTCAGCACGTTTGTCAATGTATATGCCCGCAACTCACTCAACTTGAGCCCGTCCACCTGCACGATTAACAATAACAATCCACTTGATGTGGACTTTGGTTCGGTGGACCCCGTTGCGGTTGGGGAAACACCACACAGCTCACCCAACTTGAAAATTGTGACTCTCAATTACACATGCCCTGACCCGGGTATTTACTCCCCCATAAACGTCACGTTCAGGGGAACTGCCTCCTCGTTCAACTCAAGTGCCCTTGCCACCAGCAATGCCAACCTGGCCACCGCTTTGCTGCGTAGCAATGTAGTCGTCCCTACAGGAGGTTCGTTCAGGGGCACTATCAGCAACAGTTCAGGGAGGGACACGGTCGTGTTTTCGCTTATTCGCAAACCTGGCAGCTTTCCTGCCGCAGGGCCTTTCACGGGGAGTGCCACGCTGGTAATGAGTGTGCCTTGAACCTGGCTGACGCGTGCGCAAACGACGGTTTCAGTCGTATTGGCCAAAGTTGGAAGGTTTCTTGCAAAGGCAGGCTCTACGGCGCACATGGCGTCAAAAGTTTGCTAAAGGTTTGTCGCAATGTCACTGGATCGCTCTCAGTTAATCAACACCGCGCGCAGCGGTCTGGCCGGCCTGGGTCGGGGACAGTTGGGTGTGCCGCTGTTGTTGCTGGTGATGCTGGCAATGATGATGTTGCCCGTTCCGCCGTTTCTGCTGGACGTGTTTTTCACCTTCAACATCGCGCTGTCGATTGTGGTGCTGCTGGTGTGCGTCTACGCCCTGCGGCCGCTGGATTTTGCGGTGTTCCCCACCATTTTGCTGGTCGCCACTCTGATGCGGCTGGCCCTGAACGTGGCCTCGACCCGGGTGGTGATGCTCCACGGTCATGAAGGTCACGCCGCCGCAGGCAAGGTGATCCAGGCCTTCGGTGAAGTGGTGATCGGTGGCAACTACGTCGTCGGTATCGTGGTCTTTGCGATTTTGATGATCATCAACTTCGTGGTCGTGACCAAGGGTGCCGGGCGTATCTCCGAAGTGAGCGCCCGCTTTACCCTCGACGCCATGCCCGGCAAGCAAATGGCAATCGATGCCGACCTCAACGCCGGTCTGATCGACCAGAACCAGGCCAAGGCCCGCCGTCAGGAAGTGGCCCAGGAGGCCGAGTTCTACGGCTCGATGGACGGTGCCAGCAAGTTCGTGCGCGGTGACGCCATCGCCGGTCTGCTGATTCTGTTTATCAACCTGATCGGCGGCATGGCCGTCGGTATCTTCCAGCACGGCATGACCTTCAGCGAAGCGGGCAAGGTGTACGCCTTGCTGACCATCGGTGACGGTTTGGTGGCGCAGTTGCCGTCCCTGTTGCTGTCTACCGCTGCCGCGATCATGGTGACCCGTGCTTCGGGCTCCGAAGACATGGGCAAGCAGATCAATCGCCAGATGTTTGCCTCACCCAAGGCACTCGCGGTGTCGGCAGGCCTGATGGCTGTGATGGGGATGGTGCCGGGCATGCCGCACTTTTCCTTTCTCAGCCTGGCGGCAGTCGCCGGTGGCGTCGCGTACCTGATGTGGAAGAAGCAGAACGTGGTCAAGGTCCAGGCCCTGCAGGAGGTCAAGCGCCAACAGGAGTTGTTGCCATCGCCTGCCCGCGCCCAGGAGACCAAGGAGCTGGGCTGGGATGACGTGACGCCCATCGACATGATCGGCCTGGAGGTTGGCTATCGGCTGATTCCGCTGGTTGACCGCAATCAGGGTGGCCAGTTGCTGGCGCGGATCAAGGGCGTGCGCAAAAAGCTGTCCCAGGACCTGGGCTTTCTGATGCCCACCGTGCATATCCGCGACAACCTCGACCTGGCCCCCAGTGCGTATCGCCTGACCCTGATGGGGGTGATCCTGGCCGAGGCCGAGATCTACCCGGACCGCGAGATGGCAATCAATCCGGGGCAGGTGTTCGGCACGCTCAACGGCATTACCACCAAGGATCCGGCCTTTGGTCTGGAAGCGGTGTGGATTGAGGTCAGCCAGCGCAGTCAGGCGCAATCGCTGGGCTATACCGTAGTGGACGCCAGTACGGTAGTGGCGACCCACCTTAACCAGATTCTGTACAAACACTCCCATGAGCTGATCGGTCATGAAGAAGTGCAGCAGTTGATGCAACTGTTGGCCAAGTCTTCACCCAAGCTGGCTGAGGAGCTGGTGCCGGGCATCCTGAGCCTGTCCCAACTGCTCAAAGTGTTGCAGGCCCTGCTGGCTGAACAGGTGCCGGTGCGTGATATTCGCAGCATTGCCGAAGCCGTCGCGAACAATGCCCATAAGAGTCAAGATACTGCCGCTTTGGTTGCCGCGGTGCGGGTCGGGTTGTCGCGCGCCATCGTGCAAAGCATTGTAGGCGTTGAGTCTGAGCTGCCTGTGATCACCTTGGAGCCAAGGTTGGAACAAATATTGCTCAATAGTTTGCAGAAGGCCGGACAAGGCCAGGAAGAGGGCGTGTTGCTGGAGCCAAGCATGGCAGAAAAGCTCCAGCGCTCGTTGATCGACGCTGCTCAGCGTCAGGAGATGCAAGGTAATCCAGTGATTTTGTTGGTGGCAGGCCCGGTACGCGCGATGCTTTCGCGTTTTGGCCGTCTGGCGGTGCCCAACCTGCATGTACTGGCTTACCAGGAAATCCCTGACAACAAGCAGGTCACGATCGTTGCGACAGTAGGCCCTAACGGCTGAGGGTTTGGTTTATGCAAGTGAAGCGATTTTTCGCCGCCGATATGCGTCAGGCCATGAAGCTGATTCGTGATGAGCTGGGGGCTGACGCCGCCATTATTGGCAACCGCCGGATAGCCGGGGGCGTTGAGTTGACCGCGGCCCTGGACTACAAGCTGTCCGCGCTGGCACCCCGTGTACCGAACATTGAGCTCGAAGAAGAGCTGCGCAAGACCCAGTCGCGGATTGTCTCGGCCCAGGCCGAGTTGAGCCTGCGCGGTGAGGGCGAGGCGGGGGACAACCGTCAGTTGTTTGCCGGTCTGCCGCTGACCGCCGCCGAGCCGTTGATCGAGCCGACCCTTGAAGAGCCGCCGCGCCCTGCACCTGCGCCAGCCGCACCGACGATTGATCAGCGCGCATTCGACAACATGCGTCATGAACTCAACGGTTTGCGCGAGTTGCTCGAAGTGCAGCTCGGCTCGCTGGCCTGGAGCCAGTTGCAGGATGCCAAGCCTGCCCAGGCCAATCTGTGGCGTCGCCTGCAGCGTATCGGCCTGTCCGGGCCGCTGTCCCGTGATCTGCTGGCGCAAGTGGCCGGCATCGAGGAGCCGCGTCAGGCCTGGCGGATGCTGTTGGCGCACCTGGCGCGCATGATTGCCACGCCTGAGCTGGAACCGCTGGAAGAGGGCGGTGTGATCGCGATGGTCGGCCCCGCAGGGATGGGTAAAACCACCACGCTGGCCAAGCTGGCGGCGCGTTATGTGCTCAAGTACGGCGCGCAGAACATTGCCCTGGTGAGCATGGACAGCTTTCGTATTGGCGCCCAGGAGCAACTCAAGACCCTGGGCCGGATTCTCAACGTACCGGTGACCCACGTGGCCCCCGGTCAGTCGTTGGGTCAGACCCTTGAGCCACTGGTGCGCAAGCGCGTGGTGCTGGTGGACACTGCCGGGCTGCAAGCCAGCGACCCGGCGTTGCGCCTGCAGCTGGAAAGCCTCGCAGGGCGGGGCATCAAGGCCAGAAATTATCTGGTACTGGCCACCACCAGCCAGAAACAGGTGCTGACGGCGGCGTACCTCAGTTACAAGCGTTGCGGGCTGGCCGGTTGCATCCTGACCAAACTGGATGAAACGGCAAGCCTGGGCGAGGTGTTGAGCCTGGCGATCAGTCACGGGCTGCCGGTGGCGTACCTCACCGATGGTCCAAGGATTCCGGATGACCTTCACCTGCCGCGCCGTCACCAGTTGGTGAGTCGCGCAGTGAGTGTGCAAATGCAGGAAGAACCCAGCGAAGAAGCCATGGCCGATATGTTCGCTGATATCTATCACAGCCCTCCCAAGCGGGTAGGCTGAGGTAGTCAAGATTACGTTGCAATGTACCTACATCTGATGGTCTGAAGGTTTTGTTCCAATGGGGAACGGGCAGCCAACGCATGTAGCCGCGTCTAAGTAAGACAAGGTAAAAAAAGATCATGGGCAGCATGCATCCCGTACAGGTGATCGCAGTGACCGGCGGCAAGGGTGGCGTCGGTAAAACTAACGTCTCAGTCAACTTGTCCATCGCATTGGCCGAGCTGGGCAGGCGCGTTCTGTTGATGGACGCGGACCTTGGACTGGCGAATGTCGATGTCCTGCTGGGCCTGACCCCCAAATTCACCCTGGCCGATGTGGTCGAGGGGCGTTGCGAGCTGCGCGATGTCTTGCTGCAAGGCCCTGGCGGGATTCGTATCGTGCCGGCGGCTTCGGGCACCCAGAGCATGGTGCAACTGAGCCCGGCGCAACACGCCGGTCTGATCCAGGCCTTCAGCGACCTCGGCGACAATCTGGATGTGCTGGTGATCGACACCGCTGCCGGGATTGGCGAGTCGGTGGTCAGCTTTGTGCGCGCCGCCCAGGAAGTGCTGCTGGTGGTCTGCGACGAGCCGACATCGATCACCGATGCCTATGCGCTGATCAAGCTGCTCAATCGCGATTACGGCATGAACCGCTTTCGCGTATTGGCGAACATGGCCCAGAGCCCGCAGGAAGGGCGCAATCTGTTCGCCAAATTGACTAAAGTCACCGACCGTTTTCTCGATGTGGCCCTGCAATACGTGGGCGCCGTTCCGTATGACGAATGCGTGCGCAAGGCCGTACAAAAACAGCGGGCCGTCTACGAAGCGTTCCCGCGCTCCAAGTGCTCCCTGGCATTTAAAGCCATCGCCCAGAAAGTCGACACCTGGCCGCTGCCCGCCAACCCCCGCGGGCATCTGGAGTTCTTTGTCGAGCGTCTGGTGCAGCAAGCAGGGGGGCGCTTTTAATGACCGCCAGTGGCTATCGCATGTACAGCAAGGCGTCCCGTGACAGCCAGTACGAGCTGATCGAGCGCTACGCCCCTTTGGTCAAGCGCATCGCCTATCACCTGTTGGCGCGCTTGCCGGCCAGCGTGCAGGTGGACGACCTGATCCAGGCCGGGATGATCGGGCTGCTCGAGGTGTCGGGCAAATACGACGCCACCAAGGGGGCGAGTTTTGAGACCTATGCCGGGATTCGCATTCGTGGCGCCATGCTCGATGAAGTGCGAAAAGGCGACTGGGCCCCGCGCTCTGTCCACCGCAATACGCGCATGGTCAGCGATGCAATTCGGGTAATTGAAGCAAAAACCGGTTGTGACGCTAAAGATCATGAAGTTGCGGCCGAACTCCAGTTAAGCCTTGATGATTATTACGCCATCTTGAATGACACCCTGGGCAGCCGCCTGTTCAGTTTCGACGACTTGTTGCAGGACGGCGAACACGAAGGGCTGCATGAGGATGGCGCAAGTGCTCACCCGGAGCCGTCCCGCGATCTGGAAGACGAACGCTTCCAGGGCGCGCTGGCCGATGCGATTGCCCATCTGCCCGAGCGTGAGCGGCTGGTGTTGGCGCTGTACTACGACGAGGAACTGAACCTCAAGGAAATCGGCGAAGTGCTGGGGGTCAGCGAGTCCCGTGTGAGCCAGCTGCACAGCCAGTGCGCAGCGCGGCTGCGTGCACGCCTGAGCCAGTGGCGAGCGCACTGACGGGAACACGCGTACTTATTGTGGGAGCGGGCTTGCTCGCGATGGGATCGACACGGTGAATCAGAAAAACCGCGCCGCCAGCATCGCGAGCAAGCCCGCTCCCACAGTCGATTCTGGCGGTGTTTGAAAACGAATTGATTGAATGGCGTGTCCCCAGACCGGGCGCGTTTAAGACTGCTTGGAGGTCGAATTGGACAAGAACATGAAAATCCTTATCGTTGATGATTTTTCAACGATGCGGCGGATCATTAAAAACCTGTTGCGTGACCTGGGGTTCACCAACACGGTCGAGGCGGACGACGGCATCACGGCGTTGCCGATCCTCAATCTGGGTCACATCGACTTTTTGGTGACCGACTGGAACATGCCGGGCATGACCGGTATCGAGTTGCTGCGCCACGTGCGCGCCGACGAAAAACTCAAGCACTTGCCGGTGCTGATGGTGACCGCCGAAGCCAAGCGCGAGCAGATCATCGAAGCCGCCCAGGCCGGTGTTAACGGCTATGTGGTCAAGCCGTTCACGGCTATCGCACTCAAAGACAAGATCGAGAAGATCTTTGATCGCATCGGTTGATCGGTTGCCTTGGGGGCGCTATGGAGCATAAAGAATCTACACAGGGCGATTTTGAGTCGACCCTGAAAAAACATGCTCACGAATTGGTCGAAAGCCTTGAAAGAGGCCAGTTTGGCGATGCAGTGCAGCTGATTCACGAACTCAACCAGACCCGTGATCGCGGGTTGTATCGCGAAGTCGGCAAACTGACCCGTGAACTGCACAGTGCAATTGTCAATTTCCATATTGATCCGAGCATGCCGCAAGCCGAAGAAGTGTCGCAGATCACGGATGCCACGGAACGCCTGGCTTATGTTGTGAAGCTCACGGAAGCGGCCGCCAATCGAACCATGGACCTGGTGGAAAACAGCACGCCGCTGGTCAACGGCCTGGGGCAGGAAGCCAAGGCCCTGAGTGCAGACTGGGGTCGCTTCATGCGCCGTGAAATCGGTGCCGAGGAGTTTCGCGAGCTGGCGCGTCGGGTTGACAGTTTTTTGACGCGTAGCGACGAGCAAAGTCAGGTCGTGTCCGCCAACCTCACCGACATCTTGCTGGCCCAGGATTTCCAGGACCTTACCGGTCAGGTCATCAAGCGGGTAACGCAACTGGTCACGGACGTTGAAAGCAATCTGCTCAAACTGGTGCTGATGGCCAGTCAGGTAGACCGCTTTGCCGGCATCGAACACGACCGTGATGCGTTGCGTGCTGAAAATAATTCGCAAAAAAACCAGGCCAAGGGTGAAGGTCCGCAGATTCATGCCGATACACGTAATGACGTCGTATCCGGTCAGGATGATGTAGACGATTTGCTGTCCAGTTTAGGTTTTTAGGACTCGATAGACGTGCGGGCGCTGTTGCCTGGCGTCGCGGGCCTTTCTCAAGGAGCACGTACATGAGCTTCGGCGCCGATGAAGAAATCCTTCAGGATTTCCTGGTTGAAGCCGGCGAAATTCTGGAGTTGCTGTCCGAGCAACTGGTCGAGCTGGAAAGCCGACCGGATGATGCGGACCTGCTCAATGCCATTTTTCGCGGTTTTCATACGGTCAAAGGGGGCGCCGGCTTCCTGCAGCTCCATGAATTGGTGGAGTGCTGTCACATCGCCGAGAACGTCTTCGACATCCTGCGCAAGGGTGAACGAGGCGTCGACGCGGAGTTGATGGACGTGGTGCTTGAGGCCCTGGATGCGGTCAACGGCATGTTCAGCGAAGTGCGCGAGCGCAGCCCTATCACCGCGGCGACCCCCGAGTTGCTGGCGGCGCTGGCGCGTCTGGCAGAACCTGCCACCGCTCACGTGGTTGCAGCACCTGAGCCTGTGCCGGTGGCGGTAGTCGCAGCCCCGGTGACGGATATCACCGACAGCGAATTTGAACAGCTGCTGGAATCCCTCGATGCGGTCAAGGCCGCTGCCCACGAGCCCGAGCCGGTTGTCCCGGCAGACATCTCGGCGGGTGACGAAATCAGCGACGCCGAATTTGAGTTGCTGCTTGACCAGTTGCACGGCAAAGGCCAGTTTTCTGCGGATGCCGCAGTGGTCAGCGCAGTGCCCGACGAAGCGCCAGCAGCCGTAGCTGAAGTCAGCAATGAAATCACCGACGATGAATTCGAGGCCTTGCTCGATCAATTGCATGGCAAGGGTGCGTTCAACACCGACGCACTGGGCGCTGCGGCCGTCGAACCTGTTGCCCCGGCCGAGGAGCCAGCGGGCGACCCGAACCTGATCAGCGATCACGAATTCGAAGCCCTGCTCGATGAGATGCACGGTAAAGGCAAGTTCAGTCCGGACTCCGCAGCCGTTGTCGCTGCGGCTGTGCCCGCCAAACCGGTTGCGGCTGCGCGTGCCGCCCCGGCCCGGGCGGCAGCTGCACCGTCGGAAAAGCCGGTTGCCTCTGAGGCAGAAACCACCGTGCGGGTCGATACCGCACGGCTGGACGACATCATGAACATGGTCGGCGAACTGGTGCTGGTACGTAACCGTCTGGTGCGCCTGGGCCTGAACAGCCATGACGAGGACATGGCCAAGGCCCTGTCCAACCTCGACGTGGTCACCGCCGACCTGCAAACCGCAGTGATGAAGACCCGCATGCAGCCGATCAAAAAAGTATTCGGTCGCTTCCCGCGGCTGGTGCGGGATCTGGCGCGTCAGTTGAAGAAAGAAATCAGCCTGGAGTTGGTGGGCGAAGAGACCGACCTGGATAAAAACCTCGTCGAAGCCCTGGCCGATCCACTGGTCCACTTGGTGCGCAACGCCGTCGACCATGGTTGCGAAACCCCGGAAGAACGTGCTGCTGCAGGCAAGCCAAGCTGCGGTCGGGTGGTGCTGTCGGCAGAGCAGGAAGGCGACCATATCCTGCTGTCGATCTCCGATGACGGCAAAGGTATGGATGCCAATTTCCTGCGCTCCCTGGCGGTGAAAAAAGGCCTGATGGACAAGGACGCAGCCGATCGCCTGAGCGAAAGCGACTGCTACAACCTGATTTTTGCGCCGGGCTTTTCCACCAAGACCGAGATCAGCGATGTGTCCGGACGTGGCGTGGGCATGGACGTGGTGAAAACCAAGATCGCCCAGCTCAATGGCTCGCTGAGCATCGAGTCGGTGCTGGGTCGTGGCTCGAAAATCGTCATCAAGGTGCCGCTGACCCTGGCGATCATGCCAACCCTGATGGTGATGCTGGGCAACCAGGCGTTTGCTTTCCCGCTGGTCAACGTCAACGAGATTTTCCATCTCGACTTGTCGCGCACCAACGTGGTCGACGGCCAGGAAGTGGTGATCGTGCGCGACAAGGCCCTGCCGTTGTTCTACCTCAAGCGCTGGCTGGTGGCGTCTGCCGCCCATGAAGAACAGCGCGAAGGGCATGTGGTGATTTTGTCGGTCGGTACCCAGCGCATCGGTTTTGTGGTCGATCAACTGGTCGGCCAGGAAGAGGTGGTGATCAAGCCGTTGGGCAAAATGCTCCAGGGCACGCCAGGCATGTCGGGCGCCACCATTACCGGTGATGGTCGTATTGCCTTGATTCTGGATGTTCCGAGCATGCTCAAGCACTACGCATCACGGCGTATTTGATTCTGGTGAGCCGGGGCTTTTGCGCCCCGCACCGCCTAACGGAGTGTTTATGGTAGTCAAGGTCCTGGTGGTGGATGATTCCGGTTTTTTCCGCCGCCGCGTCTCGGAAATTCTGTCGGCTGACCCGACGATTCAAGTGATCGGCACCGCCACCAATGGCAAGGAAGCCATCGATCAGGCGCTGGCGCTCAAGCCGGACGTGATCACGATGGATTACGAGATGCCGTTGATGGATGGCATCACGGCCGTGCGTCATATCATGCAGCGCTGTCCGACCCCGGTATTGATGTTCTCCTCGCTGACCCACGAGGGCGCCCGCGTGACCCTCGATGCGCTGGATGCCGGGGCGGTGGATTTTTTGCCGAAAAACTTCGAAGACATCTCGCGCAATCCCGAGAAGGTCAAGCAGATGCTGTGCGAAAAGGTTCACAGCATCTCGCGCAGCAACCGCCGAATGTCCAGCTACAGCGCGCCAGCACCTGCGGTCTCAGCCCCTGCGCCTGTGCCTCGGCCTGCCCTTGGCGGTTATGTGTCCCCCGCGCCGACTGCCTCGTTGCCCCCTGCGCGCACCACGCCGATTGCCAGCCGTGGCGCGCCTGCACCGGCATCAACGTCGGGCATGCCCAAGCGCAAGGCCTACAAACTGGTCGCCATCGGCACCTCGACCGGCGGGCCGGTGGCCTTGCAGCGGGTGTTGACCCAGTTGCCGGGCAATTTTCCGGCGCCGATTGTGCTGGTGCAGCACATGCCGGCCGCGTTTACCAAGGCGTTTGCCGAGCGCCTGGACAAGCTGTGCCGCATCAGCGTCAAGGAAGCCGAAGACGGCGACATCCTGCGCCCCGGCCTGGCCCTGCTGGCACCGGGCGGCAAGCAGATGATGATTGACGGTCGCGGCGCGGTACGCATCCTGCCGGGCGACGAGCGTTTGAACTACAAACCGTGTGTGGATATCACCTTCGGTTCGGCTGCCAAGTCCTTTGGTGACAAAGTTTTGGCGGTGGTCCTGACCGGCATGGGCGCGGACGGCCGTGAAGGTGCCCGCATGCTCAAGCAGGGCGGCAGTCAGGTGTGGGCACAGGACGAAGCCAGCTGCGTGATTTACGGCATGCCGATGGCCATCGTCAAAGCCAACCTGGCCGACGCGGTGTACAGCCTTGATGACATCGGCAAACACCTGGTGGAGGCCTGCCACTGATGGATGTGCTCAGCCTGATTGGCATCATCATGGCGTTTGTCGCGATCATCGGCGGCAACTACCTGGAGGGCGGCCATCTCGGCGCCCTGGCCAATGGTCCGGCAGCGCTGATCGTGCTGGGCGGGACGGTGGGCGCGGCACTGTTGCAGTCGCCCATGAGCGCATTCAAGCGGGCGATGCAGACCGTGGTGTGGATCTTGTTTCCGCCGCGTATCGACATGGCGGGGGGCATTGACCGTGTCGTCAACTGGAGCCTGACGGCGCGCAAGGAAGGCTTGCTGGGCCTGGAAGGTGTGGCCGACACCGAGCCCGACAATTATTCGCGCAAGGGCCTGCAGTTGCTGGTCGACGGGGTTGAGCCAGAAACCATTCGCAGCGTGCTGGAGGTCGATTACATGACCCAGGAAAGCCGCGACATCGAAGCCGCCAAAGTATTTGAAAGCATGGGCGGTTATGCGCCGACCATCGGCATTATCGGCGCGGTCATGGGCCTGATCCATGTGATGGGCAATCTGGCCGATCCGGGACAACTGGGCAGCGGAATTGCGGTGGCGTTTGTGGCGACCATTTACGGGGTGGCCAGTGCCAACCTGGTGTTGCTGCCCATCGCCAGCAAGCTCAAGGCCATTGCCATGCGCCAGTCGCTGTACCGCGAAATGCTGCTCGAAGGCATCCTGTCGATTGCCGAAGGCGAGAATCCGCGCTCAATCGAACTCAAGCTTCAAGGCTTCACGGGTTAACTATGAGCCGTCGCCGTCGCCCTGCGGATGAACACATCAATCACGAACGTTGGCTGGTGTCCTACGCGGACTTCATCACCTTGCTGTTTGCCTTCTTCGTGGTCATGTACTCGATTTCCTCGATCAACGAAGGCAAGTATCGGGTGATCTCCCAGGCGCTGGTGGGCGTGTTCAATGACACCGAGCGCAGCATCAAGCCGGTGCCCATTGGTCAGGAACGCCCGCTGACGGTCGCGCCTGCCGAACCCTTGATCAAAGACAGTGAACATACCGACGCGGGCCTTGGGCAAGTCCCCGATGACCCGCTTAAAACCATTGCCAATGACATCACCCATGCGTTTGGCGACTTGATCGCGTCCAAACAATTGACCGTGCGCGGCAATGAGTTGTGGGTCGAAATCGAACTCAACTCAAGCTTGCTGTTCGGCAGTGGCGACGCGATGCCCAGCAATGCAGCGTTCACCATTATCGACAAGGTGGCAGCGATCCTGAAGCCGTTCGAAAACCCGATTCACGTCGAGGGTTTTACGGACGATCTGCCGATCCGTACCGCGCAATATCCCACCAACTGGGAGCTGTCGTCGGCACGCTCGGCGAGCATCGTGCGCATGCTGGCGATGCAGGGCGTGAACCCGGGGCGCATGGCATCGGTGGGTTACGGCGAGTTCCAGCCGGTGGCCAATAACGCAACCCCGGAGGGGCGTGCGCTCAACCGTCGGGTGGTGCTGGTGGTGTCGCGTAACCTGGAGGTGCGTCGCAGCCTGACCGGTACGGGAACCGCCAACGCGACACCGGATGCCGCCCTCAAGCGTGCTGGCACACAAACTGCACCGCCACAGACACAGCCACTGGTTAGAGGGAATGCCGTCAATTCCCCGTCACCAACCCTATAGTCTCGGCCGGCACGCATGCAGCCGGGAGGAACAACTGAATGAGAGTCTGGGCAGTAGCCAATCAAAAAGGTGGGGTCGGCAAGACCACCACATCCATCGCTCTGGCCGGTTTGCTGGCAGAAGCGGGTAAGCGGGTGGTTGTGGTCGATCTCGACCCGCACGGCTCCATGACCAGTTATTTCGGGTATGACCCCGATGGTCTGGAACACAGCGTGTATGACCTCTTTCTGCATCAGGGCCAGGTGCCGGAAGGTCTGGCTGCGCAATTGCTGCTGCCCACCAGCCACGAGAAGATTGCCTTGCTGCCGGCGACCACCGCCCTGGCGACCCTGGAGCGTCAGGCGCCGGGGCAAAGTGGCCTGGGCCTGGTGATTGCGCGCAGCCTGGCGCAACTGTGGCAGGACTATGACTACGCCATCATCGACAGCCCGCCGATCCTGGGTGTGCTGATGGTCAACGCATTGGCGGCCAGCCAGCAATTGATCATTCCGGTGCAGACCGAGCATCTGGCGCTCAAGGGCCTGGAGCGCATGGTCCACACCCTGCGCATGATCAATCGCTCGCGGGCGCAGGAACTGCCGTTTTGCATCGTGCCGACCTTGTTTGACCGCCGTACCCAGGCCTCGATGAGCACCTTGCGGGTGTTGCGCGACGTGTATCCCGACACCCTGTGGCAGGGCTTCATCCCGGTCGACACCCGCTTGCGTGATGCCAGCCGGGCAGGGCAGACGCCTTCGCAGTTCGATGACAAGACCCGGGGGGTAATCGCCTATCGTGCGTTGCTCAAGCACGTACTGACCCGCCAGCTTGCCCCTCAGGTGGCTTGAGGTGGACGGTTATTCAAGTATCGGTCCCGTGTGGCCGATAACGTCTACAAGTCTCTGTCGCGAGGCTGTTGAGTGGGGCACTTTATGACGCAGCCGATAGCACTTTCCAACCGCTCGCAAGTGGCGTTGCAGTCGTATCTGGACGACTTGCTGTTTGATGCAACCCAGGCGCTGGAGTCGGTTGAACCCGCTGCGCCGGAACTTGAACCGGCCACTGACGCGCCTGTTGAAGCGCCGCTGGCCATGCCGGTGGAACTCTCGCAAGTGGGCGTGCCCGCCGAGGCGCTGGCCCATCCGTTGGTCGAGGTACATCGGCCAAGTGCGCCCGGTGCGCATTTGCCGATACCCGATGATGGCCGCCCCGCGTGGGCCGCAGAACCCTTCGAGTGCCTGCTGTTCGACGTGGCCGGGTTGACCCTGGCGGTGCCGTTGGTGTGCCTGGGTTCTATCTATTCGCTGGCCGGTCGTGAACTGACGCCGCTGTTTGGTCAGCCGGACTGGTTCCTGGGGATACTGCCGAGCCAGAGCGGCAAGCTCAACGTGCTGGATACCGCGCGCTGGGTGATGCCCGAGCGCTATCGCGATGATTTTCGCGAGGGCCTGCAATACGTTATTTCTGTGCAGGGCTACGAGTGGGGGTTGGCGGTGCATCAAGTCAGCCGCTCATTGCGCCTGCATCCGAACGAAATCAAATGGCGCTCCCAGCGTGGGCAGCGGCCGTGGCTGGCGGGCACCGTGATTGAACACATGTGCGCATTGCTGGACGTGGCGCAATTGGCCGAGTTGATTGCCAAGGGCAAGCAGTAATTATTTAAATCAGCGGTATTCAGTCAAGGGTTTGGTGTATGAAACAGTCAGCCGCACAACAAAGTAGTGAAGATCCGATCCTGCAATGGGTGACCTTCAAGCTGGACAACGAGACCTACGGCATCAATGTGATGCAAGTCCAGGAAGTGCTGCGTTACACCGAAATTGCCCCGGTCCCCGGTGCGCCTTCCTACGTGCTGGGCATTATCAACCTGCGCGGCAACGTGGTAACGGTCATCGATACGCGTCAGCGTTTTGGCCTCTACAACGCAGAAATCACCGACAATTCGCGCATCGTCATCATCGAAGCGGACAAACAAGTGGTCGGGATTCTGGTCGACAGCGTGGCCGAGGTGGTTTACCTGCGTCAGTCTGAAATCGAAACGGCGCCTAATGTGGGCAACGACGAGTCGGCCAAGTTTATCCAGGGCGTATGCAACAAGAACGGCGAACTGCTGATTCTGGTTGAGCTGGACAAAATGATGACCGAAGAAGAATGGTCGGATCTGGAGAACATCTGATTGATCCTTGAGGTGGCGGTAATCGTCCTGGGCCTGTTGTGGGCCGTGACCCTGTGGTTGTTCGTGAGCCATGTGCGCCGTCAGCGCGTGCTCGCGGCGCAGCAGGTTGCGGGCGATGAGCAGCGTGACCGGCGCCTCAGGGAGCTGGCGCGGCGGCTGGACACCTACCAGAACGGCAATGTGCAAATGGGTGAAGACCTGCACGAGCTGCGCGCGGTGGTCGCACCGCTGCCCGAGAAGCTGACCCAGCTGGAACAGCGCGACCCCACCAGTCTGTCGTTCAACCAGGCAGCGCGCCTGGTCAGCATGGGCGCCAGCGTCGACGAACTGACCCAGGCCTGTGGTTTGACTCAGGCCGAGGCCGAGTTGATGAGCAAGATGCACAAGGGCTGAGCCTGCATCTGCATCTGATCCTGTGGGAGCGGGCTTGCTCGCGATAAGGTCGACGCGATTAAGTTGAAAGACCGCAGCGCCTGCATCGCGAGCAAGCCCGCTCCCACAGATCAGTTCATGGCGTATTCTCCTGCAGCGCCTGTTTCAACGCTTCAACCATTCGCCCCCGTGGCCCTTGTGCATGACTGATCAGCACAATCCTGCGGTCATAGCGTTCGTCACCCACAGGCTCCACGACACAACTGTCCGTCCAGCGCTCAATCCCCGACCAGCAAGGCACCAGGCTGACTCCCAACCCCTGCGCGGTCAGCAGGGCGATGGTTTCCAGCGCATCCAGATCCAGCAGGGCGGCTGGTTTCAGGCCCTGGTCTTGCAGGTACTGGACGGCATGGCGGCCCCCCCACGCATCCGGGTCATATTGAATATACGGGCAGTGTTGCAGGCGCGCGTCGATGCCCTGAGTTGAGTGCTCATTGGAGATAAACACCAAGGGTTCCTTGCGTAGCAATACCCCATCGAAGGTCTTGGCCAGCGTGAACGGCGGCGCGACCACTATCGCGGCATCCAGTTCGTTGGCCTCCAGCGCCTGATACAGCGAGCGGGATGTCCCTGGAACGATCACCGGTTTCAGCTGGGGAGTTGAGCGAGTCAGGCTGCGCAAGGCCTGGGGCAGAAGGCCCGTGAGTACCGTCGAAATCGCACCGATGCGCAAGGGACCGGTCAGGCCCAGGGCGTCGACGTCACTTGCCAGAAGCGCCACTTCATCGACGATGCTTCTGGCCCTGGGCAGCAAGTCCATGCAAGCCAGGCTGGGCTTGGCCTCGTGGCCGACCCGCACCAGAAGCTGGAGCCCCAACTGCCGTTCGAGCGCCACAATACGCTGGCTGACCGCGGCAGCCGTCAGGTTTTCCAGGCGGGCCGCCTTGGCGATTGACCCGCATTCCACCACGGCAATCAGGCTTCTGAGATAGCGCGTATCCATAAGAATTTCTTTCTTTTATGGAAAAAATAACAGGTTATCTCTTTTGAATGGCGCACTGCATGATTTCCTGCAGGGGCATTGGGCTATTTCAAGTTTCAGGAGGTTACTGTGCAATCACTCTTTCATTTTGCTTATCACGTTCACGATCTGGGCTCGGCGCGCCGCTTTTACTGCGATGTGCTGGGCTGCGCGGAAGGTCGCAGCACTGATACGTGGCTGGACATCGATTTTTTCGGCCATCAATTGTCCTTGCACCTGGGTGAGCCGTTTGCCGTCAGCAACACCGGCAAGGTGGGCGATCACTGGGTGCCCATGCCGCATTTCGGGGTGGTGCTGAGCATGCCTGACTGGCTGGCCTTGAAAGAGCGTCTGATGGATCGCGGCGTGGAGTTTGTGCTGGAGCCGACCCTTCGTTTTGTCGGGACCCCGGGGGAGCAGGCGACGATGTTTTTCCTCGATCCTTCGGGCAACCCCATCGAGATCAAGGGTTTTACAGAGTGGGCGTCGGTGTATGCCCAGTAACGCAGTCATGAGCAGAGGTTGAATACAGCATGAGTTTTCTCGACACGGCGGACGCCCACTCGATTGCCGAACAGGTCCGCACCGCGCACCTGAGCCCCGGCATTGTGGCCGAGCATTTCCTGAGTCAGACAAACGCCCGTGAGTCTGCGATCCGGGCGTTCGTCGCCCTCGACCCGCAGGTGGTGCGCAAACAGGCACAGGGGCTGAGTAGCCCCGGGATCAACGGCTTGCTGGCCGGAGTGCCGATTGGGGTCAAGGACATCATTGATACCCGCGACCACCCCACGGGTTTTTACTCCCCGATCTATGACAACAACTGGCCGTCGCGCGATGCCCATGTGGTTGCGCTGCTGCGTCAGGCGGGAGCGGTGATCATGGGCAAGACCCACACCACCGAGTTTGCCTATATGCAAACCGGGCCGACCCGCAATCCCCATGATCTGGACCGGACTCCAGGCAGCTCCAGTGCCGGTTCTGCTGCAGGCATGGCCGCGGGTTTCTTTCCTGTGGCGCTGGGCACGCAAACGGCGGGCTCGCTGCTCAAGCCTGCGTCCTATTGCGGGCTGTATGCGTTCAAACCTTCCTATGGGCTGGTTTCGCTGGAAGGGATCAAACCCTTGGCGCCCAGCTTCGACACGCTGGGCTGGTATGGCCGGTCGGTTCGCGACCTGGCGCTCGTCGCTCAGGTACTGGTGCCCGGTTTGCCGCAATCGGCTCGGGAGAGCGGCAGCAGGACGTTCGGGTTTTGTCGTACTGCGCGCTGGGACCAGGTGGACCCGATGGTGGCTGACGCTTTACTGGCGGCGGTCCAGAGGTTGAAGGCTGCAGGCCACACCGTGACCACAGTGGACCTGCCGGATGATTTTGCGAACGTGTTTGACGACCACCTGTTGATCAATGACTGCGAGGGCGCACGGTCGCTGTCCAAAGAGTGGCAATCGAGCCCTGAACTGCTGAGCTCGTCAGTGGTGGCCATGATCGAGCGGGCCAGGGGTACGACATGGGAGCAGGAGTCAGCGGCCAAGGCTCGCCTGGCTGCGCAGGCACCGAGACTGCAGGCGATTTTTGCACCCTTCGATGGGATGCTGAGCGTTACCTGCGGCATGGTTGCGCCCCTGGGGCTGGAAACGACGGGGCCTTCGGACTTTTGCAAATGCTGGATGGCATTCGGGCTGCCTCAAATCAACATTCCCTTACCCAGACAGCCGGGTGAACTCCCGGTGGGGTTGCAACTGATTGGTGGTTTTCGTCAGGACAGTGTGCTGCTTGAGGCTGCGCAGCAGGTGGACAGGGCTTTGCGATCGTGAGGGTGCCAAACCATGCCCTGTGGGAGCGGGCTTGCTCGCGAGGGTGTCGACACGGTTTGGCTGACTGACCGCTGTGCCGTCGATCGCAGCCTTCGTTCCTCGGCAGCGACTACAAGGCCTGAGGCTGTCAGGGGGTGATATCCCGCTCTTGCGGCTCGGCATCCGGATCAAACCCTGCCGGGAATTTGCCTTTGAGCTGCCAGGCAAAGGCAATGATTTCTGCCAGGGTTCGGTACAACTCCTGCGGGATGCTGTCGCCCAATTCCATGCGCGCCAGTAATTTGACCAGCTCGGCATTTTCATAGATCGGCACCCCATGCTCGCGGGCCAGTATGAGGATGGCTTGCGCCAATTCATCGTCGCCTTTGGCGGTGAGGGTAGGGGCCTGTTTGCCGTCGTATTTGAGGGCTATCGCCTGGCGGGGTACGGACTCTATGTTCATGCGGTTTCGTCCACCCAGCGTTGTTCCAGTCGGGTGTGGCCGCTCTGTGGCGGGGTGCCCTGGTGGCAGTCCAGATCGGTCACGCTCAACCCTGCGTCGTTCAAACGCTGGCGCAAGTCGCCCAGCTGGCTCTCGATCAAGTGCGCCGTAGAGGCCCGTTCGGCCCACAGCTGGCCCGACAGGTTGCCGCGCAGCAGCTGCGCCTGCACATGCAGCGGACCCAGAGGTGCGAGGTCGAAGGCCAGTTCTACCCGCCATAGCGGGTCCTTGATTTCCCGGGGCTCGGGTGTGTCTTGTGGCTCTTTCTCTGGCGGGTCTTCTCGCTGGAACTTGACCTGCAAAGGTACGATGTCGTGGGCATTGCGCATGGGGATTTCCAGTTGCCATGTGGTCAGCACGCTGCCATCGGCCGTGCGTCCGCTTTGCTCAAGACTCGACAACTGATGACTTTGCAGGCGTGAAATGGCCGCCGCTGCCAGTTTCAGCAAATTTTCCAGGCTGTCTTCATGTTCGCCGCTCTGCACCGAACGCTGGGGCAGGGGGAAACCGCCCGGCTGCGGCTTGGCGCTGACCTGGCCGAGCATGCCCAGGGCATTGCGCACAAAGGTCGGCAGTGCCTGGGCCTGGGTGCTGGCGGCCATGCCGGGATTGAAACCGGTACTGGCCGGTACGCCGGGCAGAATCTGCGCAATCAGTCGCAGCAACGTGGCCTTCATGTCCGGAGCCAGTGCTTGTATCTGACCGCTGAGCAACTTGGCTTCCAGGAATGCGCCGCTGTTGAGCAAGGCACTGCTCAGTGCTTTGGGGCTGCTCAGTTGCGAGGGTGTAGGCAATTGAGCCAACAGCGTGTCGATAGAGGCACGTAGTTCAGGAGGCATCTGTGCGTTGGGCGGCAGTTTTTGCAGGGCGCCGAGCAGTCCCTCCAGTGACCCTTGGCGGCTTTGTTGGATTGCGAGTTGCTGCGTGACGGCCAGTTGCTCCTGGCGCCCACTGAGCGGGACAAAGTTCAGGCTTTGCGCATCGTGCACCCGGGCGCTCAACAAACTGCCGATCCGCAAAGGCTGCGGGCTGTCCAGGGTCAGGGTGCTGCCGCTCAAGGCGCTGTTGAGCAGTGTGACCAACGAGCGATAGATTGCCGGTTGCCCGGCGGGTTGGGCCAACGCCTGGGTGGTCAGTACTTTGCCCTGGAGCAGCGTGCCCACGGGGACTTGTTGCGTATCAAGGCGGGTCAGGGTGGCGACGCTGCTACTCAGTGCCTGTTGCAGGCTGATCGCAAGATTGCCTGCTGAAGGCTGGGTCACGGCCAACTGTGTGCCCACGGGCAAAGGAAAGTTGCTGCTGGCCTGGACGTTGGTTTCCCGGCCACCGGCCAGGGTCAGCTTGAGCAGCAACTGGAACGCCAGATCGTTTTGCTTGAGCGATATCACTTCTGCCTGGGCACTTTGGCCGGGTCTTATCAGGCCTTCGGCAGGCTGTAACAACTTGAGCACTTCACCGCCCACAAGACCTGGGCGCAGACTACTGGGCGTGGTTTGTGGAATAGGTGGAATATTCATGTCGCCTTTCATCGTAACAACCTGTCGAAATTGCCCTCTTTAGCGTAGGACATGGCATGTATAATGCTGCCCCGTCGTTCAGAGGGCATGAAAACATTGCAATTGTTTGATCCAGCTCTCTGAAACCGGCCGCAAATGCATTTATTCTGCATCACTTTAACGGCCGCGCCTGAGCCGACTTGAACCGTGAAGGCCTCAATTACGTGACCAGCCCTCTTTTAGAAGCCGTATCGCTCGCCTGTGAGCGTGACTGGCGGATGTTGTTCGAGAACCTCGAATTGCGTCTGGCCAGCGGTGACATGTTGCAAATCAGCGGCCCCAACGGCAGCGGCAAAACCAGCCTGCTGCGATTGTTGGCGGGCCTGATGCAGCCGACGGCGGGGGAAGTACGCCTCAACGGTCAGGCCTTGAGCAGTCAGCGCCATGAACTGACGACCAACCTGCTGTGGATCGGCCATGCCGCCGGGATCAAGGATTTGCTCACCGCCGAAGAAAACCTGGGCTGGCTCTGTGCGTTGCACCGCCCGGCCACCCGCGAAGCGATCTGGACGGCACTGGCAGCGGTAGGGCTCAAGGGCTTTGAAGATGTGCCGTGCCACACCTTGTCGGCCGGCCAGCAGCGGCGTGTGGCGCTGGCCCGTTTGTATCTGGACAGCCCGCCGTTGTGGATTCTCGACGAGCCTTTTACCGCGCTCGACAAACAAGGCGTGGCGCAACTCGAAGAACACCTGGCCCGCCACTGCGAAAGCGGCGGCATGGTGGTGCTTACCACACACCATACGTTGAGCCGGATGCCGGCCGGTTATCGCAATATCGACCTGGGGCAGTGGGCTGTATGAGTGTGTTCGCAACGTTGGTAACGCGTGAGGCGCGCTTGCTGTTTCGCCGTCCGGCCGAGTTGGCCAACCCCCTGGTATTTTTTGCAATTGTGATCGCCATGTTCCCTTTGGCAGTCGGACCCGAGACTCAATTGTTGCAAACCTTGTCTCCGGGGCTGCTGTGGGTCGCAGCGCTTTTAGCGGTTTTGCTCTCGCTGGACGGGCTTTTTCGCAGTGATTTTGAGGACGGATCCCTTGAACAGTGGGTCCTTTCGTCGCACCCCCTGCCACTACTGGTCTTGGCCAAAGTGCTGGCACACTGGCTGTTCTCCGGCCTGGCGTTGGTCATCCTGTCGCCACTGCTGGCCTTGATGCTGGGGCTGCCGGTAGCCTGCCTGCCGGTGTTGCTGATGTCGTTGCTGCTCGGGACGCCGGTATTGAGCCTGCTCGGGGCCGTGGGGGCTGCGCTGACCGTTGGCCTCAAGCGTGGCGGCCTGCTGCTGGCGTTGCTGATTTTGCCTTTATATATCCCGGTGCTGATCCTGGGCAGTGGCGCCTTGCAGGCGGCACTCCAGGGCATGCCCGCAACCGGTTATCTGCTGTGGCTTGGTAGCCTGACCGCCCTGGCAGTAACCCTGACACCCTTTGCTATAGCTGCCGGCCTGAAAATCAGCGTCGGTGAATAATGAGGTCTGGTCCCCGTGGACCAGTAAAGACCCTGGCTGGCATGACACTCGACCTGTCGTGACCGGCACCGTGATGGAAACAGCGTGATGAACTGGACTTGGTTTCACAAACTCGGCTCGCCCAAATGGTTCTATGCCATTAGTGGGCGGCTGTTGCCGTGGTTAAGCATTGCTGCCGTGTTGCTGATCACCTGCGGGGTGGTCTGGGGCCTGGCGTTTGCGCCGCCGGACTACCAGCAGGGCAACAGTTTCCGGATCATTTATATCCATGTTCCGGCCGCCATGCTGGCGCAGTCCTGCTATGTGATGCTGGCGGTGTGCGGTGTGGTGGGCCTGGTCTGGAAGATGAAAATCGCCGACGTGGCGCTGCAGGCTGCCGCGCCCATCGGTGCCTGGATGACTGCCGTGGCGCTGATCACCGGTGCCGTCTGGGGCAAGCCGACCTGGGGCTCGTGGTGGGTCTGGGATGCGCGCCTGACCTCGATGCTGATCCTGCTGTTTCTGTATTTCGGCCTGATTGCCCTGGGCAATGCCATCACTAACCGCGACAGCGCGGCCAAGGCCTGCGCGGTGTTGGCGATTGTGGGCGTGATCAATATCCCGATCATCAAGTACTCGGTGGAGTGGTGGAACACCCTGCATCAGGGCGCGACCTTCACCCTCACCGAAAAACCGGCCATGCCCATGGAAATGTGGATGCCGCTGCTGCTCACGGTGCTGGGCTTTTATTGCTTCTTTGGCGCAGTGCTGCTGTTGCGCATGCGCCTGGAAGTGCTCAAGCGCGAGGCCCGCAGCAGCTGGGTCAAGGCTGAGGTGTTGAAGGCACTGGAGGGCGCGCGATGAGTTTTGCTTCTTTTGGTGACTTCATCGCCATGGGCCATCACGGGGTGTATGTCTGGTCGGCCTACGGCATTTGCCTGGCGGTACTGGCGTTGAACGTGGCGCTGCCGATCATGGCGCGCCGACGTTATTTGCAACAAGAGGCGCGTCGTTTGCGTCGGGAGAATATGAAGTGAATCCGCTGCGTAAAAAACGTTTGATCATCATCCTGGCGATTCTGGTGGGTGTGGGCGCTGCCGTGGCCCTTGCCCTGAGCGCCTTGCAGCAGAACATCAACCTGTTCTATACCCCGACCCAAATCGCCAATGGCGAAGCGCCACTGGACACCCGTATCCGTGCCGGTGGCATGGTTGAAGCCGGATCGCTCAAGCGTTCGGGCGACTCGCTGGACGTACAGTTCGTGGTCACCGATTTCAACAAGTCCGTGACCATCACCTACCGCGGCATCCTCCCGGATCTGTTCCGTGAAGGGCAGGGCATCGTCGCGCTGGGCAAGCTCAATGCCCAGGGCGTGGTAGTGGCCGATGAAGTGCTGGCCAAGCACGACGAAAAATACATGCCGCCTGAAGTCACCAAGGCGTTGAATGAAAGCGGCCTGTCCGCGCCTGTGCCGGCGAGTGAGGGTAAGTACTGATGTCTGGACTCTATATTCCTGAATTGGGCCATCTGGCCATGATTCTGGCGCTGTGCTTTGCCATTGTGCAGGCCATCGTGCCGCTGCTGGGTGCCTGGCGCGGCGACAAATTGTGGATGAGCCTGGCGCAACCCGCCGCCTGGGGGCAGTTTGCCTTCTTGTTGTTCTCGTTCGGCTGCCTGACGTATGCCTTCATGGCCGATGATTTCTCGGTGGCGTACGTGGCGAGCAACTCCAACAGTGCGCTGCCGTGGTACTACAAGTTCAGTGCCGTGTGGGGCGCCCACGAAGGTTCGCTGCTGCTGTGGGCCATGATTCTGGGTGGCTGGACCTTCGCCGTGTCGATCTTCTCGCGGCAATTGCCGCAAGTGATGCTGGCGCGGGTGCTGGCGATCATGGGCATGATCAGCGTGGGCTTCCTGCTGTTTTTGATCCTGACCTCGGATCCTTTCGTACGCTTGCTGCCGCAGATTCCTTCGGACGGTAATGACCTTAACCCGCTGCTGCAGGACATCGGCCTGATTGTTCACCCGCCGATGCTGTACATGGGTTATGTCGGTTTCTCGGTGGCCTTTGCTTTCGCCATTGCCGCCTTGCTGGGCGGTCGACTGGACGCTGCATGGGCACGCTGGTCCCGCCCGTGGACCATCGTGGCGTGGGCCTTCCTCGGTATCGGCATCACCCTGGGTTCATGGTGGGCGTACTACGAACTTGGCTGGGGCGGCTGGTGGTTCTGGGACCCGGTGGAGAACGCCTCGTTCATGCCGTGGCTGGTGGGCACTGCCCTGATTCACTCGCTGGCCGTGACCGAAAAACGTGGTGTGTTCAAAAGCTGGACCGTACTGCTGGCCATTGCCGCGTTTTCCCTGAGCCTGCTGGGTACTTTCCTGGTCCGTTCCGGCGTACTGACTTCGGTGCATGCATTCGCCTCCGACCCTGAGCGCGGCGTTTTCATCCTGATCTTCCTGCTGTTTGTGGTGGGCGGCTCGCTGACCCTGTTTGCGTTGCGTGCGCCAGTGGTCAAAAGCCACGTCAGCTTCAAGCTGTGGTCGCGGGAGACCTTGCTGCTGGGCAACAACCTGGTGCTGGTGGTGGCCGCGTCGATGATTCTGCTCGGCACCCTGTACCCGCTGATTGTGGATGCCATCAGCGGCGCCAAGATGTCGGTGGGCCCGCCGTACTTCAACGCCATGTTCATCCCGCTGATGGGGTTGCTGATGGTGGTGATGGCGGTGGGCATGCTGGTGCGCTGGAAAGACACCCCGGTCAAATGGCTGTTGGGCATGCTGACCCCGGTTTTGCTGGGCAGCGCCGCGCTCTCGGCGATTGCCGGCGTGGCCTATGGCGATTTCAACTGGGCCGTGCTGACCACCTTTATGCTGGCGTCCTGGGTGTTGCTGGCCGGGGTGCGCGACATTGGTGACAAAACCCGTCACAAAGGCCTGGTCAAAGGCGTACGCAGCCTGACCCGCAGCTACTGGGGCATGCAGATTGCCCACCTGGGTATCGCCGTGTGCGCCCTGGGTGTGGTGCTGTCGAGCCAGAACAGTGCCGAGCGCGATTTGCGCCTGGCGCCGGGCGAGTCGATGGAGCTGGGCGGTTATCACTTCATCTTTGAAGGTGCCAAGCACTTCCAGGGCCCGAACTTCACGTCGGACAAAGGCACCGTGCGTGTGATCCGTAACGGCAAGGAAGTCAGCGTGCTGCACCCGGAAAAACGCCTGTACACGGTGCAGAACTCGATGATGACCGAGGCCGGGATCGACGCCGGTTTCACCCGTGATCTCTACGTCGCCCTGGGCGAGCCCTTGGGCGATGGCGCCTGGGCGGTGCGGGTGCATGTGAAGCCGTTTGTCCGCTGGATCTGGTTTGGCGGCCTGCTCACAGGTTTTGGTGGATTGCTGGCAGCGATGGACCGTCGCTACCGGGTCAAGGTTAAAAGCCGCGTGCGTGAAGCATTGGGCATGACAGGAGCCACGGCATGAGACGCTGGTTGATGCTGATCCCCCTGGCCGTGTTCTTGGGCATGGCGTGGTTTCTCTACAGAGGCTTGTACCTGGATCCGACCGAGTTGCCGTCGGCGATGATCGACAAGCCGTTCCCGGCATTCAGCCTGCCTGCGGTGGAGGGCGACAAGGTCCTGACCGAGGCCGACCTCAAGGGCAAGCCTGCGCTGGTCAACGTGTGGGCCACCTGGTGCATTTCATGCCGGGTCGAACACCCGATGCTGACCAAGCTGGCCGAGCAGGGCGTGGTGATCTACGGCGTGAACTACAAGGACGTCAACGCGGACGCGAAAAAGTGGCTCAAGGAGTTCCACAACCCGTACCAGCTGGACATCGACGATGCTGATGGCACCCTGGGCCTGAACCTGGGTGTGTACGGCGCGCCCGAGACATTCCTGATCGACAGCAAGGGCATCATTCGCCACAAGTTTGTGGGTGTGATCGACGAAACCGTGTGGCGCGAGCAGCTTGCGGGCAAATATCAGGCACTGGTTGACGAGGCCAAACCATGAAGCGCTGGCTAGCCGCTGTGGTGTTCGGGTTGACGTTGACGGGTATTGCCCATGCCGCCATCGACACCTATGAGTTTGCCAACGACGCCGAGCGCGAGCGTTTTCGCGAACTGACCAAGGAACTGCGCTGCCCCAAGTGCCAGAATCAGGACATTGCCGATTCCAACGCACCGATTGCTACCGACCTGCGCCGCGAGATTTTCCGGATGCTGGGCGAGGGCAAGGACAACCAGCAGATCCTCGATTTCATGGTCGCCCGCTACGGCGATTTCGTGCTCTACAAACCGGCCCTGACCAGCAAGACGGCAGTGCTCTGGTTTGGCCCGCTGGCCTTGCTGGTGGGGGGGCTAGTGGTGATTGGCGTCATCGTGGGGCGCCGTCGTCGCACAGGGCAGACCGAAAGCTCGGACACACTTTCTGTCGAGGAGCGCAAGCGCCTCGACACTTTGCTGGATAAAACCAAAGATGATTGATTTCTGGCTCGCAGCAGGCCTGCTGCTACTCATAGCCCTCAGCTTTTTATTGATCCCGGTATTGCGTGGCCGCCGCGCCCAGCGCGAAGAAGACCGCACCGCATTGAATGTCGCGCTGTACCAGGAGCGAGTCGCCGAGTTGCAGCAGCAGCGCGAAGAGGGCGTGTTGACCCCCGAGCAATTTGAAACCGGCCGCGCCGAAGCGGCCCGCGAATTGCTCGCTGACACCGAAGGCGTTGCTCCGGGTCGGGTTTCCAGCCTGGGCAAGGCCATTCCGTTGCTGGCGGCTGTGCTGGTGCCGGTGCTGGGCTTGGGGCTGTACCTGCACTTTGGTTCGAGCGATAAAGTCGAGCTGACCCGCGAGTTTTCGCAACCGCCGCAATCCCTTGAAGAAATGGTCGCGCGCCTGGAGCGTGCCGCTGCTGCGCAACCGGATTCGGCCGAAGGCCTGTACTTCCTGGGTCGCGCCTACATGGCGCAAAACCGTCCGGCGGAGGCGGCCAAGGTGTTCGAGCGCGCTGCCAACCTGGCCGGGCGTCAGCCTGAGTTGCTGGGCCAGTGGGCGCAGGCGAAGTACTTCGCCGACGACAAAAAGTGGAGTGACACGCTCCAGGCACTGACCGACGAAGCCCTCAAGGCCGACCCGAAAGAAGTCACCAGCCTGGGTCTGCTGGGCATTGCCGCCTTTGAAGAGCGGCGCTTCCAGGAGGCCATTGGCTACTGGCAGCGTTTGATGGATGAGCTGCCCGAAGGCGATGCTTCACGTTCTGCCCTCGAAGGCGGTATCGCCAAAGCCCGCGAGCAGCTGCAGGCCAGCGGCGCCAAGGTGGAGGCGGCGCCGGTGGCCAAGGCGATGGCGTCGATCAAGGTGAACGTCGATCTGGCGGATGCGGTCAAGGCCAGTGCCTTGCCGGGCGACAGCGTATTCATTTTCGCCCGTGCGGTATCCGGCCCACCGGCACCGCTCGCGGTCAAGCGCGTGACCGTTGCGGACCTGCCGATTACGGTTGAGCTGGGCGATGTCGACGCAATGATGCCGCAATTGAAACTGTCCAACTTTCCTGAAGTCCAACTGATGGCACGCATCTCCCGTGCTGGTCAGCCGACGGCGGGCGAGTGGGTAGGGCGTAGCCAGCCGTTGTCCAGCAGCACTCAAGAGCTGCAACAGCTGACGATCGACAGCCCGGACAAGTAATTTCCTGATTGTGGGAGCGAGCAAGACCGCTCCCGCAGACAGAGGTTTAGCCGGCACAATAAATAATGACTCACAAGAGAAGTCACCATGGCCGTATTTGCACGCATCACCCTGCTCAGCCTGGTCCTTGGCCTGAGCGCCTGTGCGGTTCATCAGCCTTATGAGCCGACGGCGCCATCAACGCCGATGCCGCAGCCAACGCCCCAGCCTTCCGGCAAACCGCTGCCGGACATGCCGATCCCCAAGGCGCCGAAACCCTTGCCACGCACCTCGGCCACCTTCGCCCCGCCGCCGGGTGGCCCCAGTCACTGGGATGCGCGCATGGGCGTTTACGTGCTGGACAACCAGACCAACATTTTCTACCGCCAGCGTGCCTACTACCGTTGGGACAACGGCTGGAGCCGTTCGGTGAGCCCCAACGGGCCGTGGGAAGAGACTGACATCAGCGGCGTACCGCCAGGGTTGAGTCGGCAATTCAAGTAGTGCTCAACGGCGACCTTCGGGTCGCCGTTTTTGTTTGTGGTCGGACGTTGGGTGCCAACCAGCACAATTTGACTCGAATCTGTATACTTCACGTCCGTTCGCGTCAGGGTTTTACGCTTCTGATGTAGGACTTATCTCCCGGCACCTGCCGGCCATTGCTGCAAGCACCGGGCTCAACGTGCTAGCGCACGCTTTGCCTTTTGACCTGGGACGCCACTTGCGTTCCGTCACTTGCCAGCCATCACTCTGACAACCCACGGACCTCTGTCCGCTATCGCCTGCCTGTCAGGAATTCCGGGTTGTTGCGCTTGCCGATTCCTGGCCTTTCGTTGCGTCAGTAGCGATTGCGCGCACATAAAAAAGGAGAAAGGAATGTTTCAACTTTCCACCCTCACTGTGTTGCTGCTTATGTTTTGTTTCTATGGCCTGACTTTTCTGGTTTCTTTGCGTGTGGGTCGCAAGGAAGAAAATGTCGACGGTTATATGGTTTCCAATAACTCCATCGGTTTTGGCATGTCAGCCGCCAGCATGACGGCCACCTGGATCTGGGCGGCATCGTTTTATGCCGCCGCCACTGCGGGTTACAAATTCGGGATCTCGGGGGCGCTGCACTACGGCTTCTGGGGCGCGCTGATGATTTTGTTCATTTACCCCTTTGGCCGGCGATTTCGGCAGCTGGCACCCAAGGCCCACACGCTCGCTGAAATCATGCATGCACGGCACGGGCGCTCCAGCCAGATGATTCTGGCGGGTTCCAATATTGTCGGCAGCCTCATCAGCCTGATGGTCAACTTCACCGCCGCCGGGGCGTTGGTGGCGGTGCTCTCGCCGCTTAGTTTTACCCACGGCGTTCTGATTGCGGGCGTGGGTATTCTCACCTACACCATCTGGTCGGGATTTCGCTCGTCGGTGCTCACAGATTTCGGTCAGCTGTTCGCCATGATCTTCGCTGCCGTGGTGATCATTCCGATTATTTTCTTTCAGCTGGGCGGCCCGGAACTCTTTGCCCAGGGCATGCCGAAGATCACGCCCGAGCAAGCCAGCTTCTATTCCAAAACCGCGATTCTTGAACAGGGTGCGCCGTACTTCGTCGCCGTGCTGGCCTACGCCATCGGCAATCAGACCATCGCCCAGCGCCTGTTTGCCGTGCGCGAGGACTTGATGAAGTCGACCTTCGTCACGGCCACCATCGGTTATGCCTCAATCGTGATCGGGCTTGGCATGCTGGGCTTTATGGCATTGCTGGCCGGTATCGAACCGCTGGACGGCGATCTCAACAACCTGATTCCGCAAATGGCTTCGACCTACTTGCCGCCTTTTGCGGTGGGGCTGTTTTTCATCATGGTGATTGGTTCGCTGTCATCCACTGCCGACTCGGATCTGTCCGCGTTGTCGGCACTGGTCATGACCGACGTGTATGGCAAGAACATCGCCAAGGGCAAGCCAAACCCCAAAACCATGTTGTTTGTGGGGCGCCTGACCATGGTGCTGGCAACGATGCTGGCAATGATTTTCGCCAGCATGAAACTCGACATTCTGACCATGCTGATTTTTGTCGGTGCGCTGTGGGGTGCCATCGTGTTCCCTGTCATCGCCAGCCTGTATTGGGAACGGATTACCAATGCAGCGTTTACCAGTGCGGCGATCGCAGGCTTTGTGATGTTTTTGGTCGCGCGGTTCGAGTTGCTGGAGATGCAGGGTTTGGTGGCGCTGTTTTTCGAAGGTTGCGCCTCGATAGGCGGCGGGGTGGTGATCGGATTGATGGCATTCGGCTTCTTGGGTAAGCGCGCCGGGTTTGTGCTGGGTGCGCTGGCCTTTATGGTGTTTGCGCCCTTTGCGTTTGGTTTTTTACGTGATTACCCGGTACTGCTCAGCTCATTGACGGCCTATGGCGTCAGTACGGTGGTGTGTGTGCTGGTGAGTTTGCGTTCCAACCAGACATTTGATTTTGACTGCATCAACGAGCGGGTGGTGGCTTTTCACCACAACCCTGAGCCTGACACTGAAAACGGAGCCTCCCCATGTCCAGTTTCGCTTTGACTGCTTATGTATTGATCTGGCCGGCCATCGCGGCCGTGGTGATGCTGACACTGTGCGTGAGCCTGTGGCGCGACATGCGCAAGGCCAGGCGTGACGGTACGGATCTGGTTTAACCCGTGTAACAGGGGCTAAGACGAGAAGGCCGCGATCTGCATGTACAGCCGATCGCGGCTTTTGTGTTTCTGCACCCGCGACAAAATCGCGCCATTTTTCCCCTGATTGTGTAGGGTGCTACGGGTCGTTATCAGGAGCTGGCCATGAGCCCATTTGAATTCAAGCAAGTTGATGTCTTCAGTACAGTTGCACTCAAAGGCAACCCGGTTGCCGTGGTGTTGAACGCTGACAGCCTGACCGACGCGCAGATGGCCGACTTTGCGCGCTGGACCAATCTCAGTGAAACCACCTTCGTGCTGAAACCGCAAAATCCTGAAGCGGATTACCGCTTGCGCATCTTTACCACCCTGAAAGAACTGCCGTTTGCCGGGCACCCGACGCTGGGCAGCTGTCACGCCTGGCTGGAAGCCGGGGGCACGCCCAAGGGTGAAGAAATCATTCAGGAATGCAGTGCAGGCTTGATCAGAATCCGCCGCGACGCCGGGCAACTGGCCTTTACGGCGCCACCTCTGTTGCGTACCGGCGCTGTCGAGAGTGAATTGCTGCAACGTATCTGTTGTGGCCTGGGTATCGAGTTGCAGGCGGTGGTGCTGGCGCGTTGGGTCGACAACGGTCCCGGCTGGGTGGCGCTGATGCTGCGCGACCGCGAGCAGGTACTGGCTTTAAACCCGGATTACGCACAATTGCTGGGCCTGTCCATCGGGGTGGTAGCACCCTGGAATGCCGGGCGTGAGGGTGATGAGGCGCAGTTTGAAGTGCGTGCGTTCTGTGCCGGTGAAGGCATGCCCGAAGACCCGGTCACTGGCAGCCTGAATGCCGGGCTGGCCCAGTGGTTGATCGGTGACGGTCTGGCCCCGGCGCGCTATGTGGCCAGTCAAGGGACGGCAATGGGACGAGCAGGGCGCGTAGCCATTGAGCAGATCGGCGACGATATCTGGGTGGGCGGTTCGGCAGTGACCTGTATTTCGGGTTGGTTGAGCATTTGAGCTGGACGGTTGCTTGACCTGTCAGAAGTTACAGGTCAAGCCCGGGTTACACGCTGATACATTGAGAGTATTCGAGCACGGTGCTCGGCGTTGATCAGGTTGGTCAACCTGTCCACGGAGCGTCCGCATGAATACTCTTCTGCACTCCCGCACTCCGATGTTGAATGTCATCGACAGCCGTGGTCTGCCCGTACGCCAAGTGGCGTACTGGCGGTGTGATATGAGTGCTCCATGCCCCGAATCGAGGACGACCACCTGGCACTATGACGGCGCCGGGCATCTGGTGGAGCAACGTGATGCACGGTTCACACAACCGACGGGTCGAGCGAACCTGATCAGGCACTGCAGCTTGTCGGGGAGCGAGTTGCTGGCGGACAGCGTCGACGCCGGGTGGCAAGCGGGATTAAAGGACGCTTGCACACAGGGGTTGGAAAGTTGGGATGGTCGAGGCAGAAATTGGCAGCAGGTTTACGATGATCAATTGCGTCTGATCGAGGTTCGTGAGCGCCAGGGCAGTGCCGATTTCCTGACGTGTGAACGGCTGAGTTATGGCAGTCACTCACCGTTTTTTGCCGATCACAATCAATGCGGGCAACTGATCCGTCACGATGATCCGTCGGGGGTTGAACGGTTCAAAAACTATGGGTTGACCGGTCAGGTTGTGGAACAAACACGCCAATTTGCAACGGGTACGGCGCAACCCGACTGGTCGCAGCCGCTTGCGACGCTTGAGCTGGACGACGAGGCCACCACCCACTCGTTGTTTAACGCCTTGGGCGATCTGTGCGAGCAGGTTGACGCGAAGAATAACCGGCAGATCTTGCGTCAGAATGTGAGCGGCCGATTGGGCGAAGTGCAGTTGCAGCTGGAGGGTGACGCGATTGCGAAAGTGCTGCTCGGCGCCATTCGTTATAGCGCCCATGGCCAGGCAGAACAGGAAGTCGCCGGTAATGGTGTGATCAGTACGCGCAGTTACCGGCCTGAAAGCGGGCGGCTGGACAGATTGCATGTTCGCTCACTAGAAGGGGCTGCCTTGCAGGCGCTGCAGTATGAGTACGACCCGGTTGGCAATGTGCTGAGTATCGAGGACAAGGCCCAGCCGATTCGCTTTTTTGCCAATGTGGCCATCGAACCGCTCAGTCGCTTTGGGTATGACTCGCTGTATCAATTGATCGAGGCCACCGGTTTCGAGGCCGGTGAAGCCAGCAAGGGGCCCGCTTCAGTTGCAGACCCGATGGCGCGTATGCCTTATCGCCAGACGTATCGCTACGACCCGGGTGGAAATTTATTGGAGCTGACCCACGCAGGCCCCCAACACCACGGTCATCGTTTAGTCGCTGCTGCCAGCAGCAACCGTTGTTTACCTGTGCGCGAAGGTGTGGAGCCGACCGAGGAGGATTTTCGTCGCGGGTTCGATGCTGGCGGAAACCTGTTGCAGTTACAGCCGGGCTGGAAACTGACCTGGAATTCGCGCAACCAGTTGAGCGAGGTGTGTCCCGTCGTGCGTGAGGGAGGGGTCAATGACAGCGAGCGGTATGCCTATGACGCGCAGGGCAGGCGAGTGCGCAAAGTCAATGAGGCGTACACCCAGGCAGGCAGTGTGGTGAGCGAAGTGCGTTATTTGCCCGGCCTTGAGGTCCGGACCCGGTCGGCAACAGGCCAGCGGTTGTGGGTCATCGACATTGAAACCGGTCACACCAGGGTGCAGGTGCTGCACTGGGAAAATGATCTGCCGCCTGGGCAGCTCAACGACAGCTGTCGTTACAGCTTCACGGATCATCTGGGGTCGTGCGCATTGGAAGTGGACGCGTTGGCGCGGGTGATCAGTCGCCAGGTCTATCACCCGTTCGGGACCACGGCTGTAAGCGAGAGGGGGGACTCGAGCGAAAACAGTTACCGCACTCAACGCTATGCGGGCAAGGAACTGGATGCGACCGGGCTTTACTATTACGGGCTCAGGTATTACGCCCCGTGGTTGCAACGGTGGCTGAATCCGGACCCTGCGGGGAGCGTCGATGGCTTGAATCCATATCGAATGGTCAAGAACAACCCGGTGCTGTACACGGATGTGCTGGGGCTGGTGCCTGAAGACTTTAACCGCACCGAAAGCGCGCCTGTCGCTGAGATGCCTGTTGCTGTCGCCCGCTCGCCAGGCCTGCTGTCGCTTATAGGGTCAGGCCTGGGCAGGTTCGGCCAGGACGTGTTCAACACGGTGCGCAGCATTGTGTCAGCGGTGAGCAGCGTTTATCGGCATGTGTATCGTTCTGTGCAGGGCGTTGCCCACGAGAAGTCGGTCACGCTCAATTATCCGGATTTCACGATTAAACAGTTCGAGTTGCACAGCCCTTCAGCGCCCAAGGAGTTAATGATTCTGGCGCACGGCAGGTTGCAGTCCCCGGTACACAAGATCTATTCGGCCAGCCATAACCTTAGTTTTTATGCCCATCAGAATCAGGATATGTCGGCTGCCCCGAATGATTTTTACAGGTTCCAGGCCCGCAAAGTGGAGGTTGAACCTGTTGAGAAAATTCACGTAGGAGAAGAGTCGCGGGACTATAAGCTCATGCGCACCCCTGAAGCTGAAAGTCGCGTGTCGTCGTTTTTTCATCAGGGGCAGTTGCTGAATTCTAAACCTGAGATCACGTCGTTAGCTGACCTGGGGAACCAGAACTTCCATGATGTGCTGACGATCAAGCCGGGAAGGGATATTTCGCTCAGCAAGATACTCAAGCAAGTGCCCGGCTATTCACAGGTGCACTGCTTCTTTTGCCGGAGCCGAAACGGCAGCCCGACGGCCTATGAGCCGTTTGCCAAACGAACGCCTGCTGCGGGCCATTGACTGAAAAGGCTCAGCCCGAAGGCGCAGGTTTTACCCACGGGGGGCAATAATTACGCCCCCTTGGCTTTCACCGCCCGTTTTGGCTTGGCCTTGCCGGTTGCGGCCTTGCGTTTCTTTTTCCAGGCAGGTGCCGCACCCGCCGGGCTGGCCGGGCCGCTGATGGTCAGCGTCAGGGCGCTGCAACGCTCGATGTGCTTGCTCATCCAGGCCGCCTGCTTGGCGACGAATACATCGAGGGTCATTTCGCCGCTTTGCACCATGTCCAGCGCCTGTTCCCAGATGGCCGTGGTGCCGGGGTCGGCGATGGCGCGGGGCACGGCGTCGATCAGGCTGAAGGCGGGCGCCGTGGCGGCCAGGGCCTTGCCGTTTTTGATCAGGTAACCGCGGTCCAGCAAGCCCTGGATGATGCCTGCCCGGGTGGCTTCGGTGCCGATGCCGGTGGTGTCCTTGAGCTTTTGCTTGAGCAGTGGGTCTTGCACCAGCTTGGCGACGTTTTTCATCGCCTTGATCAGGTCGCCTTCGGTGAAGGGCTTGGGTGGCTGGGTCCACAGGTCTTTGAGGTTGACCCCGGCAATCGCGCAGTCCAGGCCTTCGCGCAATGCAGGCAACGGTTGTGGTGCCGGGGCTTCGCGGCCCTTGGCCGGGGCCAGGGCTTCGGGCAGTGCGCGCTTCCAGCCGGGCTCGACGATTTGCTTGCCGACGGCACGCACATTTTGTCCTGCGCAATCGAAGTCGGCCTGGGTGCGGTCGTATTCGTGGTTGGGCAGAAATTGCGCCAGGTAGCGTGCGCGAATCAGCGTATACACGGCGCGGTGTTTGCCGCTCAGGCGTTCAAGGTTTTTGGCGGCCGCCGTGGGGATGATGCCGTGGTGGGCGCTGACCTTGGCATCGTTCCAGGCCCGTGAACGGCGCTGGGGGTCCAGATGTGCGGCCAGTGCCCCCAATGCCGGGTCTGCGTGCTGCAGGGCGCTCAGGATCGACGGTGCTTCACCGTGCTGGCTTTGCGGCAGGTAGCCACAGTCGCTGCGCGGGTAGGTGATCACTTTGTAGGTTTCGTACAGGGCCTGGGCGACGTCCAGGGTTTCCTGGGCGCCCAGGCCGAGTTTTTTTGAACACACCTCTTGCAGCGTGCCCAGGTCGAACGGCAAGGGTGCCACTTCACGCATGCGCTCGGTGCGCAGCTTGATCACCCGGGCGCTGCTGGCGCTATTCATCGCGGCGGCGGCCTGCTGTGCATGGGCCTGGTTGAGGCAGCGGTCCTGGTCGTCGCACGTGTCGGGATCCGCGCGCCATTGTGCGGTGAACAACTGCCCGTCGTGTTTGAGTTGCACATCAATGGCCCAGTAGGCCACGGGGATAAAGTCGCTGATGCTGCGATCACGGTCGACGACCAGGCGCAGCGTCGGGGTTTGCACCCGGCCCACCGGCAACACGCCCTGATAGCCGGACTGGCGACCGAGCAGGGTGAACAGGCGGCTCATGTTCATGCCGATCAACCAGTCGGCCCGTGAGCGTCCCAGTGCCGAGTGGTAGAGGTTGAAGGTTTCGGCCCCCGGTTTGAGTGCGGCCAGGGCCTTGCGAATGGAGGCGTCGTCCAGGGCTGACAGCCACAGGCGCTGGATCGGGCCGCGATAGCGGCAGTGCTCGACCAGCTCGCGGGCGATCATCTCGCCTTCACGGTCGGCGTCGGTGGCGATCACCAGTTCGCTGGCTTCCCCGAGCAGGCGCTTGACGGCCTTGAACTGGCTGGCGGTCTTGGGCTTGACGCGCATTTTCCATTTTTCGGGAACGATCGGCAGGTCGGCCAGTACC
The DNA here is from genome assembly GCF_963970465.1 of Pseudomonas sp. RL_5y_Pfl2_69. Classification (NCBI taxonomy): domain Bacteria; kingdom Pseudomonadati; phylum Pseudomonadota; class Gammaproteobacteria; order Pseudomonadales; family Pseudomonadaceae; genus Pseudomonas; species Pseudomonas sp. RL_5y_Pfl2_69. The sequence continues at coordinate 17,171 of NZ_CAXAOU010000012.1, read as the reverse complement.
CAGCGCTTGTAGCGCTCGTCGTAGGCGTCGGGCGGGGCGGTTTCGAGCAGGTGGCCGATGCACCAGGTGACGGTGGCAGCGGGGCCGATCCAGCAGCCATCACCGCGTCGGCTGGCACCGAGTACGGCGGCGATATCTTTGGCCTGGGAGGGTTTTTCACACAAAAACAACCGCATCGCTCAACTCATTCAGGGTGCGCAGAAGACGCACAGCATGGGCAGAGACGGGCGCGAGGGCAAGTGTTTTTACTGGTTTTTTGTACAGCTATTGCGGGGAGGGTAATGCTCTTCCCGTAGTCGCTGCCGAGGAACGAAGGCTGCGAGCTTTTAACTTGCAGCGACGGGAGTCAGGAGCTCGCAGCCTTCGTGCCTCGGCAGCGACTACGGCGCTGTCGAGGTTGGCGGGGATTATTGACCGTTATAGATCTGGTCGAACACGCCACCGTCGTTGAAGTACTTTTTCTGCACGTCGCGCCAGTCACCGAAGGTTTTCTCAACCGACAGGAAGTCGACTTTCGGGAAGCGGTCGTTGTATTTGGCCAGTACTGCCTTGTCACGTGGACGCAGGTAGTTGTTGGCGGCGATTTCCTGGCCTTCAGGGGACCACAGGTATTTCAGATAGGCGTCAGCGGTTGCGCGGGTGCCTTTTTTGTCGACCACTTTGTCGACCACGCTCACTGGCGGCTCGGCTTCTGCCGATACGCTCGGGTAGATCACTTCGAACTGGTCGCGGCCAAATTCACGGGCAATCATTTCAGCTTCGTTTTCGAAGGTCACCAGCACGTCGCCGATCTGGTTGGTCATGAAGGTGGTGGTGGCTGCACGGCCACCGGTGTCGAGTACCGGCGCTTGCTTGAACAGCTTGGCGACAAAGTCTTTGGCCTTGGTTTCGTCACCGCCGTTTTTCAGCACATAACCCCAGGCCGAGAGGAAGGTGTAGCGGCCGTTGCCCGAGGTTTTCGGGTTGGGCACGATTACCTGTACGCCGTCCTTGAGCAGGTCAGGCCAGTCGTTCAGGGCTTTCGGGTTGCCTTTGCGCACGATAAACACAGTGGCCGAAGTGAACGGCGCGCTGTTGTCGGGCAGGCGTGTGACCCAGTTCTGCGGGACCAGCTGGCCGTTGTCGGCCAGGGCGTTGATGTCGGTGGCCATGTTCATGGTAATCACGTCAGCCGGCAGGCCGTCGATGACTGAGCGGGCCTGTTTGCTGGAGCCGCCGAAGGACATTTGTATGTTGAGCTTTTCGCCGTTGTGCTCTTGTGCCCAGTGCTTCTGGAAGGCCGCGTTGTAGTCCTTGTAGAAGTCACGCATCACGTCGTAGGACACGTTCAGCAACGGCGGAGGAGTCGCTGCGTGAGCGACGCTGCCGAGGGCCAGGCCTACGGCCAGAATTGAAGCACTAAAGAGTTTTTTCACTGCGAATTCCTTGTTATGGAGAGCAATAAGGGCAATTTGCCAGCAACTATAGCGGCTGACGCATAGTCCTTAAAAGATTAAAAAGTGCTGTGGTTATGCATTTTTAGCAAAGAGTGCATTGCCGCAACGGGAACAAAAAGAAGCCGATTGTTCGTGGGTGTTTTTCTTGCAGGTGGGGCAGTCGTGTTTGAGTTGTTCGCCGCGCATGGCATTGGCCAGCTCGGCGGTGAAGATGCCGGTGGGCACGGCAATGATCGAGTAGCCGGTGATCATTACCATGGCCGAGATCACTTGGCCCAGCACAGTCTTGGGCACGATGTCGCCAAAGCCCACGGTCGTCAGGGTGACGATGGCCCAGTAAATGCTCACCGGGATGCTGGTAAAGCCGTTTTCCGGGCCTTCGACCACGTACATCAGGCTGCCGAACACCGTGACCAGGGTCGAGACACTGACCAGGAACACGATGATTTTCTGTTTGCTGCCGCGCAGGGCTGCGAGCAGGTAGTTGGCCTGGCTCAGGTAGGGTCGCAGCTTGAGGATGCGAAAAATGCGCAGCATTCGAATGATGCGGATAATCAGCAGGTACTGCGCGTCGCTGTAATAGATCGCCAGGATCCCCGGCACGATGGCCAGCAAATCCACCAGCCCGTAGAAGCTGAAGGCGTAACGCAGCGGTTTGGGGGAGCAATACAGGCGCAGGCCGTACTCGATGGCAAAGACAAAGGTAAAGCCCCATTCGATATAGGCCAGCATGTTGGCGTAGTCGCGGTGAATGCTGTTGATGCTGTCGAGCACCACCACCACCAGGCTGCACATGATGATCAGCAGCAGTGCGGTGTCAAAGCGCCGTCCTGCGGGTGTGTCGGCCTGGAAGACCATGATGTACAGGCGCTGGCGCCAATCCTTGTTGTCCATGCAGGTTGCTCGATGCCCAAATGTCAGAAGGTTCGAGTATTAACGCTCAATGCGCAACCTGCATTGTTCTTCAGCATCGGGTGCCTGGGGGCTGAGTATCCGTACGCTGGCATGTACCAGCCAGCAACTGAGAATAAACGGCGCCGTTAATGGCGCAAGCCCCAGGGCGATAAACCCGGGTGTAAGCAACAGGGTGACGAGGATGCCGACTAATGGAAGCCACGGCCGACGTCGCTGCTGGCTCAGGGCCAATGCGGCGAGTACCGGGTTGTAGCCTGCCAGGCCGTCCAGTGCGGCGGCCGTGTCCTGTTGATACAGCCCAAATGCCAGGCCCGCCAGAGAGCCCGTAATGGCCCATAGCGCCGCCCGATGACTGCTCAGGCACAGGCCGAGCACAATCAGCAGCCCGGCAACGGGGTGCTGTAGCAGCATCACTTGAGCCACGCCTTTGAACACGGCCTGTACCAGCGTCAGGCTGTTGACGGCCTGATCGGGGTTCAGGGCAGGGGCAGGGGTGTTGTTCAGGTGCAGCAAGATCCAGCCAAGTGCCACAAACGGCGCGGTATAGGCCAAGAGGCTTTGCCCGTGGGCGGCGCGTTTTAGCCACTGGTGGACGAGCATCGTGCTCAATCCTGCACTGGCAATAATCAGCAGGGGCAACAGGGCGGACCACTCCAGTTGGTGGCTTAACAGCAACCCCAGCAAGATGCCGTTGTAACTGTAGAGCCCGGCCTGGCGTTCGGCTTTGGGGTAGTCGCGACGTTGTGCGGTCAAGAGCCCCGCAACACCGCCCAGCAAGGCGCCACCGAGCAGGGTGGGAGCACTGAGCAGAATCGCCAGCAGGCACATCACTCCGCACAGCGGATGGCGCTGGAGGAAGATCTGGCTGAAACCGGTGCACAGGGCAGTCGCCCAGTCGGGGCAGGGGTGTGAACTCATGATTGTTACCTGGTAGTCGCTGCCGAGGCACGAAGGCTGCGAGCTCTTGATTGGCTCCCTGCATGATCAAGAACTCGCAGCCTTCGTGCCTCGGCAGCGACTACAGGTAGTGCGGTCTCCCCAAAAAAGGGCAGACCGGCGGGGTTACTTGTCGCGAATCGAGAAGTTGGCCATGTGTTCCAGGCCCTTGATCAGCGCCGAGTGGTCCCAGTTGCTGCCACCGATGGCGGCGCAGGTGCTGAACACTTGTTGGGCGTTGGCGGTGTTGGGCAGGTTGATCCCCAGTTCGCGGGCGCCTGCGAGGGCCAGGTTGAGGTCCTTCTGGTGCAGGCTGATACGGAAACCCGGATCGAATGTGCCCTTGATCATGCGCTCGCCGTGGACTTCAAGGATTTTTGACGAAGCAAACCCACCCATCAGGGCTTCGCGAACCTTGGCCGGGTCGGCACCGTTCTTGGCGGCAAACACCAACGCTTCAGCCACTGCCTGAATGTTCAGGGCAACGATGATCTGGTTGGCCACCTTGGCGGTCTGACCGTCGCCATTACCGCCGACCAGGGTGATGTTTTTGCCCATGCTCTGGAGCAGGGGAAGGGCGCGGGCGAAGGTTTTTTCGTCGCCGCCGACCATGATGCTCAGGCTGCCAGCCTTGGCGCCCACTTCACCGCCAGACACTGGGGCGTCCAGGTACTGCGCGCCCTTGGCGTTGATTTTTTCAGCGAAGGCTTTGGTTGCCGTCGGCGAGATCGAACTCATGTCGATCACCACCTTGTTCGGGCTCAGGCCTGCGGCGATGCCGTCTTCACGGAACAGCACGTCTTCGACCTGAGGGGTGTCCGGCACCATGACGATAATGAATTCGGCTTCCTGGGCCACTTCTCGCGGGCTGGCCAGGGTGATTGCGCCTGCGGCGACCAGATCGGCCGGTGCGGCGCCGTGATGGGTCGACAGAAACAGGCTGTGACCTGCCTTTTGCAGGTTGCTGGCCATAGGCGAACCCATGATGCCTGTGCCGATAAATCCGATTTTAGCCATGACAAATCCTCTTGTTTTTCTTAGGGCGATTCAGAGTAGGTGGGCCGATGTGGGAGCGGGCTTGCTCGCGAGGGGAGCGCTGTGGAGTGACAGGTACACCGCGTCGTTGCCATCGCGAGCAAGCCCGCTCCCACAGAGTTACACCGCGTTATGGGTCTTGAGCCACACCAGACCGGCTTCGGTGCTGGTCAGTGGCTTGTATTCGCAACCCACCCAGCCCTGATAGCCAATGCGGTCCAGGTGATCGAACAGGAAGCGGTAGTTGATTTCGCCAGTGCCCGGCTCATGGCGGCCCGGGTTATCGGCCAGCTGGATATGGTTGATGTGCCCCAGGTGCGTTTGCATGGTGCGGGCCAGATCGCCCTCCATGATTTGCATGTGGTAGATGTCGTATTGCAGGAACAGGTTGGTGCTGCCGACCTTTTCCTGAATGGCCAGGGCCTGTTTCGTGTTGTTCAGGTAAAAGCCCGGAATGTCGAGGGTGTTGATCGATTCCATGACCAGCTTGATACCCGCCGCCTGAAGCTTGTCGGCCGCGTATTTGAGGTTGGTGACGAAGGTTTTTTCGATCAGCGCTTCGTCTGCGCCTTGTGGGCGAATCCCCGCCAGGCAGTTGATCTGGTCGTTGCCCAGTACCTGGGCGTAAGCAATGGCCAGGTCAACCCCGGCACGGAACTCCTCGACCCGATCCGGATGGCAGGCGATCCCGCGCTCACCCTTGGCCCAGTCACCGGCCGGCAGGTTGAACAGCACTTGGGTCAGCTTGTTGGCATCGAGCTGCGCCTTGATCTCGGCAGAGCTGTAGTCGTAAGGGAACAGGTATTCAACGCCATGAAAACCAGCGTTGGCAGCCGCTTGAAAACGGACAAGGAAATCCTGTTCGGTGAACAGCATGGACAGGTTGGCGGCAAAACGCGGCATGGTGAACTCCTGCAAATAGGTGACCCCTCTCCTTTAAAGAGAGGGGCAGTCAATTAATCCAGCATCGAAATGGCGGTCGGTGCATCGTTGCCCACCAGCGCCAGGTCTTCAAATTCGTTCACGGCGTTGATTTCGGTGCCCATCGAGATATTGGTCACGCGCTCCAGGATGATTTCCACCATCACGGGTACGCGGAACTCCTTGATCAGCTCCTGGGCCTTGCGCAGTGCAGGCTGGATTTCACTCGGTTCGAACACACGCAAGGCCTTGCAGCCCAGGCCTTGAACGACGGCAACGTGGTCAACGCCATAGCCGTTGAGTTCGGGTGCGTTGAGGTTGTCGAAAGCCAATTGAACGCAGTAGTCCATTTCAAACCCGCGTTGCGCCTGACGAATCAGCCCAAGGTAGGAGTTGTTCACCACGACGTGGATATACGGCAGGTTGAACTGTGCGCCCACGGCCAGTTCTTCGATCATGAACTGGAAGTCATAGTCGCCGGACAGCGCCACGACATTACGGTCGGGGTCGGCCTTGACCACGCCCAGCGCCGCAGGAATGGTCCAGCCCAGAGGGCCGGCCTGACCGCAGTTGATCCAGTGACGCGGTTTGTAAACGTGCAGGAACTGCGCACCGGCAATCTGCGACAAACCGATGGTGCTGACGTAGCACGTGTCTTTGCCGAACACCTGGTTCATCTCTTCGTACACGCGCTGGGGTTTGACCGGCACGTTGTCGAAGTGAGTCTTGCGGTGCAGCGTGGCCTTGCGTTGCTGGCAGTCTTGCAGCCAGGCGCTGCGGTTTTTCAGCTTGCCGGCGGCCTTCCATTCGCGGGCCACTTCAAGGAATACCTTGAGCGCGGAACCTGCGTCGGAAACGATGCCCAGATCCGGGTTGAACACGCGGCCGATCTGGGTTGGCTCGATATCGACGTGTATGAACTTGCGACCCTCGGTGTAAACGTCGACCGAACCGGTATGACGGTTGGCCCAACGGTTGCCGATGCCCAGTACCACGTCGGACTTGAGCAGGGTGGCGTTGCCGTAGCGGTGGGACGTCTGCAGGCCGACCATGCCCACCATCAGCGGGTGATCGTCGGCAATCGTGCCCCAGCCCATCAGGGTCGGGATGACCGGGATGCCGGTCAATTCGGCGAATTCCACCAGCAACTCGCTGGCGTCGGCGTTGATGACGCCCCCGCCACTGACCAGCAGCGGGCGTTCGGCCTGATCGAGCAGGGCCAGGACTTTTTCAGCCTGCAACCGGGTCGCCGATGGCTTGGCCAGTGGCAGCGGTTCGTAGGCATCGATGTCGAATTCGATTTCGGCCATTTGTACATCGAACGGCAGGTCGATCAGCACCGGGCCGGGACGCCCGGAGCGCATTTCGTAAAAGGCTTTCTGGAAGGCGTAAGGCACCTGGCCAGGTTCCATCACGGTGGTCGACCACTTGGTGACGGGTTTGACGATGGTGGTGATATCGACTGCCTGGAAGTCTTCTTTATGCATCCGCGCCCGTGGTGCCTGGCCGGTGATGCACAGAATCGGGATCGAGTCGGCCGAAGCGCTGTACAGGCCCGTCACCATGTCGGTGCCTGCCGGGCCCGAAGTGCCGATGCACACGCCGATATTGCCGGCCTTGGTACGGGTGTAGCCCTCGGCCATGTGCGAGGCGCCTTCCACGTGGCGAGCAAGGACGTGATCGATGCCACCGACCTTTTGCAGGGCCGAGTACAACGGGTTGATTGCGGCACCCGGGATACCGAATGCGGTATCGACACCTTCGCGACGCATCACCAGAACGGCGGCTTCGATTGCTCTCATTTTGCTCATTGTTTTGTGCCTCTTACGTTTTGTAATTGTATACAAGTGGCTGTTGAGCGAGTGTATTCATCCTCCGCGGTGCAGGTCAATGGCTTTTGTTGAATCTGTGACTGATGAGTCCCAGTCCCTGTATTCAGGCACTGCCGGTATTTTTTAAATGATTGGCTTATTAAAATTGTATACAAAACAATTTTATATTGTGTTCTATTGTCTGCATTGAATGCGCCTTGAAGCGGCGCGCGAAAGGCTTTCCATAACAAGATAAGGACGGCAACCATGAGTGCTTTAACCTTGAAAGTCGCTTTAGACCTTACTGCTCAGGCCTTGAGCACGGGGCGCCAGATCAGCGCGGCACCGTTAACGGTGGCGGTGCTCGACAGTGGCGGACATCTGTTGGCGCTGCAGCGCGAGGATGGCGCCAGCCTGTTGCGTCCCAGCATCGCGATTGGCAAAGCCTGGGGCTCGATTGCCCTGGGCAAGGGTTCGCGTTTACTGGCGCTGGACGCACAGCAGCGCCCGGCGTTTTATGCCGCCCTTAACGGGATGGGGCAGAGTGACGTCGTACCGGCGCCTGGTGGGGTGTTGATCCGTGATCAATCGGGGCAAGTGGTCGGCGCGATCGGCATCAGCGGGGATACTTCTGACATCGACGAGCAGTGCGCGATCAGTGCAGTAGAAGCGCTGGGCTTGCGGGCGGATGCGGGGGTGGTGGTCTAACCGCAGAGACCGTATTGAGAGGGGGCGGTGCGGGCCTTGTGGGAGCGGGCTTGCTCGCGATGCAAACGGCGCGGTCCCTCAGGAGTGCGCGGTGATGCCATCGCGAGCAAGCCCGCTCCCACAGGTTTCGAAGAGGGGCTCAGTCTGGAGTACAACCCTTGAGCACCAGCCGGATGATGGTCTGGGTCGCGGCTTCGTAGTCGCTGTCTTCGAGTTTGGCCTTGCCGGTGATGGCGGTGATCTGCCAGTCAAAATCGGCGTAGGTCTGGGTCGCCGCCCAGATGCTGAACATCAGGTGATGGGGGTCGATCGGGGCTATCTGGCCACGGTCGATCCAGATCTGGATGCAGTCGATGTTGTGCTTGGCCTGGACGTTGAGCTGTTCGACCTGTTTTTCGCTCAGGTGCGGGGCGCCGTGCATGATCTCGCTGGCAAACACCTTGGAGGCAAACGGCAAGTCGCGGGAAATGAGGATTTTTGAGCGGATGTAATTGCTCAGCACTTCGTTCGGTTCGCCATCGGCATTGAACGGTGTCGAAGCCCGCAGAATCGGGTCGATAATGCTCTCAAGTACCTCGCGATAGAGGTTTTCCTTGGATTTGAAGTAGTAGTAGACGTTGGGCTTGGGCACGCCTGCCTTGGCCGCGATGTCGCTGGTTTTGCTGGCGGCGAAACCCTTGTCAGCGAACTCTTCGCTGGCGGCACGCAAAATCAGTTCTTTATTACGCTCGCGGATACTGCTCATAAACCCGATATGTCCTTGCCTGCTGGGGCGGTCGGGCATGGTAGCACCGGGCTTGCAAGTGGCTCAAGATTGCAGCTTTCGGGCTGTCACGCGCTATGCTTGTGGCCATTCAATCCTAAAGGACGTTTTTCTATGGCTGGCAGTAGCTTGCTGATGTTGCTCGACGATATTGCCGCCGTGCTCGATGACGTCGCACTGATGACTAAAGTGGCCGCCAAAAAAACCGCCGGGGTGCTGGGCGACGATCTGGCGCTTAACGCCCAGCAGGTCTCGGGCGTGCGGGCCGACCGGGAGTTGCCGGTGGTGTGGGCCGTGGCCAAGGGCTCGTTTCGCAATAAGCTGATCCTGGTGCCCGCAGCACTGGCCATCAGCGCATTTGCGCCGTGGGCGGTGACACCGTTGTTGATGGTGGGCGGTGCATATCTGTGTTTTGAGGGTTTTGAGAAGGTTGCCCATAGCCTCACACACAGCAAGGCTGACGCCCAAAACCAGCGCCAGGCATTGCAAGAGTCGCTGGCCGGCGCTGAAGTCGACCTGGCGGCGTTTGAAAAGGACAAGGTCAAGGGCGCAGTGCGCACGGACTTCATTCTGTCGGCCGAAATCATTGCCATCACCCTGGGAATCGTCTCCGAGTCACCGCTGATGCAGCAAGTGGTGGTGTTGTCGGGGATCGCGATTGTGATGACGATCGGCGTCTATGGCGTGGTGGGCGGGATCGTCAAGCTCGACGATGGTGGCTTGTACTTGAGCAAAAAAACCGGCGACGGTGCATGGCCGCGGTTCCAGCGCAGTTTTGGCCGCGGCGTGTTGAGCGCTGCGCCTTACATGATGAAAAGCCTGACAGTGATCGGCACGGCGGCGATGTTTATGGTCGGTAATCCAAAGGTACCTATGTGGACAGTAGAATCCAAATTTAGTATAATGTGGACAAATGGACATCGTCGGAATGGGTGGTTGGATGGGAGGCGCTGGTGGATCAGCTAAGCAAGCAGGACGTTACGAATCCGGCGCATACAGCCTGCTCATTCCTGAGTTCAGATTACTGAGTGTGAACTTCGCCGCCGCCCGCGTTAAAAATGTACAACCTTCTCACGAGTTCACTCAAAGCCCGTCCGGGTATTTCCCAAATTTCCCAGTAATTATTCAAGGTGATGGTGCACCTTGGGAAATTGGAAACTTGTATCTAGTGTGTCGTTTACAGAAAACTACTCAGTATGAATCGAGAAGTTTTCGCACAGTCGCAGGTCATATTTTAGACTATCGAAGATTTCTTGAAGATGAAGATCTGGACTTCCTTCATTTTCCAGAAAATGATTTGTTGAAGGTGACATATCGATACCGTCGGCGGTTGATTGATCAAATCAACTCTGGCGAGATTAAGCGTGGAACAGCACGAGCTCGGATTAACGTGGTAGTGCGATTCTATAAGGAAATTATTCGCTGGAAGTTGGTGGGTCAGGAGGAATTTCAGTACCAACCCTTCGAGGTTGTAATGAAGTATCTATCGATTGAGGATAATGTTGGTCTTTCTAGACTCCTACAGATTGAGTCCCATAATCTAGCAATCAAGGTGCCTAAAAAAAACAAAGCGCCAGGATTTATTAAAGATGGCGGGTTGCTTCGCCCCTTGACTGTTGCCCAGCAAGAAAGTCTACTGAAAGCGCTTTTAGAATTCTCCAGAGAATATCAGTTGCTCTTCTATGTGGCATTGTTCACAGGTGCTAGAATGCAAAGCATCTGTACAATTCAAGTCTGTCATATTTGGAGGCCACTAGATGGTGATGGTGATCTCCGGCTGCCTATTGGCGCAGGCACGGGAGTGGACACCAAAGGTGGAGGCTGTATGACCCTCATTATCCCAGGTTGGTTGGTTGAAGACCTTAGAGTGTACAGTCGTAGTCCCGAGTCTATTAAGCGACGAGAGCGATCCTTCTATGGTGATGTTGATACCAACTATCTGTTTCTGACCAACACGGGTAGCGAGTACTACACAAGCAAACGTGAAATCGCGGGTCGTGAGAACTTGAGCGTGAATGGACGTGCGAGTGCCCATAATCGTGCGTACGGATCAATACGGGAAGGAGCCACGATCAGGCAATTCATCACCGACACACTTTTGCCCAAGATCCGTCTTGGTGATCCAGAATACAATAAGTTCCGGTTTCACGATCTTCGCGCGTCGTTTGGAATGAATCTGCTCGAAGTGGAGCTTGAACGCCGTGGTGTAACAGCTACGCTAGAATATGTCCAGCAACGAATGGGGCACAAAAGTAAAGAAACAACTTTATTGTACCTTAACTATAAAACTGAAATGGTAAGAAAGGCTGATATTCAGAAGAAATTTGAAGTGCGTCTGTTTAAATATGTTAATACTACTGCGAAGTTGGATGACGATACCTATGCATAATAATCGAGAGTATCGTCCGGTTATCACGTTGGATTTTCATAACATTAGCACCGGAGTGCTGCGGCCAGAGTTGGTGGTGCTTGAGTTTTTTCAATCAAAGACTAGCAGTCGCTGTAGAGCCGTGGATGTAGGCAGTTTTTGTTACCTGTCGAGGGATAAAGTTGCGGGGAAAGGATCTGTTGGAGTGGCAGTCGATCAGTCGTCGTTGGACTTAGATAGAGTTCCTGTTGTTATGGAGGTTGTAGACTATTTACGAGGTGCTAGCGCCTCGTCAGTCGAAAGCAAATACAGCGCTATCAAAAGGTTCTACGAATGGATTGATGACCAGGACGAGAACTTCTCGTTCAATGAGCATGAGTCATTAAAGTCTGCCTACCGTCAATATACCCTTCATCTGCATCACCTGACCCAGCTTGCGAAAGTTAAGGCCGGGCTCTCTAAAATGACCGCTGAAACATATCAGAAGGGCGCTGCCGTTGTGGTATCGTTGGCCGCAGGTCTGACTCTAGAAAAAGTCCAAAGTTTAACTATGCAACTGCGTCGAAATCGCGGTCGGATTGATGGTCCCGGCAATATATCCTCTCAGGAAGAAAGGTCGCGTACATTTTCAGCGCTTGTAAATTTCATTGATGAAGTGCATAAGTCGGTTGTTTTGGGTGAGGGTCTGCCACTGAGACTAACCTCGCCTAATGATGATGATTTTTTTTATTATACTCCAGGGCAAATAAGATCCAAGGGGCAGGATCCGAACTCAATTGTTTATCATCTAAAAAAATATAATAATTTTCCGAAGCTATCGGTCATTGTTGCAGAGTTAGGGGTGCCGCAAGGAGCGGAGCAAAGTAAAGTGCACCGCTATATTCACGAAAACTGTCGGGTGACGATTCGGAACTTCGAAAGGAATCCTCGCGGTCATGCCGCAACAGCACTGGTGAATCGTGCTTTGACCGCAGGCATGATTACTTTTATTTCTGCAACTGGTACAAACTTAAACGTTGTCCAAGAGCTTGAAATTCACACAGAGGAAATCGTGCCAACAACGCAGGGGAAAAGGTATTCCGGAACTAAGGGGCGGGCCGAAGGAAAAGAAGTCTATCCTGAGTTCGGAGTGGACTACATGCCAGTATTCAAAAAAATAAAGGACTTGCGAAAGTGGCTCCTGAATGGCAGAGAGACACCGTTGGTATTCCCCTATCAAACATCGGAAGAGAGTATTTTTCGCATAGAGCCGTCCTGTATAAGAGAGGTGAAAACCTTTTTAAAGTCAGCTTTGCCTAACACTGTTTGGGTAACCCCAACTCAATGGCGTAAAGGCGTCGGCTCTGAATACATAAAATTGAGTGGTGGTGATACTCATCTAACGTCGGAAAAATTAGGCAACTCTGAAAGTGTGGTTCGCGCGCACTATGCGCGACCATCCATTGAAGATACCGCTACTGAATTGACTGCATTTTTTGATTCGGTATATAGTAAAGCAATTAGCCGGACTAGGTCTTTGTCTGAAATCCCAGTAAAGATCATCGAAGACTTCGAACATCCTTCTAACATGCCTTCAGGCTATTGTGGTAAGCCCGATGAGGTGTCTCCATTTTTAGCTGATGGATTTACTTCTTTCGCTCCTTTGCCCTCATGTGGCGAACCTGTAACCTGCTTGTTCTGTGCCTACTTCAGTGTCCATGCAGATGAACAAGACATTAGGCGTCTCGTATCGTTGGAGTATTTGTTGAAATCTGCTAAAGGGTCTATGGCAGTTGAGAAATACGTCGAAAAGTTCTCACCAATGATCCACCGGATCAGTGAAATTCTAGGCGAAATCAGCAAGTTCTCCGAGGGTGGAGCGTCATTGATTGACTCCATAAGAATCCAAGTGTTAGGTGGCAAGTTAGATAAGTTTTGGCAGATTCATTTCAATACTTTTGTCTCGGTGGGTGTGATTTCATGAGTGTGCTAATTGATCTGAGGGCAAGAGGCTACTCGGATAACGTATTGCCTGACTCACCAGTGAGTTTCATAGGATGCTTGGTGCTCGACGGGAATATTGTTGTTTCTAGATCTCCCGATGGAAGTGTCCTTTCGAGGGCGAAAGATTTAATGTGGAATATGAAGCCATACTGCCCAATGTCTACCTGTGTTTTTAATTTTGAAAACTGGGCCAAGACTCCGCAGAGCTCACATGCCCAGCTAATCATCCGAGAAATGCAGGCCATTCAGTTGGTACGCTTGCATTATTATCATAAGCCGAGAAAAGTAAAATCAGTTGGTTTCACAGCTCTTCGAAAAGCTGCCGAGTATGCCGAAAGAAACATGATCAGTCTTGAGGATTTATTCAATCGAGTAAGCTGTCAGGATATGTTAATCAATAGCCTTTCTCAGCTTGGTAGTAAGTCCGTGCTGCGTCAGTTCTATGATTTGTTTGTCGAATTGTACCGCATAAGACTGTTTCACCCTCAGTTTAATTTGGCACCAAGTGATTATGGGTTCGTCGAAAGGGTTGGTGCGCTCGCAGGCACCTATGCAGAGTACGCGGAAAGTTTTGAACAGACAAAGTTGATCCCATCGAGAATCTACGCGCAGTTGATCTGTGGTTTTGATGATGAGCTAACATTTTTCAATCAACATTCGGCTCAACTCGTCGAGTTTTATACCAGAAGAACTGAAGATCCTCTTTTCGGTACCAACTGCCGAAAACGCAGCAAGAAATCATTGCTATGGGCTGACGCGATTGCTAGCTGCAAAATTACAGGGATATGTGATCGTTTCAGTCTAAAAAATATCAATAATCTAAACTCATACGTAAATTCTATAAGCATTCTTGCGAAACATTGGATACATGTTTTTACGGGGATGCGAGATAATGAGGTTCGCACCTTGCCAGCTAATGCCCTAACGAGTATGAGGGTTGGCGATCAAGTCGTAACTTTGCTGAGAGGTTATACTTCAAAAACCGCAGGTGTAAATAATTTTGAAACATATTGGGTTAGCGCTCCTGTTGTCGAAAAGGGAGTGTCGGCAGCTCAAGCTATTGGTCGGATTGCCGCGATAAGACATGGCTGGGTTGACTCGGACTTATCTTGCTATCCGCTTTTTCCTCTCACAATAAGGAGTGCCAAGGATTCGGCTGCTTATATTTACAGTACAGCCCCTATGCAATCTTCGTCTCAGTCGAGCCAGATTAATAATCTGAAGCTCAGAATTCCGAATATCGAGATCACTGAAGCTGATATTCTTGAGTTGGAGAGATTTGATGGCTTCAGAGATTGGCGTTCAGATCCAAGTATTCAGATTGGAAAGCCCTGGCCTTTCAAAACTCACCAATATAGGCGCTCGCTTGCGGTCTACTCTGCACGCTCTGGAATAGTGTCGTTGGGAGCACTGGCGAACCAATTTAAGCACTTGGCTGAGACAATGGCCTCCTACTATAGGAACGACCAGATTTTTGCAGTAAATTTCTTGGCCACTGAGGATCAACAGGCGCTAATTCGCGAGCTCGAATATGAGCGTCGCGTTGCAAGTCTCGCCAATTATGAGGCCGATGTGATTAATTCTTCCGGAAAACTATGGGGAGGCGAGGGTCATCGTATCCAAGTGGCCCGAGATCGTGGAAGACCGCTGATCATAACCACCGACCGGGAGATTACTATCCGCAAGTTTGATAAGGGTGAAATGGTGTGGAAAGAGGGCCCGCTAGGAGGCTGCACTAATCTTAATTCATGCGACAGAGTTGGGTTCGTCAGTATTTTCGCTTGCTTAGACTGCAAGTACTCTGTTCTAGATGATAATAAGAGTATCAAAAAAATTCGGTATGGAATTTCAAACCTCCAGCAAAGTCGCGCAATGTTTCCGCCTACTAGTCCTTTCTATAAACAGCTCAGTCTCGAAATTGATACTGTTTATAACCAAGTAGATCGAGCAGGTTATGGCCATGAAATTGGGGATCTGAGATGAGTGCTGAGGAAAACTACTATTCTGCTTTGGATCGCCTTGAGAGAGATGAACCTCAGATCTTGCCCGAAGGAACTCTAATTAATAATGATACAGTGGCGCTGGAGGGCGGTCGCAAACGAGGCTCCATAAAAAGGCAGCGTTTTCCCGAACTATGTACGGCAATTGACGATGCTGCTAAGCGCCAGCAATCTAAGGTTCTGGCTGTGCAAACTTCCAATGTCCAGGATGATAGAAAGGGGGGCGCAGCTGACAAGCTGCTTAAGGAACAATATAAGTCTTTGAACCGTGATTATAGGATAGCTCTTCAGCAGAATATATCACTGGTGCATGAGGTTTTTACGCTTAGAAAAAAATTAGCTGAGCTGGAGCAAGGCAGTAATGTGCTTGATTTCCCTCTGTCTTGAATATTAAGTCCAGGACTCGATCATCAAGGCTGGAGCCGAGCCTCTCTTAATCAAGAGACACGCACGCATAGCATTTCATGCGTAGTGGCTCGGCGGTCTCTCATTGGCGCGCCTGGAGTGCCAGGAAGCGGATTTCCGTTTTGACGCTGACTCGAATGACCTCGGCGCCGCTCGACACCAGAAATCGCTGTAGTAATGCCTTAGATGGACAGATGGGCACCTGATGCCCTGCAACCCCGGCTAACCTTCCCCTGTAGCGTTAGCTTGATTTTGGCTCGAAGCTTTTGATAAATCTCTTTGTGCAGTCGGATTTTCCCAATCGCCAGCACAGTGACGAACTCCATGGATGCATCGCCACGTTCAAAACCGTCCCCCTGCACAACACGCAAGATTATATTGGCCAAGCTATTGGTTTCGGTAATTTCAGCCTTAGCTGATCCCTACCTAGTGTTCAGTTCGGCTTTGGGTCGTGTTGCGTTGGCTCGTACACCTAATATCCGAATGGGCTACGTGGGTTGTTGCCAGTACCGATGCACTGTCGAGCTCGCCAAACCAAGCCTCCGCGCCACCTCCGCCTGACTCAACCCTAAAGCCTTCAGTTCTCTTACAGCATTGGCATTCTCGGTATTGCCAGGCTTACCCGCAGGCCTCTTTTTCAGCTCTTTGCCCGCAAGCTGACGCCGGACAAGCTCCTCTCCTCCTTCTGCTTTGAATGATTCAAGTTCTGCACGTGCTCGCTCTAGAGTGGTGTCGGTAGGTTCATCCTTCTGGATAGCGACGCATAGGGCCATAAGAGCAATAGGATCGAACTGGAGGGCATCTGCTAACTCGATCAATTTCGCAACCGTGATATTGCTCTTTCCTTGCTCCAGCTTTCCTATGTTTGCTTTTGCACTGACGTCTGCCAAATCACCATAGTCAAATCCTCGGATTGTCCGGATTGCCCTGAGTGCTCCGGCGATCTCATTCTTAAGCGACATGGTCTGCCCTAAAAGCGAGGATAGAGCCATAACGCCTATCTTCCGATAAACCATGCTTGGTGGTAGTATCGGAAATGTGCGGTGACGCTTTCTCAGAGTTAAGCCGCACAATCATGGGTTCAGAGTCTTTTGGAGATGGGCGTTAGGCAGTTTTCGCGACCTGAGTATCCAAACATATCACATGTATTGTCAGAGGTTTTTTGATTGAAATTCGAAAAAGTCCAGGCAGCCAGCGAGCTCCTCTCTACCACCGGAGAGCCCCGCTCTGGATCTGGAGAAAGCCAAGAAGCGCTAATTCATATCGCTCAGACCCGCTTCCCAAACAAGGGCTTTTGCATCGTCCAGCAGTGGACAATCGTGCACGCGATAGCGAGCGATGGGGATCTCACTAAAATCCACGTTCATGGCCACCTGCCGCTCTTTGTTTTCGCCGAAAAAGTCATCCTAGACAGCCGAGGACGCTTCGATTACGGAAATTGGGTGCGCAGTACCATGGCCATTTCATTCCAAGATGGCTTTCTCTTTGAAACCAAAAATACTGTGTACGTTTTGATGGGAGACGGCGACGAAAAGTCGGCCAATCTCGCCGCGATACTGTCTCTTTATCAGTGATGTCAGCTGCAACTGCGGTCTGTAGATCCACGGGAATGCGAAATGTTTAGAAGTCATGAAGCCTTTGCCGAGGGCGCCCCTAATATCTTTGGGGATGGGTATTCAAACTGGCGGATATTTGAACGCCACTTGGCTCATCCTTGGTATCACGTCGTTCTTGAAGAGTGCTTGGATGGCAAGGTGTGGCCGCGCACCATGATGATTAGTGACATCGATATGCTCGAAGAAATACTTTCCCAACAAACCAGCGAGTTTGTCGTTACGGAAATTCAGGTCGTCACGCCGGGGTGGATGAACAAAAACGGCAAGTGGATCA